>NZ_JBHUXS010000007.1:0-393634 GCF_042669245.1 Streptomyces sp. NPDC057249 | reverse complement strand
TTACCGGCTACCGGCCAGTAGGTGCGAATATCGGGAAGCGTGTCCGAGGCGAGCGCCCCGGCCGCGCAGCAATGAAGCTAGGGAAAGCGAAGGACTCGGCCATGGCAACGGCGCCCAGCGTCTCGTACTCGATGACGGTCAGGCTGGAGGTGCCCGCGAGCGGCACCGCGGTCTCCCAGCTCACCACGGCCGTGGAGTCCTCCGGCGGTTCGGTCACCGGCCTCGACGTGACCGCTTCCGGCCACGAGAAGCTGCGGATCGACGTCACGATCGCCGCCTCCTCCACCGCGCACGCCGACGAGATCGTCGAGGGGCTGCGCGGCATCGAGGGCGTCGTGCTCGGCAAGGTCTCCGACCGTACGTTCCTCATGCACCTCGGCGGCAAGATCGAGATGGCGTCCAAGCACCCCATCCGCAACCGCGACGACCTCTCGATGATCTACACCCCCGGCGTGGCCCGGGTCTGCATGGCGATCGCCGAGAATCCGGAGGACGCCCGCCGCCTCACCATCAAGCGCAACTCCGTCGCAGTCGTGACGGACGGCTCCGCGGTGCTCGGCCTCGGCAACATCGGCCCGAAGGCCGCGCTGCCCGTCATGGAGGGCAAGGCGGCCCTCTTCAAGCGCTTCGCCGGCATCGACGCGTGGCCGATCTGCCTGGACACCCAGGACACCGACGCCATCGTCGAGATCGTCAAGGCCATCGCGCCCGGCTTCGCCGGGATCAACCTGGAGGACATCTCCGCGCCGCGCTGCTTCGAGATCGAGGCCCGGCTGCGCGAGGCCCTGGACATCCCCGTCTTCCACGACGACCAGCACGGCACGGCGATCGTCGTCCTGGCCTCGCTGACCAACGCGCTGCGCGTGGTGGGCAAGGCGATCGGGGACGTGCGGGTCGTCATGTCCGGCGCCGGAGCGGCCGGTACGGCCATCCTGAAGCTCCTCATCGCCGCGGGCGTCAAGCACGCCGTCGTCGCCGACATCCACGGCGTGGTGCACTCCGGCCGCGAGGACCTGCGGTCCGCCGACCCGGACTCGCCGCTGTGCTGGATCGCCGACAACACCAACCCGGAGAACATCACCGGCACCCTCAAGGAGGCCGTGGTCGGGGCCGACGTCTTCATCGGCGTCTCCGCCCCCAACGTGCTGGACGGGGACGACGTGGCCGCCATGGCGGACGGCGCGATCGTGTTCGCGCTCGCGAATCCGGACCCCGAGGTGGACCCGGCGATCGCCCGCCGCACCGCCGCCGTCGTGGCCACGGGGCGCTCGGACTTCCCGAACCAGATCAACAACGTGCTGGTCTTCCCCGGCGTCTTCCGGGGCCTGCTCGACGCCCAGTCGCGCACCGTCAACACGGACATGATGCTCGCCGCCGCGCGCGCCCTGGCCGACGTGGTCGCCGAGGACGAGGTGAACGCGAACTACATCATCCCGTCGGTCTTCAACGACAAGGTCGCCGGTGCGGTCGCCGGTGCCGTCCGGGACGCCGCGCGGGCCGCCGGAGCCACTGTGACGGCGCCCACGTCCGTCTGACTACGGCGCGTCGCGGGTCGCGGCGCCCCAAACGCCCCTTTAGGGTGGGCGGGCGACGCGTCCCGCAGAGCCCCGCAATGCTGCGGACGGCTCTGGGGGAGTCGACGGGACGTCACCACGACGAGGCAGTGGTGCTGTTCGCGCGGCTCCCGGAGGGTGCCGGATTGGCTTTCCCGCCGCAGGTGGGGGCAGGATGCTTCCTCAAGGACTACGTCCAGGGGAGACCCCACAGGGCGCGAGGTCTACCGGACCCTCTCAAGGGCGGACCCGGGTACGGGGACTGTCCGAGGGCCCTGGCAGCATCGGCTTCGATCTCACGCCTCACAGGCAAGAAGAACACGGGAGTAACAACATGAACCGCAGTGAGCTGGTGGCCGCCCTGGCCGACCGTGCCGAGGTGACCCGCAAGGACGCCGACGCCGTGCTGGCCGCTCTCGCCGAGACCGTCGGTGAGGTCGTCGCCAAGGGCGACGAGAAGGTCACCATCCCCGGTTTCCTGACCTTCGAGCGCACCCACCGTGCCGCTCGCACCGCTCGTAACCCGCAGACCGGCGACCCGATCAACATCCCGGCCGGCTACAGCGTGAAGGTCTCCGCGGGCTCCAAGCTCAAGGAAGCCGCCAAGGGCAAGTAAGACCCCTGGGCACGACGAAGGGCGGCCACCCCCTCCAGGGGTGGCCGCCCTTCGGCATTCGGCCCGCCAGCGGCCGCTGAGGGCCCTCAGACGAGCGAGCCGCCCGGCAGCTCCACCTTGGCGCCCAGCTTCTCCAGCTTGTCCATGAAGTTCTCGTAGCCCCGGTTGATCAGGTCGATGCCGTGCACCCGGGAGGTGCCCTGGGCCGCCAGGGCGGCGATCAGGTACGAGAAGCCGCCGCGCAGGTCCGGGATGACCAGGTCCGCGCCCTGGAGCTCCGTGGGGCCCGACACGACAGCGGAGTGCAGGAAGTTGCGCTGGCCGAAGCGGCAGTCCGAGCCGCCCAGGCACTCGCGGTAGAGCTGGATGTGCGCGCCCATCTGGTTCAGCGCGGAGGTGAAGCCGAGCCGGGACTCGTACACCGTCTCGTGGACGATGGAGAGGCCCGCGGCCTGCGTCAGCGCGACCACCAGCGGCTGCTGCCAGTCCGTCTGGAAACCGGGGTGCACGTCCGTCTCCAGCGCGATGGCGTTGAGCGCGCCGCCCGGGTGCCAGAAGCGGATGCCCTCGTCGTCGATCTCGAAGGCGCCGCCCACCTTGCGGTAGGTGTTCAGGAACGTCATCATCGAGCGCTGCTGGGCGCCCCGGACGTAGATGTTGCCCTCGGTCGCCAGTGCGGCGGACGCCCAGGAGGCGGCCTCCAGGCGGTCCGGGAGGGCACGGTGGGTGTAGCCGTCGAGGCGGTCCACACCGGTGATCCGGATGGTCCGGTCGGTGTCCATCGAGATGATCGCGCCCATTTTCTGCAGGACGCAGATCAGGTCCTCGATCTCCGGCTCCACGGCCGCGTTGGACAGCTCCGTGACGCCCTCGGCGAGCACCGCGGTCAGCAGCACCTGCTCGGTGGAGCCCACCGAGGGGTACGGCAGCCGGATCTTGGTGCCGCGCAGCCGCTGCGGGGCCTCCAGGTACTGCCCGTCCGCCCGCTTCTCGATGGTCGCGCCGAACTGGCGCAGCACGTCGAAGTGGAAGTCGATCGGCCGGCCGCCGATGTCGCAGCCGCCGAGCCCCGGGATGAAGGCGTGGCCCAGGCGGTGCAGCAGCGGACCGCAGAACAGGATCGGGATGCGCGAGGAGCCCGCGTGGGCGTCGATGTCGGCGACGTTGGCGCTCTCGACGTGCGTGGGGTCCAGGACCAGCTCGCCCGGCTCCTCGCCGGGGCGGACCGTCACCCCGTGCAGCTGGAGCAGCCCGCGCACCACGCGTACGTCGCGGATGTCGGGCACGTTGCGCAGCCGGCTGGGCCCGCTGCCGAGCAGCGCGGCGACCATCGCCTTGGGCACCAGGTTCTTGGCGCCTCGGACGCGGATCTCGCCCTCCAGCGGGGTTCCGCCGTGGACAAGCAGGACATCGTCTGTGCCGGTCATGAATCTCGCGTTCCGGAGTGGTCGGGCAGGGGGGCCAAACGAAAGGGTAATGGCCCCGCACCCCCGTTCCGTAAGGGAACGGGTGGTGTACGAACGTCGTGAATCCGCCTCGACACGCTCTGCTGCGCGGGACGTGCGGAGGGTCACCGTCCGGATCGGCGGCCCGGTCGTGCGCTCCTCGTGCACCCGTGCGCCCTGAGCTGCGCTCGGGCACCGAACGCGACGACCACGTCACTTGGCCCCCGCCGAGGCCGCGGATGCGGGATCATTTCTGCCATGACCGAGGTGTCCTCGCTCACAGGGCGGCTGCTCGTGGCCGCGCCCGCCCTGGCGGACCCGAACTTCGACCGCGCGGTCGTGCTGCTCCTCGACCACGACGAGGAGGGCTCCCTCGGCGTGGTCCTCAACCGCCCCACCCCGGTGGGCGTCGTGGACATCCTGGCGGGCTGGGCCGGGCTGACCGGCGAGCCGGAGGTCGTCTTCCAGGGCGGTCCGGTCTCGCTGGACTCCGCCCTCGGGGTCGCGGTGATCCCCGGCGGCGAGGGGCCCCTCGGCTGGCGCCGGGTGTACGGGGCGATCGGGCTGGTGGACCTGGAGGCGCCGCCCGAGCTGCTGGCGGCGGCCGTGGGCTCGCTGCGGATCTTCGCCGGGTACGCGGGCTGGGGGCCGGGACAGCTGGAGCGCGAGCTGTCCGAGGGCGCCTGGTACGTGGTGGAATCGGAGCCCGGTGACGTGTCCTCGCCGCGCCCGGAGGGCCTGTGGCGTGCGGTCCTGCGCCGGCAGCGCAGCGAACTGGCCATGATCGCCACGTATCCGGACGACCCTTCGCTGAACTGATGTCCCGTTCTTCAGTACGCTTGGCGGTTATGAGCACTCTTGAGCCCGAGCGCGGGGCAGGTACCGGAACCCTCGTGGAGCCGACGCCACAGGTGTCGAACGGCGACGGCGACCACGAGCGCTACGCCCATTACGTCCAGAAGGACAAGATCATGGCGAGCGCCCTGGAGGGCACTCCCGTGGTCGCACTGTGCGGAAAGGTCTGGGTACCGGGGCGCGACCCCAAGAAGTACCCGGTCTGCCCGATGTGCAAGGAGATCTACGAGTCCATGGGCGCCGGCGGCGACAAGGGCAAGGGCGGCAAGGACAAGAAGTAGCGGCCACCGGTACGGCCCGCAGCTGAACGTCCGGGAGACCCCCGGGGTGCGCATCCGCGTGCCCCGGGGGTCTTTCGCATGCCGTTGCACGGGCTGCTCCGCGAGGTCACGGAGTGGTGCAGAGGTGGTGCAGACCACTTGTCGCCGTCCCGGACCCCACCTACTCTCCTGCCTGTTGTGCAGAACGAAACACGCGTTGCGCATGCTGCAACGCTGACCGGTAGGGGTTCCCGGATGAAGTTCTCTGCCCGAATCGCCGCTCCCGCCGCGGCGCTCGTCCTGGCGGGCCTCACCGCCACCGCCTGTGCCCCGCAGACCTCCGACACCGGTGCCAAGGGCGACGAGAAGACCGGCACGCTGCGTGTCTGGCTGTTCCAGGAGGTCGGCAACAAGCCGAAGGAGAAGGTGGTCGACACCGCGGTCGCCGCCTTTGAGAAGGCCCACGAGGGCGCCGAGGTCGAGATCGAGTACATCCCGGTCGAGACCCGCGCCCAGCGCGTCAAGGCCGCCTTCAACGACCCGAAGAGCGCCCCCGACCTCATCGAGTACGGCAACACCGACACCGCCGGGTACGTCAAGGACGGCGGGCTCGCCGACATCACGTCCGAGTTCGGAGCCTGGGCGGACGCGAAGGACACCGACCCGGCCGCCGAGCAGTCCGTGACGGTCGACGGCAAGGTCTACGGGGCCCCGCTCTTCGTCGGCGTCCGGGCGCTGTACTACCGCACCGACGTCTTCGCGGACCTGGGCATCGCACCGCCCAAGTCCCAGGCCGAACTGATCTCCACCGCCAGGAAGATCCACCGGAAGCGGCCGGACCTGTACGGGCTCGCCGTCGGCGGCGCCTACACCTACGGCGCGATGCCGTTCATCTGGGCCCACGGCGGCGAACTGGCCGACCGGGACGGCTCCTCGTACAAGGCGGCCATCAACAGCGCGAAGGCCCGCAAGGGCATCGAGGCGTACACCTCGCTGTTCGGCGACGCCAACTGCCCGCCCGCCAAGTGCGCGGCGATGGGCGGCAACGCGACCGTCACCGCCTTCGCGTCCGGCAAGGCCGCCATGGCCATCGGCGGCGACTTCAGCCACGCGGCCGTCGAGGCCGGCAGCGTCAAGGGCACGTACGCGGTCGTCCCGCTGCCCGGCGTCGCCGAAGGGTCCGTCGCGCCCGCGTTCGCCGGCGGCAACAACATCGGCGTGCTGAAGAGCAGCGAGCACCGCAGCCTGGCCGTCGGCCTGATGAAGGAGCTGACCGGCAAGGCGTCCCAGGCCCGCATGTTCGACGCGATGGGCTTCCTGCCGACCTACACCGACGTGCGCGCCGCCGCCGCGAAGCGCGAGCCCTTCGTCGAGCCCTTCGTCAAGACGCTCGGCGCCGGCGCCAAGTTCGTCCCCGCCTCCCCGGCCTGGGGGCAGATCGACTCCTCGCTGATCCTGCCCACCATGTTCCAGGAGATCGTCAGCGGCCGTAAGGACGTGGCGAAGGCGGCCGACGACGCCGCGAAGAAGATGGACGCGGCGTTCGCCGAAGCGGGCTGACGATGACCGCGAACAGCACGGCGTACAAGACGCGTCCCGCGACCGGTCCGCGCCGCCGCCCCGCCTCCCCGGCCCGGCGGCCGGGCTGGACCCCCTGGCTCTATCTGCTGCCCGCGCTCGTCCTGCTCGGCGGGCTCCTGGTCTACCCGATCTACCAGCTCGGCCTGATCTCCTTCCTGGAGTACACCCAGGCCCAGGTCAGCGGTGGCGAACCGGCCACCTTCCAGGGGTTCGGCAACTACACCACCCTGTTCGGGGACGGCCAGTTCTGGCAGGTCCTCCTCGCCACCGTGGTCTTCGCCGCGGCCTGCGTGCTGGCCACCCTGCTCACCGGCTGCGCGCTGGCCGTCCTGCTGACCCGGATACGGGCCGTGCCCCGGCTCGCCCTCATGCTGGCCGCGCTCGGCGCCTGGGCGACGCCCGCGATCACCGGGTCGACGGTCTGGGTCTTCCTCTTCGACGCCGACTTCGGCCCGGTCAACCGGATTCTGGGGCTCGGTGACCACTCGTGGACGTACGGGCGCTACAGCGCCTTCGCGCTGGTGCTCCTCGAAGTCCTGTGGTGCTCCTTCCCGTTCGTGATGGTCACCGTGTACGCGGGAATCCGGGCGATCCCCGCCGAGGTGCTGGAGGCCGCGGCGCTGGACGGGGCCTCGCAGTGGCGGACCTGGCGTTCCGTCACGGTCCCGATGCTGCGGCCGCTCCTGACCGTCGTCACCATCCAGTCGGTCATCTGGGACTTCAAGGTGTTCACCCAGATCTACGTCATGACCAACGGCGGCGGGATCGCCGGGCAGAACCTGGTGCTCAACGTGTACGCGTACCAGAAGGCGTTCGCCTCCTCGCAGTACAGCCTCGGCTCCGCGATCGGCGTCGTGATGCTGCTGATCCTGCTCGCCGTCACGCTCGTGTACCTGCGTCTCGTACGCCGTCAGGGGGAGGAACTGTGAGCCTGCCCGCCCGTTCGCCCGTCCGCCGGCCGGGCCGGCTCGCCGCCGAGGCCGCGGCCCTGCTCATCGCCGCCGCCGTCGCCTTCCCGCTGTACTGGATGGTGCTCTCCGCCCTCAAACCGGCGGGCGAGATCCAGTCCGCGCACCCCCGGCCCTGGACCCTGTCGCCGTCCCTGGACTCCTTCCGGCGGGTCTTCCAGCAGCAGGACTTCGGGCGCTACTTCCTGAACAGCCTGCTCGTCGCCGGTACCGTCGTCGTCGCCTCCGCGCTCATCGCGTTCCTGGCGGCCACGGCGGTCACCCGGTTCCGGTTCCGCTTCCGGACCACGCTGCTGATCATGTTCCTGGTGGCGCAGATGGTGCCGGTCGAGGCGCTGACGATCCCGCTGTTCTTCCTGATGCGGGACTTCGGCCAGCTGAACACGCTCGGCTCGCTGATCCTGCCGCACCTGGCGTTCTCGCTGCCGTTCGCCATCTGGATGCTGCGCGGCTTCGTCCGGGCCGTGCCGGACGCCCTGGAGGAGGCCGCGTACATCGACGGGGCGAGCCGCACCCGCTTCCTGTGGCAGATCCTCTTCCCGCTGGTCTTCCCCGGCCTCGTGGCGACGAGCGTCTTCTCGTTCATCTCCACCTGGAACGACTTCCTGTTCGCGAAGTCGTTCATCATCAGCGACACCTCCCAGTCGACGCTCCCGATGGCGTTGCTGGTCTTCTTCAAACCCGACGAGAACGACTGGGGCGGGATCATGGCAGCCTCGACGGTGATGACCGTGCCCGTGCTGGTCTTCTTCGTACTCGTACAGCGACGCCTGGTCTCCGGACTGGGCGGAGCGGTTAAGGACTGACGTCATGGCCATGGAACTGATCCCGGCGCCCCTGCGTGCCGACGGACGGGGGCGCTGCGCGACCGTCCTCGACGCGTCCACCACCATCGCGGCGGCCCCGGGCACCGAGACCACCGAACGCTGGCTGCGCGCCACCCTGGGCGCCGCCTTCGGGTTCCCCTTCGCCCCCGGCCCCGGGCGCACCCGGCGCGCCGTCGAGCTGCGCATCGACGCCGGACTGCCCGCCGAGGGCTACCGGCTGACCACCACGCCCGACGAGGGCGTCCTCATCGCCGGCGGCAGCCCGGCCGGGGTCTTCTGGGGCGCCCAGACCCTGCGCCAGCTGCTGGGCCCCGAGGCGTTCCGCCGGGCGCCCGTGGGCGAGGCCGCCGTCCGCGGCTTCGGGTTCACCGACATCGAGGACGCGCCCCGCTTCGGCTGGCGCGGCCTGATGCTCGACGTGGCACGGCACTTCATGCCCAAGGACGACGTCCTGCGCTACCTCGACCTGCTGGCCGCCCACAAGCTGAACGTCTTCCACTTCCACCTCAGCGACGACCAGGGGTGGCGCGTCGAGATCAAGCGGTACCCGCGCCTCACCGAGGCCGGCGCCTGGCGCCCGCGTACGAAGTACGGGCACCGGGCCTCCGAACTGTGGGACGAGACCCCGCACGGCGGCTACTACACCCAGGACGACATCCGCGAGATCGTCGCCTACGCCGCCGCCCGGCACATCCGGGTCGTCCCCGAGATCGACATCCCCGGCCACTCGCAGGCCGCCATCAGCGCCTACCCGGAGCTGGGCAACACGGACGTCGTCGACACCTCGGCGCTCGGCGTCTGGGACAACTGGGGCATCACACCGAACGTCCTGGCCCCCGCCGACCACGTCCTGCGGTTCTACGAGGGCGTCTTCGAGGAGATCCTCGAACTCTTCCCGCCGGAGACCTCGCCGTTCGTCCACGTCGGCGGCGACGAGTGCCCCAAGGACCAGTGGAAGCGGTCGCCCGCCGCGCAGGCCCGCATCGCGGAGCTCGGACTGGCCGACGAGGACGAGCTGCAGTCCTGGTTCATCCGCCACTTCGACACCTGGCTCACCGCGCGGGGGCGCCGCCTCATCGGCTGGGACGAGATCCTGGAGGGCGGCCTGGCGCCCGGCGCCGCCGTCTCCTCCTGGCGCGGTTACGCGGGCGGCATCGCGGCCGCCGAGGCCGGGCACGACGTGGTCATGTGCCCGGAGCAGCAGGTCTATCTGGACCACCGTCAGCACGGCGGCCCCGACGAGCCGATGCCCATCGGATACGTCCGCACCCTGGAGGACGTCTACCGCTTCGAACCCGTGCCGCCGTCCCTGAGCGAGGAGGCGGCCCGGCACGTCATCGGCACCCAGGCCAACGCCTGGTCCGAGGTCATGCAGAACCGGGCCCGCGTCGACTACCAGGTCTTCCCCCGCCTCGCCGCCTTCGCCGAGGTCGCCTGGTCCGCCCTGCCCGCCCCGGACGAGCGGGACTTCGCCGGGTTCGAGAGCCGGATGACCGCCCACTACGCCCGGCTGGACGCCCTCGGCGTCGGCTACCGGCCGCCGTCCGGACCGCTCCCCTGGCAGAAGCGCCCCGGCGTCCTCGGACGCCCGATCGAGGGGGCACCCCCGAACGTGTGAGCCCGGCCCCGACCCGCTCTCCCGCCACCACGGCCCCTGCGACCGTGGTGGCGGCGGCCGTTCGGAGCGGCGCCGCCCCGGCGACAGAGAAAGCGGTACGGACATGCGGAAGACCGGCAAAGGGTGCTCACCGCCGAACCGGCCCGAAAACCGGACCATTACCCTGACCATGGACGGATACACCCTTCGCGGACCTGCGCGTCGGGCCGGTCCGAAGATGTGCCAGAGTTGCCACGTCCGGGCTTCGAGCACGTACCGTACGGCGAAACAGGCGGGAGCGCCGGGACACCGGGAAGGGGCAGCTGGGTTGACCACGCACGCACCGCAGGCGACGCAGTCCGTGACGCTGCCTGCCTCGCTGGACGAGGCGGTGGCGGCACTCGGCGCCATGCCGGCCGCCGTCCCCGTGGCAGGCGGCACGGACCTGATGTCGGCCGTCAACAAGGGGCTCCTGCGCCCCTCCGGCCTGGTCGGACTCGGCCGGATCAGCGAGCTGCGCGGCTGGCACTACCAGGACGGGCACGCCCTGCTGGGCGCCGGCCTGACCCACGCCCGCATGGGGCGGCCCGACTTCGCCGCCCTGATCCCCGCGCTCGCCGCCTCCGCCCGCGCCGCGGGCCCCCCGCAGATCCGCAACGCCGGCACGCTCGGCGGCAACATCGCGACCGCCGCCCCGACCGGGGACGCGCTGCCGGTGCTCGCCGCCCTGGAGGCCGAGCTCGTCATCGCCGGACCCGGCGGAGCCCGCCGCGAGATCCCCGTCTCCCACCTGCTGGCCGGCCGCGAGATGCTGGAGCCCGCCGAGCTGATCGGCTTCGTCCGGGTGCCCCTGCTGCACGCCCCGCAGGTGTTCCTCAAGGCCACCGGCCGCACCGGACCCGGCCGCGCCACCGCCTCCGTCGCGATCGTGCTCGACCCGGCCAGGCGCGGAGTGCGCTGCGCGGTCGGCGCCATCGCACCGATGCCGCTGCGCCCGCTGGAGGCGGAGCGCTGGATCGCCTCGCTGATCGACTGGGACGGGGCGCGCGGCCTCGCGCCCGACGCGCTGGCCGCCTTCGGCGAGTACGTCGCGGCCGCCTGCATCCCGGACCCCGAACCACCCGCCGACGGGGGAGAGGCACCACCGCTGTCCCCCGCCGTACTGCACCTGCGGCGCACCGTCGCCGCGCTCGCCCGACGCGCGCTGGGGAGGGCACTGTCGTGAGCAAGGAGAACCCCGCCGAGCAGCACGGGGGCTGGCAGCCGACCCCGCAGGGCGACTACGACGGCGACGCGACGGCCTTCGTCCAGTTGCCGCCGGAGGACCTGGCGGACATCCCGCTGGCCGCGCCCGGCCACGGCTACACCCCGCCGATGATCCTGCCGCTGACCCCGGCCGCCGGCCTCGACCCGGCGGCCACCGGCAACTGGTCCGTCCAGACCCCGGAGCAGCAGCCCGCACCGGACGCGGTGCACTGGCCCGACCCGAACCAGCAGTCCGGCTACGGCTATCCGCACCCCGAGCCCGAGCAGCACACCGGCTCGTACCAGGAGCCGTACGGTACGGACCCGGCCGCCACGGGCCAGTGGCAGGTGGACACCTCGTCCTGGCCGGCCCCGGCCGCCCCGCTCTCGGACGACTCCGGCGAGCTGTACACCCCGCCCCCCGCCGCCGACTGGTACGCGGACCGCCCGGCCACGCTGCCGGGCGGCGCCCCGGCACCCTGGGCGGTGCCGGACGCGGCCGGAGCCGCGGAGCCGGAGGCGGGTGAACCCGCCGATGTCCCGGCCGACGCGGAGGCCGGCGTCCCGGCCGACGGGCTGTCAGGCGTACCGGCCCATGAAGCGGTGGGCGTCACGGCCGACGCCCTGGCCGGAGGCCCGGCTGACACGTCCGCCGGCGCCCCTGCCGAGAGCGCTCCCGAGGCGGCGGAGGCCGCCGAGGGCGAGCGGCCCGCCCCTGGCCCGGAGGCGGAGGACGTCGCGGCGCCCGGCGCGGAGCCGGTCCCCGAGCCTGTGCAGGCGGCTCCCGACCTGGCGGGCCGGGACGAGGAGCCCGTCGCGGACGCGGGCGCCGAGGCCGACGCGGACCACGGCACAGCGGCGCCCCCGGCGCCCGACGCCCCGGAGGGGCCCCCGCCGCCCAGCGAGCACCCCGCCGCCTCGTACACGCTGCACGTCAACGGCGTCGACCGGCCCGTCACGGACGCCTGGATCGGCGAGTCCCTGCTCTACGTGCTGCGCGAACGCCTCGGCCTGGCCGGCGCCAAGGACGGCTGCTCGCAGGGCGAGTGCGGGGCGTGCAACGTCCAGGTGGACGGCCGGCTCGTCGCCTCCTGCCTGGTCCCCGCCGCCACCACCGCCGGCAGCGAGGTCCGTACGGTCGAGGGCCTGGCCGTCGACGGGGAACCGTCCGACGTGCAGCGGGCACTGGCGGACTGCGGCGCCGTCCAGTGCGGCTTCTGCATCCCCGGCATGGCGATGACCGTCCACGACCTCCTGGAGGGCAACCACCGCCCCAGCGAGCTGGAGACCCGGCGGGCGCTGTGCGGCAACCTCTGCCGCTGCTCCGGCTACCGGGGCGTCCTGGACGCGGTCAACGAGGTCATCGCGGCCCGCGCGGCCGCCGAGGAGTCCGGGGCCGAGGAGCCGGAGGAGCCCCGCATCCCGCACCAGGCGGCACCGGGCGCCGGTAGTGTGCAGGCCCACCAGCAGGACGGAGGCATGGCGTGAGCAACGACGCGGCCGGCGCCACCCCCACGACGATCAGCATCCCGTCGCCGGCCGGCCCGGGCGGACCCGAGGCCGAGCAGCCGCGGCTCGGCATCGGCGCCTCGCTGCCGCCGGCCGACGCCCGCGCCAAGACCGAGGGCACCTTCCCGTACGCCGCCGACCTGTGGGCCGAGGGCCTGCTCTGGGCGGCCGTCCTGCGCTCCCCGCACGCGCACGCCCGCATCGTCTCCATCGACACCTCGGCCGCCGTCGAGATGCCCGGGGTGCGCGCGGTCGTCACCCACGAGGACGTCCCGGGCGAGGCCCTGTACGGCCGCAAGGTCGTGGACCGCCCCGTCTTCGCCTCCGACCTGGTCCGCCACCACGGCGAGCCGATCGCCGCGGTCGCCGCCGACCACCCCGACACCGCCCGGCTCGCCGCCGCCGCGATCGCCGTCGAGTACGAGGTACTGGACCCGGTCACCGACCCGGAGAAGGCGTTCGAGGCCGAGCCCCTGCACCCCGACGGCAACCTCATCCGCCACATCCCGCTGCGCTACGGCGACCCGGAGGCGGCCGGCGAGGTCGTCGTGGACGGGCTGTACCGCATCGGACGGCAGGACCCCGCCCCGATCGGCGCGGAGGCCGGGCTCGCCGTGCCCCGCCCGGACGGCGGCGTCGAGCTGTACACCGCGTCCACGGACCCGCACACCGACCGCGACCTGGCCGCCGCCTGCTTCGGCCTCGAACCGGAGCGGGTCAAGGTCGTCGTCACCGGCGTGCCCGGCGCGACCGGCGACCGCGAGGACCCCGCCTTCCAGCTGCCGCTGGGCCTGCTCGCCCTGCGCACCGGCTGCCCGGTCAAGCTGGCCGCCACCCGCGAGGAGTCGTTCCTCGGCCACGCCCACCGCCACCCGACCCTGCTGCGCTACCGCCACCACGCGGACGCGGAGGGGCGCCTGGTCAAGGTGGAGGCCCAGATCCTGCTGGACGCGGGCGCCTACGCGGACGCCTCGTCGGAGTCGCTGGCCGCCGCGGTCGCCTTCGCCTGCGGCCCGTACGTCGTCCCGCACGCCTTCATCGAGGGGTGGGCCGTCCGTACGAACAACCCGCCCTCCGGCCATGTCCGGGGCGAGGGCGCGATGCAGGTCTGCGCCGCCTACGAGGGCCAGATGGACAAGCTGGCCGCGAAGCTGGGGATCGACCCGGCCGAGCTGCGCATGCGCAACGTGCTGGCCACCGGCGACATCCTGCCGACCGGGCAGACCGTGACCTGCCCCGCGCCCGTCGCCGAACTGCTCACCGCCGTCCGGGACCACCCGCTGCCCGCCCTGCCGAAGGACGCCCCGGAGGACGACTGGTTGCTGCCGGGCGGGCCCGAGGGCGCGGGCGAACCGGGCGCGGTGCGGCGGGGTGTCGGATACGCGCTGGGCATGGTCCACATGCTGGGCGCGGAGGGCGCCGACGAGGTGTCCACGGCCACGGTCCGGGTCCACGACTCGGTCGCCACCGTCATCTGCGCGGCCGTCGAGACCGGCCAGGGCTTCTCCACGCTGGCCCGGCAGGTCGTCCAGGAGACCCTCGGCGTCGAGGAGGTGCACGTCGCCTCCGTCGACACCGACCAGCCCCCGGCGGGCGCTGCCACGCACGGCCGCCACACCTGGGTCTCCGCCGGAGCGGTCGAACGGGCCGCGAAGATGGTCCGCACCCAACTCCTCCAGCCCCTGGCGCACCAGTTCGGGATGTCCACGGAGCTGCTCCAGATCACGGACGGCAAGATCACCTCGTACGACGGGGTGCTCTCGACGACCGTGTCGGAGGCGCTGGACGGCAAGGAGCTGTGGGCCACCGCCCAGTGCCGCCCGCACCCCACCGAACCGCTGGACGGGTCCGGGCAGGGCGACGCCTTCGTGGGCATGGCCTTCTGCGCGGTCCGCGCGGTGGTGGACGTCGACATCGAGCTGGGCTCGGTCCGGGTGGTCGAGATGGCCGTCGCCCAGGACGTCGGCCGCGTCCTCAACCCGTCCCAGCTGGCGACCCGTATCGAGGCGGGCGTCACCCAGGGCATCGGCGCCGCCCTCACCGAGAACCTCCGCACCGCCCGCGGCCTGGTCCGCCACCCGGACCTCACGGGCTACGCCCTGCCGACCTCGCTGGACACGCCGGAGATCCGCATCGTGAAGCTGGTCGAGGAGCGGGACGTGGTCGCCCCGTTCGGCGCGAAGCCCGCCTCGGCGGTCCCGGTCGTGACCTCCCCGGCCGCGGTGGCCGCCGCGGTCCGCGCGGCGACCGGCCGCCCGGTCAACCGTCTCCCGATCCGCCCCCAGGCGGCGGTCGCGGCCCCGAAGGGCTGAGACGCCCCGCACACGGAAACCGCCCGCCCCCGAAGCGGGGGCGGGCGGTCACATGGAGACCGTGACCGGATTCGAACCGGTGTAACTCGAGTTGCAGTCGAGCCCCTGAGCCTCTCGGGCACACGGTCCTGCGTGGTGTCGCCGAACCGACCGTAGGCCCGGCCGCGCGGGGCGCTCAAGGGTTCCGGCCGGCGTGCAACGCGACTGCCATACGCCGTTCACGTCCGGCGCGGGGACGTAGGACCAACGGCCGAGGCCGGGGCGGACCACCGACAGGGTTCATCAGGCGTTTCGCCCCTTACTCTTGGCTCATGACCGCCCTGGAACCGCGCGACGCCGATGTCCCGCCCCTCATCGAAGACGTCGACGCCCCCGCCGCGGTGGGGCCCGTGCTGCCGGAGGGCATTCTCGGGCGGACGTACCGGGCGCTCAGCATCGGCATCGTCTCCGTGGTGTTCCTGATCGCCTTCGAGGCGACCGCCGTCGGGACCGCGATGCCGGTCGCCGCGCGTGAGCTGCACGGCATCCCGCTGTACGCGTACGCGTTCTCGGCGTACTTCACCACCAGCCTCTTCGCCATGGTGCTGTCCGGGCAGTGGGCCGACCGGCGCGGGCCGCTCGCCCCGCTGGCCACCGGGATCAGCGCCTTCGCGGCGGGGCTCCTGCTGTCCGGGACCGCGGGCTCGATGTGGATGTTCATCGCGGGCCGCGCCGTCCAGGGGCTCGGCGGCGGGCTGGTGATCGTCGCGCTGTACGTGGTGATCAGCCGCGCCTACCCGGAGCACCTGCGGCCGGCGATCCTGGCCGCGTTCGCCGCGAGCTGGGTCATCCCCTCGGTCGTCGGGCCGCTCGCCGCCGGCAGTGTCACCGAGCACCTGGGCTGGCGCTGGGTCTTCGTCGGCATCCCGGTCCTGATCGTCTTCCCCCTCGCACTCGCGCTCCCGGAGATCCGGCGCATGGCGTCCGGCCCGGCGGACCCGGAGGCGCCGGTGGAGGCGTACGACCGCCGGCGCATCGCGCTCGCGCTGGGCATCTCGCTGGGCGCCGGGCTCCTCCAGTACGCCGGCCAGGAGCGGAACTGGCTCTCGCTGCTGCCGGCCGCCGCCGGGGCCGCGCTGCTCGCCCCCGCGATCCGGGGCCTGCTGCCCCACGGCACGTGGCGCGCGGCGCGCGGGCTGCCCGCGGTGGTGCTGCTGCGGGGCGTCGCGGCCGGGTCGTTCATCGCCGCGGAATCGTTCGTCCCGCTGATGCTGGTCACCCAGCGCGGCCTGTCCCCGACCCTGGCGGGCCTCTCCCTGGCGGCCGGCGGCGGCACCTGGGCCCTGGGCTCGTACGTGCAGTCCCGGCCCCGCCTGGAACCGCACCGCGAGCCCCTGATGGTCGGCGCCATGGTCCTGGTCGCCGTGTCCATCGCGGCGGCCCCGGCCGTGCTCATCACCTCCGTGCCGGTCTGGACCGTGGCCGTCGCCTGGGCCTTCGGCTGCTTCGGCATGGGCGTGGTGATCGCCTCCACCAGCGTGCTGCTCCTGAAGCTGTCCGCCCCCGAGGAGGCCGGGGCCAACTCGGCCGCCCTCCAGATCTCCGACGGCCTGTCCAACGTCCTCCTGCTGGCCGCGGGCGGCGCCGCCTTCGCGGCCCTGGGCGGCGGCACGATGGACGTCACGGAGAAGGCCGCGACCAGCTCCCACCCGGCCGCCTTCGCGGTCGTCTTCTTCCCGATGGCCGTGGTGGCCCTGGCGGGGGCGTGGGTGGCGGGCCGGGTGCGGGAACGGTGAGTGGTACCAGTTTGACCCCACCGATGGTACCGTTCTGGTATGGCCATGAACCTGCGTCTCCGCGACGACCAGACCGAAGCCCTCAAGCAGCGTGCCGAGCAGGAGGGCACGAGCATGCACGCCCTCCTGCTCAAGGCCGTGGACGACTACCTGGCCCGGACCGCACAGCAGGCCATCGTCCGCCGGACGGCACAGGAGCAGGCCGCCAAGTGGAGTGAGCTCATGGAGCGGCTGAAGTGAGCTGTGTCTACCTGAGCTCCGAGGACGTTCTCGTCATCGCCGAGCACGCCTGCCCCGACATGCGGGTCGTGCTTCGCGACGCAGGACTTCTGGAGTCGGCCGCTCACCGGCCGTCGGCGTCCATGTTCGGGCAGGAGGCGTACCCGGACGTCCTCGACAAGGCGGCCGCGCTCCTGCAGTCGCTGGCGGTCAACCACCCGTTCTTCGACGGCAACAAACGTACCGCCTGGCTGTCCTGCGTCACCTTTCTCGCCATGAACGGGGTCGACCTCCGGCCCGACATCGACGCGGCGGAACGCCTGGTCATCGCGGTCGCGACGGGTGAGGCCGATGAGGTCGCGGTCATCGCGAAGGGGTTGCGCGAACTGGTGGCCGGCCTCGTGTGAGAGCCGTCGCACTTGCGTGTGCGGTGGCGCGGTACGCCGTGGTGCGGGGCACTCGCACCGGTAGGGTGGCCCGGTTGTCGTATCGCGTGCGGAGCCGGTCCGGCCCGCGCGGACAGCGCCCACGTACCCGAGAGACCCGAACCGGAGACCGTGACTACTACCGCCTCCCACCACCTCTCACCCGCCTTCCCCGGCCGCGCCCCCTGGGGCACGGCCGGAAAGCTGCGAGCCTGGCAGCAGGGCGCCATGGAGAAGTACATCCAGGAGCAGCCGCGCGACTTCCTCGCCGTCGCCACCCCCGGCGCCGGGAAGACCACCTTCGCGCTGACGCTCGCGTCCTGGCTGCTGCACCACCACGTCGTGCAGCAGGTCACCGTCGTCGCGCCCACCGAGCATCTGAAGAAGCAGTGGGCCGAGGCGGCCGCCCGGATAGGGATCAAGCTGGACCCCGACTACAGCGCGGGTCCGCTGAGCAAGGAGTACCACGGGGTCGCCGTCACCTACGCGGGCGTCGGCGTCCGCCCGATGCTGCACCGCAACCGGTGCGAGCAGCGCAAGACCCTGGTCATCCTCGACGAGATCCACCACGCCGGTGACTCCAAGTCCTGGGGCGAGGCGTGCCAGGAGGCGTTCGACCCCGCGACCCGGCGGCTCGCGCTCACCGGCACCCCCTTCCGGTCGGACACCAACCCGATCCCGTTCGTCGTGTACGAGGAGGGCGACGACGGCATCCGGCGCTCCTCCGCCGACTACACCTACGGCTACGGCAACGCCCTGGCCGACGGCGTCGTGCGCCCCGTGATCTTCCTGAGCTACAGCGGCAACATGCGCTGGCGCACCAAGGCGGGCGACGAGATCGAGGCCCGGCTCGGCGAGCCGATGACCAAGGACGCCATCGGGCAGGCGTGGCGCACCGCCCTGGCGCCCACCGGCGACTGGATTCCCAATGTGCTGAGCGCCGCCGACAAGCGCCTCACCGAGGTCCGCAAGGGCATCCCGGACGCGGGCGGGCTCGTCATCGCCACCGACCAGGAGTCGGCCCGCGCGTACGCCAAGATCCTGAAGAAGGTCACCGGCGAGTCGGCCACCGTCGTGCTCTCCGACGAGAAGGCCGCCTCGAAGAAGATCGACAAGTTCAGTCAGGACGACTCGCGCTGGATGGTCGCCGTCCGCATGGTGTCCGAGGGCGTCGACGTGCCCCGCCTGGCCGTCGGCGTGTACGCGACCACCATCTCGACCCCGCTCTTCTTTGCCCAGGCCGTCGGCCGCTTCGTACGCTCCCGCAGGCGCGGCGAGACCGCGTCCGTCTTCGTCCCCACCATCCCGATGCTCCTCGAATTCGCCAACGAGATGGAGGTCGAGCGGGACCACGTCCTCGACAAGCCCAAGAAGGGCAGCGACGAGGAGAACCCGTTCGCCGAGGAGGACAAGCTCCTCGCCGACGCGGAGAGGCTGGAGGACGAGGAGACCGAGGAGCAACTGCCCTTCGAGGCCCTGGAGTCCGACGCGGTCTTCGACCGGGTGCTCTACGACGGCGCCGAGTTCGGCATGCAGGCGCACCCCGGCAGCGAGGAGGAGCAGGACTACCTCGGCATCCCCGGGCTCCTCGAACCCGACCAGGTCCAGCTGCTGCTCCAGAAGCGGCAGACCCGGCAGATCGCGCACAGCCGGCAGAAGCCCGCCTCCGAGGCCGACCTCCTGGAGAAGCCCGCCCAGGACCGCCCGGTCGTCACGCACAAGCAACTGCTCGGCCTGCGCAAGCAGTTGAACACCATGGTCTCCGCCTACACCCACCAGAGCGGCAAGCCGCACGGCGTGATCCACACCGAGCTGCGCCGGGTCTGCGGCGGGCCGCCGAGCGCGGAGGCCACCGCCGGGCAGATCGAGCAGCGGATCAAGAAGGTCCAGGAGTGGGCCACCCGCATGCGGTGACCCGCGTACGGCGCCCAACCGGCCCCGGAACCCTCGCACCAGGGTCCCGGGGCCTTGTCGATCAATGAATCGGCCGAAAAAATTTTCACGGTGAGTTAACCGTGGTTCACATCCGGTCTACGGAGCGTCGCTGGAGAGTCGGCCGACATGGACGCGCGTAGATCCGCAGTGAACCGCTCGCGCGCCGCTGACCGGCACTTATGCTCGTACGGTGCAACCGGGTTTTTGAGGAAGACCGGATTCTGGACGAGGGCTTCCGCTGAGCGGACTCGCTCGCTACTGTCCAAAAAATGTGAACGCCCCGTGGCAACGCCGCCGCGGAGCGCAGCCGGTGCCTTGGCCAGGCCGGCGGCCTCTCCGTGCGTCGCCCCCGGGACCGGTGGCGCACATCCCACGGGACAGCCGCGGCCGCTCACCACGGAGGAGAGGGCGTCGTGACCGCGGAGACCTCCCAGACGCTCGACAGAGGACTGCGTGTCCTCAAACTGCTCGCCGACACCGACCACGGCCTGACGGTCACCGAGTTGTCCAACAAACTCGGCGTCAACCGCACCGTGGTCTACCGTCTGCTGGCCACGCTGGAGCAACACGCCCTGATACGCCGCGACTTGGGTGGGCGGGCGCGGGTGGGCCTCGGCGTCCTGCGCCTGGGCCGCCAGGTCCACCCCCTCGTCCGCGAGGCGGCGCTGCCGGCGCTGCGCTCGCTGGCCGAGGACATCGGGGCCACCGCCCATCTCACCCTCGTCGACGGCTCCGACGCGCTGGCCGTCGCGGTGGTCGAACCGACCTGGACCGACTACCACGTCGCCTACCGGGCGGGCTTCCGCCATCCGCTGGACCGGGGCGCCGCCGGCCGGGCCATCCTCGCCGCCCGCCAGAAGCCGGTGGGCGAGACCGCCTTCACCCTCACCCACGGCGAGCTCGAAGCGGGTGCCTCCGGCGCGGCGGCGGCGCTGATGGGTGTGACGGGGGTTGAGGGGAGCGTCGGCGTCGTGATGCTGGCGGACTCCGTCCCCGAGCGGGTGGGACCCCGGGTGGTGGACGCGGCCCGTGAGGTAGCGGACGCGTTGCGCTGACGGACCCGGTGGCCCGAAGCGGCGGGCGGGCCGCACGTTAGATTGGACCGGTGTCCAGACAGCGCCTCGCCCTCGCCGCCCTCCCCGTAGCCGCCCTCCTCGGCGTAGCCGCGTTCGCGCCGCTGCCCTTCACGCTGGCGCAGCCCGGGACGACCGCGGACGTGCTCGGGGACGACCACGGCACCCCGGTGATCAGCATCGAGGGTGTGCCGACCCGGTCCACCGAGGGCGAGCTGCGGATGACGACGATCGTGGCGACGGGCCCGAAGGCGGACGTCGGCCTCGGGGACGTCGTGGACAGCTGGTTCCGGACGGACCGGGCCGTGCTGCCCCGCGACTCCGTCTACCCGACCGGCGGCTCCGAGAAGGAGATCGAGAAGCACAACCTGGACGACATGGCGGAGTCGCAGGACGCCGCCGTCGACGCCGCGCTGAACTACCTGGGCCGCAGGCCCGGCTCGGTCGACGTCACCCTGCACCTGGCGGACATCGGCGGTCCCAGCGCCGGACTGTTCTTCGCGCTCGGCATCGTGGACAAGCTGGACGGCGACGGCTCGGGCGGCGACCTCACCGGCGGCCGCACCGTCGCGGGCACGGGCACGATCGACGCGGACGGCACGGTCGGCGCGGTCGGCGGGGTCTCCCTCAAGACGCAGGCCGCCCGGCGGGACGGGGCGACCGTCTTCCTCGTACCGAAGGCGGAGTGCTCCGAGGCGAAGTCCGAGCTGCCGAAGGGGCTGCGGCTGATCCCGGTCACGACGCTGAAGAACGCGGTGAACTCGCTGCGGGCCCTGGAACACGGCGGCAAGATCCCCGGCTGCTGACCGGGAACGGCGCAGGCCGGGTCAGCCCTCCTTGATGAACCCCTCCGCGATCAGCCAGTCCTTCGCCACCTCGTGCGGGTCCTGGCCCTCGACGTCCACCCTGGCGTTCAGCACCTGGGCGACCTCCGTGTTCAGCCGCTTGCTGAGCGGATCGAGGAGGCCGGCGATCTCCGGGTACTTCTCCAGCGTCGGGGTGTGCACCACGGGCGCCGCGTTGTAGTTGGGGAAGAAGTGCTTGTCGTCCTCCAGCACCTCCAGGTTCATCGCCTTGATGCGCCCGTCCGTGGTGAAGACCTCGCCGAGCAGGCAGGAGTCGGACGTGGAGACCTGGGTGTAGATGATGCCCGCGTCCATCTTGCGGATGTTGGACGCCGGCAGGGACATCCCGTACGCCTTCTCCATGCCGGGCAGCCCGTCGTCGCGCGAGGCGAACTCGTTCTCGACGCAGACCGTCACCGCCGACGGGTCCTTCTTCGCCAGGGCGGCCACGTCGGAGAGCGTCTTCAGGTGGTACCTGGCGTTGTTCCTGCGGCTGATGGCCAGCGCGTACGTGTTGTTGAGGGTGGACGGCCGCAGCCAGGTCACCCCGTTCTTCAGGTCCGCGTCGCGCACCGCCTTCCACTGCTCCATCGGGTCGGTGATCGGCTTCGCGTGCCCGAGGTACGTGATCCAGCCGGTGCCGGTGTACTCGTACTCGGCGTCCGCGTCGCCCTGGATGACCGCCTCGCGGGCGCTGATCGAGCTCGGCAGGTTCGTCCGGTCCAGGACCTCCGCCCCGGCCGCCTTGAAGATCAGCCCGATCATCTGGCCCAGGATGATGTTCTCGCTGAAGTTCTTCGAGGTGACGGTCAGCGACGCGCCGTCCAGCGGCTGCCCCTGCCCGACCGACCCGGGCACCACGTCGTCCACCATCGGCGACCCGCTCTTCAGCCCGCACCCGGCCAGCACCAGGGACAGCGCGGCCCCCGCCGCGAGAGCCCCGCGCATCCGCGTCCTCATCGCCCCACCTCCAGGCCGCGCGGGGTCAGCGCCACCTCGGCCAGCGAGGCCAGCCAGTCCACCAGGAGCGCCAGCACCACCGTCAGGACCGAGCCGAGCACCAGGACCGGCATGCGCTGGGTCTGGATGCCCGAGGTGATCAGGTCGCCCAGCCCGCCGCCGCCCCCGAAGGTCGCCAGGGTCGCCGTGCCCACGTTCAGCACGAGCGCGGTCCGGACCCCGGCCAGGATCAACGGCACGGCGAGGGGAAGTTCGACCCTGGTCAGAGTGCCCATGGCCGACATGCCGATGCCGCGTGCCGCCTCCACCATGTTCGGCTCGATCGCCTTGAGACCGGCGACCGTGTTGGACAGCACCGGCAGCACCGCGTAGATCACCATGCCGGTGATCGCGGTGGACGGGCCGATGCCGAGCCAGATCACCAGCAGCGCCAGCAGACCGATCGCCGGGGTCGCCTGCCCGATGTTGGCGATCGCCGTCACCACGGGGGCCGCCTTGCTCAGCCCGCGCCGGGTCAGTGCGATGCCCAGCGGAATGGCGATGATCAGCACCCAGAACGTGGAGATCGCCGTCAGCTTCACATGCTGCCACCAGCGCACCTCGACCGTGTCCCCGGCGATCGAGTTCTCCGCGATCGAGTCCAGGTGCACGTTCTCGATCCAGACGTACGTGAGGACCAGCACGACCGCGAGGACCGCCGGGAGCACCACCAGCTTGCGCCAGGTGATCCGGCGCGCCGGCTTCGCCGGCTGCGGGACGGGCTCGGCCTCCTCCTCGTCGCGGAAGGCGTGCCCCCGCACGTCGTGCTCGCCCGGCGGCCGTTCGCGGCCCGGGGCGCGGGAGGAGCCGGACGGGGAGTCGGGGGTCATGCGCCCGCACCGCCCTCCAGCTCCTCGGCGGTCTGGTGGACCCGCAGCTCCTCCAGGTCGTGCTGGTGCTCGATGGCGGCGAGCCGGTCCGCCTCCAGGAGTTCGTGCACCGAGTTCATCAGGGTGTGCATGTCCACGACCCCGGTGAACTCGCCGCGCCGGCCGGTCACCGCGACCCGCCCGCCGCTGTCGGTGAGCACCGCCTCCAGCGCGTCGTGCAGGGTCGCGTCCCGGGTCACCGTGTCGTGGACCAGCTGCCCGGCGCGCGCCAGGGAGCCCCGGGCGCGCATCAGGTCGCCGCGCCGCAGCCACTTGTAGGGGCGGCCCCGGCGGTCCAGCATCAGCAGCTCGTTGTGCGAGCCGCTGCGCAGCTTGTTGAAGATCGACTGGAGCGGGTCGTCCACGGTCACGGTCGGGAAGTCCGCGATCTCCACCTCCCGCACCCGGGTCAGGTTGAGCCGCTTCAGCGCCGCGCCCGCGCCGACGAATCCGGAGACGAAGTCGTCCGTCGGGTTGGTGAGGATGGCCTCCGGAGTGTCGAACTGCGCGATGTGCGAGCGCTCGCGCAGCACCGCGATCCGGTCGCCCAGCTTGATCGCCTCGTCGAAGTCGTGGGTGACGAAGACGATCGTCTTGTGCAGCTCGTGCTGGAGCCGGATCAGCTCGTCCTGGAGGTGGTCGCGGGTGATCGGGTCGACCGCGCCGAACGGCTCGTCCATCAGCAGCACCGGCGGGTCGGCGGCCAGCGCCCGGGCCACGCCGACGCGTTGCTGCTGCCCGCCGGAGAGCGCGCGCGGATAGCGGCCGTGGAACTCGCGCGGGTCGAGCCCGACCAGGTCCAGCATCTCCTCGACCCGGTCCTTCACCCGGGACTTGGACCAGCCCACCATCTTCGGCACCAGGGCGATGTTCTCGGCGACCGTCATGTGCGGGAAGAGCCCGGAGGACTGGATCGCGTACCCGATCTTCCGGCGCAGCTTCACCGGGTCGATGTCGGTGACGTCCTCGTCGTCGATCCGGATGCGGCCCGAGGTGGGTTCGATCAGCCGGTTGATCATCTTCAGCGTGGTGGACTTCCCGCAGCCGGACGGGCCCACGAAGATCACGGTCTCGCCGGCCTTGATCTCCATGGAGACGTTCTCCACGGCGGGGTTCGGGTTGCCCGGATAGCGCTTGGACAGGTTCTCCAGCTGGATGGCGGCGCCGGAGGTGGCCGCCGGCTCCGACGCGGTCTCGGTCGCGGTCTCAGACACGGATACCCCTCGGGATGGTGAGCCGGCCCAGCAGGACGTACGCGGCGTCGAAGAGGAGGGCGAGGATGACGATGCCGAGGGTGCCCGCGAGCACCTGGTTGATCGCGTTGGCGCTGCCCAGCGAGGCGATGCCCCGGAAGATCTCGTTGCCGAGGCCGGGCCCGGAGGCGTACGCGGCGATGGCGGCGATCCCCATCAGCATCTGGGTGGAGACCCGGATGCCGGTCAGGATCGGCGGCCAGGCCAGCGGCAGCTCCACCTTGAACAGCCGCGCGGTCCGCGACATCCCGATGCCCTTCGCCGCGTCCACCAGGGCCGGGTCGACGCCGCGCAGGCCCACGATCGCGTTGCGGACGACGGGGAGCAGCCCGTACAGCGTCAGCGTGATCACCGTGGGCGCGACGCCCAGGCCGACCAGCGGGATGAGCAGACCGATGGCGGCCAGGGACGGGATGGTGAGCACGGTGGCCGTGGAGGTGATCGCCACCGAGGAGCCCCAGCCGCTGCGATAGCTGACGACGCCGATCAGGACGCCGAGCACGGTGGCGATGACCATGCACTGGAAGACCGCGCTGACGTGCTGGAAGGCGTCGGTGAGCAGCTGCTGATGGCGGTTGGCCACGTACTCCCAGAAGCTCACCCGTCCTCCTCGGCTCAGTCGGTGTCGCGCGCCGCCTGTTCCACGAGCGGGATGACGCGCAGCGGCACGGGGTTCTCCATGACGATGGCCGTGGAGGCCCGGACGATGCCATCGAATCCGACAACCCGGTCGATCACCCGCTGGAGATCCGCGTTGGACCGGGCCACGAGCCGGCACAGCATGTCCCCGTGCCCGGTGGTGGTGTGCAGTTCGAGCACCTCCGGTACGCCACTCAAGTGCGCCCGTACGTCGGCGCCTTGGCCCTGTTTGATCTCCAGCGTCGCGAACGCGGTGACCGGATAGCCGAGGGCCGCCGGATCGACGTCCGGGCCGAATCCGCGGATGACGCCATTCGACTGAAGACGGTCCAGACGCGCCTGCACCGTCCCGCGCGCCACGCCCAGCCTGCGGGACGCCTCCAGGACACCGATCCTGGGCTCACGCGCGAGCAGCACGATGAGCCGCCCGTCCAGTCGGTCGATCGCCATGCCCCGGCCTCCGTCGGTGTGATGGGCACCATGTACAGATAGTCCGGCCATCATGGCCGGGTGGTGTGCAGATTGACCAGTGAATACGGGAACTGTTGCGCACCTTGCGGAGTGGCGGGAACCTCTGGGCATGACAGAGACGATGCACAGCACCCCCGAGACGTCCCGGCAGGCCGACCCCTTCCCCGTCAAGGGGATGGACGCCGTCGTCTTCGCCGTGGGCAACGCCAAGCAGGCCGCGCACTACTACTCGACCGCCTTCGGCATGAAGCTGGTGGCCTACTCCGGCCCCGAGACCGGCAGCCGCGAGACCGCCAGCTACGTGCTGACCAGCGGCTCCGCCCGCTTCGTCCTCACCTCCGTCGTGAAGGCGTCCACCGACTGGGGTCACTTCCTGGAGGACCACGTCGCCGCGCACGGCGACGGCGTGATCGACCTCGCCATCGAGGTCCCGGACGCCCGCGCGGCGTACGCCTACGCCGTCGAGCACGGCGCCACCGGCATCGAGGAGCCCTACGAGACGAAGGACGAGCACGGCACCGTCGTGCGCGCCGCCATCGCCACGTACGGCAAGACCCGCCACACCCTGGTCGAGCGCTCCGGCTACGACGGCCCGTACCTGCCGGGTTACGTCGCCGCCGACCCGATCGTCGAGCCGCCGGCCAAGCGCTTCTTCCAGGCCATCGACCACTGCGTCGGCAACGTGGAACTCGGCCGGATGAACGAGTGGGTCGCGTTCTACAACAAGGTCATGGGCTTCACGAACATGAAGGAGTTCGTGGGCGACGACATCGCCACCGAGTACTCCGCGCTCATGTCCAAGGTCGTCGCCGACGGCACGCTCAAGGTCAAGTTCCCGATCAACGAGCCGGCCATCGCGAAGAAGAAGTCGCAGATCGACGAGTACCTGGAGTTCTACGGCGCCGCCGGTGTCCAGCACATGGCGCTCGCCACCAACGACATCGTCGCCTCGGTGAAGGCGATGCGCGCCGCCGGGGTGCAGTTCCTCAACACCCCGGACTCGTACTACGACACGCTTGGCGAGTGGGCCGGTGAGACCCGCGTACCGGTCGAGACCCTGCGCGAGCTGAAGATCCTCGTGGACCGCGACGAGGACGGCTACCTGCTCCAGATCTTCACCAAGCCGGTCCAGGACCGTCCGACCGTCTTCTTCGAGATGATCGAGCGCCACGGCTCCATGGGCTTCGGCAAGGGCAACTTCAAGGCCCTGTTCGAGGCGATCGAGCGCGAGCAGGAGAAGCGCGGCAACCTCTGACGCGCCGGGCACGGGGGAGGGGCGGGCCGCTCGCGGTCCCGCCCCTCCCGTCCGTACGTCAGCGAGCGGCCACCGCCGGCGCCGCCGAAGCCTCCACGGGGGCCTGCGCGACCGCCGCCGCGGGCGCCGGACCGCCGCCGGGCGCGGGCTGCTGCTCGGGAGCCGGAGCCTGCGGAGCCGGAGCCTGCGGTGCCGGGGCCTCGGGCGCGGGAGCCTGCGGTGCGGGCGCCTGCGGGGCCGGGGGCTCGGGTGCCGGGGGCGGCTGCATGTCCGCCGGGCCGCCCGCCGGGGGCTCGCCCAGGCTGTCCAGCGCCTCCCGGGCCAGCGGCGCGTCCAGCGGCGAGAACTTCGGGTTGGTCCGCAGCGCCCCCTCCAACTGGCGGCGCGCCGAGCCGTAGTCGCCCAGGGCGCGCTGCACCATGCCCAGGTGGTAGGCGTAGGAGGCGTTCTGCCCGCCCGAGTCCACCGCCCGCTGCGCGTACTCCAGCGCCCCCTCCGAGTCGCCCGACCGGTGCAGCGCCCAGCCCAGCGCGTCCGCCACCGCCGCGCTGTGGTGGCCCCGCTTCCACTCCGCCCGCAGCAGCTCCACCGCCGCGTCCGCGTCGCCGTGCGCGGCCTCGAAGCGGCCCAGCGGCAGCGACTCGTCCACGCCGCGCGCCTTGCCCCGGTCCAGGGCCGCCCGCAGCTTCTCGTACTGGCCCACCGAGTCGCCGTCGAGCCCCAGCGACTCGTACAGCTCGCCCAGTTCGAGCAGGTAGCCGGGGCGCGGCGACTTCGCCAGGGCGGCCTGGTAGTCCCGCACGGCCTCGTCGGTGCGCCCGAGGGCCGCCAGCGCCCGGGCCCGCCCGGCCAGCGAAGGGTGGTGGCCCTTCTCGACGCGCAGCGCCGCCCCGTACTGCGCCACGGCCTCCTTCGGCTCGCCCCTCTCCCACGCCAGATCGCCCAGCCGGGACAGGCAGGCGGCCTTCTCGGCGGGCGTCTTCGCCCGGTTCGCCGCGTCCTGCGCGGTGGCCAGCGCGTCCTCGCGCCAGCCCCGGTCGCGGTACATCTCGGCGGCCCGGCCCAGCGCCGGGACCCCGGCCCGCAGTTCGGTGAACCGCTCCACCGCCGTGATCGCGGACTTCTGGTCGCCCAGGCCGTTGTAGGCGTCGATCAGCTGCGGGTAGACCGTCCACTCCTTCGGGGTGCGCGTGCGGACCGTCTCGCCCCACTTCTTGGCGGTCACGAAGTCGCGGCGGGCGTTGGCCAGCGATGCGAGGCCCACCCAGGCGGCCGTGTTGCCGCTCTCGCCGGGGCGCACGTCCAGCGACCGCTTCAGCGCCTGCTCGGCGCGGGTGTAGTACGCAGGGTCGGCGGCCCGCCGCCCCACCTCCACGTACGCCGACCCCAGCACCGCCCAGGAGTCCGCGTCCGAGGGGTGCGTGCCCACCCACTTCTGCCGGTCCCCGATGAGCGCCGTCAGATCGGCGAGCGCGGCGGGGGAGCCGGCGGCCGTCGCGCTCATCGCCCGTGAGACCGGGCCGGCCACGGGCGGGGCCGCGTCCTTGTCGTCGTCGGGCACCGCGACCACCGCGCCCGTCACCAGGACCGCGCCCGCCACGATGCCGAAGGCGGCGCGGCGCAGCGTCGTGCGCATCGTGGGGGGCGGCGGCTCGGCCAGGGACGCGGGGTCCGGCGGGGACGCGTCCGGGGCGGGCCAGTCGGTGTCGAAGGAGTACTCGGGCCCGGAGGCCCCCGGGGGCTGCTGAGGCGTGAGATCCATGCCGCTCACTGTGCGTCAGTATGAAGATCACACCGAGCCTTGGGATCGCCACCGCAGACGGGTTCACACCAATGGGCCCGGGTGCCACGCTTGGATCATGGACGATCTCCTCGAACGGCTGCGGGCGGGTCTTCCCGCCGGGGCCGTGCTCACCGACCCGGACGTCACCGCCTCCTACGCCCACGACATGGCGAGCTTCTGCGAGGCCGGCGCCCCGGCCGTCGTCGTGCTCCCCCGCACCGTGGAGCAGGTCCAGCACGTCATGCGCACCGCCACCGCGCTGCGCGTCCCGGTCGTCCCGCAGGGTGCCCGCACGGGCCTGTCGGGCGCCGCCAACGCCACGGACGGCTGCATCGTGCTCTCCCTGGTGAAGATGGACCGCATCCTGGAGATCAGCCCCGTCGACCGGGTCGCCGTGGTCGAGCCCGGGGTGATCAACGCGGTGCTGTCCCGCGCGGTGGACGAGCACGGTCTGTACTACCCGCCGGACCCCTCCAGCTGGGAGATGTGCACCATCGGCGGCAACATCGGCACCGCGTCCGGCGGCCTGTGCTGCGTGAAGTACGGGGTCACCGCCGAATACGTCCTCGGTCTCGACGTCGTCCTCGCCGACGGGCGCCTGCTCAGCACCGGCCGCCGCACCGCCAAGGGCGTCGCCGGATACGACCTCACCCGCCTCTTCGTGGGCTCCGAGGGCAGCCTCGGGATCGTCGTGAAGGCCGTCCTCGCGCTGAAGCCCCGGCCGCCCCGGCAGCTCGTCCTGGCTGCCGAGTTCGCCGGCGCGGCGGGCGCCTGCGACGCGGTCTGCCGGATCATGGAGGGCGGCCACACCCCGTCACTCCTCGAACTGATGGACCGTACGACCGTCCAGGCGGTCAACCGGATGGCGAACATGGGCCTCCCCGAGACCACCGAGGCCCTGCTGCTCGCCGCCTTCGACACCCCGGACCCGGCCGCCGACCTCGCCGCCGTCGCCGCCCTGTGCACCGCCGCCGGCGCCACCGACGTCGTGCCCGCCGAGGACGCGGCCGAGTCGGAGATGCTGCTCCAGGCCCGGCGGATGTCGCTGACCGCGCTGGAGACCGTCAAGCCGGCGACGATGATCGACGACGTGTGCGTACCGCGTTCGCGGCTCGGCGAGATGCTGGCGGGCACGGCGGAGATCGCCGAGAAGTACGGCCTCACCATCGGCGTCTGCGCCCACGCGGGGGACGGCAACACCCACCCCGTCGTCTGCTTCGATCCCGCCGACGCCGACGAGTCCCGGCGGGCCCGGGAGTCCTTCGACGCGATCATGGCGCTCGGTCTCGCGCTCGGCGGCACGATCACCGGCGAGCACGGGGTGGGCGTGCTGAAGAAGGACTGGCTGGCCCGGGAACTCGGCGAGACCGGCGTGGAGCTGCACCGGGGCATCAAGCAGGCGTTCGACCCGCTCGGGCTGCTCAACCCGGGCAAGGTGTTCTGACCGGCCCCGGCCCCGGTCCCCGCGCCTCAATGCTCCCCGTCCTGCGACTCGTCCGACGGCCACGGGTCGCTCATCCACAGATCGTCGGCCGGCAGCGGCGCGAGGAGTTCGGCCAGCCCCTCGTCGATGCCGAGCCGTTCGGTCTCCGTACCCGGCGGCACCACGCGCAGCGTCCGCTCCACCCAGACCGCGACCGCCGCGGACGGCACTTCGAGGAGCGCGTTGCCGTCCGGCGACGTCAGCGCCACGCAGATGACACTGTTCCCGTCCACCTTGGTGGGCCAGATCCGCACGTCCCCCTGCCCGCACGGCCGGAACACCCCCTCCACCAGCAGATCGCGGGCGAACGTCCAGTACACCGGCGAGTCCGAGGTGATGTGGAAGGTGATGTGCACCGCGTACGGGTCCTCCGTGCGGTACGTCAGCCGGGCGGGTACAGGGATGCTGCGCTCGGGCGACAGGACCAGCTTGAGCTCCAGCTCGCGTTCCACAACGGTGTGCATGACGGCGTCCTTCCGTTCTCCGGGGCCCGGTCCCACGACCGGCCCGCACAGGTGAGAGCGGTCCGCAGGCCATCCATTACGCGACTTCCCGAAAAAAGTTCGCGTGACCGGAAAGTGGGCCAAACATCCGGAGCGGCCCGGGAGCACGTGCCGGTCTGGTAGATGTGGACCCCTGTATTGAGGCCGCGAAGAGATACGGGACCACGGTGATGAGCGCCCCAACCCCGGCACCCGGTGACGAGAGCCCCCGCGAGGGGTACTACCCCGACCCGTCCATCCCCGGTTACGTCCGCTACTGGAACGGCGCCTCCTGGGTGCCCGGCTCCAGCCGCCCGGCCCCGGAGCCGGGGCCGGCGGAGCCGGCGGTGGTCGAGGAGACCGGCCCCGTCTTCCTCGACGAGAAGGGCCACGAGGACGGCCGCCCCGAACCCGCCATCGCCTGGCAGGCCGACGCCTCCCGCCAGTCCGGCTTCGCCGGAGCGCGGCAGGTGGCGTGGCCGGAGGCCGCGGGGGCCCCGGAGGCCCCGGCCGCCGAGGACGCGACGCCCCCCGCGCCGAGGGTTCCGTCCTCAAACGCCGGACGGGCTGGGATGTCCGAGCTCGTCCAGCCACCCCAAGCCCGTCCGGCGATTGAGGACGGAACCGGTACGCCGGAGCCAGCCGAGGGCACTCTCGCCATCCGCGCGCTCGCACCCCGCCCCGCGCCGGAGGGGCCTGTCGCACCGTGGAAGCCCCCCGCCCCCGAGCCCTTCCAAGGGCTCATCGCGGCGCGGACCGAGGGCCGCCCCGCCCCGCTCGGCAAGCGGTTCGCCGCCCGGCTCATCGACACCGTGGTGCTGGGCGCGCTCACCGCCGCGGCCGCCGTGCCGCTGGCCGGCCGGGCCGTGGACCACATCGACGGGAAGATCGACGCGGCGGAGCAGACCGGCGAGACGGTCACCGTGTGGCTGCTGGACTCCACCACGGCCGCGCTGGGCGGCGCGGCGCTGGGGGTGTTCCTCGGGCTGGGCGTACTGCTCGACGCGGTGCCGACCGCGAAGTGGGGCCGTACGCTCGGCAAGAAGCTGTGCGGCCTCGACGTACGGGACATCGAGTCCCACGAGACCCCCGGCTTCGGCGCCGCGCTCCGCCGGTGGCTGGTCCAGGGCGTGCTGGGCGTCCTGCTCATCGGGGTCGCCGACGTGCTGTGGTGCCTGGTGGACCGGCCGTGGCGCCAGTGCTGGCACGACAAGGCGGCCCGGACCTTCGTCGCGGGCCGGCGGTCGCCGTCCGACAGCTGACGGCCTGTCCCCCGAACGCACCTGAGCCGTTGCGGGGGCCGGGGCCCCGCGATGCACTGCCCCCATGAGCAACGATCAGCCGCCGCCCGGTCAGCCGCCCGAGGACGACCCGTTCAGGAAGCAGCCGCCCGGGGACCAGCCGCCGCCGTCGTCCGGCTCGCCCTACGGCGGCAGCGCGCCGCCTCCGCCCCCGCCGTACGGCCCGGGGCCCCACGGGGGCGGCGGTCCGTACGGCGGCGTGGACCCGCTGGCGGGGATGCCGCCGCTCGCGGAGCCCGGCAAGCGCATCCTGGCCCGGCTGATCGACTTCCTGATCATCTCGATCCCGCTGTACCTGATCTCGCTGCCCTGGGGCGGCGCAGTCGGCGCCGGGGACGGCAACGACGACGACGTCAGCGACGTCTTCGCCCAGACCTACAGCGGGCATCAGCTGCTCTGGTCGCTGATCGGACTCGTCTGCTACGTCGCGTACGACACGTACTTCACGCACAAGGACGGCCGCACGCTCGGCAAGCGGCTGCTGAAGATGCGGGTCGCGATGCTCAACGACGGCAGGGTGCCGGACACCGGCGCGGCCTTCCTGCGGGCCGTGGTGCTGTGGCTGCCGGCGCTGCTGTGCTGCCCGTGCCTGTGGTGGCTGATCAACATCGTGCTGATGTTCACCGACAAGCCCTACCGCCAGGGACTCCAGGACAAGGCGGCCAAGACGGTGGTCGTCACCGTCAACTGAGCCGCGACCCGGGCGCGACCGGCACTCAGCGCCGGCTCTGCGCGGAGACGGGCGCGCGCTCCTCGTCGCGGGCGGCGGGCGCGGTGCCGCGGTGCGCGGACACCGGCGCGGCCGTTCCCGTCGCCTCCGCCGCGTAACGGCGGGGCTTCGCGGGTACGGTGACGGACACCACGAGCCCGAGGGCGAGCGCGACCGTGCCGACGGCCGCGATACCGATGCCCGAACTGGTGCGGAACAGCAGCAACATGGCCAGGGTCGAGAAGACGACGGTGACCGAACCGTAGGCGAGCTGTGCGGCGGTAGGACGCGGCATGGCGTTTTTCCGTCCTCGGGACGTCGGATGGGCGGTCTCTCGACTCGGTCGCGCTGTCGAGCGACTCTATGACGGTGGATGCCCTGGAGGAACGGGTGGTAAGCGTAACCTAACCCACAGTGCCGGTGCATGGGGGGCGCACGGAGTCATCCCCCCCGCCCCTGGGGAGGGTTGACGCGCCGGTGGATCGCGAACGCCTCGTCCGGATACCGGAAAGGTGCTCCTGCATAGTGCACTTGCTCCGTTCAAGTCAAGGTCTGTCTTTTCTTCCGTAACTCCGGTCGAATGTCGTCACTTGTGACGCGTTCCGCGCGCGGCCTCTCCACACTCCCGGGCCGTCGCCGCGGGCGCCGGGGAGGACTGCATCACGTGATCATTAAGAGAAGGGCGCTTCGGACCGGAGCGGTTGTCGTGGCCATGGCCGCGACCGCCGCGACCGCATCCGCCTTCGCCACCGCTCAGGCAGATGACCAGGCGTCGGGTACCGCTGCCTCCATCGACCGCCGGGACCCGGGGTCGGCCAAGGGCAACAACCACGACCTGGAGGGCCCGTTCAGCAAGCAGCAGGCCGCTCAGCGCCAGGCTGCCCTGGAACAGGTCATATCCGGCGACAAGAAGGTTTCGTCGCGCGGAGGCTCCAAGGTCGTCAAGCTCGACAGCAACAAGTACGTCGAGCTCGGCCGTGAGAAGACCGACAAGATCTTCACCGTCCTGGTGGAGTTCGGCGACCAGGTCGACAACACGACCATGTACGACCCGGACGGCGCCGGCCCCAAGCCCGCCGTCAAGAAGTACGGCGGCACGCCGGGACCGCTGCACAACCAGATAGCCCAGCCGGACCCGAAGAAGGACAACAGCACCGCCTGGCAGGCCGACTACAACCAGGCCCACTTCCAGGAGCTGTACTTCGGCGAGGGCGCCGGCAAGCACTCCCTGAAGACGTACTACGAGAAGACCTCGTCCGGCCGTTACTCGGTCGAGGGTGAGGTCTCCGACTGGGTCAAGGTCCCGTACAACGAGGCGCGCTACGGCTCGAACTACTGCGGTTCGACCAACTGCGCCAACGCCTGGGACATGATCAAGGACGGCGTCAACGCCTGGGCCGCGGACCAGAAGGCCAAGGGCCGCACGCCCGAGCAGATCAAGACGGACCTCGCTCAGTACGACAAGTGGGACCGTTACGACTACGACAACGACGGCGACTTCAACGAGCCCGACGGCTACATCGATCACTTCCAGATCGTGCACGCGGGTGAGGACGAGTCGGCCGGCGGCGGCGTCGAGGGCACCAACGCCATCTGGGCGCACCGCTGGTACGCGTACGGCACCAACGCCGGCGCCACCGGCCCGGCGGACAACAAGGCCGGCGGCACCGAGATCGGCGACACCGGCATCTGGGTCGGCGACTACACCGCGCAGCCCGAGAACGGCGGCCTGGGCGTCTTCGCCCACGAGTACGGCCACGACCTCGGTCTGCCGGACCTGTACGACACGACCAACACCGCCGAGAACTCGGTCGGCTTCTGGTCGCTGATGTCGGCGGGCTCCTGGCTCGGCACCGGCAAGAACAGCATCGGGGACATGCCCGGTGACATGACCGCCTGGGACAAGCTCCAGCTGGGCTGGCTGAATTACGCCGAGGCCAAGGCCGCGACGAAGTCCACCCACAAGCTGGGCGTGTCCGAGTACAACACCAAGGACAAGCAGGCGCTCGTCGTCACGCTGCCCGAGAAGCCCGTCACCACCGCCGTCACGACGCCCGCCGAGGGCGCCAAGCAGTGGTGGAGCGACATGGGCGACAACCTCAGCAACACGCTGTCGCGCTCCGTCGACCTCACCGGCAAGTCCAAGGCGTCCCTGGACCTCCAGGGCTGGTGGGACATCGAGAAGGACTACGACTACCTGTACACCGAGGTGTCCACCAACGGCGGCACCAGCTGGACCGCGATCGACGGCACCGCCGACGGTCAGCCGATCCCGCGCGACGCCAGTGACAAGCCGGCCCTGACCGACGTCTCCGGCACGTACCAGAAGCTGTCGTACTCGCTGGACGCCTACGCGGGCCAGAAGATCGACATCCGCTTCCGTTACGCCACCGACGGCGGCGCGGGCGGCGTGGGCTTCGCGGCCGACACCATCTCGGTGACCGCCGACGGTGCCGCGCTCTTCACGGACAACGCCGAGGGCGACGACAACGGCTGGACCGTCAAGGGCTTCTCGCGGGTCGGCAAGTCGTTCACCAAGGACTACCCGCAGTACTACATCGCGGAGAACCGTCAGTACGTCAGCTACGACGAGACGCTCAAGACAGGCCCGTACAACTTCGGGTTCTCCACGACCCGTCCGGACTGGGTCGAGCACTTCCCGTACCAGAACGGCCTGCTGGTCTGGCTCTGGGACACCTCCCAGAAGGACAACAACGTCTCCCAGCACCCGGGCCACGGCCTGATCCTGCCGGTGGACGCGCACGCCAAGCCGCTGAAGTGGGCGAACGGCTCGGTCATCCGCAACAAGATCCAGCCCTTCGACGCGCCGTTCAGCTGGTACCCGACGGACGGCTTCACGCTGCACCTGGCCGACCAGGCCGTGAAGATCAAGCCGCAGCTCGGCGTCCCGTCCTTCGACGACCACAAGGGCACCTACTGGTACGAGGAGAACCCGACCGGAAGCGTCAAGGTTCCTGACACCAACACCAAGATCACGATCATCAGCGAGCCGCTCAACGGCGACACGATGACCGTCCAGGTCGGTGCCTCGAAGAAGTAGAACCGCATCACCGCAGGTCACAGCATGATCGGCCGTCGCCCTCTAGCGGGCGGCGGCCGATCGTGTTTAGGTGCCCCTGTTCACTTTCTTATTGACACGATGTCTCACGGGGGAGCTCGTACGCATGGCAGGCGGAGGATTCAGCAAGTTGCCGAACGGCAGTGTGGTCGTCGCGATCACCCTGCCGAGCCCGGCGGAGGGCCCGGGCCCGGGCGCCCCCGTCCGGGTCCTGGTGCACGCGGCGAACCGGGCCCGCGCCCTGACCCGGCTGCGCAACCTGGGCCTGCGCGCCGTCTACCTCCGGGGCAACGCCGAGCCGCCCACCCCGGACGAGATCACCGCCGTCCTGCACCACCCGGACGGCGTCCTGTGGCGGGCGAGACCCGGCTGCGCGCAGGAGCTCTGGCACCCCATCCGCGCCCTGCTCAGGCCCGCCGCGCCCGCCGTCCCGGCCGGCCGGGGCTGACCCCGGCCCCGGGGGCTCAGACGACCGGCTTGCCGGTCAGCGTCACGCCCGCGCCGCGCAGCTCGGCCAGCGCCCGCTCCGTCGTCGCCTCGGCGACGCCCGCGGTCAGGTCCAGCAGCACCTGCGTGGCGAAGCCCTCGCGGACGGCGTCCAGCGCGGTCGCGCGCACGCAGTGGTCGGTCGCGATGCCGACCACGTCGACCTCGCGGACGTCCCGCTCGCGCAGCCAGGCGGCCAGGCCGGTGCCGTTCTCGTCCAGCCCCTCGAAGCCGCTGTACGCCGCCGCGTGGGCGCCCTTGTCGAACACCGTGTCGATGGCCCCGGAGGCGACCGCGGGCGCGAAATTGGGGTGGAAGCCCACCCCCTCCGTACCGGCCACGCAGTGCGGCGGCCAGGAGTGCTCGAAGTCGGGGGCCGACGAGAAGTGGTCCCCGGGATCGATGTGGTGGTCCCGGGTGGCCACCACGTACCGGTAGGCGGGCCGGCTCTCGCCGATCAGGTCGGTGATGGCGGCGGCGACATCGGCACCCCCCGCCACGGCGAGACTCCCGCCCTCACAGAAGTCGTTCTGAACGTCCACGACGATCAAGGCGCGGTGCATGGTGGCTGTCCTTCGGGGAGTGGGGGAGCGGTACGGGGATGGCTTCGAGCCTAGAGTTTCCTCGGAGGCAATCAAGCCCGTCAGGGCCTCGGGTCCCCCGTCACACGTACTCCGTGGGGATCACCGCCTCGCCGCGCGACAACTGCATCGCCGACAACGGCAGCCCCGCCCGCGCCGCGATGTGCCGGTCCCGCGCCGCGTCCAGCGGCTCCCGGGCCACCACCTCGCCGCCCCGGACCAGCTCCACCAGCAGCTGCCGCCCGGCCAGCTCCTCCGGCACCGGGCCGGTGCCGATCACCTCGGCCTCGGCCACGCCCTCCTCGTCCAGCCGGCGCGCCGCCCACTTGCGGCCGCCCTTGGACGACTTCGCGCCCATCGACTTCTTCGCGACCGGACGCAGCTCGTCGGCCGGGTCGCCGGACCCCGCGCGGGCGACGAGCTTGTAGACCATCGAGCAGGTGGGGTGCCCGCTGCCCGTGACGAGCTGCGTGCCCACCCCGTACGCGTCCACCGGCGCGGCGGCCAGCGAGGCGATGGCGTACTCGTCCAGGTCCGAGGTCACCACGATCTTCGTCTCCGTGGCGCCCAGCTCGTCCAGCTGCTGGCGCACCCGGTGGGCGACGAGCAGCAGGTCGCCCGAGTCGATCCGTACCGCACCCAGCTCGGGCCCGGCGATCTCGACGGCCGTACGGACCGCCTCGGCGACGTCGTACGTGTCCACGAGCAGCGTCGTACCGCGCCCCAGCGAGTCGACCTGGGCGCGGAAGGCGTCCCGCTCCGAGTCGTGCAGCAGGGTGAACGCGTGGGCGCTCGTGCCGACCGTCGGGATGTTGTAGCGGAAGCCGGCCGCCAGGTCCGAGGTGGTGTCGAAGCCGCCGACGTACGCGGCGCGCGCCGAGGCGACCGCCGACAGCTCGTGGGTGCGGCGGGCGCCCATCTCGATCAGCCGGCGCCCGCCCGCCGCCGCCGACATCCGGGAGGCCGCCGCGGCGATGGCCGAGTCGTGGTTGAGGATCGAGAGGATCACCGTTTCGAGCAGCACGCACTCGGCGAACGAGCCCTCGACCCGCAGGACCGGCGAGCCGGGGAAGTACACCTCGCCCTCCGGGTAGCCCCAGATGTCGCCGCCGAACCGGTAGTCCGCCAGGTAGTCCAGCGTCGGCCCGTCCACGATCGCCTGGTCGCGCAGGAAGCCGAGCATCTCCTCGTCGAAGTGGAAGTTCTCCACCGCGTCCAGGACCCGCCCGGTGCCCGCGACGACGCCGTAGCGCCGCCCCTCCGGCAGCCGGCGGGTGAACGCCTCGAAGACCGACCGCCGCCCGGCCGTCCCGGCCTTCAGCGCGGCCTGCACCATCGTGAGCTCGTACTGGTCGGTGAAGAGCGCTGTCGACGGCACGCCGACCCGTCGCCCGAGGTCCGCTGAGTTCATGCCGGGGATGCTACCCCTATTTCGTCAGAGTGACGAGATGGGGAGTCCGGGGCGGGGCCGTTTGTGCGCCGGGCCCCTGCGAGTGGCAGCATGGGACAGGTGAGCGTCGCCCCTACAGAGATCGAACGTCCCGAATCGGCCGAGGACCACCTCGTCGTCCCCGAGCCCGACGTCCCCTGGGTGACGCTGGTCCACAACGACCCGGTCAACCTCATGAGCTATGTGACCTATGTCTTCCAGGCGTACTTCGGCTACTCCAAGGACAAGGCGCACAAGCTGATGCTCGACGTCCACCAGAAGGGCCGCGCCGTCGTCTCCAGCGGCAGCCGCGAGGAGATGGAGCGCGACGTCCAGGCCATGCACGGCTACGGGCTGTGGGCCACGCTCACCCAGGACCGCAACTAGCACCGCACCACCCCAACCGGCACCGCACGGCCCACCCGCACCGCCCGACCATCATCGGAGAGAACCCATGGCCGGCCACTTCGAGGCCACTCCCGGCGGCGGCGCGGCCGTCGCGCTCGACGAGGTGGAGATCGCGATCCTGCGCTCCCTCGCCGTCCAGCTGCTCGAACTCATCGGCCCCGGCGACGAGCTCGCCGAGGGCGAGGACCCGCTCGCCGCGCTCTTCGCCGAGGGCCCCAGCGAGCCGCCCGCCGACCCGGCCCTGGCCCGCCTCTTCCCCGAGGCGTACGGCGACGAGGACGACGAACTGCGCGCCGCCTCCGCCGAGTTCCGCCGCTTCACCGAGAACGACCTGCGCACCCGCAAGCGCGAGGACGCGCTCGTCGTCGTACGCACGCTGGACGCGCTGACGCCCGCCGGCGAGGGCGGCGCCGTGCTCACGCTCGGCGCCGAGGAGTGCCGGAACTGGCTCGGCTCGCTCAACGACCTCCGGCTCACCATCGGCACCCGCCTCGAAGTCGGCGACGAGGACGAGGACGAGGAGAGCTCGCTCTACCGGCTCCCGGACAGCGACCCCAGAAAGCCCATGGTCATGGCGTACCTCTGGCTCGGCATGCTCCAGGAAACCCTGGTCGAGACCATGATGCCGTGACACCGGGTGGCCGCCCGACCGTCGTGTTCGCTCAACGGACACTCAAATCCGAATAACGATCGCGTCACCTGAACGGTCTTTTTTGCAGCGCCCGTTCCGCCTTGTCCGCTTTTACTTGTGGTGTGCGCCACACAACGTCCGCCGGATCGCCTTCACGCCCGTGATAAATCTTCACGACCACCCGGGAACGACACCCCTGTTCCCGGGTAGGCGCTATCAGCCGGTAACCACCGGCGGCACTCCATCCGTATCCGGGGGGATCAGGACCTGATCCGCGGCCGAAAGGCGCGGATCGGCGTGGAGAAAGGCGCAACCACATGACATCGGCGCAGATCGACGACAAGGGGCCCGAAGGCCCGCACGCCGCGGCCGCGGATGCCGCCACCTCCGCCGAGGGCTACCAGAGAGCACTCGGTGCCCGCCAGATCCAGATGATCGCGATCGGCGGGGCCATCGGCACCGGCCTCTTCCTCGGCGCCGGCAAGGCCATCGCCAAGGCCGGACCCAGCCTCATCCTGGCCTACGCCATCGCCGGCCTGGTCATCTTCTTCATCATGCGCGCGCTCGGCGAACTCCTCATGTACCGCCCGGTCTCGGGCTCCTTCTCGGAGTACGCGCGCGAATTCATCGGCCCCTTCGCGGGCTTCGTCACCGGCTGGACGTACTGGCTGTTCTGGGTCGTCACCGGAATCACCGAAGTCACCGCGGCCGCCCAGTACATGACGTTCTGGTTCGACATTCCGCAATGGGTATCGGCCCTGGTCTTCACGATCATTCTGTACGGCGTGAACCTCATCTCCGTAAAGCTCTTCGGCGAGCTGGAGTTCTGGTTCTCGATGGTCAAGGTCACCGCCATCGTCGGCATGATCCTCATCTGCGCCGGAATCCTCACCCTCGGCTTCTCCGACGCCGGTGACACCGCGAGCGTCACCCATCTGTGGTCCGACGGCGGCTTCTTCCCGCACGGCATCTCGGGCACCCTGATGACCCTGCAGATCGTGATGTTCGCCTTCCTCGCCGTCGAACTCGTCGGCGTCACCGCCGGTGAGTCCAAGGACCCCAAGACCGTCCTGCCCAAGGCCATCAACACCGTGCCCTGGCGCATCGCCGTCTTCTACATCGGCGCCCTGATCATGATCCTCTCGGTGGTGCCCTGGACCGAGTTCTCGCCCGGCGTCTCCCCGTTCGTGGAAGCCTTCAGGAAGATGGGCCTCGGCGTCGGCGCAGGCATCGTCAACTTCGTCGTCCTCACCGCCGCGCTCTCCTCCTGCAACTCCGGCATGTACTCCACCGGCCGCATGCTGCGCGACCTCGCGCTCAACGGCCAGGGCCCGAAGTTCTTCACCCGGCTCACCCGCAGCGGCACCCCGCTCATCGGCACCACGTTCTCCGCGGCGCTCATGCTCGTCGGCGTATGGGTCAACTACCAGTGGCCCGGCGACGCCTTCACCTACGTCGTCTCCTTCGCCACGATCTCCGGCATGTGGGCCTGGATCATGATCCTGGTCAGCCAGATCCGCTACCGCCGCCTGGCTGACCGCGGACTGCTCCCGCAGTCCTCCTTCCGGGCCCCCGGCGCCCCGTACACCAGCGTCTTCGCCCTCGCGTTCATCATGACGGTCATCGTCATGATGGCCATCGACGAGGACGCCAGGATCTCGCTGTACTGCGCCCCGCTGTGGGCCCTGATCCTCGGCGTCTCCTACCTGGTCCTGAAGGCCAGGAACCCGGACGGCAAGGCCTTCGCGGAGCGCGTCAAGCGCTGAGACGTACGCCTCCGACCTGGAGCGTTTCACGATGCGGGCCCCGGCGTACCACTCCTCGGTACGCCGGGGCCCGTCGTCCTATCCTGGGCGCCATGCTGACCATCACCCAGACGCTGTACGACCAGATCGTCGCGCACGCCCGCGCCGACCACCCCGACGAGGCGTGCGGCGTCGTCGCCGGACCCGCCGGCAGCGGCCGTCCCGAGCGCTTCATCCCCATGCTCAACGCCGCGCGCTCGCCCACGTTCTACGAGTTCGACTCCGCCGACCTGCTCAAGCTCTACCGCGAGATGGACGACCGCGACGAGGAGCCGGTGATCGTCTACCACTCGCACACAGCGACCGAGGCGTACCCCTCGCGCACCGACGTCACGTACGCCAACGAGCCCGGCGCCCACTACGTCCTCGTGTCCACCGCGGACACCGACGACGCGGGCCCCTTCCAGTTCCGCTCGTACCGCATCGTGGACGGCGAGATCACCGAGGAGGAGGTCCGGGTCGTGGCGGCGTACCCGGCCGCCTGACCGCCCCGGAGCCCGCCTCCGGGGGGCCGGGACGGGGCCGGGCGACCGGCCCTGTCCGCCCACCGAACGCCGACCATCCACCAGCTGAGATCACACTCCGAATCACCGGCCGGGAATCGATACGATGACCGCATGGTTCCCCATGACGTGAGTGACAAGACGCCGGGCTCGCTGCTCGTGGCGCGCCTGCACGTCGACCTGTGCCGCCTCTCCAGCGCGATCTGTACGAACCACCGGTCCGCCGGCCGCGAGGCCTGAGCCGGGCCATGCCCGGGCGCCGCCGACCGGCCGGGCGCCCACCGCACCACGTACCGACCCCGCGCGGGGGCAGAGCCGCACGCCCCACGCCCACCGCCACCACTCCGCTTCGACAGGAGCCCACGCCATGGCCATCGAGGTCCGCATCCCGACCATCCTCCGCACCTACACCGACGGCGCCAAGGCCGTCGAGGGCCAGGGGGACACCCTCGCCGACCTCTTCACGGACCTGGAGACCCGCCACACGGGCATCCGCGAGCGGATCGTGGACGGCGACCAGTTGCGCCGCTTCGTCAACGTCTACCTGAACGACGAGGACGTCCGCTTCCTGGACGGCATCTCCACCAAGCTGAGCGACGGCGACAGCATCACCATCCTCCCGGCCGTCGCCGGCGGCATGAACTGATGCGCTTCGACAGCCCGCTCGCCGCGGTGGGCAACACCCCGCTCGTCCGCCTGCCGCGGCTGTCACCCTCGGACGACGTCCGCATCTGGGCCAAGCTGGAGGACCGCAACCCCACCGGCTCGATCAAGGACCGCCCCGCGCTGCACATGGTCGAGCAGGCGGAGAAGGACGGCCGGCTCACCCCCGGCTGCACGATCCTGGAGCCCACCAGCGGCAACACCGGCATCTCGCTCGCCATGGCGGCCAAGCTCAAGGGCTACCGCATCGTGTGCGTGATGCCGGAGAACACCTCCCAGGAACGGCGCGACCTGCTCGCCATGTGGGGCGCCGAGATCATCTCCTCCCCGGCGGCGGGCGGCTCCAACACCGCGGTCCGCGTCGCCAAGGAGCTCTCGGCCGAACACCCGGACTGGGTGATGCTCTACCAGTACGGCAACCCCGACAACGCGGGCGCCCACTACGCGACGACCGGCCCGGAGATCCTCGCCGACCTCCCCTCGGTCACCCACTTCGTCGCGGGGCTCGGCACGACGGGCACCCTCATGGGCGTCGGCCGCTACCTGCGGGAGCACGTCGAGGGCGTCCGGATCGTGGCCGCCGAGCCGCGCTACGACGACCTGGTCTACGGCCTGCGCAACCTGGACGAGGGCTTCGTCCCCGAGCTGTACGACGCGTCGGTCCTCACCACGCGCTACTCGGTCGGCTCCGCCGACGCGGTCACCCGCACCCGCGAACTCCTCCAGCAGGAGGGGATCTTCGCGGGCGTCTCCACGGGGGCGGCGCTGCACGCCGCGATCGGCGTCGGCAACAAGGCGGTGAAGGCCGGGGAGACCGCGGACATCGTGTTCGTCGTGGCCGACGGAGGCTGGAAGTACCTGTCCACGGGCGTGTACACCGCGCCCACCACGGAGGCGGCGATCGCCACGCTCCAGGGGCAGCTCTGGGCGTAACCCGTGATCGGGGGCGCTGCCCCCGTACCCCCGCTCCTCAATCGCCGGAGGGGCTTGATTTTGCCCCCGTTGCCGCACACCCGCGGCAACGGGGGCTTTTTCGGCTGCGCCGCACCATCCAGCCCCGCCGGCGTGTGAGGCGCGGGGTCCGGGGCGGGGCCCCGGTGCCACCCGAACCGGTGACAGCGCAGGTGAGTTCCCCCACAACGAGCCACCCCGAAGGAGCGACCCGCACTTTCGCGCCTTACGCTCAACAAACCGCACCGCGAGAACCGCACGAACCCTCCCCGTTCCCACGTCTCGGAGGTTCACGCTCCATGAAGCTCACCGTCGTCGGCTGCTCCGGCTCGTTCCCCTCCGCGGGATCGGCATGTTCGAGCTACCTCGTAGAGGCCGACGGCTTCAGGCTGCTCCTCGACATGGGCAACGGCGCCCTCGGCGAGCTGCAGCGCCACGTCGGTCTCTACGACCTCGACGCGATCTTCCTCAGCCACCTGCACGCCGACCACTGCATCGACATGTGCGCGTACTTCGTCGTGCGGTACTACCCGCATGGCGGCGACCGCCCCGCCCGCATCCCGGTCTACGGCCCCGAGGGCACCGAGCAGCGGCTCACCACCGCGCACGCGGACACCCCGTCCGACCACGCGATGAGCGAGGTCTTCGACTTCCACACGCTGAAGCCGGGCTGGTTCGAGATCGGCCCCTTCTCGGTGCGCACGGAGAAGCTCCGGCACCCCGTGGACACCTACGGCATCCGCATCGAGCACGGCGGCTCCTCGCTCACGTACTCCGGCGACACCGGCACCTGCGAGGCCCTGGACGAGCTGGCCGAGGGCACCGACCTCTTCCTCTGCGAGGCGTCCTTCGTGCACGGCAAGGAGGACATCCCGGACCTCCACCTCAACGGCCGCGAGGCCGGCGAGCTGGCGGCCCGGGCGGACGTCGGCCGGCTGGTGCTGACGCACATCCCGCCGTGGACCGACGCCGGACGCAACCTCTCCGACGCCCGCGAGGTCTTCACCGGCCCGACGGAACTCGCGGTCCCGGGCGCGGTGTACGAAGTCTGAGCGGTGCGCTCGTACGCGTACGGCGTGCGGGTACGACGAAGCCCTCACCTTCCGCCGGGAAGGTGAGGGCTTCGAGCTGTCGGGCCGGACCTACTTGGTCAGGTCCTCGACCTCCTCCTCGGGCTCGCGGCCCGGGGTGGTGAGGTTGAACTTGGTGATCGCGAAGCGGAAGACCACGTAGTAGATCGCGGCGAAGACGAGACCGATCGGAATGATCAGCCAGGGCTTCGTGTCGAGCTTCCAGTACAGGGCGTAGTCGATGAGACCGGCCGAGAAGTTGAAGCCCGCATGGACGCCGAGGGCCCAGGTCACGGCCAGCGACACGGCCGTGAGGACCGCGTGGATCACGTACAGCAGCGGCGCGATGAACATGAACGAGAACTCGATCGGCTCGGTCACACCGGTGACGAACGAGGTCAGGGCCAGGGAGACCATCATGCCCATCACGGCCTTGCGACGCTCAGGGCGAGCGGTGTGCGCGATGGCGATCGCGGCGGCCGGAAGGCCGAACATCATGATCGGGAAGAAGCCCGACATGAACATACCGGCGGACGGGTCACCCGCGAGGAAGCGGCCGTAGTCGCCGTGCGCGACCTCGCCGGCGGCGTCGGTGAAGTCACCGAGCTGGAACCAGGCGACGGTGTTCACGAACTGGTGCATGCCGATCGGGATCAGCCCGCGGTTGATCAGGCCGAAGAGCGCGGCGCCGCCGGAGCCGAGGCCGGTCATCCACTCGCCGAAGTTGGATATGCCGTCGCCGATCGGCTCCCAGACCAGGCCGAAGAAGACGCCGACGATGACGCCGACGAAGGCCATGATGATCGGCACCAGGCGGCGGCCGTTGAAGAAGCCGAGCCAGTCGACCAGCTTCTTGCGGTGGTACCGCTGCCACAGGACCGCGGTGAGCAGACCCATGATGATGCCGCCGAGGACACCGGGGTCGTTGAACGTCGCGGCGACGTCGACACCCTTGTTGGCCGTCGTGTTGACCACGGCGTCGGTGACGGGGAACGCCTGGAGCACCTTGTTGTAGACCAGGAAGCCCACGAGAGCGGCGAGGGCGGTGGAGCCGTCCGCCTTCTTCGCGAAGCCGATGGCCACACCGACGCAGAACAGGATGGGCAGGGAGCCGGTGATCGCGCTGCCGGCGTTGCCGAAGACAGCCGCGACCTTGTCCCACCCGAGCCCGTCGGGGCCGAACACGTCGTCCTGCCCCAGCCGGACCATGAGGCCGGCGGCCGGCAGCACCGCGATCGGCAGCTGCAGGCTGCGACCCACCTTCTGCAGGCCCTGGAACAGGCCGGAGCCCCGCTTCTTCGCGGGGGCCGCCGTAGCGGTGGCCGTACTCATCAACTTCCTCCAGTAAGCAAGGCGCCGCCGGGGACAGGGGGTTTTTGGTGGGCGACGACTCGAGAAACGTGTCGCGTGAAGCTTCACGTGGTCTGGACCACTGAGTGGTGTAGACCAGTTGTAGCACGGTGAGGGTTAGATAAGGAACCTCCAATTTGCGACTACTTCGCAGCAGCTGCCGCATACGCACCGTGACATGCGAAAAGCCCCCGGACCGCATGGTCCGGGGGCCGTACGCACAAGATCAGTGACCTTGCATAAAGGCTACTTCGTGAGGTTCCTCTCGATGTCCTCCTCCACGTCCTCGGGCTCGCGCCCGGGCGTCGGGAGGTTGAACTTGGTGATCGCGAACCGGAAGATCACGTAATAGATCACCGCGAAGCAGAGCCCGATCGGGATGATCAGCCATGGCTTCGTATCCAGGTGCCAGTTGACGACGTAGTCGATCAGTCCCGCCGAGAAGCTGAACCCGGCGTGCACGCCGAACGCCCAGGTGACCCCCATCGACACACCGGTCAGGATCGCGTGCACCCCGTACAGCAGCGGCGCGACGAAGAGGAACGAGAACTCCAGCGGCTCCGTCACACCCGTCACGAACGACGTCAGCGCGACGGACAGCATCAGCCCCGCCACCTCCTTGCGCCGCTCCGGCCGCGCGGTGTGCGCGATGGCCAGCGCCGCCGCGGGCAGCCCGAACATCATGATCGGGAAGAAGCCCGAGGTGAACTGCCCGGCAGACGGGTCCCCGGCGAAGAACCGGGAGATGTCGCCCTGGACGGTGCCCCCGTCGGTCCCGGTGAACTCGCCCGCCTGGAACCAGAAGAACGTGTTCAGGAACTGGTGCATGCCGATCGGGATCAGCAGCCGGTTGGCGAAGCCGAAGATCGCCGCGCCCCAGGCGCCCAGGTCGATCAGCTGCTTGGCGAACCAGGTCAGCGCGTCACCCACCGGCTGCCACAGCAGTCCGAACAGCACGCCCAGGATCGCGCAGAGGAACGCCATCAGGATCGGGACCAGCCGGCGGCCGTTGAAGAAGCCGAGCCAGTCGACCAGCTTGGTGCGGTGGTAGCGCTGCCAGACGACGGCGGTCAGCAGCCCGATGATGATGCCGCCCAGCACACCGGGGTTCTGCGGCACCCCCTCCGGAACCTCCTTGGTCACCGAACCGTCCACCGGGAACGCCGTCAGCACCCCCCGGTAGACCAGGAAGCCGGCGACCGCGGCCAGGGCCGTCGAGCCGTCCGCCTTCTTGGCGAAGCCGATCGCGACCCCGATGCAGAAGAGCAGCGGCAGGCCCAGCTCGCCGTCGAGGATCGCGCTCCCGCCGTTGAGGAGGACCTTCGCGGTCTTGTCCCAGAAGCGTCCGTGCAGCGACGAGTCGAAGAGGTTGCCGAGGCTGACCAGCAGGCCGGCCGCGGGCAGGACGGCCACCGGCAGCTGCAGACTGCGGCCGACCTTCTGCAGGCCCTGGACCGGCCCGTTCCACCACTTCCGCTGCGGTAGCGCGGCCGCGTTCGAACTCATCGGCATCCTCCCGGAACACGCCTGGTTTGGCGGTCGTCGCATACTGGTGTAGACCAGTCGCGATACGGTGCGGAGCCCGGCCCGGAAGGCGGGGCGCCGGTGATCGTCATCATTGGGGACCGTGCGGTTGCCCGCCCGAGAAGTTGGGCCAACCGTGCGTTACCGTGACGAAACGGACCCATGGTGGGCCGTCGCACGCACATGAGGAACCAGGGAGAAGGCCATGGCCAGCAAGGCTGAGAAGATCGTCGCCGGGCTCGGCGGAATCGAGAACATCGAAGAGGTCGAGGGCTGCATCACGCGCCTCCGCACCGAGGTCGTCGACCCGGGCAAGGTCGACGAAGCCGCGCTCAAGGCCGCCGGCGCACACGGCGTCGTGAAGATGGGCACCGCGATCCAGGTCGTCATCGGCACCGACGCGGACCCGATCGCGGCCGACATCGAAGACATGATGTGACGACCGCCTGAACCCGCTCCCGCAGGCCCCGCCCACCCGGACGGGGCCTGCGGCGCACCCGGAAACCGAGGCCCCCGCCACCCGATAGGCTCGGCGCCATGTCTCGTATCGACGGCCGCACCGCCGACCAGCTCCGTCCCGTCACCATCGAACGCGGATGGAGCAAGCACGCCGAAGGTTCCGTACTCATCTCCTTCGGCGACACCAAAGTCTTCTGCACCGCCTCCGTCACCGAAGGCGTGCCGCGCTGGCGCAAGGGCAGCGGCGAGGGCTGGGTCACCGCCGAGTACTCGATGCTGCCCCGGTCCACCAACACCCGCGGCGACCGCGAATCCGTACGCGGCAAGATCGGCGGCCGGACCCACGAGATCAGCCGGCTCATCGGCCGCTCCCTGCGCGCCGTCATCGACTACAAGGCGCTTGGCGAGAACACCATCGTCCTGGACTGCGACGTCCTCCAGGCCGACGGAGGCACCCGCACCGCCGCCATCACCGGCGCTTACGTCGCCCTCGCCGACGCCGTCGCCTGGGCCCAGGGCAAGAAGATCATCAAGCACGGCCGCAAGCCGCTGACCGGCACCGTGGCCGCCGTCAGCGTCGGCATCGTGGACGGCACCCCGCTCCTCGACCTCTGCTACGAGGAGGACGTCCGCGCCGAGACCGACATGAACGTCGTCTGCACCGGCGACGGCCGCTTCGTGGAGGTCCAGGGCACCGCCGAGGCCCAGCCCTTCGACCGTACGGAGCTGGGCGCCCTGCTCGACCTCGCCACCGCCGGCTGCGTCGACCTCGCCCGGCTCCAGACCGAGGCACTGGCCGCCACCGCCCCCGGCGCCTGAAAAAACGGACCGAGAAGGTAAAGAGGCAACCAAGTCCCGCCGAGCGGCGTCGATACGCATACGGGCGCACGGGTCGAACCGTGCGCCCGTCCGCGTATCCGCATCCCGGGGAGGGACCACACCATGGCCACGCGCCACCGGCTCCACCGCACCGCACTGGCCGTCACCGCCGTACTGATCACCGCCACCGCGGCGGCGGGCTGCGGCGCCCTCGACAAGACGCTCGACTGCGTCCGCACCGCCGACGCCATCGCCACCAGCGTCGACAACCTCAGCCAGGCCGTGTCCAACGCCTCCAGCGACCCCACCCAGGCATCCGAGGCCCTGGACCAGATCCAGGAGGAGCTGGGCAACCTCGGCGACACGACGGACGACGCCGACCTCTCCAAGGCCGTGGACGACCTCCGCTCCGGCGTCACCAACGTCCGCGACGCCATCGACAAGGGCGACGCCACCCCGGACATCAGCCCGGTCACCGACGCCGCGGCCGAGATCGGCAAGGTCTGCACCCCGTGACGCGCCGGTGTCCCCGGCGGCGCGCAGACCGCCGGGGACACCCGGACCCGGCTCAGGACGAGGCGAGCCCCTTCCAGAACGCGTAGTGGTGGTCCGCCGCGAAGTCCGTCCGGCCGACGTTCCCGGACGCGAGGCGCTGCACGTACGCGTCACCGTTCGAGAACCGCTGCCACGACGGCAGCCCCGGACCGTTCATCCGGCCGGTGCTCGCGAACCGGCTCCAGTAGCCGACCACCGTGTCCGACAACTCCGCCTGCGCCGCGTCCAACGGCTCGAAAAGCTCGTTCTCGAACAGGTAGGCCAGATCCGTCATGTGACCCGTGCCCAGGGAGAAGCTCGCCGGACGCGGCACGTTCCGGAAATACGGCGCCGACGCCTCGGCGAACTCGTACGCGTACACCGAGGTGTGCCGCGCCAGCGCCCGCTGGGTGTCCAGCGCCGCCATCGACCAGTCCGCATCCGTCAGCACCGCCGACAGCGCCGCCGCCGGAGCCTCGTACCGCTCCACCGGATACTCGGCCAGCACCGCCGGAGCGTCCGCACCGAACCGGTCCGCCACCTTCTCCGCGTACCCCTCGGCGGTCAGCGGCTTCCCCGTCATGAGCTCGTCCAGACCGGCCAGGCCGCTCATCTCGTCGTGCGTCGAACCGTGCAGCACCGGCACCCGCGCGAACCGCCCCGCCGCGATCGCCCGCGCCGGCGCCTCCGGCACCACTTCACCGTCCACCACCGGCCGGAACCCGTCGTGACCAGACACCGAGGCGGCGACCAGGTCGGCCGTCGACAGGGCCCGCAGACGCGAGTCGACGTCCTTCGCCTCCGCGCCGCCGCCCAGGGCCGCCGCGACGACCGCCTCGCCCTGCTCCTCCGCCTCGGCCCTGGTGAACGAACCGTCCGGCCCGACACACCCCGCGCTCTGCAGGATCGCCTTGTGGAACAGCCCCCGCGCCCCCGGTGACACCATCTGGGCACACACGCTGTAGCCCCCGCCCGACTGGCCCATGAGCGTCACATTCTCCGGATCGCCGCCGAAGGCGCCCGCGTTGCGCGCCACCCACCGCAGCGCCGCCTGCTGGTCCAGCAGCCCCAGATTCGCCGGAGCGCGCAGACCGGGCGCCGACAGGAACCCGAACGCCCCCAGCCGGTAATTGACCGTCACCACCACCGCGCCCTGCCGCGCCGCCGCCAGCTTCGCCGCGCCGTAGCTCGCCCCGTCCCCGTAGGCGAAGCTCCCGCCGTGAATCCACACGATCACCGGCCGGGGCCGAGCCGACCGGACGGCCGGCGTCGTGACATTCAGATACAGGCAGTCCTCACCGCCCCCGCCGGCGATCGAGATGGGCTGATCCGCCGGCTGCGCGCACGCGCTCCCCGGGGTCCGGGCATCCAGCGTGCCCGACCACGGCCGGACCGGCCGCGGCTTCTTCCACCGGCGCTCACCGGTCGGCGGAGCCGCGTACGGAATGCCCTGGAACGTACGCACCGCACCGGCGACCGCTCCCCGCACGGGGCCTTCGGCGGTCACCACCCGGGTCGGAAGCGGACGCTCCGCGGCGTCGGCGGCCGGCGCCAGGACCGTGGTGGTGAGTGCCGCGCCGACGACGGCTGCGGCCAGGGCGGTGACACGGGACTTCAGGGGACTCATGCGGACTCCAGAGCTCGACGTGGTCTTCGGTGCGCCAACGGGACCAACGTAGCGGCCAGTTGGGCAATCGTGCAAGACGCTTGTTTAAGGCGAACGCGCAAAACCTTTGCGTCAGGCGCTCGTCTCACTCCCTCGGGCGGCCCTAGGATGCGGCGCATGGGTATGGGAAACCGGGAGAAGCTGCTGGAAGCGGCCAGGAAGTGCCTCTTCGAGAAGGGGTACGACCGCACCACGGTCCGCGACCTCGCCTCGGCGGCGGGCGTCAGCATGGCGGCCATCGGCTACCACTTCGGCTCCAAGGAGGCCCTGCTCAACCAGGCGCTCTTCGAGGCGCTCGACTCGGGCGGGCAGGCGTTCGGACCGGCCGAGCGGGACGGCGATGTCCAGGCCCTCTGGAGCCGCCTCATCGAGGCGTTCTCGGCCAACAAGACCTTCTGGCTGGCCAATCTGGAGACGATCCTGCGCGCCCAGCGCGACCCGGAGCTCCGCGAGCAGGTCGCCTCAGGGCTGCGTCACGGGCGCAGCGGCATGGCGCACGAGGTCACCGGGACGCCCGAGGACGAACTCTCCGAGGAGACCGTGCGCACCCTCGGCTCCGTACAGCTCGCCCTGGTCGGCGGGCTGATGATGCAGCACATCACCGACCCGGAGTCGGCCCCCACCGCCGACGAGGTGCTGGCCGGCATCCGCGCCCTGGCCGCCCGCCTGCCCGACGAGGCGTGAGCCCGGGTCCGGCGATACTGGTCGCATGACCCGCCTCATCCTCGCCACCCGCAACGCCGGGAAGATCACCGAACTCCACGCGATCCTCGCCGACGCCGGCCTCACGCACGAGCTCGTCGGCGCCGACGCGTATCCGGAGGTCCCCGACGTCAAGGAGACCGGCGTCACCTTCGCCGAGAACGCCCTGCTCAAGGCCCACGCCCTCGCCCAGGCCACGGGCCACCCCGCGATCGCCGACGACTCCGGCCTCTGCGTGGACGTCCTCGGCGGCGCCCCCGGCATCTTCTCGGCCCGCTGGTCCGGCACCCACGGCGACGACCGCGCCAACCTGGACCTGCTCCTCGCCCAGCTCGGTGACATCTCCGACCCCCATCGCGGGGCCCACTTCGCCTGCGCCGCCGCGCTCGCCCTCCCGGACGGCACGGAACGCGTGGTCGAGGGCCGCCTCACCGGCACCCTCCGCCACGCCCCCGCCGGAGTCCACGGCTTCGGCTACGACCCGATCCTCCAGCCGGACGGCGAGACCCGCACGTGTGCGGAACTGACCCCGGCGGAGAAGAACGCGATCAGCCACCGGGGGAAGGCGTTCCGGGCGCTGGTGCCGGTGGTGCGGGAGCTGGTGGGGTGACACCCCTCGTGAACGCAGCAGGCCCGACTCGCCGCTGAGCGAGTCGGGCCTGCTGAGGGGGTACGCGAGGAGGGACTCGAACCCTCACGCCGCTAGGGCACTGGTACCTAAAACCAGCCTGTCTAACCAATTCCAGCACTCGCGCCTCCCCGGCAGTCTACAAGGGGACGCACCGTCGGCTCGGAGGTTTACGGCGTGCTCGTCTCTTTGGGGCCGCGGTTGCGACCGGGCGGAGGGGTCAGAACTTCGGGTCCGGGGTCTGGGCCGCGACCAGTTCCGCGGCCTCCTCGCTCGTCTCCACCGACGGCGGGGAACCGTCCAGCGGCTTGTTCGCGGTCTCCTTCATGCAGGCCACCGCGATCACACCCACCAGGGCCGCCGCCATCGAGTAGTACGCCGGCATCAGGTTGGTGCCGGAGACGCTGATCAGGGCCGTGATCACCAGCGGGGTCGTACCGCCGAAGATCGACGCCGAGAGGTTGTAGCCCACCGACAGCGAGCCGTAGCGGACGTTCGTGGGGAACAGGGCCGGGAGCGCCGCCGACATCGTGCCGAGCATGCAGACCAGGGAGAGGCCCAGCATCAGCATGCCGATGATGATGGCGGGGATGCTGCCCTGGCGGATGAGGAGGAAGGCGGGGAGCGAGAAGATCAGGAAGCCGAGCATGCCGGTCATCAGGAGCGGTTTGCGGCCGAAGCGGTCGGAGAGCTTGCCGACCTGGCTGATGATCAGCATCAGGAACACCATCACGCCGAGCAGGATCAGCAGGCCGTGCGTCTCGCTGTAGCCGAGTTCGTCGGAGAGGTACGTCGGCATGTACGACAGCAGCATGTAGTCGGTGATGTTGTACGCGCCGACCAGGCAGATGCAGAGGATCAGCGTCGGCCAGTAGTCGCGGAAGATCTTCGCGAGGTCCCCCTTCGCCGTCGTCTCCACGTGGTCCGCCGCCTCCGTGGCGTGCGCCGTGCCGCCCTCCAGCTTCTGGAAGGCCGGTGTCTCGTCCAGGCGCAGTCGCAGGTAGAGGCCGACGAGGCCGAGCGGACCGGCGACGAGGAACGGGACGCGCCAGCCCCAGGTCTCCATCTGGGCGTCGTCGAGGAGCGCGTACAGCAGCGTCACCAGCCCGGCGGCGCCCACGTAGCCGGCCAGCGTGCCGAACTCCAGGAAGCTGCCGAAGAAGCCGCGCCGCTTGTCGGGGGCGTACTCCGCGATGAAGGTCGAGGCGCCGCCGTACTCACCGCCCGTCGAGAAGCCCTGGAGCATGCGGAAGAAGATCAGCAGGACGGCCGCCCAGACGCCGATCGTGGCGTGGGAGGGGATCAGGCCGATCGCGAAGGTGCCCGTCGCCATCAGGATCATGGTGAGCGCCAGGACCTTCTTGCGGCCGATCTTGTCGCCCATCGGCCCGAAGAACATGCCGCCCAGGGGGCGTACGAGGAAGGCGACCGCGAAGGTGGCGAAGGAGGACAGGAGCTGGGTGGTGTCGTTCCCGGACGGGAAGAACACGTGGCCCAGGGTGGCGGCAAGGTAGGAGTAGATGCCGAAGTCGAACCACTCCATGGCGTTGCCGAGGGAGGCCGCCTTGACCGCGCGCTTGACCGCCTGGTCGTCCGTGACCGTGATGTCGGTGCGCCGGAGCTTGGGGTTCTGGCGCTTCCGGATGGCACGGAACAGCGCGGGGTGGCGTTTGACCGCTTCCGGGTCGGCCACCTGGTGGGGGTCGGAGGCCGCCATGGCCGGTTCCTTTCCTCGGCAACTGTTACAGGAAAGGCTTCTGCGCGGACATGGCGGCCGCAAACCGGTTCATCGAAGGAATGGGATGTCCATCACATGATTTCGGCCATTCAGCCCAGTGAATGGCCCGTTTCGGTCCGTTCCGTGCGGCTCGTGGACACCCCGCCGTGCCTCAGATCTTGAGGTCCTTGATGATCTTGGCGACATGGCCGGTGGCCTTGACGTTGTAGAAGGCGTGGGCGACCTTGCCCTCCTCGTCCACCACGACGGTGGACCGGATGACGCCCGTCACCGTTTTGCCGTAGAGCTTCTTCTCCCCGTACGCGCCGTACGCCTCAAGGGTCTCCTTGTCCGGATCGCCCACCAGTGTGACCTTGAGGTTCTCCTTCTCGCGGAACTTCGCGAGCTTCTCCGGCTTGTCCGGGGAGACCCCGATGACGTCGTAGCCGGCCCCGGCGAGCAGATCGAGGTTGTCCGTGAAGTCGCACGCCTGCTTGGTGCAGCCGGGGGTAAGCGCTGCGGGGTAGAAGTAGACGATGACCTTGCGGCCCTTGTGGTCCGCGAGCGAGACGTCGTTGCCGTCGGCGTCGGGGAGGGTGAAGGCGGGGGCGGTGTCGCCGGGCGTGAGGCGCTCGCTCATGGTTCTCCTCGTTGGTACGTGGGGTCTACGGGACCGAGCGTAATGGGGGTGCCGCCGGGTGCGGATGCGGCGGAACTGACAGACTGTCGATGAAGGTTTACCGGACGAGGACCACGGAGGCGGCGCGGTGTCGGATGCCAGGACCCCTGCGCAGATCGAGGCGGACATCATCAGCAGGCGCGAGCGGCTTGCGGTGGTACTCGATGAGATCGGGGTGCGGGTGCACCCGAAGACGATCATCGGTGACGCGAAGGCGAAGGTCGCCGGGACCGTGGACCGGACGGCCGGACGGGCGTACGTGGCGGTGAACCGGGCGGTGTCGGACGTGCGGGCCCAGTTCGTGTCCGAGACGGGCGGCCCCCGGCTGGAGCGTGTGATTCCGGCGGCGCTGCTCGCGGTGGGCGTGGTCGGCCTGGTGGTGGTGTCCTCGCGGCGCGGCAAGCGCTGACCCCTCGCGCGTGCGCGGCCCGGCGCCCGGTAGGTTGCGGGGCGTGAGCGAGAACAGCGACGACAAGCTGCCCATCCGGATGCTGCACGACCGAGTGCTGGTCCGGTCCGAGTCGCCCGAGGGCGAGCGGCGTTCCGGCGGCGGCATTCTGATTCCCGCGACGGCCGCGGTCGGCCGTCGGCTGGCGTGGGCCGTGGTGGTGGCGGTGGGGCAGAACGTGCGGACGGTGGAGCCGGGCGACCGGGTGCTGTTCGACCCGGAGGACCGGGCGGAGGTCGAGGTGCGGGGTGTGGCGTACGTGCTGATGCGCGAGCGCGACCTGCACGCGGTGGCCGCGGACCGGTTCGAGGGCTCGGAGGATTCGACCGGGCTGTATCTGTAGCTCCGTGGCGTGGGCGAGGGGCCTGGTGACAGCTGTCACCAGGCCCTTCGCCTGTTTTTTGCTACGGTGGTGGGACCCCGACGAGACGCGCCGTACCGGGTTCCGCAAAGACGACGCACCCGTGTGGTTGGCGTGTTCTGTCTCGTCGGAGGTGCTGTCGTGGCGTGGGTTCTGCTGGTCGTCGCCGGTCTGCTGGAAGTGGCCTGGTCGATCGGGATGAAGTACACGGAGGGGTTCACCCGGCTGTGGCCGAGCGTGTTCACGGGTCTGGGGATCGTGGCGAGCATGATGCTGCTGTCGCACGCGGCCCGGACGCTGCCGATCGGTACGGCGTACGGGGTGTGGGTCGGGATCGGCGCGGCGGGTGCCGCGGTCCTGGGCATGGTGGTGCTGCACGAGCCGGTGACGGCGGCCCGGATCTTCTTCGTGTGCCTGCTGCTGGTGGCCGTGGTCGGGCTGAAGGCCACCTCGGGGCACTGAGGCCCGCGCCGCGCCCGGTTCAGGGGCGGGTGCTGGGGGCCCGGGTGCCCTGGGGCCCGTCGAGGAAGCCGCCGATGTCGCCGCCCCCGTCCCCGCCGTCGCCCCCGGTGCTCCCGCCGCCGTCCCCGCCGCCCGTGTCCGCCCCGCCGCCCGTCGTGCCGCCGTCGCCGGTGCCTCCGGCCGGGTTGTCCGTGGTGCCGGGGGTGGTGCGCGGGGCGGAGGGGGTCTGGGACGGGGTGGTGCGCGGGGTGCGCCGGGGGGTGGCGGAGGGGGTGCGGCGGCCGGTGTCGCCGGGGGCGGTGGACTCGGCGGTGGGCAGCGCGGTGTCGCCGGTGCCCTCCTCCACGTCGAGGTCGAAGTCCTGGGCGGGGGTGCCCTTCAGGGCGGCCCCGGTGTACTGGGCCCAGGTCTCGGCGGGGGCGCCGCCGCCGTTGATGCGGGGGAGTCCCAGTGCGCCGTAGAGGGACTTCTGGGCGCCGGTGTCGGGGTCCTGGCCCATGACCGCGATGACGGTCGCGAGGCCGGGGGTGTAGCCGGCGAACCAGGCGGCGCGGTCCTCCTCGGCGGTCCCGGTCTTTCCGGCGGCCGGGCGGCCCGCGCCCTGGGCCGCGGTGCCGGTGCCGCCCTCGACGACGCTCTGGAGGATCGAGGTGGTGGTGTCGGCGGCCTCGCGGCTGACGGCCTGCTTCACCGTACGGCCGGGCAGGGCGACGTTCTCGCCGTCCTTGGTGACCTTGCTGACCAGGACGTGGGCGCCGTGCTTGCCGTGGGCGGCGAGGGTGGCGTACGCCTCGGTCATGTCGAGGACGCTGGCGGTGGCGACGCCGAGGGCAATGGACGGGGTGGGGGTGAGGTCGGAGGTGTCCTCGGGGATGCCGAGGCCGACGGCGGTGCGCCGGACCTTCTCGGGGCCGACGTCCTCGGCCATCTGGGCGTAGACGGCGTTGACGGACTTGTCGGTGGCGGTGGACACGGTGATGGGGCCGTAGCTGCGGTCGTCCTCGTTGGCGGGGTCGTAGCCGGTGGGTCCGTCGGGGCCTTCGACCATGCGCTTGTTGGTGCCGTCGTAGATGGTGCTGGGGGTGATGCGGCGGCCGTCCTGGGTGGTGGAGTCGTTGGCGACGGCGGAGGTGAAGACGAACGGTTTGAAGGTGGAGCCGACCTGGTAGTCGCGGCGGGTCGCGTTGTTGACGTACTGGCGGGTGTAGTCGATGCCGCCGTACATGGCGACGACGTGGCCGTTGGCGGGGTCGATGGAGGCGCCGCCGACGCGGACGTTGCGGTCGGGTGCGCGGTCGTCGTCGGTCTTGGACATGACCTTGTCCTCGACGGCTTCGACGAGGGCGGCCTGCTTCTCGCGCTGGAGCGTGGTGGTGATGCGGTAGCCGCGGGTGGCGAGGGTCTTCTCGTCCAGGATGTCGTTGCCGACGAGGTAGTCCTCGACGGCCTTGACGATGTAGCCGCGCTGGCCGGAGAGGCTGTTGGCGGGCTTGACGGGGCCGGGGACGGGGAAGGTCATCGCGGCGCGCTCGGCGGGGTCGAGCCACTTCTCCTTGACCATGCCGTCCAGCACGTAGTTCCAGCGGGCGACGGCGGCGGCCTTGTTCTCGGGGTGGGCGACGACGTCGTAGGCGCTGGGGGCGTTGAGGAGGGAGGCGAGGTACGCGCCCTGGGCGGTGGTGACGTCGCCGACGTCCTTGCCGTAGTACGCCTGGGCGGCGGCCTGGATGCCGTAGGCGTTGCGGCCGAAGTAGCTGGTGTTGAGGTAGCCCTCCAGGATCTGGTCCTTGGACTGCTCGCGGTTGAGCTTGATCGAGATGAAGAATTCCTTGACCTTGCGGACGACGGTCTGTTCCTGGCCCAGGTAGTAGTTCTTGACGTACTGCTGGGTGATGGTCGAACCGCCCTGTTTTCCCTTGCCGGTGAGGGTGTTCCAGCCGGCCCGGAACATCGCCTTGACGTCGACGGCGCGTTCGGAGTAGAAGTCGCGGTCCTCGGCGGCCAGGACCGCGTGCCGGACGGTGCGCGGGACCTGGGCGAGCTTGATGTTCTCGCGGTTGACGTCGCCGTCGCGGGCGATGACGGTGCCGTCGGCGTAGAGGTAGACGTTGGACTGGGCGGTGGCTTTGGCGTTGGCGGCGGGGATGTCGACCAGCTGGTAGCCGGCGAGGAACCCGCCGATCAGGATCAGGGCGATGAGGAGTACGCCGCCGAGGACCATGCGCCAGGTGGGGACGAGCCGCCGCCAGCCGGTGCGCTTGGGGCGCTCGGCCTTGCCGGGCTTCTTCGCGCCGGTGTCCTCGCCTGCCGGGGGGCCTTCACCGGCGGCGGGGGCGGCGGCGTCGGCAGGCAGGTCCCTGGGGGCCCAGCCCGGGGGGTCGGTGTCTCCGTTCTGCTGCTGTGGCTCGTCGCTCATGTCGGTGCAGACTCCTCGGCCGCGGTCAGTTCCCCCATAGTGCCCTTTTCTGGCGCATATCCCTCGGATCGACGGCCGAAAAGCGCTCGCGGCGGCCGGTCCGGCTGGATTAGGGTTCTGCGCTTTGGTGTCCACGCACGGTGCGGCACCCGTTGTCGGGGAGGCGGTTGCTGTGCGGGTCTACGCGGTGGTGGCGGCGGGCGGTTTCCGCCGTTACGCCACCTATCGGATCGAGACGGCGGCGGGGGTGTTCACCAACACCGTCTTCGGCTTCATCCTCGCCTACACGTACATGGCGTTGTGGGACGAGCGGCCCCGGCTCGGCGGCTACGACATGCCCCAGGCGCTCACGTTCGTCTGGCTGGGCCAGGCGCTGCTGATGACCTGCGTGATGATGGGCGGCGGCTTCGAGGACGAGCTGATCGAGCGCATCCGCACCGGCGACATCGCGGTGGACCTGTACCGCCCGGTCGACCTCCAGCTGTGGTGGCTGGCGCAGGACTTGGGGCGGGCGGCCTTCCACCTGCTGGGGCGCGGCATCGTGCCGATGGCCCTCGGCGGCCTCGCGTTCGACCTGGCGCTGCCGGGGTCGCCGGGGCCGTGGCTGGCGTTCCTGGTCGCGGTGGCGCTGGGTGTGGTGGTGAGCTTCGCGATCCGCTATCTGGTGGCGCTGTCCGCCTTCTGGCTGATGGACGGGGCGGGCGCGGCGCAGATCGCCTTCCTGGCGGGGCTGTTCTTCTCGGGGATGCTGCTGCCGCTGAGCCTGTTCCCCGGGCTGCTGGGCGAGGTGGCGCGGCTGCTGCCGTGGTCGGCGCTGCTCCAGGTGCCGGCGGATGTGTTCCTGGGCAAGCACACGGGCTGGGGTCTGGTGCGGGTGTACGTGTTCCAGGCGTCCTGGGCCGTGGTGTTGCTGCTGGTGGGGCGGATGGTGCAGTCGGTGGCGACGCGGAGGGTGGTGGTCCAGGGTGGCTGAGGTGGCGGAGGCGGCCGTGCCGGAGGTGGCGGCGGAGGCGGTGTTCGCCCCGCGCCCGCGGCTGGTCGAGGGGGTGCGGGCGTACGGGCTGATCGTGTCGATGTGGCTGCGTTCCACGATGGCGTACCGGGCGTCGTTCCTGATGACGGCGGTCGGCAACTTCACGGCGACGGCGTTCGACTTCGTGACGATCATGCTGATGTTCGCGCACGTCGACGCGCTGGGCGGCTACACGCTCCCGGAGATCGCACTGCTGTACGGGGCTTCGGGGACGGCCTTCGGCCTGGCGGACCTGCTGATGGGGTCGATGGACCGGCTGGGCCGCCGGGTGCGCGACGGCACGCTGGACACGTTGCTGGTGCGGCCCGTCCCGGTCCTCGCGCAGGTGGCGGCCGACCGTTTCGCGCTGCGCAGGCTGGGGCGGATCACCCAGGGGCTGCTGGTGCTGGGGTACGGGCTGGTGGCGGCGGACATCGACTGGACCCCGGCGAGGGCGGTCGTGCTGCCGCTGATGCTGCTGAGCGGGTCGGTGATCTTCGGGGCGGTGTTCGTGGCCGGCGGGGCCTTCCAGTTCATCGCGCAGGACGCCTCGCAGGTGCAGAACTCGTTCACGTACGGGGGCAACACGCTGCTCCAGTACCCGCCGACGATCTTCGCGAAGGACCTGGTGCGCGGGGTGACGTTCGTGGTGCCGCTGGCCTTCGTGAACTGGTTGCCGGTGCTGTACGTGCTCGGCCGGGAGCTGCCGTTGGGGCTGCCGTCCTGGGTGGCGTTCCTGCCGCCGGTGGTGGCCACCGTCTGCGCGGCCGGGGCGGGCGTGGCGTGGCGGACGGGGCTGCGGGCGTACCGGAGTACGGGAAGTTGAAGGACGGGAGAGGGAGCGGCATGGGTACGGACACGAGTACGGCCGGGCGTACGGGCGCCGGGTCGGCCTTCATCGAGCTGGACCGCCTGGAGAAGGTCTTCGACGTCCGCCGCCGGACGGGCTTCCTGCGCGGGGAGCGGCGCCAGGTGCGGGCGGTCGACGGGATCAGCTTCCGGGTGGAGCGCGGCGAGATGGTCGGCTACATCGGGCCGAACGGGGCCGGCAAGTCGACCACGATCAAGATGCTGACGGGCATCCTCACACCGAGCGGCGGCTCCCTGCGCGTCGCGGGCATCGATCCTTCGCGGGAGCGTACGCGGCTGGCGCACCGGATCGGTGTGGTCTTCGGGCAGCGCACGACGCTGTGGTGGGACCTGCCGCTGCGCGACTCGTACCGGCTGATGCACCGCATGTACCGGGTGCCGGACGCGCGCTTCCGGGCCAACCTGGACCGGTGCGTCGAACTCCTCGACCTGGGCGAGCTGCTGGACGTGCCGGTGCGTCAGCTGTCGCTGGGGCAGCGGATGCGCGGCGACATCGCGGCGGCGCTGCTGCACGATCCCGAGGTGCTGTACCTGGACGAGCCGACGATCGGCCTCGACGTGGTGTCCAAGGCCAAGGTGCGGCAGTTCCTGCGGGACCTGAACGCGGAGCGCGGGACGACGGTGCTGCTGACGACCCATGACCTCACGGACATCGAGCAGCTGTGCAGCCGGGTGATGGTGATCGACCACGGCCGGCTGATGTACGACGGGGCGTTGGCCGGGCTGCACGAGGTGGGGGAGAGCGAGCGGACGCTCGTGGTCGACCTGGAGCGCGAACTCCCGCCGATCCGGCTGGAGTCGGAGCCCTCGGTGCGGACGGTGAAGGTGGAGGGGCCGCGCCAGTGGCTGGCCTTCCCGGCGTCCGCGTCGGCGGCTCCGCTGGTGGCGCGGATCGCCGCGGAGTACCCGTTGGCGGACCTTTCGGTACGGGAGCCGGACATCGAGGCGGTGATCGCGAAGATGTACGCGTCCGAGACGGCCGGGGGAGCCGGTGACGTGAGCGCGGCCGTTCAATAGGCTGCGTTCCATGACGAGCGAACTCCCCGATATGCGCGCCTCCGACGCCGAACGTGAACGTGTTGCCGAGATCCTGCGTGAGGCGGTCGCCGAAGGGCGTCTGGAGATGGAGGAGTTCGAGCAGCGCCTCGACACCGCTTACAAGGCGCGGACGCACGGCGACCTGGAACCGCTCGTCCGCGATCTGCCGGCCGTCGGCTCCGCCTCGTCGGCGCCCGCCGCCGTGCGGCCCCGGTCGGGCTCGGCGGCCCGCTGGTCGGAGCGGATCGGCCGGCCCGCGACGTCCACCGGCGGTTTCGCCTTCTGGGGCGGTTTCCGCCGCCGGGGCAACTGGACGGTCGGCCGGGTGTTCACCGCGTTCTCGATGTGGGGCGGCGGCGACATCGACCTGCGCGAGGCGAACTTCGAGTCCCGCGAGACCGTGATCCGCTGCTTCACGATCATGGGCGGGCTCCATGTGACGGTCCCGCCGGACCTCAATGTGGAGGTCCGGGGCATCGGCATCATGGGCGGCTTCGGGGAGCACGCCAAGGACGAGTCGGCCCCCGCGCCCGACGCTCCCCGGGTCCGGATCACCGGCTTCGCGCTCATGGGCGGCGTCGGGGTGGAGCACAAGCGCGCCAAGGCGGAGAAGCAGCGGCTGCGGGAGGCCGAGCGCGAGCGCGGGCGCCTGGAGAAAGGCGACCGCTAGGGCCTGTCCGGCTCAGAGCGCGTCGACCGTCGCCTTCTGCCCGGTCAGGGCGTCCACGTCGAGCAGCCCCGCCAGACGGGCGTACCCGGCGTCGTTGAGGTGCAGGTGGTCGCCGGAGTCGTACGCGGCGAGCAGCTGCCGGGGGTGGGCCGGGTCGCGCAGGGACAGGTCGAAGTCGACCACCTTGTCGAAGACCCCGCCCGCCCGGATCTCCGCGTTGACGTGCTGCCGCACCTGCTCCCCGCCGGCCGTCCAGACCGCCGAGCCCCGGTAGGGCATGAGGGTCGCGCCGATGACCTTCAGCCCGCGCGCGTGGGCCCGCCGGGTGAGGTCGCGCAGGGCGTCGGTGATCCGCTCGGGGTCGGTCTCCCTCGGGAGCGCCTGGATGTCGTTGATGCCGAGCGCGATGACGACGGTCTTCGCGCCGGAGACGCCGAGGACGTCGCGGTCGAAGCGGTCGAGGGCGCGCGGGCCGATGCCGTCGCGCAGGAGGCGGTTGCCGCCGATGCCCTGGTTGGCCACCGCGTACCGGCCCTGCAGCCGGTCGGCGAGCACGTCGGGCCAGCGGGTGTTGGCGTCGGTGGTGGAGCCGGAACCGGCGGTGAGCGAGTCGCCGAACGCGACGAGCGTCCCGGTCGCCTTGGTGTCGCCGCCCCGCACGTCGACGGCGGTGAGGTAGCGCCACTGCGTGGTGGCCCAGGTGCCCCGGTCGTCCTCGGTGTACGAGGTCTGGTGGCTGTTGGGGTGCGCGGTGACCGGCCCGTCGGCGGTGGGGGTGCGCAGGGTGACCACGAGGTCGGCGTCGGCGGCGACCGGGACGGCCACGGCGTCGCTGACGGTCTGCCCGCCGGCGGCGACCGTGACGGCGGAGGCCCCCCGGAACGTCACGGGGCGGGTGTTGACGGTGACGCGGTCGATGAGGAGGGGCTGCGTACCGAACAGGTTGGACAGCGTGAGCCGGGCCTCGGTGCCGCCGGTGCTGGTGTGCACCACGTTGCGGATGACGCGCCGGCTCTGGTCCTCCGCCTGCGCCGGGTCGGCCACGCCCATCACGGGAGCCGCCGCCCAGGTGGCGAGCCAGTGCCCGGAGGAGTGCGCCGGGGCGGCCGGGCTGTGCGCCACGCCCTGGGGAGCCGTGGCGGCGGCGGCCGTCGCCCTGTCCCCGTTGAACAGCAGGGAACCGGCGAACGCCACGGCTGCGGCGAGCGCGGCGGTACCCGCCACGAGGGCTATGAGCAGGGCGTACCCCTGGCGCCTGGGCATGGGCGGTGTGTCTCCTTGCGGAAAAGAGGAAGAGCGGGAGTGGACCCGTTCCCATGATGCGGCAGGGCGCGGGGAACTCGACGTGCGGTCCGGGAGTAGGTCAGGTAGGCACAATGCGTAGCGGACGCCTGGGGCTGTGCGTACGCGGACGGGTGGAGCGGATGGAACGGATCGACGGAACCGGCCGGACCGAGCGGGGAGAGCTGCCCCCGGGGCCCGGTGGGAGGGCGAGGCCCGGCGGGCTCGCCTCGTTCGCGTACACCGCGGCGGACGAGGAGAAGCGTCGTGGCGTACGCCGTATGAAGACCACGGCCACCGGCCTCCTTCTGCTGGTCGCGCTGGTGTACGTCCTCGCCACCTGGGCGAAGAACGAGGGGGTGAGCGGCTGGCCGGGCTTCGTCGCGGCGGCCGCCGAGGCGGGCATGGTGGGTGCGCTGGCGGACTGGTTCGCCGTCACGGCCCTCTTCAAGCGTCCGCTCGGTCTGCCGATTCCGCACACCGCCATCATTCCCACCAAGAAGGACCAGCTCGGGGCCTCCCTCGGTTCCTTCGTCGGCGAGAACTTTCTCTCCGGGGACGTCGTACGTGACCGGATTCACTCGCTGGGCATCGGCAGCCGGGTCGGGGCGTGGCTCGCGGAGCCGGCCCACGCGGACCGGGTCACGGCCGAGCTGGCGACCGCGCTGCGCGGGGCGCTCACCGTCCTGCGGGACGCGGACGTCCAGGCCGTCGTCGGCGAGGCGATCACCCGGCGGGCGAACGCGGCGGAGGTCGGCCCCGGCCTCGGCCGGATGCTGGAGAAGATCGTCGCGGACGGCGGCCACCGCAAGCTGGTGGACCTGGTCTGCGCCCGCGCGCACGACTGGCTCGTGCTGCACGGCGACTCGGTGATGGACGCGGTGCAGGGCGGGGCGCCGGGCTGGACGCCGCGGTTCGTCGACAAGCGGGTCGGGGAGCGGGTCTACAAGGAGCTGCTGCGCTTCGTCACGGAGATGCGGGACATGCCGGGGCACCCGGCGCGCGGGGCCATCGACACGTTCCTCGCTGACTTCGCGACCGACCTCCGGACGGACTCGGAGACCCGGGACCGGGTGGAGCGCCTGAAGTCGGAGATCCTGGGGCGCGGCGAGGTCCAGGACGTCATCGCCTCGGCCTGGGCGTCGGTGCGGGCGATGGTGATCGCGGCGGCGGAGGACGAGCAGAGCGAGCTGCGGCTGCGCGCCCGGGCCTCGCTGATGTCGCTGGGCGCCCGGCTGGCCACGGACGAACGGCTCCAGGGGAAGCTGGAGGGGTGGCTGGAGGACGCGGCGGCGTACGTCGTGACGACGTACCGGACGGAGATCACGTCGCTGATCAGTGACACGGTGGCCGGCTGGGACGCGGACCAGACGTCCCGCAAGATCGAGGCCCACATCGGGCGTGACCTGCAGTTCATCCGCATCAACGGCACGGTGGTGGGGGCGTTGGCGGGGCTGGCGATCTACACGGTGTCGTGGGCGCTGTGGGGCTGAGGGGGCCCCGGGGCGGGGGCCCCGGGACCGCTTCGGTCAGGACGCCCGGCGGGTGACCGCCCAGGACGCGGCGGCCACCGTGCCCGCCACGGTGAAGACGGCGGGCCAGGCGCCGACCTTCTTGGCCAGCGGGTGGGAGCCCGCGAACGCCGCCACGTAGGCGGTGGTCAGCGCGACGGCCGCGCGCGGGCCCGCCTGCCGGTTCCACTCGTACGCGGCGACGCCGCCCGCCGCGGCGAGCGCGACCCCGCCGAGCGGGCGCTTGCGGGTCCACCGCGCGACGGCGTAACCGCCGACCAGTCCGCCCGCCGCCACCGCCGCTGCCGGCACCTTCGCCATCGCGGTCACCTCCGCCTTCGTCCATGTCATCGGTGTGCGCCCGGGGCGCTCGTACGCGCCCCGCGCCCGGCGCCGCACCGGCGCCCGGACCGAGGCTAACGCGCGCTTCCGCCCTCCCGTCGCGGAGGGGGTGCACAGGCGTTTACCCTGGGGGTGAACATCCGTGCACCCCCTTCATCCGCCACCGAGTCGGCAACGGAGAGCCATGCCTGCGGACATACCCGCCCCCGCCGCCCCGACGGCCCCCGCGGCCCAGGCCCCGCACCCTCGCTTCGCGGTGGGCGTGCTGGCCTTCTGCGGGGTCGTCGTCGCGGTGATGCAGACGATCGTCGTCCCCCTGCTCCCGCACATCCCCGAACTGACCGGCGCCACCCCGGCCGCCGCGAGCTGGCTGGTCACCGTCACGCTGCTGACGGGCGCGGTGTTCACGCCCGTGCTCGGCCGGGTCGGCGACATGTACGGCAAGCGGCGGGTGCTCGTCGCCTCGCTCGCGGTGCTCGTGGTGGGCTCGGTGCTCTGCGGGATCAGCTCCCACATCGGCGTGCTGATCGCCGGGCGGGCGCTCCAGGGCGCCGCGATCGCCGTCGTACCGCTGGGCATCAGCATCCTGCGCGACGAACTGCCGCCCGAGCGCGTGCTGTCCGCCGTCGCGCTGATGAGCTCCACCCTCGGCATCGGCGCCGCGGTGGGCCTGCCGATCGCCGCGCTCGTGGTGGAGAACTTCGACTGGCACACGATGTTCTGGGTCTCCGGCGTCATCGGCCTCGTCGACATCGTGCTCGTCCTCGCCTTCGTACCGGAGTCCCCGCTCCGCAGCCGCGGCCGCTTCGACGCGCTCGGCGCCCTCGGCCTGTCCGGCGCGCTGGTCTGCCTGCTGCTCGCGGTGACGCAGGGCGGCGACTGGGGCTGGACCTCCGGCCGCACGGTCGGCCTGCTCGTGGCGGCCGTCGTGGTGGCGCTGGTCTGGGGGGCGTACGAGCTCCGCGTCGCGACGCCCATGGTCGACCTGCGGATCTCCGCCCGCCCGGCCGTCCTGCTCACCAACGTCGCGGCCCTGCTCATCGGCTTCGCCTTCTACGCGAACTCCCTGGTCACCGCCCAGATGGTGCAGGAGCCGAAGGCGACCGGATACGGGCTCGGCGCCTCGCTCGTCGTCAGCGGTCTGTGCCTGCTGCCGGGCGGGGTCGCGATGGTGGCGCTCTCGCCGGTGTCCGCCCGGATCTCCGCCAAGCACGGCCCCAAGGTGAGCCTGGCCCTGGCGGCGGGCATCATCGCGGCCGGTTACGGGGTGCGGTACTTCACCAGCCACAGCCTGTGGCTGATCGTCGCGGGCGCCACGGTCGTCGCCTCCGGCACGGCCATCGCGTACTCGGCGCTGCCGGCCCTCGTCATGCGCGGGGTCCCGGTCGGCGAGACCGGCGCGGCGAACGGCCTGAACACCCTGATGCGCTCGATCGGCCAGGCGTTCTGTAGCGCCACGGTGGCGGCCGTCCTGGCCAACCTCACCTTCCGGGCGGGCGGCCGGACCGCGCCGACCCTGCACGCGTACCAGCTGGTCTTCGTCATCGCGGCGGGCGCGGCGCTGCTGGCCCTGCTGGTCACGCTCATGCTGCCGGGCCGCGAGCCCGCCGGGGCGGGTACGGTCGAGGAGAGCCGCACGGCGCCGGTCACCCCGACGGGGGGTGGGCGGCCGGCGGGAATCCAGGAGGGCGCATGACCGGCGGCCAGGCCATCGCCGCGACCCCGGCCACGGACACCGGCACGGGCCGGGACGCCATCCTGCGTGCGGCCCGGCGGGCGTTCACGCAGCGCCCGTACGCGGAGGTGACGATCCGGGGGATCGCGGCGGACGCCGGGGTGAGCCCGTCCCTGGTGGTCAAGCACTTCGGCCGCAAGGAGGAGCTGTTCAACACGGTGGCCGACTTCGGGCCGGCCGCCGCGGAACTCTTCGACGCCCCGCTCGACGTGCTGGGCCGCCACCTGGTGGTCACCCTGGTCACCCGCCGCCGGGCCCTCCAGTCGGACCCGCTGCTGCGCGTCGTCTTCTCCCTGGGCAACCAGGACGAACGCTCCCTGCTCCGCGACCGCTTCCAGGAACAGGTCACGGACGCGCTCACGGCCCGCCTCCCCGGCGAGGACCGCGCCCTGCGCGCGGAACTCCTGGCCGGCCACCTGCTGGGCCTGGGCGCGACGCTGAGCCTGCACCGGGAGGGCGCGGGGGCGTCCGCGACGCCGGAACGCATCGCGGACCTGTACGCGCCGGCCCTTCAGCGGCTGATCACGGGCAACACCTAGCCCCGCCGGCGTTTGAGGCGCGGGGTCCGGGGCAGAGCCCCGGTTTCGGGAGGGGGCGGGGTGGAGAACAGCCCCACCCCGGGCGCCCCTAGCGCGCCGCGTTCCGCCAGACCGTCACGTCAAGCGTGATGTAGTCACTCGGGGAGTCCTCCGGCGAGTGCCCCTGATAGGTCACCAGCGCCATGTGCCCCGTGCCCGTGGTGACGCACACCTGCCGCCCCTTCGACAGCTGCTCCAGGGGGATGGTGTCGGCGAACCGGGTCTCCGAACGGCAGACGTCCAACGAGCCCTCCTGCCCCGGGTCGAGCAGGGTGAGGCGACCGCCCTCGCTCTCCGCGTCAAGGTATCCGGATTCGTACGTCAGGTCGTACCCGCCATCCGTGCCGTCCTGCGGCCGGACATCCGAGTCCCCGAACGTCAGGTGATACCCCCGCGTGAGGTTGATCCCGTTGAAGTCCTCGGGCGTCGGACTCGACGTGGCCGTGGGCATCGGGTTGGTCTCGTCCGACGCGCCGTCGTCCCCCGACTCCGTCGGCTCCGCACTCGGCTCCGAACTGGCCTTCGGCGCGGACGAGTTCTTGTCCTGGGCGGTGGTGTCGCTCTGCGAACCCTTGTCGTCGTCCTTCTGCGACAGGAAGTACGCGGTCCCCCCGCCCGCCACACCGACCAGCAGCGCGGCCACGACCGCGATCGCGGCCACCCGCCCCCGCCGCTTCCTGGGCGCGGGCGGCTGCGGCGCCGGCTGCGTGACGTGCGACTGCGGCGGCACGCCCCCGCCGGGGTACGCGGGCCCCGGCCCCGGATACCCGTACGAAGGCTGCTGGGCGGCCGGATACCCGTACGCCGGGGTCTGCGCGGAGGGGGCCGAGGGCGCACCGTACGCCCCCTGCCCCACCGGCGCGGGCCCCTGCCCCGGCGCGGGCGTGACCGGCGGCCCGTACCCGGGGGGCGGGGTGCTCGGGGCCGGCGTCGTGGGCGAGTAGGCGGCCGGAGCCGCGGGCGCGGCGGCCACCGGCGGCGCGGCCGGGGCGGTCGACGGCGGCGGCGGCGTCTGCACGGGCGCCGGCGCGGCGGCCCGTACGGTGATGTCGGCGGCGACCGGCTGCGGCAGCCAGTCCTCGGGCCGCCGCAGCACCGTCTCCGCGTTCGCGGTCTGGCAGAGCCGGATCACCTCGGCCACCGACGGACGGTCCTGCGGGTCCTTCGCCAGGCAGCGCCCCACGAGCTCCGTCAGCCGCTCGGGCACGCCCGTGAGGTCCGGCTCCTCGTGCACGATCCGATAGAGCACCCCGTGCGAGGTCCCCTCGCCGAACGCGGGCGTCCCGGTCGACGCGAACACCGCGACCTGGCCGAGCGCGAAGATGTCCGTCGCGGCGGTCACCTTGCGCCCGGCGGCCTGCTCGGGCGCCATGAACGACGGGGTGCCGATCGTGACCCCGCTGCCCGTGAGCGACGTCGCGTCGGCCGCGTACGCGATGCCGAAGTCGATGACGCGCGGCCCGTCCGCCGCGAGCAGCACGTTGGACGGCTTGAGGTCGCGGTGGACGATCCCCGCCCCGTGGATGACGTGCAGCGCCTCGGCCATGCCCGCGATCAGCAGCAGCACCGCCTCGACGGGCAGCGCGCCGTGCTCCACGACCGCGTCGGCGAGCGAGGGGCCCGGCACGTAGGCGGTGGCGAGCCACGGCTGGGCGCCCTTGGTGTCGGCGTCGATCACGGGCGCGGTGAACAGCCCCTGCACGCGCTGCGCGGACTGCACCTCCTGCGCGAACCGCCGCCGGAACTCCGCGTCCTCGCCGAACTCCGGCCGGATCACCTTGATCGCGACGGGCCGCCCGCCGGGCGTGTACGACAGGTACACCTTGCCCATGCCGCCCGCGCCGAGCTTGGCGGCCAGCCGGTATCCGGCGATGGTGGTGGGGTCGTCAGCCGCGAGGGGCTGGAAGACCTGCGAGGCGCCGCCTCTGCGTGGCTGCTGACCGCTCATGTACTCGTAACTCCCCCGGAGAGCGCTGCTGTAGACACGGCACCTTATCCAAATCCCGGGGCCCTGCGGAGCGGTGGGAGCGCGGAGGTTCAGCCGGACGGGGGGAACGCGAACCGCACGCCCGTGGCCTCCTCCGACACCTCCCACAGCCGCCGCCCCGTCGCCGCGTCGGCCGCCCCGGCGGACAGCCGCACCCGGGTGGGCGCGCCGCGCAGTTCGCCCCTTCCGTTCGGACCGATGAACTCGCCTCCCGCCACGGCCGGTTCGGCCGCCGCGTACAGCTGCGGCAGCGCTCCTCGGCCGGGGGTCTGGGCGAGGGGCTTGAGCACGCGGCCGAACAGCAGGGAGACCAGGGCGACGGGTCCGCCGGTCTGGAGGTTGGTGGCGGTGTAGCCGGGGTGGGCGAGCAGGCTGCGGACCGGGCTGCCGGCCTCGGTGAGACGGCGGTGCAGCTCGTGGCCGAAGACGGCGTTGGCCAGCTTGGACTGGTTGTAGTAACCCATCGGCGAGTACCGCCGTTCGCCCGTGAGGTCGTCGAAGTACAGGTGGGCCTTGCGGTGGTTGGGCGAGCTGACGGTGACGACGCGTGGGTCGGTGCCCGCCGCCAGCAGGTCGAGCAGCCGCCCGGTGAGCGCGAAGTGGCCGAGGTGGTTCGCCGCGAACTGCACCTCGTGGCCCTGCGGGGACAGCGTCCGGGGCGGCGCCATGACCCCGGCGTTGTTCACGAGCACGTCGAGGTGCGCGTGGTCCGCGCGCAGCTTCTCCGCGAACGCGCGCACGGAATCGAGGTCGGCCAGGTCGAGCCGGCGCACCTCCAGCCGGGCACCGGGCTGCTCGGCGGTCAGCTCCGCCGCGGCGCGGCGCCCCTTCGCCTCGTCGCGTACGGCGAGGACCACGTGCGCGCCCCGGCGGGCGAGGGCCCGGGTCGTGGCCAGGCCCAGCCCGCTGTTGGCCCCGGTGACGACGAAGACGCGCCCGGTCTGGTCCGGGATGTGCTCGGCGGTCCAGCGTTCCTGCTGTGTCATACGGCATAGACTGCCTCGCATGGCACCAAGTGTCAACGTGGCATGTGGTGTCATGCAAGGCGTGGAGTACCGTGAAGGGGTGAGCACTCCCCGGACCACCCTGGCCGAACGCAAGCGGCGCCTGGTCTCCGACGAACTGACCGAGTCCGCCCTGCAGTTGCTGGCCCTGAAGGGCTTCGACGCGGTCACCGTGGACGAGATCGCGGCGGCGGCGGGCGTCTCCAAGCGGACGTTCTTCCGCTACTTCGCCTCCAAGGAGGACGTGGTCGTCCAGTTCCTCGCGGACATGGGCACCGGCATCCGCGCCGAGCTGGCCGCCCGCCCCGCCGCCGAACCGCCGTCCGTCGCCCTGCGCCACGCGGTCTGGGTGCCGCTCGGCGCGTGCGCGGACCACGGGGACCGGGCGCTGCGCGTCGTACGGCTGATCCTGCGCACGCCCGCGCTGCTGGCCCGCTTCCTGGAACGCCAGGCGCGGTGGCGCGACGACCTCGCCCAGGAGCTGGCCGAGCGGCTGGGGCGGGACGCCGAGGCGGACCTCTACCCGAGGCTGGCGGCGGGCATGGCGCTGAACGCCTTCGACGCCGTGCTGCACCGCTGGAGCGCCGACGGCTCCACGGAGACCCCGGCGGACCTCACGGACCGGGCGTTCGCGGTCATCGCCCCGGCGCTGGACAGCCCTTAGCCATGCCCGGAAGCCGTCATTCCCGTTGCCTGCCACGGGCACCCGTTCGATCATGAACGGCCGACGGCCTCCGCGTACCGGTGGCCGCCCCCGGACGAAAGGCTCCCCGTGCGCAAGCTGGTGTACTTCATCGCCGCCACCCTCGACGGCTTCATCGCCGCCCCGGACGGCTCCGACCCCACCGGCCCCGGCGGCTTCTGGCCCATCCCGGAGGACTACCTCAAGCACCTGATCGCCGAGTATCCGGAGACCCTGCCCGGCCCGGCGCGCGCCGCGCTCGGGGTGACGGCGGAGGGCACGCACTTCGACACGGTGGTGGAGGGCAGGCGCTCGTACGGGATCGGCCTCGACGCCGGGCTCACGGACGCCTACCCGCATCTGCGGCACCTGGTGTTCTCCCGCACCCTGGGCGAGAGCCCCGACCCGGCCGTGGAGCTCGTCGCGGGCGATCCGGTCGCGCGCATACGGGAGCTGAAGCAGGAGGACGGCAAGGACATCTGGCTCGTCGGCGGCGGCGAGCTGGCCGCCTCGCTCTACGCGGAGATCGACACGCTGATCCTGAAGCTCAGCCCGACGACGATCGGCGCCGGCATCCCGCTGTTCGGCAGGGGAGCGGCGTTCGAACCGGCCGCCTGGACGCTCACGGACCACACGGTCCTGGGGAGCGGAGCGGCGTATCTGACGTACCGGCGTGCCGGGGCCGCCGGCTGAGTCGCCGAGACCGGCCGGCCGGGGCCGCGAGCCCCCGCCGGCCGGCACCGGTCACGCGGCGGCGCAGGCCGCGCCGCTGAGGGTGAAGGCGGCCGGGGCGGCGTTCGTACCGCTCTGGCTGCCCGTGAAGCCCACGGTCACCGAGGAGCCCGGGGCGATCGTGGAGGTGTACGAGGCCGGCGCGACGCTCACCGAACCGCCGGACTGCGTGGGCGTGCCGCCCCACATGTTGCTGATGGTCTGCCCGTTGGCGAAGGCGAACCCGAGCGTCCAGCCGTCGATCGCGGCGGTGCCCGTGTTGCGGATGGTGATCTCGCCCTGGAAGCCGCCCGGCCACTGGCCGACCACCTTGTAGCCGACCGAGCAGCTGCCCGCCGGGGTGGTCGTGCCCTCGTCCGTGGTCACGTTCACGGCGGCCGACCGCGCCGAACGGTTGCCGGCCGCGTCCCGGGCGTAGACCGCGAAGGAGTACGCGGTATCGGCGGTGAGGCCGGTCACGGTGACGCCCGTCGTGGCCGACGAGGCGACCCTGGTCTCCGTACCGCCGCTGACGCGTACGACGTCGTATCCGGCGACGGCAACGTTGTCGGAGGACGCGGCCCAGGTCAGCGTGGCCGAGGTGTCGGTCACGGCGGAGGCGGCCGGGGTGCCCGGGGCGGTCGGGGCCTCGGTGTCCTCCTCGGCGGGGCCGCCGTAGACCGTGGCCTCGACGGAGGTCTCCGCGATGCCGTTCGCGCCGTGGAAGATGCGCTCGCCCCAGGAGCTCAGCTGCGCCGGGTCGAAGCCGATGGCCAGGTCGAGGATCGGGTCGGTGTTGCCGCTCCACGACCAGGCGATCCAGCCGAGTCCGAGCCGCTGCGCCTCGGACATCATGGTGTCCTCGTCCGGGTCGCCGTACTGGTCGGCGGGCCCGCCGAACTCACCGATGACCAGCGGCAGTCCGGCGTCCACGAAGGTGTTCAGATAGTCGGTGACCTTCTGGGCGGTGTTGTAGACGCTGTACATGTGGATCGAGAAGAGCAGGTTCCCGGTGGTGTCCGCGTCGTACACCGCCTGGGCGTTGTCCCGCATGACGTTCTGCCAGTCCTGGCCCCAGTTGGGCGCGTCGACCATGATCGTGTGCGCGAACCCGGCGGCGCGCAGCTTCTTGATCGCGGCGGTGGTGGGGGCGGTCCAGCCGGCCGGGTCGGTGTTGCCCCAGGGCTCGTTGCCGATGTTGATGACGACGTAGTCCTCCTGGCCCTGGAGGACGTCCTTCAGGGAGATCCAGTAGTCGGCCGCGTGGTCCAGCGTGCCGGCGGCGGAGTCCTCGCCGTATCCGGTGGTGTCGTGCACCTCCAGGACGCAGATGAGCCGGTTCGCCTTGCAGTCGGCGATGACGGCGGCGACGTCGTCCGGCCCGTTCTCGCTCCAGCGGTAGCCGTCGGACAGCACGACCCGGACGGTGTTGGCGCCGGTCGCCTTGATGTCGGCCAGGGACTGGGTTTCGCCGGGGTACCAGGTGTGCGCGTGGTTGACACCGCGCATGATGAAGTCGTTGCCGTTGCCTTCGACCAGCTGGCCGTCGCTGATGTGCAGCCCGGTACCGGCGGCGGGCGCTGCGTGCGCGGGGGCCAGGGCGCCGAGGGAGAGGAACCCGAGCAGGGTGGCCAGGACGGTGAGGATGACGGAGGCGGGACGCTTCGCCGGATGTCTCGCTGTTCTCACTGCGGCTCCAGAGGGGGAGGAGGGGTGGTCCACCGATGTGGGAGCGCTCCCACACCTGAGTGGACCCATGAAGCCATTCGGTCAGGGGCACGTCAATAGATCGGACGACTCGGGTTGAGGGAGGCAGGGTTCAGATTCGTTCCGCCGGACTGTCGGATTCGGTGGACACCGTTCGTCGTCTTCATGGAACGTTCGGCACGGCAGCTAGGAGACCGCTCATGAAGTACGTGTTGTTCATCGCCACCGACCCCGCCGGGGAGCACACCGACGAGAACCCGGAGGCGTGGGTCGAGAAGTGGAACGGGCGCGGCGTCCGGCGGGAGGGCATGCCGCTCAAGCCCGTCGGGGAGACGAGCACGGTCCGGGTCCGCGGGAGCGAGGTCCTGGTCACCGACGGCCCGTTCGCCGAGACGGCCGAGTGGATCGCCGGGTACGACCTGCTGGAGGCCGCCGACCTGGACGAGGCGATCGAGGTCGCCGCCTCGCACCCGATGGCGACCGCCGGCCGCATCGAGATCCGCCCCGTCGAACCGCTCGACCACGGCACGGGCACCGGCGACGTCCCGCACGAGGGCGACGCCCCCGCCTCCCGCTTCCTGGCCCTCGTGCGGACCGACCCGGCCGCGCCGCCGCACCCCGTGGACCCGGCCGAGGTGGCCGCGTGGGTACGGGACGGCCTGGCGTCCGGCCGCTACCTGGGCGGCGAGCACCTGAGCCCGGTCGAGGACGCCACGCTCGTGCGGCGACGCGGGGGCGAACTCCTGATCGCGGACGGCGGGTACGCGGACGTGCCGGAGTGGGTCACCGGGATCGTCTTCGTCGACGGGGACCGGGAACAGGCGCTGGAGTACCTGGGGCGGTGCCCGATGGCCCGGTCGGGGCTCGTGGAACTGCGCGAGTTCCGGCGGGACTTCGGGTGAGCACGGGGCCGGGGGCCGCCGGCGACACCGCGCCGGCGGCCGTCCGCGCGGCGCTCGCGGCCGCCCACCGCGCCGAATGGGGCGCCGTGTTCGGCACGCTCGTCCGCCTCACCGGTGACTGGGAACTGGCCGAGGACTGCGCGCAGGACGCGTTCGCCCGCGCCCTGCCGGCCTGGGAGCGCGACGGAGTGCCGCGCAGCCCGGGGGCGTGGCTGGTGACCGCCGCCCGGCGCCGCGCCGTGGACGTACTGCGCCGCCGCACGACCGAGCGCGACCGGATCGCGGAGGCGGCGGCGCTGGAGGAGGCGTACGAACCGGCGCCGCCCGGCGACGAGCGGCTGAGGCTGATCTTCACCTGCTGCCACCCCGCGCTCCCGCTCGAAGCCCGGGTGGCCCTCACGCTGCGCGCGGTCGGCGGCCTCACCACGCGCGAGATCGCCCGTGCGTTCCTGGTCGGCGAGGACACCGTGTCGCAGCGCATTCTGCGGGCCAAGCGGAAGATCGCCGCCGCGGGCATCCCGTACCGCGTACCACCGCCCGGCGCACGCGCCGAACGCCTCGGCGGGGTCCTCGCCGTGCTCTACCTGATCTTCACCGAGGGATACGCGCCCAGCGACGGCAGCGTCCTGCGCGACCAGCCGGCCGAGGAGGCCGTCCGGCTGGCCCGGCTCGTCGTGGCCGAGGCCCCGGACGAGCCGGAGGCCCGTGGCCTGCTGGCCCTGCTCCTGCTCCAGCACTCCCGCCGCGCCGCCCGGCTCGGCGCGGACGGCCGCCTGGTCAGGCTGGAGCACCAGGACCGCACGCTGTGGGACCACGCGCTGATCGCCGAGGGCGCCGTGCTCGCCCGCGAGGCGCTTCCGGCGGGCGGCCCCTACGCGCTCCAGGCGGCGATCGCCGTCGAGCACGCCCTGGCGCCGGACGCCACCGCCACCGACTGGGCGGCCGTCGTGGGCCTGTACGACCGCCTCCTCGCCCTGCGCGCCGGCCCCGTCGTGGCCCTCAACCGGGCGGTGGCCGTGGGCATGCGGGACGGACCGCAGGCCCAGCTGGAGGCCGTCGACGCGCTGGGTACGCCGAAGGAACTCGCGGGCCACCACGCCCTCCCCGCCGTGCGGGCGGACGCGCTGCGCCGCCTCGGCCGTACGGAGGAGGCGGCGCGGATGTACGAGGCCGCGAGGGCGGCGGCGCCCAACGAGGCGATCGCCGCGGAATACGCGCTCCGGCTGACCGGCCCGGGGCACCCGAGGAGAGGGACACCGCACGATGGCTGAGACCGACCGGAACGAGATACGCGCCCGCATCGCCAAGGGCCTCGTCTACACCGAGACCGAGGCGGCCTTCCTGGCCCCGGCCCGCCGTGCGGACGAGATCTTCGCGTACAACGGGACGCCCCCGTCCGACGCGGGGAGACGGCGTGCGCTGCTGACCGAGATCTTCGCCTCGGTGGGCGAACGCACGGTCCTCCAGGCGCCGTTCCACGCCGCCTTCGGCAGCAACGTGCATCTCGGGGACGACTTCTTCGGCAATGTGAACCTGACGTTCGTGGACGACGCGGAGATCCGCATCGGCGACGGCGTCATGATCGCCCCGAGCGTGACCCTGACGACGACCGGCCACCCGGTGCACCCCGCGCGCCGGGTGGATTTCGGCCGCTTCTCGGAGCCGATCGTCATCGAGGACAAGGTGTGGATCGGCAGCAATGTGGTCGTCCTGCCGGGCGTCCGCATCGGCTACGGCTCGGTCATCGGCGCCGGCAGCGTCGTGAGCCGCGACATTCCTCCGATGAGTGTCGCGCTCGGCGTGCCGTGCCGGGTGGTCCGGCCGATCACGGACGAGGACCTCGCCACGCGTACCTGAGAGCTGTCCTCAGGCGGCCGCGCTCACCAGGCCCCGTGGTACCGCACGCCCAGGATCAGAGCGGCGACCGCCGTCGCCAGGAACACGATCCCGCCGACGATGTTCCGGGACCCCACCCGCAGATGGGCGATGATCGCGCCGATGAAGTAGAGGATCAGCCCGCACGCGGCGAGCGTGCCGAGCGCGGGCACGGCGAACCCGGCGAGCAGCCCCAGGGTGCCCGCGGCCAGGCACATGCCGAGCCAGGGGACGTACGTGCGGGGGATGCCCTTCATGTCGGCCTGGGACTTCGGGTATTCGTGGCCGATGAGGTAGGTCACGGCGGCGGCGCCGTTGAAGAAGACGCCGAGGACGGTGACCGTGAGGTATGCGGTGCGCATGCTTTTCTCCGCTCCTGAGGGGAAATGTCGCAGGCCGCCCCGGAGGAGGGACGTCGCTCTCCCGCTCCGACGATCGAGGGCGGTGTTCCGTGAGGTGATCGGCCGGTCGGACGGGTGAGATCACGGTCACACCGTGCCGGCGGAGCTCGGGGTCCCCCGGCCGCCCGGCTCACCGCACCGACCGCCCCCCGGGGCGCTCGGTCAGCGACTCCGCCAGCCGGTCCGCGAGCGCGGTGATCCACTCCAGTTCGGGCCCGCCGCGGGCAACCCGGAATCCGTGCCGCCGGGCCCAGAACGCCGCCTGCACGGCGTGCAACTGCGCCCACCGCCGCACCCGTTCGCGCTCCAGCTCGGCGGCGTCCGCGAACACGTCCACGATGCGGTGCACGGCGTCGCTGAGGTCGTGGGCGCCCGGCCCCGCTACCGCGAGGGCGTACGCGCGGGACTTCATCAACGCCCCCGCGTCGTACGCCGGGTCACCCACGTACCCCTTGGGATCGACGGCGAGCCAGGGCTCGCGTCCGGCCCGCAGGATGTTCCGCCCGTGCAGGTCGCCGTGGACGAGCGTGCCGGGCTGCTCCCGCCCCAACTCCCTCACGGTGGCGAGGGCGGCGTCCAGGACGGCGCGCGGCAGGGCGTGCGCCAGCTCGGCGGCGTCCCTGCGCAACTCGTCCTCCCACTCCCCGGCCCGGTCGCTGAGCCGGGGCAGCCCGTCGGGCGCGGGCACGGCCAGCCGCCGCCCGAGCCGCGCGGCGACGGCCACCACCTCGTCCCCGTCGACCGCCTCGGCGAGCGTCACCGGCGAGACCCGCTCCAGCAGCATCGCGTACCGCTCGGCGTCCCGCTCGTACAGCGCGACGGCCCCGCGCCCGCCCCAGGCGACGAAGGCGTCGGCCTCGTGGTCGTTGCCGGGGTGCGGGAAGGAGACCTTGAGCACGGCGGGCGGCGTGCCGTCGCGGCGTACGGGGACGATGACCCCGACCCCGCCGTGCAGGACGTCGCCGTCGGGCGTGCAGCCCCACGCGTCGGCCACGTCCGCGACGAGTGCGGGGAGTCCGGCGATCCACTCCGCCCCGGGGTCCCCTTCGCGCGCGATCGTGGTCCGCGCGAACTCTTCCGGAATGACGATCACCCGGGCACCCTACGCGGTCGGGTCACGGCTCGACTCGCAGATGCCGCCCCCAGACCTGGGCCTTGCGGAACGGCCCGTCCCCGTCGCTGGTGTGCTGCGACGCGTCGAAGGCGACCCAGTACACGAACTCCCCGTCGTGCGCCTGAGGATGGCCGTTGGGCTCGGGCACGCCCAGGGCATCGATGGTCCCGGCGAACTCGACGGCCTGCCACGGCCCGTCCCACGCCTCGTCGCGTACCACGACGACCCGAGTGCCGGGGGCCATCGCCCCGGGCGGCCAGGCCCGGCTCAGAACCGGGAAGTGGGGCCGCCAGCCGGGCCGGACATACGGCACCGGCCCGTCCCACGGTTCGCGGTGGCGCCGCCCCTCGTGGTTGGCGTTGCGGGGCAGGTACCCCCGGAAGAGGTCGGCGCCGCGCAGCCCGTCGTGGAGCTGCCCGGCGCACTCGGTGACCGGCGAGAGGGAGGCGGGATCGACGGCCCGGAAGACACCGCCCTCCAGCCGGAACGCCTGGCCCTCCTCGGGGCCGGTGCCGCAGGCCGCGACGAGCCTGCCGTCGCGGAAGGCGGCCGCGTACTCGTGGAGCAGTTCCCCGCCGAAGGTGCTGTCGCTGATGACGACGACGGGTGCGGCGAGGCTGAGGAACGACCCCAGCAGGAGGTCGGTGTCGTCGAACGCGTCCAGCGGATCGGGCATCACGGGCACGCCCGCCGCCTCGCGCCAGGCGTCGAGCGCGGGTGGCGTGAGCGCGCGCGGGTCGTACCCGAGCCCGCTGACGGCGTGCGCCAGCTCCCAGGGGGCGGGCAGCACCCAGCCCTCCGGGAGGGCGGGGTCACCGGTGCGGGGCGCGTACGCGGACCCACCGGGGATCGCCAGGTCGTAGAGGGGCAACGTGCTTGCGTCGAGGGTGAGTGCGCAGTTGAGGTGAAAGCCCATGAAGAGCATCCTCGCGTACGCCCCCGAAGGAGACCCCGCGATGACCGTGACCATCCGCCCCGCCGGCCCGGACGACATCCCGCCCGGGGTGCAGTCGGATGGAGTGGATGGGGGACACGGACAACGCGCGGGCGCTGGGGTTCTACGGGGCGCTGGGCTTCGAGGTGGTGGAGGGGAAGGTGGTGTACCGGGTGGGGGCGGAGGGGTGAGCGGGCGGGTGCGGTGAACGGGGAGCTGCGGCGACTATGCGGCACGGTCATTTCGCAGGGCCTGGATGAGCCAGGGGTACACCGGGATCAGGTTCGGCACTACCTGCCAGCCGTTGACGATCCACACCAGCCGCCAGTACCGGTCCACCCGGGAATCGTGCGCCTCTTCGAACTGCTGGGCCATCCAGTCCCGGAACTCCGTGTCAGGGGTGCGCGCGAGCGCCTCGGCGAAGCGGTGCACGAGGTCGTCGATGACGGGTGCGCTCCGGTCGCTGAGCGGGTCGATGCCCGACTCCATGGCTTCGGCCACCTTCTGGCGGGTGAATTCCATCAGTTCCTCACCGGCACCGCATTCGACGTCGAGCGGGCGCCCGGCGGCCTGACGTACGGCCGTCCGGCGCATCCGGGCACGGAAATCCTCGTCGCCGACCAGCTCGGTGAGCTCCACCCATGCGGCGACCTGCTCGCTGGTCGGATCATCGGGGAGGTCGGGAGTGGCAGCGCGGACCATGGCCACCGCGGTCGGGTCGGCATCTACTGTGCCGAAGGTGCCCTCCACGAAGTCGTCGATCAGACGTCGGCGTTCCTCGCCGGACAACTGTGTGAGTCTGTGCATGAGTGTGGTCTCCTCAGGACCGGACCCGCGTCCGGCCACGACTCGCAGAACGCTCCGACGCAGTTGCAGCACCCGGATCTGGACGTCCATGGCGTCGGCGTGCGCCGCGGCGACTTCCGCCACCGAGAGCTCGCGGTCCAGTACCCGTTGAATGGTGGCCAGATCCATGCCCAGCTCGCGCAATGTGCGCAGGAGTTCCAGACGCATCAGTGCGTCGAGGTCGTAGAGCCGGTAACCGGCGGGGCTACGGGTGGTCGGCGCTACCACCCCCGAATCGGAGTAGAACCGGATGGTCCTCACGGACAAGCCGGTCCGCCGGGAAAGCTCCCCGATCGAGTAGAGGGTCGTAACGTCCATGTCCCCCACTCTGCTGTCTCCAGTCACTGGAGACTCAAGGCCATTCCCGAGCAGTGCCCGACCACGACACGTCCTCCGAGCGGCATGCGACACCGCTCGCTGGCGGCCTACGGTAACGGGCCCTTGGACCCAATCATCAGAGGCTCACCCCGCCCCCCCCTCGTCCTTCGCCCCCTCGCCTTCACGGCCGAGGAGATCCGCGAGGTCGTCGCCCTCTACACAAGCAACCCGGCGTACTGGCGCGTGGCGGGCGAGTACGACCCCGACGACATCCAGGCGGCGCGCGTCGAGGGCGATCTCAGAGGGGAAGCCGGCACGGAGGGCGGCGAGGTGCTGCTTGCCCGGGACGGGGGAGGGCGCCTCGCGGGGATCGTCTGTCTGCTCGACCGCCATCCGAAGGACGGCCTGCCCTGGATCGGGCTGCTCATGGTGGACGGCCGCTCCCGCCGCTCGGGGCTGGGGCGGCGCCTCGCCGGGCTGCTCGAGGAGCGGTTCCGGGACGAGGGGCGGAGCGGCGTCCGGCTCGCCGTACTGGAGAACAATCCGGACGCCCTGGCCTTCTGGGGCTCCCTCGGCTGGCGCGAGATCGACCGACGTCAGGACCTGGCCCACGACCGGCCGTGCGTCGTCATGCACAAGGACCTGACCTGAACGGGAGGCGCTCGCCGTTCTCGTCGCCACTCACCGCCGGGCGGCGGTGAGTGGCGCGGCCCCGTGACGGCGGCCGGTCGGTCGCTCAGACTGTGTCGAATTCCCCTGCCCTGACACCTTCCACAAACGACGAGAACGCGTTGGTGGAAACCGACATCCGAGGGCCGTCGGCCTGCTTGGAGTCACGGACGGGGACATGGCCGCTCGTGGTGGCGAGATTGACGGCGACCTCGATGCAGTTGCCGCCGTTCGAGCTGTACGAGGACTTGCACCACTGAAGGGAATCGGTCGTCACGGAGTGCCCTTTCGCAACTGGCTGATCTTGGCCACTGACGCCGCCTGAGACAGCGCCTCGCCTTGCAGTTGATGGTAGGCGGTGAGCATGGGCACTACGAACGACGGTTCTCGGTCCACGTGCCCTTGCGCTTGGGACTCGGCGTAGGCGACGACAGACCGGTCGGAGAGAGTCAGCAGGTTGACCGGCAAGTTGAAGGCCCGCCGGGCGCCTATGGCGAAGGGTGCCACGTGTAGCAACCAGTTGGGGCGCGCGGCCAGCTCCTCCAGCCGTTCCAGCTGGGCGTTCATGACCTTCGGTCCGCCGACGGCCTGAAGCAGACAGCTTTCGTCCATGACGACGAACACCATCGGTGGCCGGGGTCTGACCAGCGCGGCCTGCCGCTCCAGCAGGAACGAGACGCGTTCATCGGCCTGTTCGGCGGTGATGGACCCCCGTTGCAGATCGCCCTCGGCCACGGCTCGCGCGTACTCCGGGGTCTGCATGAGGCCCGGAACGATCCCGACCTCGAACAGCCGGATCTCCACCGCACGCGCCTCGTAACCCACGTACTCCGGGAAGCCCTCCAGCAGGCTGCCGTGCCTCATCTCGCGCCACTCACGCTCGAACGAATCCGGCGTGCCGACGAGTTCGAGCGCGACGTCCAATCTCCGCGAGAACGGCAGGGTTGCGGATTTGCGACCAGTTTCGATCGCGGAGACGTGGCGGCCCGTGCAGCCGACCATCGTGGCGATGTGATCCTGAATCCAGCCGCGCGCCTCCCGCATCCTGCGTAAACGCGCGCCGTACGCCGCCTGGGGTGACGCGTCCGGATTCAGCTCCTTGATGTTGACCAATATGCCCTCCCTGGCCGCCACGTTGATGACTTTGCGAGGCTAGGTCACGCTGAGCGCGTCTGGTAGTGAAACCGCTACGGAGGGACACGAAAGCGTGCCTGTCGAAGAGCATCGAACCGCGCCGGCTTCCGGCCCGCTCCCCACCCGAACCGACGACGAAGACCCCCCGGGCCGCGAGTCGCGGCGGGACCCGGACCTCTCGCGTTACGCGTCACTCGCGGCGTTCCCGCCCTGCCGGTGCGGGGCGCCCGTCTGCCCGGACAGCTCGCCGAAGGCCGGGGCGTCGGCGGACGACATCCGCGCCCGCGTACGGGAGACGAACGCGATCCACGCGAAGTACCGCCTGTGACGGCGCGCGCCACGTCGGCCACACGCAGACCGAAGAAGCGGAAGGGGATGAACGAGGTCATGAAGGAAACGACGGCGCCCGGCATCGCGGTACGCGTGGACGGGGGCGGGGACGGCCTGCCCGGCACCCCGTGGCCCGGCCCCCAGGACCCGCCCTCGCCGGACGGTGGTCCGGGCGTGCCGAACCCGCCGAAGGGCGGGGCGGCGGCATGAGCGAGCAGATGGTGACGGCGCGTCCCACCCGCGAGGAGGTGGCGTACGCCCTGACGAGTGGTGGCGTCCTGAAACCGGGCTGGGTGGATGCCTATGCGCGGGTGCCCCGGCAGGCGTTCCTGCCGGACACGATCTGGCCGTACGACATGGCGACCGGGCGGACGGTCCACGTGTCGCGGACGGAGGACGCGCAGGCGTGGCGCGGGTACGCGAACGCGGACGTGCCGATCGTGACGCAGTGGGACGACGGGGAGCACGCCGGCCGCGTACCGGGCCGGCTGTCGACGTCGTCGGCCTCGATGCCGAGCGTCGTCTTCCGGATGCTGGACGAGCTTGCGGTGGACGACTACTGCCGCGTCCTGGAGATCGGCACGGGGACGGGCTGGAACGCGGCGCTGCTGGCCCACAAGGTGGGCGAGGAGAACGTCGTCAGTGTGGAGGTGGACGAGGCGGTGGCGAGCCGGGCGCGCGAGGCCCTGGACCGCTTCTTCGGCGCCCCGGTGGAGGTGATCCACGGCGACGGCCGGGCGGGGGCGCCGGGGCGGGGCGTGTTCGACCGGGTGATCGCCACGTGCGGGGTGCGCGAGATCCCGTACGCGTGGGTGGAGCAGACGCGGCCCGGGGGTGTGGTCGTGGCGCCGTGGGGCACGGGCTTCACCCATGCCGACGCGGTGCTGCGGTTGACGGTGGACGCGACGGGGAAGAGCGCGACGGGCAGGTTCACGGGCCCGGTGGAGTTCATGAAGCTGCGGGCGCACCGGTCGGCCCCGATCGACCACGAGTCGTACGCCTCGGGACTCCCGTCCGCTCCGACGGCGACGACCACCTCCGACGCGGCGGCTGCCCTGGCGGCGACCGACCGCTTCAGCCCGCTGACCTTCGCGCTGGGCCTCCGCGTCCCCGCCTGCACGTACGTCGCCGCCGGGAAGGTGGGCGGCACTCAACCGCACTGGTTCTACGGCCGCAAGGACCGGTCCTGGGCGTGCGTGCTGGTGGAGGACGGGGAGGCGGTGAGCCGCGTGTGGCAGTGGGGCCGGCGGCGGTTGTGGGACGAGGTGGAGGGTGCGTATGCGTGGTGGGTGGAGCGGGGGAGGCCGGGGTGGGGGCGGTTCGGGGTGACGGTGCGGGGGGAGGGGGAGCGGGTCTGGCTGGATGAGGCGGGGGAGTGGGTGTGAAGGGCGGCGTCCGACGGGCCGACGGGACGGGGCCGGTCGACCGGGTGGCCCTCGGGAAGTGGCGGGATCTTGTGCGAGGCTGCCCCTGCCGACCCTTTCCGCTCAGGATGCCTTGTCCGAGAATGGGAACGGGCAACGAAACCCGAACTCCTCAGGAGAGCCATGGCACTGGAGATGCGCGAACGTTGCGAACGCTGCGAATCGGCGCTGCCGCCGGACGCGCCGGCCCGGATATGTTCGTACGAGTGCACGTTCTGCGTGTCCTGCGGCGATGCGCTGCTGGACACGTGTCCCAACTGCGGCGGTGAACTCGTCGTCCGCCCCCGCCGGGCGTAGGCGCCGTTGCCGGGCGGACGATCAGCGGCGTAGGCCGGTGCTCGACGGCATCGACGGCATCGACGGCATCGACGGCATCGACGGCACTCGGGGCCGGGCCCACCGCCCATCTCGAACAGGCGGTCTAAGATGCGTCGATGCTGCCCACCGCACCGCCGCAGATACCGGCGAACGAACTCAGACCCGGCCGTTTCTGGTACGCCGTAGCGGCCGCGACCGCACTCGTACTGGTCGTGCTGGGCGTGCTCCTCGGCGTCCACCGCTTCAACGACATGGTCGACGCGGTCGATGCCGAGCACCCGTTCGTCAACGATGACACCGTGTCCCTCCGGCTCGGCCCGGAGAGCGAGCGGACGATCTGGATCAGGGACAGGGGCCCGTCGGACGACCAGCATTGCAGCATCACCGGGCCGGGCGAGCTGCGCCTCGAAAGTCCGGGCATCGACGTGTTCCTCACCCGCGACGAGACCTGGAACCCCCTGTACGACATCGACGTCTCCCAGCCGGGCGACTACGAGATCACCTGCTCATCCGAAGGGCCGTCCTGGTACGCCTTCGGGGAGTCCGGCGGCATCGTCACCTTTCTGGGCGGGTCGATCCTGGCCGTCGTTCTGCCCGTCGCCGGAGTCGGCCTCGGTGCGGTCATCGTGATCGTCACGGCCGTCCGCCGCCGGGACCACCGCAAGCGGCTGCTCGCTGAGCGGTTCTGACGGCTGCGGAGGGCACCGACCCCCGAGCGCCTGGACCGACCCCGCAGGCCCCACGGGCAGAGCACGGGCCTATGGTTGAACGCGTTCAACGCGCAACGCGGTTGACGGGCGGGGAGGTTCAGTGGCAAGCAGGTGCTACGTGCGCGCCGGGGTGGCGGCCTTCAGCTTTCTTCTGGTGGCCTGCGCCGGGCCCGCCCAGTACTACGGCGGGTCCGGCGTCCATGACGCCACCGCCGCCGAAGTCGCCGGCGACTGGACGAACGTGAAGGGCACCCGTGTCGAGCTGCACGAGGACGGGACGGCGTCCCTCACGAAGCTCGACGGGCACGACTTCGACTACGACGAGGGCTGGCGCCTCTCCGGTACGGGGGACTGGCGGCTGGCCGACACCGACGGCGGGCAGGTCGTCCGGCTCGCGCTGAAGGCACCGACACGGGTGGACAGGCGCCCCTCGGAGGCCACCGGGACTCCGCTCCCCTCTGCGGACACCCAGCCCCCGTCCACGTACAACTGGTCCCTCTATGTGGACCGCTCCGAGCACAAGCACGAGTTGAAGCTGTTCTTCTTCTTCGGGGACCCCGACATCGGGAACACGTACGTGCTGACCCGAACGGCGCAGAAGTAGCCCGCCCCGTAACGGAGTTCATCCGGCTACGGTGGCCCGCATGACCCATGCCCCGACCCCTCTGACCCCCGACCTGATCCGCGCCCTCCTCCGCGACCAGCACCCCGACCTCGCCGGACTCCCCCTGGAGCCGGGCGCGCGCGGGTGGGACAACCAGTTGTGGCGGCTGGGGGACGAGCTCGCCGTGCGGTTGCCGTGGGCGACGGAGTCCGCCGATGAGCTGTTGCTGAAGGAGCACGCCTGGGTGCCCGGGCTGGCCCCCGGACTCCCGTTGCCCGTCCCCGTACCGCAGCGCCTCGGCGTACCCTCCGAACGCTTTCCCAGGCCCTGGCTGGTCACCACCTGGGTGTCCGGGGAGCCGGCCGACCGGGTCCCGGCGACGCGGGCGGAGGACGCGGCCGACACGCTGGCCCGGTTCCTCGGCGCTCTGCACCGGCCGGCCCCGGCCGAGGCGCCCGCCGGGCGGGGGCGCGGCGGGCCGTTGGGGCCGTACGGGGAGCACTTCGGGCAGGCGCTCGCCGCCGTCACCGAGAAGGGGCTGGTCACCGATCCGGACCCGGTCCGCCGCGTCTGGGAGGACGCGGTCGCCGCTCCTGACTGGACGGGGCCCGCGCTGTGGCTCCACGGCGATCTGCATCCCGCCAACGTGTTGACCGCCAACGGCACGTTCTGCGGCGTCGTCGACTTCGGTGACCTCTTCGCAGGTGACCCGGCCTGCGACCTCGCCGCCGCCTGGATTCTGCTCCCGGACGGCGCCGCCGACCGCTTCCACGCCGCCTACCGCCCCGCCCCGGACGTGGCGACTCTTCGCCGCGCCCGGGGATGGGCGGTCCTGCGCGCGCTGAGCGCCCTGCTCATCGCGGACGACGGCGACCGGGGGCTGCCCAACGGCAAGCCGACGTGGGGGCCGCCCGCTCGGAGGTCACTGGAGCGGCTGGTCATGTCCCTGGGGCGGTGACACGACCGGCTGGCGCTGCGGAGCCCGTAAAAGGTCCGTGAGTTGAGGCTTCCGCTCCGTGCCGGGCGGTGACCACCGGTACGGCGGCGACGCTCGGCCGCGAGCCGTGGTCGCCGGGGCGTGCCCGGTGGCGGCCGCCCCGTGCGCGTACCTCGCCGTGTCGGTGAACCGCAGTCCCGCGCTCAGCCCCCGTACGGCCCCGAGCTCTGGCTCTGCGCGTGCGTGTGCGCCAGGCCCTGCGCCTGCCCCTGCCCGGCCGCCCCGCGCTCCCAGGCCCCGCGCTCGCCGGAGCCGCCGCGCTTGCGGAGGGCGACGAGGCACGCGCCGAGGACGACGACGAGACCGACCACGACACCGATGACCAGAACCATGATTTCCCCCACTCTCACGGAGGACCACGGTCTGCGGGCCCTCGCTCGTGGTCTCCATAGTCGCTCGTAAGGAGTTCCAAGGGAAGCGAGTCCCCGGCCGGGCCTGCCGGCGCGTCCGGTCAGGCCGAATCGGAGAGGGACGCGGCGAAGGAGGCGAGAGCGGCGAAATCGTCGTTCCGCAGCCCGATCCGCGGATTGACGTGGTGGAGGAGCGCCGGGGCCGGGTGGTGGGCGCTCACGTGGGCGTGGTCGGCATCGCTCTGCTCGTCGTCCACCCAGGCGAACGGCCGCCCACCGGCGTACGCGAGCAACGCCTCGCACTTCCAGTGCACGCCGTCGGGGCGCTCGCGGAACAGCCCGTCCCCGAAGTCGACGAACGGCAGCCGGGGCAGGCCGAGGACGGGCCCGATCCACGTGTTCGCGTCGTTCATCCAGGTGGTGGCCCAGCACAACTCGTACCCGAGCGCCGAAAGCGCCTCGCCGTGGGCCGGGTTGAGCCACACCCGCAACGGCTTGGCGGAGGAGCGGAGCAGGCCGTGCCCCGGAGCGGCGACACCGTCCCGGGGGACGCGGATGGTGGTGTAGCCCGCAGGACGCCGTTCGGGCTTTGCGGCGTACGGGTTCAGCGGTCCGTCGACGTCCAGGAAGAGAAGGGGCCGGGCCGCCATGGGACTCCTTCGGGTGCGCGCGGGCGGTGCGTGGCGTGAGCGTACTGCCCGGGCGCGGAACCCCTTGACCTCAAGTCCGGTCGAGGTCGCACGATCGAGCCATGAACGAGACGCGCACCTCCCCGGACCTCCAGGACCACACCGAGATCGCCGCCCTCATCAGCGGCTTCTTCCGCGCCCTGGACGAGCGCCGCTTCGAAGACGGCTGGGCCGACGCCTACTTCACCGACGACCTCCACGTGACGACCCCGGTCGGCGTCGCCACCGGCGCCGAGGCGACCCGCCTCGCGGAAGAGGCCGTCAACCGCTTCGCCGCCACGCTCCACATCTCCTCCGACGTCCTCGTCCGCCCCGCCCCGGACGCCCGCACGGCCGACGTCACCTGGAACGCCCACATGACCCACGTACACCGCGAAGCCACCCTCCGCTCCCGCGGCGAGGAAGCCGACCCGCTCTTCACGGTGGGCGGGGTGTACGAGGCCCGGTTCCGGCGCACGGACGAGGGGTGGCGGGTGAGCCGGATGGAGGTGCGGGCGGTGTGGACGACGGGGGAGCCGCCTGAGCTGCCCGCTGAGGCGGCACGGGAGGTGCCGGTCGGCCCGGCTTGACGGGGCCCGGGGGCAGGTACCGGCGCGCCTGATGGCGCGCACCTGATTGTGGACCGTCGCCCTCGGCGCGTTCCAATCGATCCGGTAGAACCCGGGCTCCATCCACCCCGCGTAGGTGACCGCGCCCTCGTCCTGGGGCGAGCCGGGGGCACCGGCCGAGGCATGGGCGAGGGCCAGGGGGAGAAGGCGCTCGATGTACCGGTCGACCTCTTCCCACAGCAGCCCCGGGATGACGTCGTCGGCGAGTGCGATCCCGGCTTCCTGAGCCAGGATTCCCCCGGAGTCGAAGGTGTCCTCCATCCAGTGGATGCTGACCCCGATGTCCTGGTCTCCGTTGCGGATGGCCCAGTTGACGGGAATGGGCCCTCGGTATTTCGGCAGCATCGACGTGTGTACGTTGATGGCGCCCAGGCGCGTAGCCCGGAGTGCGGTCGGGGGCAGTCTCCAGGGGAATCCATAGCAGACGATGAGGTCGGCCTGATATCCGCCGATGATGTGCGGCAGCATGCCCTTCCGGCCCGGAACCAGCAGATCCATTCCGTCCGGCAGCGCATTGATGATCGCGCCAACGACGTCGCCTGCGCCGCTGCGCGTCGGCTCGCCCGGCCGCAGCGACCGGGCGTGCAGGTAGGCGACGGACGTGTGCCCGGCCCGCTCGCACACGCGGTGCAGGAGGGTGAACCCCTGGGCGGAGTACGAGATCAGGATGACGCGCATGCAATGCCGTCGGGTGCGAACGGTATTGGCCGAAATCTCATGTGCGCGGTCCGAGGCCGCGCCGACGCGCAGGCGGGCGGAAGGGGTCCCAATCCGCATCAGTGGCGAAGAAGGATCGGCTTCCCAGCCCCGAGTCATCACAACTCTCCCATCAGTCCTCCTGAAGGTAACCCAGGTCACATGCGGTGCGGTGTCGAAGAACGGCTTTCGGTCACCGGCACGTGGAGCCACGAAGCGCGGCGCGCCCTTCAAGGTCTCCGCCAACCGCTCGACGCGCGTTTGACCGCGTACCCGCACAGACGGGTGCCGTAGAGGTCCAGCGCGTCGTCGGGGTTCGTGGCGTAGTGGGCGGCGACCTCTTCCCAGCGGTCCCAGCTGTAGAGGCGGGCGTGGCGGCGGTCTTCGTCGGTGCGCTGGTCTTCGTCGGTGTCCGTCGCCGTGGCGCGCTGCTGGAGCCATGCCTGCCAGGCGGTGTTGGCGGAGGGATCGGCGGTCTGCGAGTGGGCGTCGGCCGACAGGCCGTCGTACGGAGAGGCGTCCGCCCGGTGGCGCAGGCGTGCGGTGATGTACGCGGCGGGGTTGGCGGGGCGCCAGGTGATCCACCAGGAGGTCAACTCGGCGGCGACGTCATTGGCGTCGAGCCCCTCGTCGATCAACGGCCGCAGCGCGTGGGCCAGTCGGCGCAGCCCCTCGCTCTGCGTCCACGGGACGAGCGGCCGGACGCGAGCGGCGACCCGGATGTCGGCGGCGACCCGCATCGGGTGCCTCAGTGCCGGACTCCCTGCCTGGGCGGTGGTGCGCGCGCTCGCGCGCCTGTGCCGGGTGTCTTTCAACCTCCCCCTCGTCTCAACTGCGCCTGTACGGGGGTGAGCGCCGAGAGATTGGGGCTCACGCCCGCGGCCGCCGGGCGCCCCGGTCCCGGCCTCCCTCGCGGGCGGCACCGGGACCCCGACGACCCGGGCTCCGAACCCCCGGCCGTCGACGCGGTGGGCGTGCGCCCGGTCGTACGCGTACGGGATGGTGGCCGCGTAGACCGTCGCCGTACCCGCGTACGCCCGCCCGGGCAGCCGCAGATTGCGTCGCGACCCGTGGCGGGCCCAGGCGAGGCACCCCAGCTCCCGGAGGTAGGCGACGTGCCGCTTGACCGTCGCTCGGGACAGCGCGCAGCGCGTGGCCGTCCCGTCGAGGTCGTACAGCACGGTGCCCTCGACGTAGTCCATCCGCCGCGCCAGGTCCCGCGCGACGCGTAACGTCGCCTCGCCCGCCTTCGGATGGAGCCGGGCCTCCTCCACCAGCCACACCACAGCTCGCAGCCAGGCCTGCGGCTGCGCGTGCCGTGCGGCGGTCGCCGCGACCTCCTGTATCGAGGGGGGAACGGGCTGCCAGTGGGAATCGGGGCAGGGCTGAGAGACGCGGCTCGGGGCCGCGTCGGGGGTACGACGCATCACAGTCCAGGGGTGGGAACGGGGCAGGCCGCGGCGGTAGCGCGGGCCATGGGGACCCTCGACAAAAATGATCCCATGGCGCGGTCGGTTAAGTGGCGGCTTACAAAAAAATCGGCAACGAACACGCAGCCGCCCGCCGGCCCCTCGGTATCGTTGCCCTCACGGCACGGGCGAAGGAGAGACATGGGCACCCCACCCGAGCGACTGCTTGACACCGGGGGGGTCGCGGAAGCCGCGGGGATCACGGCCGCCACGGTCCGTCTCTATCTCAAGCGCACACGCAAGCGTGTGGCCGGCGATCTTTCCCTGAGACCGGCGGACTTCCCACTCCCCGATGACCAGTTCGGGCGTTCTCCCGCCTGGCGGGAGAGCACCATCAGGGCGTGGCTCGCAGTCCGACGCAGGCCGGGCCGCCCGACTCCGGGCGCGTAGGCGATCCGGGCGGGCTACCGCTCCGCTTCGTCGGTTGGTCGGGACGGGCGCGCCTCCGGATGGTGACGCCCAGCTTCCTTCGGCAGGGGAACCGCCGACGCGCGGGGGCCGACGCCCGTACTCACCCCAGCTTCTCCCGGCGTACCGAGCTCACGAAATCGTTCCAAGCGGCGGCATGTACGCGGAACTGTCCTTCGCCCGGCCGCTTGCTGTCCCGTACTGCGGCACCGTCGCCGATGAACGCTGCCTCGACGCACTCGCCCCCCGTCCCGTTGCTGTAGCTGCTCCTACGCCACTGGGGGAGGGCGGGGGCCTGTCTCATCGGTCATGCTCCTTCAGGATGGTGCGCATCAACGAGGCCGACCGTTCGGGGCCGAGTGCGAGGGCTCTCAGAAGGTCGAACCCCTTGTTGTACATGCTGACATCCGCAGCGCTTTCGAGGTAGACGGAATCGGTCAGCCCCTCGCGATAGACGACGTCCGGGTCCTCCTGCTCGGGGAAGCCCAGGATGGTGAACGGGCCTGTCGCGGGGTAGGAACCGGCGTCGAACGGCAGGATCTGCACGGTCACGTTACGCAAGGTCGCGGCGTCCAGGAGGTGTTCGATCTGCTCGACCATGGTGGAGCGGTCACCGATGACGTGGCGGAGGGCGCCCTCGTGGATCACGGCCCACAGATCCGGCGATGGGGTCGCGGTGAGCAACTGTTGGCGGCGCATGCGTACCTCGACGAGGCTCGTGATCTCCTCGTCCGACTGGTCGGCGGACGCTCGACTCAGTTCGGTGGCGTACGCGGGCGTCTGGAGCAGGCCCGGGACGAACTCGCTCTGGTAGCTGCGGAGGTCGGACGCCGCCTGTTCGAGGCCGACGTAAACCGAGAACCAGGCGGGGACCGCGTCGCCGTGGCCGTGCCACCATCCCTTGGTCTTGGACTCCTTGGCGAATGACTTGAGCAGGTCCCTGAGTTCGGCGGACGTTCCGTAGAACCGACACAGGGCGTCGACGTCCGAGGGTTGGACGCGGCCGAGGCCGGTCTCCAGTCGGTTGACCTTGGACCCGCTCCAGTCGAGCTCCTTGCCGACGGCATTGCAGGTCAGACCGCTCTCTTCGCGGAGTTTCTTCAGTTCGATCGCCAGACGTCGGCGACGGGCGGTGGGGGAACCGGCCACTTCAACACCTACTCGAAGTCGGGGAGTTACATCCCATCGGCTACGACGAAGTTCGCCAATCACTCGTTGGAGGGAATCGCTTCCTGCATATTGCACGGCGGGATGTTGAGGTGTCACCGTATGGCGTCTGTGAGTCACCTCTCCTGAGCACAGGGTGAGGGAAGGGGCTTGATGGAGAAGGGGCGGTGGCGCGGTGGATGGAAACGACGGGTGCATGACGCGGAAGCCTTGGGAGCTTTCGTTCCCGGCCGAGTCCGCGGAGGTGGGCGCGGTGAGGCGTGCCGTGCGCCTGTGTCTGAGGCGGTGGGGACTCTCGTGTGTCGCTGACGTGGCCGAGACGTGCGTCAGCGAACTCGTGGCAAATGTGATCAGACACGTCGGCGAGGGCACCCCGACCACTCTCGTGGTCACGATGAACGGTACGCACGTACGGGTGGCGCTACGCGATCCGGAGACGCAAGCCCTTCCCACCCTCGTGCACGCGGGACCCGATGACGAGTCGGGGCGCGGCATGGCAATGCTGGAAGCGGTGTCGGACCGGTGGGGCGTGCTCCTCGGCGCGGAGTCGAAGCTCGTCTGGTGCGACCTCGCCACTTCCCTCGCTACGCCCGATGGGCATGTGGAAGGAAGGAGGGTCGCCAAGGGGGAGGCATGCCTGACGCTCTACGCGGATGGTGCGGGAGCCGGCGCGGTGGAGCCCGGCCGCGCGAGCGTGGCGGTCCTGGAGGAGGCGGCGATCGACCTGATCGCCGACCTCCTCCGCTGGCTGCATGTCCACGGGCGCGACGTCGACGAGGCCGTGGACCGGGCTCAGGACCGGTTCGAGGCGGAAATCGACGCGGTCCGATGACGGCTCGGTCAGCGCAGCGCCTCGTGGAAGAACCCGATCGACGGGTCCTCCGGCGTTCCGATCAGCAAGGCACGGTCCAGCAGGCCGTTGTTGTGCTCACAGCTGGTCTCCGGCAGCAGGACGCACGCGTGGCAGGCCGCCAGGTTGATGCCGCCCACGCCGCTTCCGGTGGACTCCACGCAGAGCGGGTCAGCCGAGCACCATTGCGCTCGGCGGAGGGCCGAGTGCAGGGCGGACTCCAGGCGCTCGGGCTCTCCCTGCGCGACCAGGCCGCCGAGACTTCCGGCGGAGTCGCTGGTGGCTGTGCAGACGAGGAGGCCGGCCATCGACTCGTCCGTGTACAACCGCTCCCGCAACGAGGCGGCCGGGTAGCCACCGTCGAGGCTCCACTCGTTGATCAGGGCGTGCGACAGCGTGTGCAGGAGCACCATGCGGGCATCCGCCGGCGACTCCAAGACGTTCGCGGGGTCCTGGGCGCGCTCCCGGAGCATGCGCAGGTGGTTGGCACGGATGCGGTCGGCCCGGGCTGCGACGGCGGTGCTGCGTGCCCAGTCGTCGAGGCGCTGTTCGTCCAGGCGCAGGAAGACTCCTTCGCCCTGGACCTCCATCGCGGGCAGCCAGTCCATCGGGGCGAGCGACAGGGCCGCCTCGTGGACGTCGGTGTGGGTCTCTGGTGTGTCGACGCGGGAGAAGGCCTTCAGTGCGCGGACCTCCCGCAGGCGCTTCACCAGCATCGGTCCCGTCACCCCGTAGGGCGTGAGGACCTTGGTGGAGGAGCGCGGTGGCTCGCAGACGAACTGGTCCTCGTGGTCCGTCTCGCTCTCGAGACGGCCGGCGACGAGCCGTTCGTACTCCTGCTTGCGCAGAGCGACGTAGGCACTGTCGGTGCCCTTGTCCTCGTCCTGGGCGGAGTCCTCGTGGTTCTCCGCCTCCAGGAGGCCCATGACCTTGTCGAGCGAGAACTCGTAGTTCTCCTGCAGGCCGAGGATCTTCAGGTACGCCGCCAGCTCGACCTGGTTGTCCTTCATCTTGCGAAGGTTGTCCCAGTGCAGCTCCAGGCGTGTCGCGTGGCCGTCGCTCCAAGGGGGAATCGAGAGGGCCGTCCTGACGATCGGCTGCCACGCGACGGACGAACCGCGCTGAAGCGTGCGTGGCTTCTCCGTGCAGTCCTCGTCGGCCGCGTTCCCGAGCCAGGGACGCCGTCCGTTGCAGTAGACCTTCAGGTCCGAAAGGGCGGCACGGCGGAACGCGCCCTCCATGGAAACCTCGGGGATCCCGCACGTGCAGGAGATCAGGATCGACCGGAGCGACGCGGTCTTTCCGCTGGTCCGCAGCCGCAGTTCCCCGCCGCACAATCCCGCGTCACTGTCCTTGCGGTTGTTGCGGTGCGCCCACTTCCAGTAAGGGAAGTCCTCGATGTGTCCCTTCGGGCAGGCCATGACGAAGCGCGAGGGCACCAGCTCCTCATGGCAGTCGCCGCACTCGTTCTTTCCCGGTGGGGAGTTGAACCGGCTCACGTGCTGAAGGGCGTTGCAGCCGGGACACGAGTGCCAAAGGGGGAAGCGGCGGACCCGGACTCCGTCCTTGCTGGTGTCGTCGGAGGCGGGCGGCAGACGGAACGACCTCACGCCGAGCACGCGTGCCAGGCGGTGCTCGTGGACGGTCGGCGCCTCGTTGACGTTCCACGAGTCGATGCCGCTCACCATGAACGACTCGTTGTCGACGGCGACGATCGAGCCGACGCCGTACGTGGTGATCATCTGCGCACGACGTACCGAACCGCGTCGCGGGTAGCTGCGCTCGGGGACGCCGGCCCGGCGGCGCCGGGCGGGGGGCGGGGTCATCGGGATGCCTCCATGAACAGGGCGGATTCGGCGTCGACGTCGCGCAGGCTCCACAGGGTGGGCCAGGCGTCCTCGTCCTCGTTGTCGAACGCGCTCAACAGGGACGGTGTCCGGTTGCCGCGTTTGGGTTCGTACAGAAGACCGCCGTGCGCTTCGGCCTCGCCCTCCCACCAGTCGACGAACTCGTCGAAAGCCGCGGCCGTCGCCGGGTGCTCGTCCGGAGCGACCGATCGGACGCGTGCGAGGAGCGCGGTGCGGACGACGTCCTCCAGTTCCGCGCGGTACTCCCGGATGCGGCCGGCTCCGTCGTTGGGCGCCGCCGCGGGGATCAGGATGCGTGCCAGGGCGACGATCACGGCGTGCAGTCCCCGGTCACGGGCGCGGGACGAGAAGGGCGTCACGCTGGTCGACTCGACCTCCCGGTACAGGGCCGAGTGGAAGTGCTGGAAGCTCTCGTAGTGGGAACGGTCGCGGGACCGCGCGGAGTTCAGCATCACGGCGACCAGGCCTGGATGGCGACGTCCGACGCGGCTGGTCGCCTGGATGTATTCGGCCGTGGTCTGCGGCTGTCCCATGACCGCCATCAGTCCGAGCCGGTCCACGTCGACACCGACCGAGATCATGTTCGTCGCGAGCAGGACATCCACGGTGTCCGGATGCGGCAGGCGCTGTTCCAACTGCTTGAGGCGCTTCGGGATGTCGCTGGAGTTGGCCCGGCTCGTGAGCTCGGTCTGCTCCAGCACCTTGCGCCTCGGACCGTCCTCGCGTGAGGCCAGGTACTCCAGGTAGGCATCGACGTCGTCGTGGACCTGGAGCTCGGCAGCCGCCAGGAGACGGAGGCTGTTGAAGTAGCCGACGAGCGTCCAGTACGCGTCGCGCACTCCGTCGTCGACGTCGGCGAGGGCGGCCCGGTGGAGAAGATTGGCATAGGTGCGGACCAGCAAGGTCGCCTGGCTGGTGCTCGGGGTGAGGAGACCGACGTACTGCCTGCTCGCCTTGCGCTCCCTCGGGGTCTCCACGGCGAACCAGGAGTCCCGGGCGTCGATCCCCGCCGGGGGGAACTGTGCGACCTCGCGGTCGAAGAGCATCTTCCCCTGGTTCGACGCACGACGGATCGTGGCGGTCGAGGCGATGACCTTCGGGCCGTCGGACAGGAGGTCCACCGCTGTCTCGTACAGACCGGTGAGGGTGCCGAGCGGCCCGGAGATGAGGTGCAACTCGTCCTGCACGATCAACTCCGGGGGAGGAGTGCCGTCCTCGCGGTCGAGGTTGAAGAGAGCCGCGGTCTGCACCCGCCACGGCATCGCGGCGAACTTGTCCACGGTGGCGATCACCAGGGTGGGGCGTGCATCGTAGACGGCCTCGTCGACGAGATGGACCGGCAGGCCGTCACGGAAGTCGCACCAGCCGTCGGGGCAGCGGACACGCATCCGCTTGGCCTCCTCGTCGACCTCGTACTGGTACGCGTCCAGACGGGTACCGCACCAGGGGCAGGCGTGCAGTTGCACAGGGTTGCGCTCCTGGAGATCCTTCTCCTTGCGCAGCTCGACCAGGCTCTTCTCGGCGTCCGAGAGCCGGTTGGGGGTGGCGGACTGGCCGACCCACATCCCGATGGAGATCGGCTCCGCGCCGAGCGTCCCCTCGTCGCCGAGCCTGATTCGTTCCATGGCGCAGATGAGGGCTGCGGCCCGCTCGAACTGCTGCAGAGTCAGCAACCGCAGGGTGTAGCGCATGAGCACGGTCACGCCGGCGCCCCGCTCCTCCAGCCGCAGGCGACGCAGGAACGTGGTGAAGGCGATGAGGCCGAGGTACGCCTCGGTCTTGCCGCCACCGGTGGGGAACCACAGCAGGTCGGCCACCGACCGGTCCTCGTGGTTCGGGTCGACGATGCCTTCCAGGCAGAGCAGCATGAAGGAGATCTGGAACGGCCGCCACCGCCCCAGGGTCTCGTCGGGAGCTCCGTCGCGTCCGTTCCGCACCCACTCGCCCCTGGCCCGCTGATGGGCCATGGCGCGGTTGGCGAGCCGGAACGCCCGCATCGCGTCCGAGTTCTCACCGAGCACCCGGATGCCCCGCCGCATCCGGGCCAGCGCATCGCGGCACTGCTCGATCCGCTCCCGCGCCGGCGTCTCGTACGACGTCCCCCGGAAGGTGTCCGCCTCCACCTCCCTGCGGTCGATCCACTCCGCGTAGTCGGCCATCAGCTTGTTCAGGGCGGCGAGCACCTCGCTCTCCGGCCGGGTCGCCAGGCCGTGCATGGTGAGCGCGGAGTCGTCGATGTCCGGGTTCGAGTCGGTCAGCAACACCTCCTGGGCCGGCAGGAACTGTGTGCGCACGGCTGTGATCGCGGCGCGTTCATGGTTCGGCTCACCGATGGCGGGCGGGGACCAGTCCCACTCGGCCGCACAGCCGTGGCCCATGGCGAAGGTGGGGGCGTGCCGGTGGAGCAGCCGGCTCGTCGCCACTTCCGGGTCGTCCGCGCGGCGACCTGCGGGACGCTCCACGAAGGCCCGAGCCCCCGAGGGCGTCGTCACGGTGAGGCGGGGCTGGTAGAGGCAGTACGCGTCCTGGAGTTCGCGCTCGCTCACCGTCTCGGTGTTGACCAGGGTGACGGTGATCGTGACCGTCCCGGCGGCCGCCGGGCGTACGAAGACCTCGACGCCCGCCCCTTCACCCAGCGGCGTCCGATGCAGCTTCGGGACCGTGACATCGATCGTCAGCGGTGCCAGGTCGAGGGCCCGCCGACGCCAGTGCTCCCTCTGGTCCGAGGTGCTGCGGGCCTCCGCCCGCTTGGCCGAGGTGGCACGCCCCTCGGGATCGATCGGGTCGTACCTCGCGGCCTCCGTGTGCACCACGATGCTCGATGCGACCGACGGGTCGACGGCGAACGTGATCCCCATGGAGGACGGGCGGCGGTCCCCGGAACCGGTGCTGCCGAGATCCGGGGCCGATTCCTCGACGTCCCGGCTCCCGCGCAGGAGCGGGGCATCGTCCAGCCCTTCGGTCTCCGCCTCGTCGTCGCTGCGAGCCTCCTCCGCCTCTGGGTTCGCGGGCCGAGGGAACAACACTCCGATGGGGTAGGCCGTGATCGGCGGGTCCTGGGTCAGGATCTCGTCGGGGGCACCGGGGCCCATGAGGTCCCGCCGGAGCTGATCGACGAGCTCCTCGCGCACCGCGTAGTGCTCGGCGTGCGGGCCGGACGTGTTGCTCATCGATCGCTCTCCTCGTGTGTGTGCGCGTCGGTCCACCGGTAGCGGCCGAGTCCCAACAACCGGGGAACCGTCCAGATCCCGTGCTCGCCCAGCCCCGCGCGGGCACCGGACGCGGCGCTGCCGGCCGCGCTCTCCAGGCAGTCGACGCGGAATCCCTCGATGCTCGTGGGCCAGCTGATGTCCCAGGTCTTGCTGATCTTGAGCGACGTGTACAGGTCCTGCCGGAACCGCTCCGAGACGACGGCGACCGGCCGGTCCCGGTGGAACACCGTGTACGGCGGACTCTCGTCCGGGGCCAGGGGCATCGCGTGCTGAAGACGGAGTTCCAGCGCGTCCCCCGGGGCGACTGATGCGGCTAGGTGGTCCTGGAGGGCCCCGGCGTCGCACTCGAATCCGTCGGTGCCGGGCGGCTGCTCCCGGGAGACGTCCGTGCTCGCGGCGGCGATGCCGTAGCGCTGGTAGGCCTTCCACCCGCCGACGTAGTACCGACCGGTTCGCCGGTCCCGGCGGATCAGGGCGGTGTCCGGTGCGTCGAGGCGGAACAGGTCGTCCCTGGGGCGCGTCATCGCGACGTAGAGGGCGCGGGCCTCCGCCGCCGGGTCGATATGCGTGTGGTGCTTGCGCAGCTCGGCCATGGAGGCGGGTTCGACCACGATCACGCGGTCGAACTCGAGCCCCTTGGCCCGGTGCACGGTCGACACCATGAGATCGGCGGGTTCTACGGCGGCCAGGTCGTCGGGGAACCGGCCCTGAGCCACGGCCCGCCGGACGGCCGAGACGTCCACCAGCCCCCGGGGCGCCCCCGCCACTCCGCGCAGCGACCGCCAGATCCTCGTACGGTCCCCGACCGGTGCGAGCGGACCCGAACCGAGCAGGTCCAGGAAGCGGTCCTCCGTCAGCGTGGTCGAGCCCGTGCCGCGCAGCACCGCGGCCACCCAGGCCGGCACCGGGCGTTCCCGCAGGTCGCGCTGGAGGCGATGGTGCACACCGTGCGCGAACAACTTTTCCGAGAGCACCAGGGCCTGCCGGTTGTCCCGGCAGAGGATCGCGCACGTGCCCCGGAACTCTCTCAAGGAGTCGAGCGTGAAGGCGTCGTCGACGGTCCCGAACGAGGGGCAGCCGCGCAGGAGATCGGTCAGGTCCCGATGGAGACCCTCGCCCGCGGCCTCCGCCGCCGATGTCTCGGACGGCAGCCGCTGGAGCGAACCGCCCAGGGGCAGCGCGACACCCGCCTCCGGGGTACGAGCTCTGAAGTTGGCGGACAGGTGGAGCTCCACCAGGTCGTCCGCGTAGGAGGCTCGCAGCCAGTCGAAGAAGTAGTTCGTCTCGGCGGCCCGCGCGTCCTCGTCGGACACCTGGAATCCGTAGATCGCCTGCGCCCCGTCGCCGACCACGGTGAAGCCGCACGCGTCCTGGAACCGGTCGAGGAGCGTCTCCACCATGTCCCGCCGGTCGCCGACCAGGTCCTGGACCTCGTCGATCACGACGTGGGCGGGGGCGCCCTGCTCGCTCTCCTCGACGGCGCCCCGCAGGATCGCCTCCGTGGCCTCGGCGATCCGTTCGTCGAAGCGCAGCGTGCTCCAGTCCCGATCGGGCTGCTCGCCGCGCAGCACCGCGTACGCCCAGGAGTCGAAGGTCTGCACCCGCACCCGGCGGGCCTCGCGGGCGTGGAGCGCGATTCGTTCCCGCAGTTCACGTACCGCGGCCCGGGAGAAGCTGAGCACCAGGATCTCGCGTGCTTCGAGCGCCTCCTCCTCGTCGCTCATGAGCGCGTCGAGTCGGCGGACGAGGGTGTGCGTCTTGCCGGAGCCGGCACCGGCGGTCACCAGAAGCCGGGTGTCCCAGGGCTGCTCGACGACGGCCCGCTGCTCCGCCGTGAGGGGCGGGCTGCCCAGGTAGGCGTCGGTCACTTGGCCCTCCACAGGTGCTCGAACTGGGTGAAGGCGAGGGCCTTGTCGTAGTTCGTGATGTTGTCCCGGACATTGAGGATCAGGCACTCCTCCTTGCCGCCGTTCCCGGGGCCGCGGAGACCACGACCGATCATCTGCTGGTAGACGTTGGGGCTGTACGTCGGTCGGGTGATGACGACCGCCCTCGTGGCCGGGGCGTCGAAGCCCTGGGTCAGCACGCCGTAGTTCGTCAGCACCCGGACCCGACGGCGTTTGAAGGCGTCGATGCTGTGCCGACGCTCGCCCGCGGCGGTGGCCGAGTCGACCGACGCGGCGGTGATGCCCAGACCCTTCAGCTTCGCCGAGAGGAACTTGGCATGCGCGACGGACGTGGCGAAGACGAGCACGGGCCAGTCGTCCGGCATGGCGGCGATCTCTTCGAGGATGCGCTTGTTGCGGTCCTGGTCGTCGGCGAGCCGTTGCTCCGCGGCCTTCGACAGCAGGCTCATCTGATCGGCGCGGGTCTTCTCGTCCTGGGTCAGCTCGATCGTGCCGCCGAGCAGCTCCCGGTGGGTGACCCGCGCCAGCATGCCGAGTTCCTGCAGCTCCGCGTACGGATCGCCGGACGGGAAGACCCCGTCGTCGAGCCGGTGTGCGCCGAACCGCTGCACGAGGCGCTGGGTTTCCGCGTCGTTGGTGTTGCGGAACGGGGTGGCGGTCAGACCGAGCAGGTGTCGCTTCGTCTCGTACGCCGTCAGCCCGAGGTGCGTCAGAATCTCCGTGTACTGGGGCGAGATGGCGACGTGTGCCTCGTCGACGATGACGAGGGCCGCGTCACGCAGCCAGCCGTAGGAGTCGGTGTGCAGGCAGTTGCGCAGCTTTGCGTCCGTGGCGACGACCAGGTGCGGACGGTCCGCGATCGGCCCGGCCTCATTGGTCGTCCAAAGCCTGCTGATCGTCAACGGGGCCTCGGCCCCGACCTTCGACCAGACGAAGCTCCAGCTCTGTACGGCCTGTTCGCAGAGTTCCTCGGTCTGGGCGATCCACAGGATGGGGCCGCTCAACTCGCCCATCTGCTTGACCCAGCGGATGACGGCCTCCGCCGCCACCCGCGTCTTTCCCGCGCCGGTCGGGAGGGAGAGCATGCCGCGCTGCGGGGTGAAGCGATCGAGCATGGCGAACACCTTGGTCGCCAACCGCTCCTGGTAGTCGTGCAGGCGTGGGAACTCCGTGGGGCCCGGCACCTCGACCCGGGGCGGCAGCGACGGCGTGCGCGCACCGGCGAAGGAGTCGGGGAAGCCGAACTCGGCGACGAACTTCACGGCCGCGGACGACCCGGTGAAGCCGGAGGGAGCATGGCTCGGGTAGGCGGCCTGCAGATCGCGGGCGTGCATCTGCAGCACACCGTCGCCATGGGCGTTGTATGCCAGGCGCGCGACGCGACGCGGGGACGGAACCCCGCCGTCCGGCTCGGGCGGCTCGCTCTCCAGCAGGCCCGGGGGGAGGCCCGCGCGGAGCGCGGTCGCGCCGATGAGCAGCTCCAGCTTCTCCTCGACGCTTTCCGCCTCGCGGACACGCCGCAACGCCGCTTGGAGTTCTTGGTCCGCTTCCTGCCGTTCCTGTGCGGCGAGAACGGCCCGGCAGCCCGACTCCTTCAACCCCCAGCGCAGTTCGCGGTCGGCCGCGACCAGCGTCGCGAGGCGGTCCAGGGAGGCCGGCACCAAGACGGTCGTGCCCTGCACCGCGCTGTCGAGCGGCGTGGTGGTGGAGCCCTGGGGCGTACGCAGGACCTCTTCCAGCTCCGAACAGCGCAACACCTGCTGGTCGTTCACCGCCGAACCGAGCCGTTGGCGAAGCGTGGGGAACTCCTCCTTCAGGAGGACAGGCTCACCGGCGGGAACGTGCCGGATCTCCTTGCTGATGACGTCGGTGTAGCGCAGCATCCCCCACGTATCGACCAGCAGGTCCGCGTCTTCCGGACCACCGGCCAACAGGGCAGGGATCTGCTCGGCGCGCAGTGCGCGGTACTCGCCCTCGGTCGCGGCGACGGCGATCTCGTTGTCCTCGCGGGCACCCCACTCGGCGCCCACCCGGCAGTGGGTGAGCTGATCCGGGAAGTCCACTTGAAGTCGGGTCAGCATCACGTAGGTGCGTCCGACGAAAACGTCGTCGTCGCTGGCGAGGAGCTGTTCGAGGAGGCGGTTCCACTGCTTGGTCGGGACCTCGTCGATTACGACGGGGAGGTGCAGCTTGCGCGCCTTCTCCGCGCTGATCTCGGCGACGGGCAGTACATCCGCGTACGCCCGCAACTGAGGGCCGACCGCGTCGGAGAGCGGCACGATGCCCTGGGACGTGGACACGCGCCCGTACCGACGCAGCATCCAGCGCAGCGGCGAGTAGATCACCTTGCGGGTCGACGCCTGGACACCGACCTGGAGGGTCCAGGTGTCGACGACACTGTCGTCCGGCAGAGCCTTGACGAAGGCCGCGCGGCCCTCGGTCGAGAGCACCTCCAGAAGGTGCAGAGGGCCGCCCACGGGGGAGCCCTCCAACTTGATCCGGGCCAGGGACGGGCGGGACGCGCCGGCGCTCAAGGTCTTGCAGTAGCTGTCGTACATCGCGGCCCGATATTCCTCGAACCACGACTCGGTGGCGGGCCTGTGCCCGTGCGTCGGCCTGTCCCGCATGCCGAACTCCCGCAGGACGAGCAGGTCGTCCGAGTGGAAGGACGGGTCCACGGCGACCGACGCGTCCCGGGTGCCGTCACCCGGCACGACCGGGCCCGGCAGCAGGCAGTCCCGCATCCGGTGAAACCGTCCGTCGACGGTGCGTACGAAGAGGGTTCCCGACGGATCGGGCACCCGGGCGGTCACCTCGCCGCTGACCCGACTGCCGCCCGCGCTGTGGAACAGCTCCCAGAAGCGGGTCCAATCCTGGGGCCCGTAGTTGTCGATGCCCTGTTCCAGCACCCCGATGAAGCGCCCCCGGGGGTCCGCCTCCCGGATGCCGATCTCCGTGAGGTCGCCGATCAGCGACTCGTCCTCCGACAACCTCGGATCGACGTACGTCGTGCCGTCGCGAAGGCCGTCCTGGACCGTGCGGCGGAAGACCTTGCCCACGACGGGCGCCACCAGTCCGCTCTCCTCGGTCAGCACGATGCGTGCCGTCCGGGCCTCAGCCGAGAAGGGGGAGGCGTTGCGGATCATGGCGGCCAGGATGCGGATCGCCACGGCGGACGCCTCGACCGTCTCCTCGGTCACCAGCGCCTCCAGCCACTCGCGCACGGTCGCGCGCCGCCGCTTGGCCTCCTCCAGGATGTGTCCGACCTTGCCCGCGCGGAATTCGGCGGCCTCGACGGAGGGGTGGATCCAGTTCGACGGCCGCCCGGGGCACTCGCTCCACATCCGCAGCCATTCCGGCTTGAGCGGCACCTTGTTGTGCGGGGCGGGGTGTACGTGGATGTCACGGGGGACACGCAGCACACCGTCCTGGTCGGGGAGGGAGGGACGCTCCGCCGCCAGCTTCCAGATCTGTTCGGTCAGGTACTTGTCTGCCCAGTTCAGGGTCTCCGATTCCTTGCTTCGGCCGGGGAGTAGCGGAAGGTAGGCCGCCGGGTCCTGGGCGGGAGCCAACTGCGGCAGGGAGTCGACGACAAGTCGGGCGGCGACCTGAATGATCTCCTGGTTGAACGGGCTGGAATCCAGGAGGTTCTGGCGGTCCTCGTTCGTCTTCCAGGCACCGTTGAGCGCCCCGCGCAGAGTCATCGGGTATTTCGTCGGGAAGAAGGACCAGAATTCGCCTCGGCCCCGAGGCGTGCTGAGCACGGTGTCGCCCGTGTACTCGGGGACGGCCCACGCGATGTCGATGGTGCCCCGGTCGTGCATCTCGCCGGCGCTCGCGCGGGCGGCCTCGGAGGGACGGTGGGCGTGCGAGAAGACCTTCCACGCCGAGGTGGACCGCGGTCGTCCTGTGCGCGTCTCGTGGATGGTGTGCAGAAAGCCGTCGTGGTCGACCGTGATCTCACGGCGGACCGGGGGCATGGACCGGGTGTCCTCCAGGACCACGGTCCCGACGTGGTGGGAGAACAGCTGGAACCTGGCCGGGAACTCGCGGTTCTCCTGGCCCTTGTGCCCGGTGTCGTAGATGTCCTTGCCGAGGCGATCGGCGGCTCCCGGCAGCAGCGGGAGCCGCACCACGGTGGTGGCCCAGCCGAGCAGGGCGTTCAGGACGGGGTCCGCCAAGCGCTCCTTCTCGGCGTCCAGTGGCCGCGCCATCCGTAGTACGGGCGCCTCGAACTTCTCCTCGGAGGAGGAACCCCGAGCCTTCCTGATCTCCTCGTGGGACCAGGTCCGGTCGAATCCGAACGCCCCCGAAGTACTGAAGAACTGCGGGGTGTTCGTGACGGCCAGGATCGATTTCACGCCGACGCCGAACCGGCCGATCTGCCCTCCGCGCTTCTTCGACACGCTCATGCGCAGAATGGTCTCGGCGCCCTCGGGCGTGACGGGTGTGCCCTCGTTCGCGCAGTAGAGGTGCTTGTCCGTCAGGACGACGTGCACCTTCCCGCCCGGCGCGGCGGCGATCTCGTCCGCGGCGTTCTGTACGAGCTCGAACAACTGGCGGTCTCCGTAGCCGCCCTGAGTGATTCTCCGCTCGCCGTTGGCATGCTCCAGGATCAGCCCGGGGTCCACGCGGTACGTCTCCAGGACGCGCGCCGACTGTTCGAGGATCTTCCGGATGACGGGCGAGGCTCCCGAAGTACCCGTCACGTCGCTGTGGTTCAAAGTGGTCCCGTTTCGTGGCCGTGGGATGAACGTGGGGGGAGCGGAGCCGGCCGCTGCGGGGGTGCGGCCGGCCGACGAACTCAACGATAGGTGGCGGGGGTCCGACGGGGCGTCGGGTTCAGTCAAGCCTGATGACGATGACGAGCACGACGGTGCGGGGCGCACGCCGCCGGGAGATGTACCGGATGTCGGTCCGGTTCGACGGACGCGTCGACGTCACCCGGGGGCGGCGGGGCGAACGCGCCCGGAGCCGACTCGGCCTGCGGTGCGGCGACTTCGGGGCGGGCCGGGCGTCCGCCTCGCGGGCAGCATCCCGCCGGGCCCGGAGGGCGTCGATGCGGGGACGGGTCGTGCCGATGGCGTCGAGGAACTCCGACCGGAGCCACGGGTCCTCGATGGAGTCGTACTGGTCGACGAGGCGGAATTCGTCGTAGGCGTCGTGCTCGCTGGAAGTCATGGTGGTGGGCCCCCTGCTCTCGTGTGAATGGTGCGGGCGAATGGTGCCGGGGTCGGCAATTACGATGGCGCACTTGCAGAGGGCTGAATACACGTGAGGTGGGGGAGTGTGAATTCGGCAGATGAAAGGTTTTTTCGTTGGCTTTGGTGAACTGGGATCGAACGAACAGGTGCGAAAATGTAAGCGCATTTCTTGGATGCGAGCAAGGGGGTTCGCGACCCGTTGAAATCCCGTGATCGGACGTGCGGATGGCGTCCGGGCACAGCAAATCAGGCACCTGAAGGAGCGCGCCTTCCGAGCCCCGATGAGGGCTCGGACAGCAATTGACCCTACCCGCTCGGCGTGGCGCCTTCAAGGGGGTTACGGGTGGCGTTCACGGGGGTCCTGAGCGACACCTGGAAGGTCAATTCGGACTGTTCGGGCAATGGGTTTCAAGTCGTGCGAGAGCGGCTTTTTCTGGCCCTATTGGTTTAATTGGATTTCGAGTGACAGTGAACGTTCGGACTGTCTCCAGCGAGTGTCAAATTTCGTTGTCACTCATGGGCGAGTGTCAAATTTGCGGTACGGTGACCCCATGGTCACGCGCGCAGCCGAGGAGTGGTGACGTTGGACAGCCGCATGGAGTTCGGGCCCTGGCTCGCCCGGCAGTTGAGGCAATCCGGGATGAGTCAGGCCGTCCTCGGTGAGCGCATCGGGATGACGCGGGCCGCCGTCTCGGCATGGATCACCGGGCGGGCGACCCCCCGCGAGGACACCATCGCCAAGATCGCGGAAGCTCTCGGCACCGATCTCGACACCATCCACACCCGTACCGCGGACGCGCTGTCCGGCCTGCCCGTCAGCTGGTACCACCGTCCCGGATACGCCGACGGAGGGCGCGACTTCGGAAACGCCGCCGCCTTCGCCTTCGAGGCCGACGTCGAGGTGCTGGCCCGCGAGGCCACGCAGAACAGTCTCGACGAGCGTCTCGACCGCAAACAGCCGGTGCGCGTGCGGTACACCCTCCACGAGCTGACCGGTGAGGCCCTGGCCCGCTTCCGCGAGGAGATCCGCTGGGACGAACTCATGCCGCACTACGAGGCGGCGTCGTCACAGCAACAGAAGGTCGGCCGGGTCATCGCCGCGGGCCTGCGCGACATGTACGAGCGCGACCGCCTGGTGCTTCTGCGCGTGGACGACTACAACGCCTCCGGTCTGACCGGCGACGACTACGAGACCGGTCGATTCGCGGCCGTGGTGCGTCGGCAGCTCGACAGCCACAAGACCGGGAGCGGCGCGGGCGGTTCGTACGGCCTCGGGAAGGCAACGCTCTGGGCCACCAGCCGCCTCGGTCTCGTCCTCATCAACTCCACCCTCTCCGAGCCCCATGAAGGGCGCACAGAGCGGCGTCTCATCGGCCGGCTGGACCTTCCCTGGCGCGAAGTGGGCGGCCGTCCCTGGGCCGGTCCGGCCTGGTTCGGCCGCCCGGACCCGGACGCGGACGATGCGGACGTCGCCCGCTCCTGGTGGGCGGACGAGGACAAGGTCGAAAGGCTCCACCTCACACGGGAGAGCGACGAACCGGGGACGTCGTTCCTGATCGTCGGCGCCCACGACGTGGCGAGCCTCGTCGACCCCGAAGCCGAGAAGAACGGTGTCGAGGACGACGACAGCGTGCACCGGATGCACAAGCGCCTCGTCCAGGCACTCGGCCGCAACTTCTGGGCTGCCATGGCCGTGGGCGAGACACGACGCCCGTTGCTGGAGGCATCCGTCAGGACGCTCCGCAACGGTGAGGAGGTCATTGAGGAGGAGCGGGTCGACCCCAGCACCGAACAGCCGGCACGCACCCGCGCGTTGCAGGCGTTCCTCGACGGTACGACCGTGGAGCGCCTCACCGAGTCCGGCCAAGTGGCCATGGCGACCGTCCCGTTCAACGTGCCGGCCGGCTCCGGTGGACGGGAGAAGGTCGAGCACCGGGCCGTCGTCCTGGTCACCGACGCCGACGACGTGGGTAAGCCGAACCACGTGGTCACGATGCGGGGCAATCGCATGACCGTGAGGGCGGCCCGGGTCGGGGACCTCACCGTCGGGACGAACCCCTTCCACGCCGTACTGCTCACGGGTCACGCCGCCGGGGAGGACGCCCCGGGCGCGGACGAGGCGGAAGCCTTCCTCCGCGCCTCCGAGCCGCCCGAGCACAACAAGTGGGGCCAGACGGAGGAGCTGCGGATGCTGTACTCGCCGTCCGCGTACCGCCGGATCGCCAAACTCACCACCGACACCAACAAGGCGGTGCGCGAACTCGTGGCCGTTCCCAGGGCCAAGCGGTCGAAGGGGTCCGAACGCCTTCGCAAGAAGCTGACGTTGGGCGGCAAACGGGCCCCGCGACCCGCCGGCCCATCGGCGCTGCCGACGCTGGAGGAGCTGGATGCCTTCGTCGACGGGAACGGAGCGTGGTGCGTCACCGGAGAGGTGAAGATCCCTTCCGGTGGTGACGCCTTGCGGCCGAGTCCCGTGGCGAAGCTCGATGTGCGATCGGGCCCGCGCCCGGTGCTGGGATGGGCCGATCTCGTCGGCGTTCACAACTGTGAAGTGGTCGACGGGTCGATTCACTTCGCGCCGGGTGCCCGGAAGGCGACGTTCAGGGGCACGACCGACGTCTCCACGCACCCGGTGAGGGCTGTGTTCACCGGCCTGATCGTCGAGCTCGGAACCGACAAGGGGGGCCAGGCATGAGGGGTTATCCGTACAGGCGCCTTCCTGGCACGGTGACGTTGAGAGTGACCGCCGTGGAGCTGCGGGGTCCCGGCGAGGCCCGGGAACCGCTCGACACGAAGACCTTCTCCACCGTTGAGCAGGTGGTGGCCCTGGGACTGGCCGAGCGGGACGACTGGGAGAGGGCCAGGTTGACGCTCACGGCCGCCGTCCCCGGACGCGCGACCGACCCCGACGGTCCCTGGTCCGACGTGTCCGTCATGGTCGTGCTCACCGAGGGCGCCACCAACGCGCGAACAACGGTATGCCTCGAAGTCCGTGACGAGGACGGCCGCGAATGGTCCGGACACCTGGACCTCTGGCGGGCGGACCACCTCGACCGCGCGACGATGACCGTGCATGTGATCGCCACGGTCGACGGGGTGAGGGGTCGCATGATCGCCTCCTCCGAGAAGGACTGGATCGTTGACATGAAGTCCGACGCTCCACTGCGCGAGCGGGAGTTGGAGGTGTCCGAGATCGGGTTCCGCGAGGGCCCCGAGTGGCTGCGCCCCTTCGCGGACGTTCCATGGACCGTCGACACCTCCGGTGACGTGCCCACCGTGCACGTGAACACCGACTTCGAGGGTGTTACCGAACTCGTCGACGGCCAGGGCACGGCCGTCGAGAGCCTGGTCCGGGACCTTTTGATCGCCCAGATGTGCACCGACGTGTGGACGGCTGTCTTCCACACGGCCATCGGCGACCTGGAGGTCGAGGACGACGGTACGCCGCTCTTCCCTCAGGACTGGCGGGGCGAGGTGCTGCGCGAGATGCTTCCGGACGTCGTGCCCGGGCGCCCCCTGGGGGACGCGCTCCGGGAGGTCCACGGTCGAAGGACCGGAGCGTCCGGGTGGACCGACCTGCAGCCGCGCATCCATTACGCCGCCACGCGCAGGGCGGAAGTACCGAAGGCCCTGACGGCGACCATCCGCGGCCTCGACCGACTCGACCGGGGGACCGACGCGTGACCGACAAGCCCAGCCACCTGCCCGAGCGTCTGGCGTTCCTGGCGGACCTCAACGCTGCCCGCTACATCACCGAGGGCCTGCTCATCGGCAAGGAGGACGTCCCTGCCATAGCACTGAACAAGGTCACTGAACCTCTGCCGGGGGAGGAGGCCAGAGGGGCGCTTCAGCCGGTCCGCGATCTGGTGGACGACGCGATGCACGCGTTCGGCGGTGAGAAGGTCACCGGCGCCGATGCATGGTTGGCCCCTCGGCTGCACGCGACGCTGCGGCTCACACGCCGGGAGGCGGCCGACAGCAGGTTGTGGAACTACCTGGCCCTGGGGGTCGCGCCCGACTACGTGGTGTGGCGGCACACGACGGACCCCGGGAAGGGCGAGGTTCCGAAGGTGGCCGTCAAGCGGTTCCGCGGTATCGCCGACTCGCAGGCATTCGCCCGACTGTGGTGGGCGGCGGAGTTGTACCGCAACGGCTCCGACTACGGTCCGGTCGTGACGGCTTGCGGCCAACAGGAGATGCTCAACACCGCGCTTCGGCTTTCCGTCATCGATCATCGTCCGACGGCACAGGCACTGGTCGACCTGATGGTCCGAGGTACCGTACGCACCGGCCGGGAAGTCAACGCCCTCGTCAAGGCGGTCAACGCCTCCGCAGCCACGATCATGTACGACGTCATGGCTCCCGATGTCGAGCGGGACGGCCGGCCGTTGGCACAGTGGATCGCTGACGCGGAATGGGCACCGGCAGTGCCACGAAGGCACCTCCCGGAGGGGCCCGCCGAGGAGAGGGCGCCGGAGGAATCGGTGGCCACCCTTGCCGCGCACTTCGCGGAACTCTTCGCGGGCGCTCCCGTACGGGGGAAGAAGTCCGAGGGCGACGAGGCTGAGTGACCGGGCGGCCCCGAAGGTCCCGTGTCAGGAGCCTTCGGGGAAGTCCTGCTCCGCCGAGCCGGCCGGCGGCTTCCATTCCGCGAGCCGGGTGAACCATTCGTTCTTCGGGCGTCCACGCAGCAGCGCGGCGCTCAGGATGTGCAGGGAGAGACGCGGCGGGATGGCGTTCCCGATCTGCTGGGCCACATCGGTGGACCGCCACGGGTAGCGCGCGGGGAACGACTGGAGGAGCCCGCCCTCGTCGGGTTCGAGCCGGTCCAACTCCTCCCCGATCTCCTTCTCGCCCGCCTCGTTCTCCTTCAGGAGGAAGAGCCGGTTGCGGCGGAACTTGCCGGTGATCGTCGCGGCCGGCTCCTCGGAGGTGCGGCGTCCCCTGTTCTTCGGGTCGCCACCTGAACCGTAGTTGGAAACCAGGACGAAGTCGTGGGGACGGGTGGCGGCGAGGGCGTCGCCGACCGATACCCACGGCTTCTTGGTGTTCTTCGGCGGCGCGAACAGGGCACCGTCCTGCGGATCGTCGGCCGGGGTCTCAGGTGTCGTGGCCGGCAGGCGCTCGACCCCCTTGCGGTACTGCTGGTGAGTCGCTTCGGGGAAGTACACATCTCTCCCCGTGTCCTTCGGATCCCACTGGGCGATCAGCACGGCGCGTCTGCGCGTCTGAGGCACGCCGAATGCCTCGGCGTGCAGGACGTGGGCCTTGGCCGCGTAGCCGATGCCGTTGAGCAGCTCTGCGTAGTGCTTCCACACAGGCAGCACGGTGGGTACCTGCTCCAGCACCACCACCTCGTAGGGCCTGCCGCGCTTGAACTTGGCCTCCATGATCCAGCGCAACGGTTGGAGCACGAATCCGGTGCGGGCGTCGGACATGGAGTCGGTTTCGCGCTTGACCTTGCTCCAGATGTCGTCGAATGCCTTGCGATCCTTGGCGTTGACCAGGTAGCCGGCCAGCCGCTTCACGTCCTCCAGGGCCTTGTGGCCCTCCCGGTTGCCGGCCACGGAGAACGACTGGCAGGGCGGCCCGCCGGTGAGGACGTTCGCGTCCTCCACCTCGGGATCGCACGGGCCCAGGGCGGCGACGTCCCTCACCTCCGTGGTTCGCAGGCGGGCCGCGTCGCGGGTGGCACGCGTCGGTTCGTCCCACTCGACCCCGATGCTCTCCACTTCCATGATCGTGGCGGCGATGTCCAGGCCCCCGGGGCCGGCGAACAAGTCCACGATGCGGAAAGCCGCAGGTTGGAAGGGGGGCTGAGGTGCGTGGGTCATGGGATTGAAGTGTAGCCGGCCGTTCAAGATCGATTGACCCTCGTGCTCGGACGGCTCCCCGCCCTCAACCACGCAACGCCTCCGCGACCGCGAGCCCCAGCGCCTCCCCCACCGCCGGCGGCGAGGCATGCCCGATCTGCCGGTACCGAGCCGTCTTTCGGCCCGCGAACAACCACTCGGCCGGGAAGCCCTGCAACAGCGCCGCCTGCGCAACCGTGAGCTTGATCAGGCCCTGGCTGTCGTCGCCCTCGGGCCCCGGAACCTCGTCCCCCAGCGCCCCACCGTTGACCCCCATCCGCGCCCAGGCGGCCTTCGTGCCCGTCGGGCCCAGGTCGGCGCCGCCGCGGTTGTCGGAGCCGCCCACCAGCGTCGGTGCCACGGAGATGGCCTGAGCGGCCCATGCGTCCGCCCCACCCCACCCCCGTGCCGCCATGGAGTCTCTGAGCGCCTCGCCCACCGGCACATGCTTCCCCACCGTGGGCACCGGCGGCCGGAAGCTGTCGAAATACCGCTCCTTCAGCGCGACGAGCACCCCCTGCTTCCGGTCCTGCGGCACCCCGAAGTCCGCTGCGTTGAGGACGAACCAGTGGAGGCGGTACCCGAGGTGCTCCAGCTCCTCCCGGACGAACGCGCGCAGAGGCTCGAAGGCGGCGGCGTCGACCAGCCCCGGTACGTTCTCGAGGAGCACGGCGCGCGGCTGGATCGAATGGGCGAGCAGGACCGCCGCTCTGAGCAGCTGCTGCTCCTCGTCCGTCTCCGTCCTGGCCGCCGTGGCGCTCGACTTCACCCGAGGAAGGCCGGCCGACAGGAGGTCGACGTCGTACGTCTGCGGATGCTCGTCCGGGACGAACTCCAGCAGGTCCATCTCCAGGACCTTCCAGTGCGGTCGGTTCAGCCCCAGCGTCTCGCAGGCCACCGCCTTCCTGTCCAGCAGGAGCACCGGATCGAACCCGGCCTGCTCCAGTCCGAGCGCCAGCCCACCGGCCCCCGCGCACACGTCCACGAACCGCAATCCGCTCACGAGCCCCCGCATCCCCGTCCCGTCCGCCTTGCGGACCTCTCGCGATCGACCGCCTCCGCCACCTTCTCGGCGACCTGGGCCGGGGCCTGGTGCTCCCAGAAGCGCAGGACCGTCCACCCCTCGGCCACCAGATGCGCCGTCGTCTCGGCGTCGCGCGCCATGTTCCGATCGAGCTTCTGACGCCACCACTCGGCGTTCGACTTCGGCTGCGTCGCGTGCACGGGGCAGCCGTGCCAGAAGCAGCCGTCCAGGAACACGGCCACCCTGGCCCGGGTGAAGGCGATGTCGATCGTCCGCCGGGACATGTGGGGCACCCGCTCGTTGAGGCGGTAACGGTAACCGGACGCGTGCAGCAACTTCCGGACCGCGACCTCGGGCGCGGTGTCCCGGCTCGCCTGGCGACTCATGCGGGCGGAGACGGCCGGGGAGGAGGGTTTGGCGGTACTCATCAGAGCCCAGTCTCCTACGCCCGGACCCCTACGCGGTCGATGACGGCGGAATCGCCCTTGCTCGAATCGACGGTGCGGAAGCGTACGAGGTTCCTCTGTCCCGCGCTCGCCGCGGCCGGTGCGACCAGGCAGAAGGCCATGACGACGTCTCCGGCGTCGATCGTGCCGTCGGCGCCGAGCCGTGGCTCCGTCTCGACCATCGGGTAGAGGACCACGACACCTCGCCGTTCCCGGACGAGCGATTCGACCAAGGGGTCGCCGGAGTCCCGCAGTGCACCGGCGATCCGCAGGGCGACCCCGCGGTGCTTCGGTTCGCTGATCGCACCGAAGAGGTCACCGCGGCGCCGGGCACGGCGTGCCAGGGAAAGCGGACCGTACCCGAGGACCGTTGCCTCGGTCCGCCGCCCCGACGTCTGACGCGGGGCGATCACCACCCAGTCGTCGATGCCGTCGCCGCTCTCGCCCGCCGAGACCAGGGACTGCAGATGCGGCGAGAACTGGCTGGGAACCGACCATTTCAGGTCACACAGGATGCCGACCAGCGTGCCGTGGTCGATCGTGCCGAGCAGCGCCTCGTAGCTGTCGTCCCGCCCGGCGGCGGCGCAGCGCAGGGTGACAGGAGTCGGATCCAACGCCCCCAACGCCGCCCCCCAAGCCCCCACGTTCCCCCGCAGCTCCTCCGCCCCCACCGGGTACGCGGTCGGTTCCACCCACTGGCCCGGGGAGCGGATCTCCACCAGTTCCGCGTTGAACATCTTGTTGCGGGCCGACGGGCGGATCCAGCTGAGGTGCTGGGAGACCAGTGGGGGGATCTGGGCAGGTGTGACCTGGGGTTTGCCGTCCACCAGGGTGGCGTAGCGGGTCAGCTGGGCGCGGAACGTTTCCTCGTCGCGGCAGATGGCCTCGAAGGCTTCGTAGAGGTCGATCGTCTTTGTCCTGCCGACCGGGACCTCGCGGCCGATGTAGAGGCGGACCAGGTCGCGGTAGCCGGGGCGGAAGCCGAACCAGCGGCCCACCTGCATCAGGGTGTCGGTCTGTTGGATGGGGCGGACGTAGTACGTGACCGTCAGACCCTCGACCGTGAAGCCCCGGGACAGCTTCGTGCCGCCGACCAGGATCTTCCACACGTGCGGGGTGCGCTCGAAGTCCAGGTCGGGCTGGTCGTAGTCGCGCTCGGTGTCGCCGTTCACCACCAGGACGGGGGTGCCGCCCGCGTTGATGAGCTGGCGGGCGCGTGAGACGTACGCGCGCAGCTCCTCGTACGAGTCCGGCGTGGGCAGCTCCGGGTCGGCGAAGCGGTGGAAGTCGGCGGCGAAGAGCGCGGCCAGCCGGTCGTGGCCCGCGTGGCTCGTGTAGGCGGCCCGGTGCCACATGGAGTTGATCCGCAGGGCCAGGGCCGTGTGCTCGGCCATGCGTACCGACTCGTGGACGAGCATCGTGTGGTGCCGGAACGGTCCTTCGGGCACGCCCCGGTCGGCGCGGTAGAGCTTGAGCGCCCCTGTGAGGACGAACGCGTCCAGCGCCTCCTGGAGGCGATCGCCCGTGTCCTCGTAGATGCCCCGGATGTGCGTCCTCTCCGCGGTGCCGTCGTCCGTGTCGAGGTCGTGGAAGTCCTGGACGCCCATGTAACCGGTCGGGCGGGGCAGCGAGATGAGGAAGTCGCGCGGGAAGATGTCGTCGCCGTCGCCCGGGTCCACGAAGACGTTGGCGAACGGCGTCGCGGTGTAGCCGACGTACTGGGCACGGGGCAGCAGGCCGAGCAGCTCGGAGATCTGGCCGTTGATGGCCGTACGGGTGACCTTGCCCTCCTCCCACTTCTTCGGGTCCGTCGTGTTGACCGACGCCTGGTCCGACTCGTCGTCGATGATCAGCGCGGGGATCTCGGAGAGGATCGGGCCGATCTTCTTGAGGTCCTTGATCAGCTTGGCCAGCACGGACTTGTTCTTCTTCACGACCATGACGCGGGCCGCCGCGTGGTGCAGGTTGGCCGGTGCGTACAGCGGTTCCGTGCGCGACTGCTTCTCGAATTCGAGGGCACGGATGCCGTTGAGCAGGCTCTTGTAGTCGTCGTCCCGGGTGGTGAGGCGCTCGATGTCGAAGGCGCCGAGTGCCGAGGGCCGGCCGCCGTGGCTGACGAACTTCTCCGGCCAGTCCGCGTCCTCCTGGTAGTCGATGCCGACCAGGGCGTCCCGGTCCGCCGGGTCCGCGCCGCGCAGGATGTTCTCCTGGCCGATGAGCTCCATGTCCAGCCGGCGCTGGGTCTGGCCCCGGAGCAGGTTCAGCGTGCCGCCGAGGACGATGACCAGGCGGTATCCCGCGTCGATGGCCTTCGCGGTGACGCCCGTGAAGTTGGCGGTCTTGCCCGACTGGACGTAGCCCACCACCAGGCCGCGCGCCCCGTACGCCTCGGGGCGGGTGGGGTCGGAGAGGCGCTCGACCACGGCGTGGCTCGCCTCGTCCAGTCCGGAGACCGCCGCGTCCGACCAGCCCTTGCGGCGCAGCAACGCCTCGTACGACTTCCAGTAGAAGGAGCGCGCCGCAGCGGCGTCCCGGGAGTACCAGGAGACGAACTCCTTGCTGATGACCGTCGGTCCGGGCTCCTTGAACACCGGGACCGCGCTGTCGAGCGCCTTCCGCAGCCCGGGTCCGAAGCCCAGCCGGGTGTACGTGTCCGCGCGGCGCTCGTCCGTACGGGGCGGCTCCGCCGACCAGTCGGCCCGCTCCGCCAGGTCCCAGGCGGTCAGCGTGCGGTGCCACAGTGCGATCAGCGCGTCACCCGGAGCCGCGCCCAGGACCCGGTCCTGGAAGTGGGAGAGCGTGGTGTCGGCGGGCTCCTCGTCGTCCGAGAGCACGAAGGCCAGCTTGGCGAAGGGCTTCGGCCCCCGGCGCATCGCGGCCAGCACGTCGCCGTGCAGGGTGAACAGGGGGTCGGTCATGGCAGGCGGCTCTCTCGGATCGGGTGACGGGGACGGGCGGGCGGGGGAGGGGCGCTCAGCGCTCCATCTCGCAGCGGGCCGCCGTGACCAGGACGCTGTTCCACAGCGCCACGTTGTCGGTGTGGACGGCCCGGACCCGTTCCTTCTGGAAGATCTCGTTGACCATCAGATAGAGCATGCTCTTGATCACCGGGGCGTCGTTCAGACCTCCGCGCCGGCCGCCGTTCAGCACCTGCCGGTACTCCTTGTTGAGCCGCACCTCCCGCTGTTCCCGGTCGAGTTCGAAGAACACGTCGGACGGCAGGCTGTCCCAGCGGAACGCGATCGGGTCCTCGCCCTCCAGCTCCGGCAGTTCGTCGCGCAGTGTCCGCCGGAGCTTCGGGTCGATCCCCTTGCCCGCCGGGAGCACCGCCTTGCGCTGCGGTTCGGTGGCGCGCCGGGCCGCCTCCCGGTACGTGAGGGCCGCCTCCTGCACGTACGCGGCGAAGCTGTGGCCCGCGGCGTCCACGGCCTGCTCCAGGCCGCGGGCGAAGGCGGGGGTGACGGTCACGCCGTCCTTCTTCACCGTGAGGTTGAAGACGTCGTTCGGCGCGGACGGCAGGTCTACGGCGATTCGGGCGAGCGCGAGGTGGCCCTCCGGGCTGCGGGTGCTGTTCCAGCCGCCCGCCTGGACGAGCCGGTCGTTGCGGTAGATGTAGAAGCCCTGGCGCTCGGCGAGCGGGCCGATGCCCCGGAAGCTGACCAGCGGCGACTTGGGCGGCCAGACGTGCGCGGTCAGCGCGACCTCGCCGACGCCCTCGACCGGAGCGGTGTACGTACGGGGGTAGCCCGCCCGGCCGGGCACCCGGTAGCCGAACGGGTCGATCGGTTCGACCCCGCGGTGGTCCAGCTCCTCCTTGGTCCGTACGTCCTCCACGACGATGTCGATGTTGAAGCCGTCGCGGGCCAGGAAGCGGTGGAGGTAGAGCCCGAGGTGGGTCTCCAGCTTCTCGATCGCGTCGTTGAGGTACCGGTCGGCCTGGCCGGTGGTGATGGTCTCGAAGGCGCGGACCCGGTCCCAGCGCACGATCGTTCCGTGCCACTGGATGACGCCGTCGTAGCGGTCGACCAGGTCCTGGCAGTACCCCGGGTCGACGATGTCGCAGCTGAAGTCGGCCTGGGCGCGGGCCGTCAGCCAGCGGCGCCCGGTGGACGGGCTGCGCTTGGTGCGGCTGATCACGGTGAGCGAGTCGGCGTGCGACAGGGACGCCGCCTTGAGGCCGGCGCCGAAGTGTCCGAGCGCTGTCTCGTCGTAGCCCTGCCTGCCGCCCACCGTCATGGCGGTGTCCAGCGCGGCGTCGTCCATGCCGCGGCCGTCGTCGATCACGAGGAGGCTGACCAGCCGGTCGTCGTCGCGCAGCAGGCTGACGACGACGTTACGCGCACCCGCGTCGATGGAGTTGTCCACGAGGTCGGCGATGGCCGCCTCGAACCCGTATCCCTGGTGCGTCAGTGACTCGACGTACCGGGCGGCGGGCGGGAGCCGCTTGGTGCCGGTGGTGGGGACCTCGAACTGCCAGTCGGCAGAGGGCTGGTACGGCGCCATGAAGCCTTCCTCGCGCACACAGAGCTGAGACCTGCGTGGGGAGGTGCGGCCCTGATGAGTAGATGCGATGTGATGGTATTGCAAAGGTGGGACAGCCGGGAATCCCGGTGACAAAGGTGTCCGTGTCACGCCGCCCCCAGCACCCGCACGAACCCCACCCCCCGCTCCCCGCTCAGCTCCACCTCTTCCCCCGTCTCCACGAACCCCGCCCTCCCCAGCACCGCCCGCGACGCCGTGTTCCGCACCGCTGCCCTCGCGGTGAGCACCGTCAGGCCGTACGTCGTGCGGCACAGCGCGAAGAGGTCGTGTACGGCGGCCGTCGCCAGGCCGTGGCCCGTGGCCTTCTCCGCGAGGCGGAAGCCGAGTTCGGCGGTGCCGTCCGCCGCGTCCATCAGGTTGAAGCGGCCGAGGACCTCGCCCGTGTCCTCGGCCACCAGGACGTGGAAGTGGCAGGTGCCCGCGGCCTGTTCGGCGAGCAGCGCCTCGTGGCGGGGCGGGTAGTCGGCGAAGAAGGCGTCGCCGCGGTCCGGGACCGACGCGGCGAAGAACGTGCGGTTGGCCGCCTCGAACGCGAGGACGGCCGGGGCGTGGTCGGGGCGCAGGCGCTGGAGTACGGGCATGGGCGAAGGGTACGGAGCCGGGGCGTGTCCCGGCATGCTCTCTCGGCCACCGGGGCGGCGCGGTGCCGGCCCCGCAGCGGCCCCGTACAAGTCCTTACACCCGGCCCCCGTGGCATCCCCGGTAGGACTCCCCCGACCCGCACCAGCACTCCGCGCTCTTCGCCGGGGGCCACGGGACCGCGCGGCCGCGTGCGGCCAGGGTCGTCGCGTACTGGGGGAGGAGGTCCGGGTCGGCCGGGGAGGCGGATTCGGAGGCGGCGAAGGCTTCGTAGGAGGGGACCGTGCCGCGGACGATGCCGAGGTTCGGGGTGCCCGCCGCCTGGAGGTCGCGCAGGGCCGTCTCCAGGCGGGCCAGGTGGTCCGGGTGGGAGGCGTATTCGCTGCCCAGGCTCGGGTACGCCGTGAGGAGTTCGCGGAACTCCGCCGCCGGCCAGTGCAGCACCGCCACCGGGAAGGGGCGGGACAACGCCGTGCGGTAGGTGCCCAGTTCGGCGCGGAGGCGGGTGATCTCGGCGCGCAGCTCGCCCGGGTCCGACGACCCCAGGGACCACAGGCGCTTCGGGTCGTGCAGCTCGTCCAGCGGGACCGCCGCCGTGTGCAGCGTGTCCGCCAGCTCGTCCCAGGCGTCGTGCCCGACGCCCATCAGGCGGCGCACGCGGTGGCGGCCGGTCAGCAGCGACTGGGTCGCGTACGGGACCTCCTCGCCGGGGGCGATCAGCAGGCGCAGGGCCGTGGAGAAGAGGTCGTGGGCCGCTTCCAGCTCGTCGTGGGCCTCCAGCGTCTCGGCCGCGATCTCCCACGGGGCCGCCTCCTGCGGGGCCGCCATGCGGACGCCGTCGATCAGCGCGCGGGCCTCCGCCTCGTGGCCGTACTCCCACAGGTTCGCGGCGCTGAGCGCCTTCACCAGGTGCGGATGCTCGGTGCGGGGGTCGCCGAGCAGGTCGTCGTAGAGCGTCGCGGCGCGGGCGCGGTCGCCGCCGAGTTCCAGGTGGGCCGCGGCCTGGAGGAGCAGCGGCTCGTGGTCCTCGGGGTACTGCGCCGCGGTGCGGAGCAGACGCTCGGCTTCGGAGATGTGGTCGGCAGGGGTGTCGGGGCGCATGCACCACACCGTACTGCTGTGCGGGCGCGCGGCGGGGGCTACTCCCCGGGCAAGGCCCCCGGCAGCGCCCCGGGCACGCCGCCGACCCTCTAACGTGTCTCCACGTGCTCAGACGACGTCCGCAGTTGTTGTGGTTGCTGGTCCCCTACGTGCTCTACCTCGGGGCGCTGCCGTTCGTGAACCGGGTCCGGCCCGTCGTTCTCGGGCTGCCGTTCCTCTTCTTCTGGCTGCTCGGGGCGACCCTGCTGACCCCCGTCGCCGTGTGGCTGACCCGGCGGGGTGACCGCCGGTGAACGCCGCCGTCGCGACCTCCGTCTTCGGGGTCTTCATGGTCGCCACCGTCGCCCTGGGGCTGCTCGCCGTACGCGGCAGACGTGGCGGAGGGGCGGGCTCGCCGAGTGGTCGGTGGGCGGGCGCAGCCTCGGCACCGTCTTCATCTGGGTGCTGATGGCCGGCGAGGGCTACACCAGCTTCAGCTACCTCGGCGCCGCCGGCTGGGGCTACAACTACGGGGCGCCCGTCCTCTACGTCGTCGCGTACATGTCCTGCGGGTACGCTGTCGGGTACGTCGTCGGGCCGATGCTGTGGGCGTACGCGCGCGAGCACGGGCTCGTCGGGATCACCGACATGGTGGCGCACCGCTTCGGGCGGCCCTGGCTCGGCGCGGTCGTGGCCGTTCTGGCGACCGTGTTCCTGCTGCCGTACATCCAGCTCCAGATCACCGGCATGGGCGTCGTCGTCTCGACGATCTCGTACGGGGCCATCAGCCTGAACTGGGCGTACTTCATCGCCTTCGCCGTCACCACCGGGTTCGTCGTCGTCAGCGGGCTGCGCGGCAGCGCGTGGGTCTCCGTGCTGAAGGACCTGCTGGTGATCGTCACGCTCGGCTTCCTGGCGGTCTACGTGCCCGTGCACTACTTCGACGGCTACGGGCCCTTCCTCGACCGGCTCGTCAGCGAGAAGAGCGAGTGGCTGACCTTCCCCGGTCACGGGGACAGCGGCCTCGGACAGGCGTGGTTCATCACCACGTCGTTCCTGAACTCGCTCACCGTCGTGATCTTCCCGACCACCGTCGCCGGCTACCTCGGCGCATCGAGCGCCGACGTGCTCCGCCGCAACGCGGTGTGGCTGCCCGCCTACAACGTCCTGCTCTTCGTCCCGATGCTGCTCGGCATGGCGGCGCTGTTCGTGGTGCCGGGGCTGGCCGGCGCCGAGTCCAACCTTGCCCTCTTCAAGCTGGTCACGGACTCGCTGCCCGCCTGGTCCGTCGGGGTCATCGGGGTGGCCGCCGCGCTCTCCTCGATCGTGCCCATGGCCGTGTTCATGCTGGTCATCGGCACGATGTGGGGCCGCAGTGTGCTCTCGCTCGTGCCCCGCTGGGAGCGCCGGCAGAAGGGTGCCGCGCAACTGGTCGTCGTGGTCGCGGGCTCCCTCGCGCTGCTGCTCACGTACACCGCCCCCAACACCCTCGTACGCCTCTCGCTCATCTCGTACGAGGGAATGGCGCAGCTGCTCCCCATGGTGCTGCTGGGGCTGATGTGGCGGCGGCTGACGCTGCTCGGGGCGCTGTCCGGGCTCGTCGTCGGGGTCGGCGTGGTGTGCGGGTTCGTGTTCACGGAGCACGATCCGGTGTGGGGGGCGAACGCGGGCATCGTCGCCCTCGCCGCCAACCTCGCGGTCGCGCTCGCGGTGACGTACGCCGGGCCGCGCGAGCGCGACGAACGGCCGGACGACGAGGTGCTGGCCCGGGACGAGCCGGCGGCGGACCGCGTGGTCGTCAACGCACGTTGACCCTTTCGGCCGGTCGTGTATAACGGATGGACCGACAGCGCGATACGGAAGGGAGGCACCGCCCATGGACACCGGCGCCATGAGCCGCGTACGCCGCGGTCTCTCCCGCTTCCCGCGCGCCGCGGGCCTGCTCCTCTTCCTCCTCACCGAGGTGCTCCTCGCCGAGGGCGGCAGCCTCTCCGCCGCCGTCGCGCTCGCCGCCACCGCGGCCGCCGGCACCGCACTCGTCGCCTGCTCGGTCATCAGCGCCCGCTGCGCCGCCCCGGTGCCCCGCACCCGGGTGCGCACCGCCATGCGCGACCGGGAGAAGCGCACCGCGTTCCTCCCGCAACGGGACCCGGACGCCCAGGGGCGCCGCCGCCCCCGAGCGCCGGGCCACGCCCTCCCGGCGGCCGCGTAGGGGCACATCGCCCCTTTAGCGGACCCGTCACGCCGATTCGACATCCCCGGCACGACGAGACCCCCGGAGGGCCTAGGGCCTTTCGTTTGGATCATGCCGGGCTCGCGGGCTCCGGCACCGCACCTCGCGGCGTTGTCGTCAATCACCAACGCTCCGCGTTGTCTCAATCCTCCGCCTTGCGATGCACGGCGCCGGAGCCCGCTCCCTGATCCGGCCTGATCCAAACGAAAGGCCCTACCCATGTCCGCCTTCATGTCCGCTTTCGCCAGCCTGGTCGGCGCCCTCGCCGATCTGCTCCACCCCCTCTTCCAGAGCGCGTCCACCGCCGCCGCGATCGTCCTGTTCACCGCGCTCGTCCGGCTCGCCGTGCACCCGCTCTCGCGGGCCGCCGCACGCGGGCAGAAGGCCCAGCGCCGGCTCCAGCCGCAGATCGCCGAGCTGCGCAAGAAGCACGGCAAGGACCGCGAGCGGATGCAGAAGGCGCTCATGGAACTGCACCGCGAGGAGAAGGTCTCACCGTTCTCCGGCTGCCTGCCGAGCCTCCTCCAGATGCCGGCGTTCTTCCTGCTCTACCACCTGTTCTCCAGCCAGAGGATCGGCGACGAGGCGAACTCGCTCCTCGGTCACCAGCTCTTCGACGCACCGCTCGGCGAGCGCTGGCACGACGCGCTCGCGCACGGCGGGATGTTCGGTGCGCAGGGCCTCGTCTACCTGGGCCTGTTCGCGATCGTGGCCGCCGTCGCCACCTTCAACTACGGGCGTACGAAGCGTCAGATGGCCGCCAACCCGGTCACCCCGCCCGCCGGCCCCGACGGGCAGCCGGTGCCCGGCATGGGCGCGATGAACCGGCTCATGCCGCTGATGTCCTTCTTCACCCTCTTCACCGTCGCCTTCGTGCCGCTGGCCGCCGCGCTGTACGTGGTCACCAGCACCACCTGGACCGCGATCGAGCGGGCCTTCCTGTACCGCGACATGCCCGCGCCGGGCACCGCGGTCGCCACGGCCGCGTGACGACGGCGGCGGCGGGGCGGTCGCCCGGCCCGTGACGGCGGCGGCCGGGCGGCCGGGCGGCCGGGCGGCCCGGTCCAGGTGGTGAACAGGGTCTTGCGGAGTGATCGGATGTCTTGGAGGATCGGACAAGCCTGCGATGGCCGCCACCCATCCGACGGGCCTGATCCCGACCGAGGAGAACGACTCTTGAAGCTGCTTCGTGTGGGTACGGCGGGCGCGGAACGACCGGCGCTGCTGGACGAGGACGGAACCCTGCGCGACCTGTCGGGCGTCGTCCCCGACATCGACGGCGCCCTGCTCGCCGACGAGGACGCGCTCGCCCGGGTGCGTGCCGCCGCGGCCGCGCCCGGCGGGCTGCCGGCACTCGACGCCGGGGGACTGCGGGTGGGCCCGCCGCTCGCCCGCATCGGCAAGATCGTGTGCATCGGGCTGAACTACCACGACCACGCCACGGAGACCGGGGCGCAGATCCCGGACGAGCCCATCCTGTTCTTCAAGGCCCCGGACACCGTCGTCGGGCCCGAGGACACCGTGCTCGTGCCGCGCGGCAGCGTGAAGACCGACTGGGAGGTCGAGCTCGCCGTCGTCATCGGGCGCACCGCGCGCTACCTGGAGACGGCCGAGGAGGGCCTCGCCCACGTCGCCGGGTACGCGGTCGCGCACGACGTCTCCGAGCGCGAGTTCCAGATCGAGCGCGGCGGCACCTGGGACAAGGGCAAGAACTGCGAGACGTTCAATCCGCTGGGCCCCTGGCTGGTCACCGCCGACGAGGTCGCCGACCCGCAGGCCCTCCCGCTGAAGCTCTGGGTCAACGGCGAGCTGAAGCAGGACGGCACGACCGCCGACCAGATCTTCCCGGTCGGTGAGGTCGTCCGCTATCTGAGCCGGTTCATGACGCTCTACCCGGGCGACGTGATCAACACCGGCACCCCGGCCGGCGTCGCCATGGGGCAGCCCGAGCCCAAGCCGTACCTGCGGGCGGGCGATGTCGTGGAGCTGGAGATCGAGGGCCTGGGCCGGCAGCGCCAGGAGCTGAAGGACGCATAGAGCGCCCCGATACATCGGAGGGGTGGGGTCCGTCGGCCACGGGCCCCCCCCTCCGCGCGGGTCAGCCGTCGATCCGCGACACGAACTGCTCCAGCGCCTCCACCACCAGCGCGTGGTCCTCGGCCTGCGGCAGCCCCGAGACCGTCACCGAGCCGATGACGCCCGCGCCCTCGACCGCGATCGGGAACGAGCCGCCGTGCGCCGCGTACACGTCCGGGTCCAGCCGGGACGCCTCGTCGAACGTCGTCCCCTTCGCCCGGAACCGGGTCCCCACCAGGTACGAGCTCTCCCCGTACCGCTCGACCACCCGGCGCTTGCGGTCGATCCAGGCGTCGTTGTCCGCGCTCGAACCGGGCAGCGCCGCGTGGAACAGCTGCTGCGCCCCGCGCCGGATGTCGATCGCGACCGGGGCGTGCCGCTCCCGGGCCAGCGCGACCAGCAGCCCGCCGAGCGCGTAGGCGTCGTCGTAGCCGAAGTGCGGCAGCGTCAGCCGGCGCTCCTGGGCGATCAGCTCGGAGATGGTCGGAGCGGTGGGGTTCATACGGGCTGCTCCTCGGGGGCGTGGGCGGGAGAGGGTACGGAGGGGCCGGCGGGCCGCAGGGTCACGGTGACCCCCTCGCGGGCCGAGCGGCGGGCCGCCTCCAGGACGTCCAGGGCCTCGGCGGCCTGAAGGGCGGTCACCGGATTGTCGCCCGTCCCGCGCAGCGCGTCGGTGACCGCCGCGTAGTACACCGGGTAGTCGCCCGGGAGCGTGCGGACCGGGGTGCCGCCGCCCGTGAGCGGGGACTCGCCCGCGCCGAGCCGGCCCCACAGCTCCTCGCCCTCCTCGCCCCACGGCTCGCCCGGAGCCGGCCGGCCGCCCTCGCGCAGGGCGGCCTCCTGGGGGTCGAGGCCGTACTTCACATAGCCGGCGCCCGACCCGAGCACCCGGAACCGCGGGCCGAGCTGGGCGGTCGTGGCGCTGACGTACAGGTGCGAGCGGACCCCCGATGTGTGGGTGACCGCCACGAAGGTGTCGTCGTCGGCCGCCGCGCCCGGGCGCCGCAGGTCCGACTCCGCGTACACCTGGGCCGCCGGGCCGAACAGGGTCAGCGCCTGGTCGACCACATGGCTGCCCAGGTCGTACAGCAGCCCGCCGATCTCGTGCGGGTCGCCCGACTCGCGCCAGCCGCCCTTCAGCCGGGGGCGCCACCGTTCGAAACGGGACTCGAAGCGCCGCACCTCGCCCAGGGCGCCGTCCGCGAGGAGCGCGCGCAGGGTGAGGAAGTCGTTGTCCCAGCGGCGGTTCTGGAAGACCGAGAGCAGCAGTCCGCGCGCGTCGGCCAGCGCCGCCAGCTCGCGCGCCTCGGCCGCCGTGCCCGCGACCGGCTTGTCCACGACCACCGGAAGCCCGGCCTCCAGCGCCGCCCGCGCGAGCGGTACGTGCGTCCTGTTCGGCGACGCGATCACGATCAGGTCCAGCTCGTCCGCCCGCTGCCACAGCTTGTCGGGCGAGTCGGCGAACCGCACCTTCGGGTGGGCGGCGCGGGCCTGGGCGCGGCGCTCCTCGTCGCGGGTGACGACCGTGTCGAGGACCAGTCCCTCGGTGGCCGTGATCAGCGGGGCGTGGAAGACGGACCCCGCCAGGCCGTAGCCGACGAGTCCGACGCGCAAGGAGGTCATGGACCCACTTTCGCAACGCTGTTGCCAAAGTGCAAGCGCGGGCCACAATGGTTCCGTGAACAGGAGCAACACCGGCGCGAACCTCCCCGCCCTGCGCAGCCACAACGCGGCCCTCGTCCTCGACCTGCTGCGGGTGGCCGGCGAGCGCGGCATCAGCCGGCTCGAACTCGCCGAGCGCACCGGGCTCACCCCGCAGGCCGTCAGCAAGATCACCGCCCGGCTGCGCGCCGAGGGCCTGGCCGCCGAGGCGGGCCGCCGCGCCTCCACGGGCGGCAAGCCCCGGACCGTGCTGCGGCTCGTCCCCGGGGCCGGGCACGCGGTGGGGCTGCACCTGGACCGCGACGGGCTGACCGCGGTCCTGGTCGACCTCGCGGGCACGGTCGCCGAGAGCCTGTCCGCCCCGCTGGACTTCGGGGCCCCGGCGGACGAGGTGCTGACGGCCGCCGCGGGGGCGGTCGCCGCCGTGCGGGGGGACGCGGCGCTCCCGGTGCTCGGGGCGGGCGTCGCGGTTCCGGGGCCGCTGGACCACCGGGGCGGGGTGCTGCACCGCGTCACGGGGTTCCCGCAGTGGGACGGCTACCCGCTGCGCGACGCGCTCGCCGCCCGGACCGGGCTGCCCGTGGTCCTCGACAAGGACACCAACGCCGCCGCCCTCGGCCTCGCCCTCGGCGCGGAGGGCCCCGCCGACTTCGCGTACCTCCATCTCGGCACCGGCCTCGGCGCGGGGCTCGTCCTCGGCGGTGCGGTGCACCGGGGGGAGCGGACGGGGGCGGGCGAGTTCGGGCACCAGACCGTGCAGCTGGACGGCCTCCGGTGCGGCTGCGGCGGACGCGGCTGCCTGGAGGCGCTGTGCCTGGCCGCCGTCCGCCGGGGCGACGCGGCCGAGGCGGCACGGGTGCTCGGGACCGGCGCCGCCAACCTCGTCGGGCTGCTCGACATCGACCGCGTGGTCCTGGGCGGGCGAACGGTCGCCGCCGACCCCGACACGTACGTACGCGGAGTGCGCGCGGTCCTGGACGAGCGCTCCCGCCGCGACGGGGCGCGCGGCACCCCGGTCCCGGTCACCGCCCACCGCGCGGGCGACCGCCCGGTCGCGGAGGGCGCGGCGCAGCTGGTGCTGGCCCCGCTGTTCGGGCGGGTGGGGCAGTCGGAGACGGGCTGACCCGAGGCACGCGTCTGCCGTTTTGCCCGGGTGGCGCGCGGGAGCCGTGCGGGGGCAGGGCAGGGCCCGCCACGGCGACGCAGGAGCCGCGCGGCCGTCCGCGTACGACCCGGGCCGCCGGTCCGTGCAGGACCCGCGGCCCCCGCACCCCGTCCGCGCGGCCCCGCACGCCCGTCCGCGCGGCCCCGCACGCCCGTCCGCGCGGCCCCGCACGCCCGTCCGCGCGGCCCCGCACCCCCGTCCGGGCGGCCCCCCGGCACGCCTGCGCCGGGCGGTCGCGCGCGCGTGGCAGGGTCGGCCACCCGGAGGGGTGCCCGGAGCCGCGCCGCCCGCGGCGCGCCGCGCCCCGCGCCCCGCCCCGACCGGCCGTTGCCGTACGAAGTGGAGGCTGCCCCGCCATGCCCCCCGAATCCGCCGAGCCCACCGAGTCCACCGATCCCCCCGCGGCCGGCCGCACCCGGCACGGCCTCGCGCTCGGGCTCGCCGCCGCGAGCGTGATGCCCGTGGTCCTCGGCGGGGCGACCGCGTCCGCCGCCCCGCAGCGCAGCCCGGTCACGGGTCCGGCCGGCCGGATGGTCCCGGCCGCCGCGCCCGGCTCGGCCGCCGCCGACCAGCAGCCCGCCTGCGGCGACCCCGCGTCGGCCGGTTTCCCCATCGACACCCGCATCCACGGCGGACCCGACACCTATGCGTCCGGCGGCGGCTACGGCACCTGGTTCCTGGACCTGACGAACACGACGACCGAGTCCTGCCGGGCGATCCACCCCGTGCTCGTCCTCACCGACGAGGAGCGGGCGCTGACCTCGGACCAGATCCAGCTCCAGTTCTCGGAGCGCGCCCGCCCCGGCGTCGAGCACCGCGTGACCTGGGAGACGACGGACCGGGACGAGCACATCGGGGTCTTCGGCGGCGAGGACGGCGACGCCTTCGCCGGGTTCACCGTGCCCGCCGGACGCACCGTCACCGTCCAGGTCCGGCTGGCCTTCACCTCCGACACGAGCCCCGGCCGGATCACCGCCAACGCCGCGATCGTCCAGCGGCGGGGCAGCGGGAGCGGCACGGGCGGCGACGGGGAGTGGGTCGGTGAGTCCGAGGACTACCCGTTCTCCGTGGTCGAGCCCGGCGAGGACGGCACCGGCACCGGTGAGACGGACGGCGACCGCGAGAGCGCGGACGGGACGGGCCGGGAGCACGTGGGCGGCACCGGCGAGAACGAGGAAGAGGGGAACGGCACGGTGAAGGGCAAGGGCGACGAGGGGTACGCGGACCCCGGCAGGACCGGCACCACCCGGCGGCCCGTCCCGCCCGGCACCGACCCGGCGGGGGTCCCGCAGCTCGCCGCGACCGGCATCTCCGTCCCCGTCCCCCTGCCCGCGCTCACCGTCTCCGGATTCCTGATCGGCGGCGGCGCGATGGTGCTCGCGGCCCGCCGGACCCGCCGCGCGAACCACTGACCATCAGGTGGTCGGCCCGTACCTGTACGTCGAACAGTCGGCCTCAGGTGGTCCGACAATTGGGGGGGCGGCGTCGCGGGGCTGGGCACGCACATCTGCGGCGTTGTCGTCAATCACCATGGCTCCGCCATGGCTCAATCCTCCGTCTTGCAGCTGCACGCACCCAGCCCCGCTCCTTCCTCCACCCCCCAATTGCCGGACCACCTAAACTCTGGGGCGTCGGCGCTGCACAACGCGGTGCCGCCGGCGTCCCCGCACCTGGCGTACGGCAACTGGAGTCCCACATGGCAGAGCGCAAGCCGATCTCGTCCTGGCTGACCGACATGGACGGGGTCCTCATCCACGAGGGCACCCCGATCCCCGGCGCCGACGCCTTCATCAAGCGGCTGCGTGACTCGGGGCTGCCCTTCCTGGTCCTGACCAACAACTCGATCTACACCGCCCGCGACCTGCACGCCCGGCTGAAGCGCATGGGCCTGGACGTGCCCGTGGACAACATCTGGACCTCCGCCCTCGCCACCGCCCAGTTCCTGGACGACCAGCGCCCCGGCGGCACGGCGTACGTCATCGGCGAGGCCGGGCTCACCACCGCGCTGCACGACATCGGGTACGTGCTCACCGACCACGACCCCGACTACGTGGTGCTGGGCGAGACGCGCACGTACTCCTTCGAGGCGCTCACCAAGGCGATCCGGCTGATCAACGCGGGCGCCCGGTTCATCTGCACCAACCCGGACGAGACCGGCCCGTCCGCCGAGGGCCCGCTGCCCGCGACCGGCTCCGTCGCCGCCCTGATCACCAAGGCGACCGGCAAGGCCCCGTACTTCGCGGGCAAGCCGAACCCGCTGATGATGCGCACCGGGCTGAACGCGATCGGCGCGCACTCCGAGTCCAGCGCCATGATCGGCGACCGGATGGACACCGATGTGCTGGCCGGCCTGGAGGCGGGCATGCAGACGTTCCTGGTGCTCACCGGGCTGACCACGGTCGCGGACATCGACAAGTACCCGTTTCGGCCGTCCACGGTCGTGGACTCCATCGCGGACCTGGTCGACCTGATCGACCTGGGCTGACACCGGTGCACGCGGGGGAGCGGGCCCGGTCCGCTCCCCACTCCACCGGCCCAGCGCCGCCGCGCTGCGGATGCGGAACGCGCCCGCAGGAGTGAACCTGCCATCAGGAGGTTCACGATGCGTTCCATACCCCTCACGTTCTGTGCCGCCGCACTGGCCGCGGCGACCCTGGTGCCGATCCCCTCGGCGCTGGCCGAATCCGGCTCCGGCCACGAGGACTCCCGGTCCCGCGCCGCCCTGTCGGTCTCGCCCTCGTCCGTCGCCCCCGGCGGCGAGGTCGAGCTGGAGCTGACCGGCTGCAAGGCCGGGGAGGCCAAGGGGAGCTCCGACGCCTTCGGCTCCGAGGCGCGGTTCTCGTCCGGTGGCGACCGCACGCTCCATGCCGTGGCCCGCGTCCGCGCGGACGCCGAGCCCGGCGACTACGACGTCCGGGCGACCTGCGACAAGCACACCCGGGTGACCGCCACCCTCACCGTCGTGCACCGCGGGCGGCCCATGCCCGTCGCCCCGGTCCACGCGGGCGGCGGAGGCACCGCCGTGCTCGCGAGCGAGACCGCGGAGCAGGACGGTCCCGGCACTACCCACGAGGTGATCGGCCTCGGACTGGCCGCCGTCGCGGCCGTCGCCGTCGCCTTCCGCAGCGTGCGCCGTCGCCGTCCGGCGGCCGACTGACATGTCCGCACCGGAGGAGGCTGCGGCGGGGCGCGGCAGACTGCTCACCGGAGTGACCTGGGCCGTCGTCCTGCTGGGCCTGTGGCTCTGGGGCCGGGGGTTCACGGACGGCTCGGGCATCGGCTCGGCCCCGACCACCGGCGATGTCGCCGCGGTCGGGCGCCCGCTCGGTGTGCCGCTGCCCCCGGCGCACGCGCCCATCGCGGGCGTCGCCCCGAAGAGCGTCGCGATCCCGTCCATCGGCGTCAGTGCCCCCGTCGTCTCCCGGGGCCTGGACGCGGAGGGCGCCATCGAGCCGCCGTCCTTCGACACGCCCCGGACGGTCGGCTGGTACGGCGCCGGCACCCAGCCCGGCGCCGAGGGACCGGCCCTGTTCGTCGGCCACGTCGACACCGAGACCGAGCCCGCCGTCTTCTACGGGCTCAGCTCGGCCCGCCCCGGGGCGAAGGTCGACGTGACGCGCACGGACGGCACGGTCGCCGAGTTCACCATCGACGACGTGCAGGTCCTCACCCGGGCCAGGTTCGACGCCCAGAAGGCGTACGGGCCCCGCGAGGACGGCCGGGCGGAGCTCCGGCTGATCACCTGCGGCGGCACGTACGACGAGGAGTCGCACTCGTACACCGCGAACGTGGTCGTCTCGGCCTACCTGACCGCGGAGAAGGGTGCGGAGAAGAGCGCGGAGGCCGTGGCCGAGGCGGCCTGATCCGGACGAAGGCACCGGCACCCGGCCCGGCCGCCGCCCGTTCCCCGGGCGGCGGCCGGGCCGGTCCTCGACCGCGGTGCGCGGGCCGCGGGAGTGGCCCGGCGCGGACACGGGAGGTCGGTGGCGTCCGGTCCGCCGCACACCCCACTGTAGGGGGAGGCCCCTCGTCCGCCCAGCCGCCCTCTGACGTTACGTCGATAACCGGTCACTCTCCGCAGGCGGTGAAGCGGTTGCGGAAGCGCGTCGAAGAACGACCAAGGCCCCCTCGCGCGAAGCGAGGGGGCCTTGGCTGTGCGTGCGCCGCCAGGGACTCGAACCCCGGACCCGCTGATTAAGAGTCAGCTGCTCTAACCAACTGAGCTAGCGGCGCCTGCTGACCTGGAAAACTCTACCCGATCCCGAGCGGTGCTCCCGACCATCCCCTCGCCTTACCGGCCTGTCGGATGGTCGTTTTTTCCCTTCTATCCGTCAAACTGCGGTATGTCGCGACGTATGTCACAACCGTTGACACGCTGACGCCCGAGCAGATGCGCCCGAGAAACTTGACGACTGCGGAGGGGAATCGCATGACTGTGCCGGCCTTCGAGGAGTACGTACCCGCCATCGACTGTCCCTGTCCCGGCTGCGCCGCCCAGCGGCGGAGCGCCGCCGGCGGGCTTCCCGTGCGGAACGGGGGACACCCGGCCGCCCACGGCGCGCGGCGCGCGATGGTGCTGGTCACCGCCGCCGGGATGGTGCTCGGCGGCGGCGCCGCGGAGTCCGCCGGAGCGCCCGCCGACCCCGCCCCGGTGCCGGGCACGGGGGTGCCGACCGGCATCGGCACGGTGCCGGACAGCCCCCAGGGGCTCCCGGGTCCGCTGCGCGGGTCCGGTTCGCCGGGGCCGGGGGCCGCCCAGGCGGCGTCGCCCGAGCCACGGGCGACGACCCGGACCGAGATCATCAACCGCGCCGAGAAGTGGGTGGACGCGCAGGTCCCGTACAGCATGTCGGCGTACTGGTCCGACGGGTACCGGCAGGACTGCTCCGGCTATGTGTCGATGGCCTGGAACCTGCCGGGCAACGAGTGGACCGGCAGCCTCGCCGCGTACGGCACCCGGATCGCCCGCGCGGACCTCCAGCCCGGCGACATCCTGCTCTTCCACAACCTCGCCGACCCCGGGAACGGCTCCCACGTCACGATCTTCGGCGGCTGGACCGACCACACGCACACCCACTACACGGCCTACGAGCAGACCAAGCCGCACACCCGCAAGCGGACGACGCCCATGGCGTACTGGACGAACTCCGCGAGCTACGTCGCCTACCGCTACAAGGGCCTGAACACGGGGAAGTCGGGCAGCGAGGCCGACGGGGACCCGTTCCCCGGCGCGGCGAAGTTCGGGCCCCGCACGAACAACGCGTACGTGACCCGGCTCGGCACGATGCTCGTCGCCCGGGGCGGCAAGCGCTTCTACGAGATCGGCCCCGACCCGGTCTGGACCGACGCCGACCGCCGGGCCACCCGGGCGTTCCAGCAGGCCCAGGGGTGGAAGGGCGCCGAGGCCGACGGCATCCCCGGCCCCCACACCTGGAAGCTGCTGGTGACCGGAACCGGTCGCGACATCCCCGCCGCGAGCGGCGGGAAGGCCGCCCCGGCCTTCCCCGGACGGGACTATTTCCGGCCGGGTCGGTCCAACAGCCATGTCGACCGGCTCGGAAAACAGTTGGTGAAGAAGGGGTACGGCGCGCACTACCGGCTGGGCCCCAGCCCCCGGTGGACCGAGGCGGACCGGCGCAATGTCGAGACCTTCCAGAAGGCCCAGGGCTGGCGGGGGACGGAGGCCGACGGCTATCCGGGCCCGGAGACCTGGCGGCGACTCTTCGCGTGACACGACGGACATGACGGAGGCGGAAATGCGATCCACGGTGTCGGACAGCTCCGGAAACCCGGAGAACGGCCAGGAGACGGAGTACGGGACGGTCCCGGTACGGGAATGGGTCGGCCCGGGCGGAGCGGGCAGCGTCACGGACGCGTGGGCGGCGGGGGCCGCGGCGGACGCGCCGCCGGTCGCCGAGGGGCTGCCGGTGCGGGGCGCGACCCCGGCCGCGCCCCGCGCGCCCGAGCCACCTCCCCTCTTCAGGCCCGTGCCGGTGTCGGTGCCCTCGGACGAGGAGGTGGTGGTCCAGGTCGCGGAGCCGGCTGCTCCGGCTCGCGGCGGCGACACGGATTCCGTCGTCGACCTGGTGCTCGACCTCCGGCCGGGCGAGGAGGACCGCGGGGTCTCACTCGGTGCCGCCTCGGCGTCGGTGTCGGTGCCGGCGGGGGCGGGGGCGGAGGCCCGCGCGGAGGAGCCCGAGGACGCGGTGCCGGGGGACGGGGTGCCCGAGGACGCGCGCCCCGCGCCCGTGCCGGACCTCGTGAAGGACGCCGGTGTCGAGGACGCGGGTGTCGAGGGTGCCGGTCCCGAGAACGTCGTGCCTGAGGATGCCGTGCCTGGGGACGCCGTGCCTGGGGACGCCGTGCCCGAGGGCCCCGGTCCCGAGGACGCCGTGCCCGTCGCGGTGGCCCCCCGGCCCGAGCCCGCCCTCGCCCTCACCGGGGCGCGCCTGCCCGGTCCCGACGCCGCGCCCCGCCCCGACCCGGTCCGGGACAGCGGCCGGCACCAGGCGGTCATCGCCAACGAGCGCACCGCGTCCATCCCCGTCCACCTCCTCTTCCGCGAGGAGCGGCAATCCGGTGCCGCCGTGCCGCCCACCGGCGTACGCCCGGCGGGCGGCCGACCGGGCATGCGGCGGCCGCCCGTGCCGAGGACGCCGCAGGTACGGCCCCCGGCCCGGCCCGCCCCCGACGCCGACCCCCGGCTGCGCGAGCGGCCCGGGCCCGCGCTGCCCGGCTGGGCCGCGCTGCTCACCGGCTTCGGCGGGATCGCGGCGGCCGGCGGGGTCCTGTGGTGGGCGGGCGTGGTCCCGGCCGCTCTGCTCGCCCAGGTCGGGCTCGGGCCACGGCCGTACGAGGGGCTGCCCACCGGCGCCTGGGCCGCGCTCGTGTTCCTGGCGGCCCTCGTGCTCTTCGCGCTCGGCGGCCTCGGCCGGGGGCGGGTCGGACACGCCTGGGTCCTCACGCTCTTCGGCCAGTACCGGGGCAGCGTGCGGCGCACCGGTCTGGTGTGGATCAGCCCGCTGCTGCTGCGCCGGCGGATCGACGTACGGCTGCGGCACTGGCGCAGCGAGCCGCTGCCCGCCGTGGACGCGAACGGCACGGCGCTGCGGGTCGTCGTCCAGGTGGTGTGGCGGGTCAAGGACACCGTGCGGGCGGCGCTGGGGATCGAGGACCACGAGGCGTATCTGCGCGAGCAGGTCGAGGCCGCGATGGCCCGGGTGCTGTCCCAGCTGCCCGCCGACGCCTTCCACGAGGACGCGCACACCCTGCGCGACGCGGAGGCGGTCGGCGACGCGCTGACCCGGATGCTGAAGGCGGACTGCGAGCCGGTCGGCGTCGAGGTGTACTCGGCCCAGCCGACCGGGATCGAGTACGCGCCGGAGGTGGCGGCGGCGATGCAGCGGCGCCGGATCGCGGCGATCGACGCGCAGCACCGGGACAGCGTGCTGACCTCGGTGGTGGACGCGGTGGACGACACCGTCGGCCGGCTCACCGAACGGGGTCTCGTGGAGCTGGACGACTACGAACGGAAGGCGCTGGTCAAGGACTTGACGGTGGCGTTCTACACCGGCCGGACCGGAGGCGACGGCTCCTGAGGAGGTGCGGGGGAGGTTCCGGGAAACCGGAATCCCGCGCTCATTGGTCTGGACATGGTCAAGGCGCGGCAATAATCTGAGCCTTGGTCTAGACCGCAGAACGCGCGTACGCAGCAGTGCTCATGGAATCCCCTCCCCCCACGATCCGAGGAGCGACAACACATGCGTATGAAGGCAAGCGCGGCCCTGGTCGGCCTGGCGGTTGCGGGCGTCTCGATGTTCGCCACGAGCAGCGCCAGCAGCCACGGCTACACGGACAACCCGATCAGTCGTCAGAAGCTGTGCGCCAACGGCACGGTGACCGGCTGCGGCAACATCCAGTGGGAGCCGCAGAGCGTCGAGGGCCCGAAGGGCTTCCCGGCGGCCGGACCGGCCGACGGAAAGATCTGTTCCGGGGGTCACGGCGAGTTCGCCCAGCTGGACGACCCGCGCGGCGGAAACTGGCCCGCCACCAAGGTGACGGCCGGCCAGGGCTTCAGCTTCCGCTGGCAGTTCACCGCCCGCCACGCCACGTCAGACTTCCGGTACTACATCACCAAGGACGGCTGGGACCCCACCAAGCCGCTCACCCGGGCCGACCTGGAGCCGCAGCCCTTCATGACGGTGCCGTACGGCGGCAAGCAGCCCCCGGCGACCCTGACCCAGCAGGGCACCATCCCCACCCAGAAGTCGGGGAAGCACATCATCCTGAGCGTCTGGAACGTCGCGGACACGGCCAACGCGTTCTACGCGTGCTCGGACGTGCAGTTCTGACATGCGGTTCTGACGCGGCGAACCCCGGGGAGTCCGAGGCCTCTCCGGGGTTTCGCTGTGCCGGTACGGGTCAGACCTGGGCCGGGACCGGAGCCTCGGCGGTCGGGGCCTCGGCCGCCGGTGTCGTCCGGGTCGCCCTGAGCAGCAGGGTCGCCGCGAGCACCGCACCGGTCAGCAGGATCAGGGAGCCGGTCACCGAGGCGTACCGCATGCTGTGCACGAAGGCGTCCCGGCCGGCCGTGATCAGCGAGTGGTCGCCGGTGGCCAGCGCGCCCGGCAGGGTCTTGCGGGCGGCCTCGGGGGCGGAGGCGGGCATGTCCGCCCGGTAGACCGCGGTGGAGACGGCGCCCAGGAGGGCCATGCCCAGCGCCCCGCCGAACTCCTGCCCGGTCTCCAGGAGCGAGGCGGCCGAGCCGGCCTTCTCCGGCGGGCTGACCGCCATCGCCATGTCCGAGACGAGCGCCATCACCGCGACGATGCCGCTGCTCATCACGGCCGACCCGATCAGCAGCAGGGCCAGCGAGTCGGTCCCGGCCAGCGTGAAGACCCCGAACCCCGCCGCGCCGACGGCGAACCCGCCGCAGACCACGTGGGCGCGCTGGGTCCGCTGGGCGAGCGCGGTCGCCGCCGGGGCCGCCGCACCCACCGCCAGCGACGGGGCCAGGCTCCACAGCGCGGCCTCCATCGTGCTCATGCCGAGCACCGACTGAAGGTACTGGGTGGTGAAGAAGGCCGAGCCCATCATCGCGAAGGCGGCCAGCGCGTTGAGCCCGATCCCGGTGCCGAAGCCCCGGCCCCGGAACAGTTCCCGGCTGATCATCGCGTCGGAGCGGGTGCGCTGCCGGTGGACGAAGATGCAGCCGACGGCCAGCCCGGCGGCGATCGCCGCGGCCCGTCCGATGTCGAACCCGTGGGCGGCGCTCTCCTTGATGCCGTAGACCACCGGCAGGACCGTGCCCATGGACAGCGGAACGCTCAGGAAGTCGAAGCGGCCCGGCTCCGGGTCCTTGAACTCCGGCACCAGCAGCGGCACGAGCACCAGCAGCAGCACCATCGCGGGCACGTTGATCAGGAAGACGGAGCCCCACCAGAAGTGCTGGAGCATCACCCCGCTGAGCACCGAGCCGAGCGCGACCCCGCCGGCCATGGCGCCCGACCAGATGCCGATCGCCTTCGCCCGTTGCTGCTCGTCGCGGAACATGTTGCGCACGAGCCCGATCGTGGAGGGCATCAGCGTCGCCCCTCCGATGCCGAGGACCGCCCGGGCCGCGATGAGCATCTCCGGGCTGCTCGCGTAGGCGGCGCAGACCGAGGCGGCGCCGAAGGCGAGCGCCCCGATCATCAGGAGCTTCCGGCGCCCGATGCGGTCGCCCAGGGACCCCATCGTGATGAGGAGGCCGGCCAGGGCGAAGGCGTACACGTCGAAGATCCACAGCTGCTGGGTGGCGCTGGGGGCGAGGTCCCGGTCGATGGACGGGATCGCGAAGAAGAGGACGGAGACGTCCATCGAGACGAGGAGGAGGGGGAGGAGCAGGACCAGGAAGGCGGTCCACTCCCGACGTCCGGCGAGTGCGCCGGGGGCGGCGGTGGTGCTCGTGGGGTTCGTCATGGCAAGGAATATACGATTGTTTAAAACAGCTGTCTAGTACGTCCGTGTAATACATCTGTACATGATCGCGGGCAGCGCAAAACGCACGAGGCGGTCTCCGTGGATACGGAGACCGCCTCGTGCGTTGTCTGTGCGCCGCCAGGGACTCGAACCCCGGACCCGCTGATTAAGAGTCAGCTGCTCTAACCAACTGAGCTAGCGGCGCCTGCTGACGTGAAAATAATACCTGGTCCGGAGGGGTGCTGATGACCACCCGCCCGGCGGCCCCGCCGGCCGGTCCTACAGCGCCAGCGACAGCAGCATCGGCGCGGCGCGCCGGTTCAGCGTGTCCGCCGCCGCGCGCAGCCGGTGCGCGTCCTGCACCGGCATCGACAGCGCCAGGCAGCCCGCCGACGACCCGGCGGTCAGCGGCACCGCCGCGCACACCGTGCCGACCGCGTACTCCTGGAGGTCGAGCACCGGGACCGTGGCCGGCTGGCTGTCCAGCTTGGAGAAGAGGACCTTCTCGCTGGTGATCGTCCGCGAGGTCAGCCGGGGCGTCTTGTGGCGGGCGATGTGGTCGCGCCGGCCGTTCTGGTCGAGCTGGGTCAGCAGGCACTTTCCGATCGCCGAGGCGTGCGCCGCCGACCTGAAGTCCACCCACTCGTTGACCGCCGGGGTGAGCGGGCTGTCGGCGTACTGCGTGACGCGGATCTCGCCGTCGATGTACCGGCTGATGTAGACCGCCGCGCCCACCGAGTCGCGGAGCTGGGCCAGGGTCTGCTGGAGCCTGGACTCCAGGGCCTGGCGGCGGGCGGCGCCCGAGCCGAGGAGCAGCAGCGAGGCGCCGATGACGTACGCGCCGTCGGTGATCTGTTCCACGTAGCCCTCGCGGCGCAGCGTCAGCAGCAGGGAGGTGAGGTGCCCGGCGGGCAGCCCGGTCTCCCGGGAGAGCTGCGTCTCGGTGACCCCGTTGCCGTGCTTGGAGACCGATTCGAGAACGCGAAGGGCGTACTGCACCGAGTGGAACGGCGCAGTCGGTTCGGGCTTCAACACCACGGATTCCCCCTGCCAGTCGGGACCGGAGGCCGGTCGGTGGGCCCTCGACCTCGCCCCCACGATAGCCGCCGAGGGCCTGTTCAGGGCGGGGTGCGGCGGACTCGTGGGTGCGCCCCGGCGCTGTCAGCAGGGGCGCACCCGCTTGGCATATGCCGCCGTCATGAGCGAGCGACGGATGCCGAGGTCACAGCACTGCGTTGAGGAATTCGCGCGTGCGTTCGTGCGAGGGATCGGAGAAGATTTTTTCCGGCGAACCGGACTCCACGACCCGCCCGGCGTCGAACATCAGCACCTTCTCCGAGACGTCCCGGGCGAAGCTCATCTCGTGGGTCACGCAGACCATCGTGATGTCGGTGTTCCTCGCGATGTCCGTCAGCAGCTCCAGCACCCCCGCCACCAGCTCCGGGTCGAGCGCCGAGGTCACCTCGTCCAGGAGCAGGATCTCCGGCTCCATCGCCAGCGCACGGGCGATCGCGACCCGCTGCTGCTGCCCGCCGGACAGCTGCGAGGGGTGCGCGTCGACCTTGCCGGAGAGCCCGACCAGGTCCAGCAGCTCCCGGGCCCGGGTCTCCGCCTTGTCCCGGTCCATGCCGAGGACGTTGACGGGCGCCTCGGTGATGTTCTGGAGCACCTTCATGTTGGGGAACAGGTTGAACTGCTGGAAGACCATGCCGATCTTCCGGCGGGCCGCGCGCAGGTGCTTCTCGGAGGCGGGCTTCAGCGAGCCGTCGGGCGTCCGGAGGTGCGTCAGCGGCTCGCCGTTGACCCAGATCACGCCGTCGCTGACCCGCTCCAGCGTCATCAGCAGCCGCAGGATCGTCGTCTTGCCCGAGCCGCTGGGCCCGATCAGGGTGACGTGCTCGCCGCGCTCGACCGTGAAGTCAAGCTCGTCCAGGACCGTGTGGTCCCCGTAGCGCTTGACGACCTTGTCGAAGCGGACGAGCGGGTGCCCGTCGTCCTTGGACACGGCGACGGGCACGACGTCCTCGGGGGCCGCGGCCGCGTTCTTCTGCAGGGGGAGGGGTTCAGTGGCCAAGGCGCTTCTCCAGCTTCCTCATCAGGAGGGACGTGGGGTAGCTCGCGACCAGGAAGATCAGGCCGGCGAGCGTGAACACCTCGGTGAAGACGAAGTGCGTGGAACCGTAGTCGCGTGCCTCGAAGACCATCTCGTGCACGGTGATCACGGCGAGGAAGGGTGTTTCCTTGAACATCGAGATCGCGTAGTTGCCGAGCGCGGGCACCACGTTGCGCACGGCCTGCGGCAGGATCACCGCCTGCCAGGTCCGCCGGACGGGCAGCGAAAGGGCCCGGCACGCCTCCCACTGCCCCTTCGGCACGGCGTCGATCCCGGCGCGGTACACCTCGGAGGTGTACGTGGCGTAGTGGATGCCCAGCACCACGATGCCGACGGTCAGCGGCTCCACGGAGGTGAACAGTGCCGCCGCGCCGACCAGCTGGACGATCAGCGGGGTGGAGCGGATGAACTCCATCACCGCCTTCACCGGCACGGTCACCAGCCGGCTCGGGGCCCGGCCCGCGACCGCGATGGCCAGCCCGAGCACCGCGGCGACCAGGGTGCCGAACACCGTGGCCAGCAGGGTGGTCCAGAACCCGTCCAGGAGCAGGGGGAACGCCTCGCGGACCGCGCCCCAGTCGAAATCGTTGTTCACCTGGCACCTCCGGCCTGGGCGGCGGACACGGCGCTACGGCTCTTCAGCAGGCTCTTCCCGCCCGCCGCCAGACCGAGCCGCCGCTTGGCGGACCGCTCCAGCAGGTTCATGAGCAGGGTCAGCGCGTAGGCCATGACGAAGTAGCAGACCAGCAGCGTCGCGTAGGCGGCGAGGGTCTCGCCCGTACGGGTGCGGAGCTTCTCGATGGCGGTCATCAGGTCCGCCGCCGAGATCAGCCACAGCAGCGGGGTCGCCTTCAGCAGCTGGATCAGCAGGTTGGTGAACGACGGGATCATCTGCACCCACGCCTGCGGCAGGATCACCTTGCGCATGCGGTGCAGCGGCGACATGTTCAACGCCAGCGCCGCCTCGTACTGCCCGCGCGGTACGGAGTTGACCGCGCCGCGCACCACCTCGGCGCCGTACGCCCCGTAGTTGAGGCCGAACGCGAGCACCCCGCAGACCAGCGGCGTCAGCGTGTACCCGGTCAGCTGCGGCATCGCGTAGGCCAGCCAGAACAGCTGCACGTACAGCGAGGTGCCGCGGAAGAACTCCACCACCACACGGGAGACCCCGCGCGACAGCATGAGCCGGCTGAGCGACATCAGGCCGAGGACGAACGACAGGAGCAGCGCCGCCAGGGCGCCGAACACCGTGGCCTCCAGGGTCACCCACAGGCCGGACCGCAGCTGCGGTAGATCGTCGGCGAAGGCCGAGAAGAAATCATTCATGCGGTGGGTACCGTCCCCGTCAGCCCTTGCACAGATCGGCCGTCTTCAGCGTGGCCGGCGGCAGTTCGGTCGCGCCGAAGCCGTAGTCGCGCAGCAGCTCCACATAGCGGGACTTGTCGGCGACGATCTTCTTCAGCTCGCGGTTGAACGCGTCGCGCAGCTCCTCGTTGCCCTTGCGGAAGACCGCGCCGCCGGGGCTGTACTGCTTCTCGCCGTTCAGCTCGGGCAGGAAGGCTTCGGTGACCTCGGTGCCCTCGTTGGTCTTGGCGAGCCAGCGCAGCGAGATCCCGGTCAGCAGGAACGCGTCGACCCGGCCGCCCTTGACCGCGTCCGCGCCGTCCTGCGGCTTCTGGAGCGTCTTGATCTTGCCCTCGGGGATGCCGGCGCCCTTGGCGTACGAACCCTCCACCGCGCCCGCCATCACACCGATGGTGATGCCGGCCTCCTTCGCGGAGGCGAGGTCGGTGACCTTCTTCGGGTTGCCCTTCTTCACCATCATCGCGGTCGGCGAGATGAACTCCGGCTCCGAGAAGAGGGCGTTGGCGCAGCGCTCCGGGGTGATCGCCATACCGGCGCTGACCACGTCGTACTTGCCGGCCTTGAGACCGGGGATCAGGCTGTCCCACTCGGAGAGGGTGGGCTTCAGCTCGTCGACACCGAGCGCCTTGAAGATCTCGCGGTGCAACGTGGGCGCCTCGCCCTTGAGTTCCTTGCCCTCCATGTAGCCGTACGGCGCCTCGTCCGCGTAGGCGACCCGTACGAATCCCTGCTTGCGGAGCTTCTCCAGCGCGCCTTCGCCGTCGGCGGAGCCCTCACCGGTCTTGCTGCACGCGGCGAGGAGGCCGGGGACGACGAGCAGACCGCCCACCGCTGCCGATCGGTTGAGAAATCCCCGGCGGGACAGGTTCGGGAAGTCAGCCATGGTCGCAATCTCCTGAAGCAGTCGAACAGTCCGGACAGGCTTGGCGCCTGCCCGATCCGGGGCTTCTATGCAGGAAGAAAGCGCATGTAATCGAACGGTGGCCGGAGGGTGACCTTCCCGTGTCCGGTGGCAGGCCGGTAGGCGGAGATTGCGCGGGGATGTCCCGTAACCCGGCTCCGTACCGCGACGGGTGCCCGCGAGGCCGCCGTTCATGCGTGCCGGGCCGTCGCGCCCGCGTGCTCGGGGCGATATCCGGGCCGGATGGCGGAATACTGGAACAGGAGCGGGGAAACCGGTCAGTGCCGCCGCGGTTCCGCGCGGCACGGACGCAGGCGCAGAGAAAGGGTGGACATGACGACCGTCGGATTCCTCTACCCGGGCCACTTCGCCGAGGACGACTACCCCCGCATGGAGATCCTCCTCGACAGCACCATCAGACTCGTCGTCCACCACACCGAGAGCCCGGACGCCGCCTACCGCGAGGAGGCCCTGAGCGCCCTGGGCACCCCCGGCCGGCTCGCCGCGGGCATCGAGGAGCTGCAACGCTCCGGGGTCCAGTCCATCGTCTGGGCCTGCGACGGCGGCAGCTTCCTGTACGGGTGGCAGGGCGCCCACGACCAGACCGCGGCCCTCGCCCGGGCGGCGGGCGTGCCCGCGTCCAGCACCTCGATCGGCTTCGTGCACGCGGTGCGGAAGCTGGGCGCCGAGCGCGTCGCCGTCGCGGCGACCTACCCGGAGGCGGTCGCCGAGCGGTTCGCCGCGTTCCTCCGGGAGACCGGCATGGAGGTGACCGGCCTCCACGCCGCGGGCCTCACCGAAGCCGCCGGGGCCGCCTCCTGGGGCGCGGAGCAGGTGCTCGAACTGGCCAGGGCCGCGGACCGCCCCGACGCGGAGGCGGTCCTGATCCCCGACACGGCCCTGCACACCGTCGCCCACCTCCCCGAGCTGGAGGAGGCGCTGGGCAAGCCGGTCCTCACCGCGAACCAGGTGGCGGCCCGCGAGGCCCTGCGCCTGGCCGACCGCCCGGCCTGGGCCCCGAGGCTCGGCGCGCTCTTCGCCCACCGCGAGCAGCCGCCGGCCCCGGTGACCCGGGGGAGCGGGAGGGCGTACGCGCACGGGAAGAAGAGCGCGTAGAGGGGCGCCCGGAACAGCGCGGAGGTGCTCGCCCGGGAATAAACGGAGCCATCCTCCTGTTGAGGCTCTCCGGACAGACGAGGCATTGAGCGCACCACCGGAGAGGCCAGACGTGGACGAGATTCGAGGCGACGAGATCCAGGGCGACGAGATCCGCGGCACGGCCCGGGGCACCGCCCCCGTGCCGCTGTCCGTGCTGGACCTGGTCACCGTCGGCCAGGGCCGCACGGCGAGCCAGGCCCTGCGCACCGGCGTGGAGATCGCCCGGCTGGCCGAGCGCCGGGGCTTCCACCGCTACTGGGTCGCCGAGCACCACTCGATGCCCGGCGTCGCCTCCTCGTCCCCGGCCGTCATCCTGGCCCACACCGCCGCCCGCACCGAGCGCATCCGGCTCGGCTCGGGCGGTGTCATGCTGCCCAACCACGCCCCGCTCGTCATCGCCGAGCAGTTCGGCACCCTGGAGGCGATGGCCCCCGGCCGCGTCGACCTCGGCCTGGGCCGCGCCCCCGGCACGGACGGGGCCACGGCGGCGGCGCTCCGGCGCACGGACCGGCTGAACGAGGGGGCGGATGATTTCCCGCAGCAGCTCATGGAGCTGACCCGGTTCCTGGACGACGACTTCCCCGACGGCCACCCCTACGCCCGCATCCACGCGGTCCCCGGACCCGTCCAGGCCACCGCCGAGGGCGGCGTCCAGTCCCCGGCGCGCCCGCCCGTCTGGCTGCTCGGCTCCTCCGGCTTCAGCGCCCGGCTCGCCGGGGTGCTCGGGCTGCCGTTCGCCTTCGCGCACCACTTCTCGGCCCAGAACACCGTGCCGGCCCTCGAGCTGTACCGGGACTCCTTCAAGCCGTCCACGGTGCTCGACGCCCCGTACGCCCTGATCGGCGTGGCCGCGCTGGCCGCCGACGACGAGCGGGAGGCGCGCCGCCAGGTGCTGACCGGCGCGCTGTCGATGCTCCGGCTGCGGTCCGGGCGGCCCGGTCTCGTACCGACGCCCGAGGAGGCGGAGGCGTACGCCTTCTCCCCGATGGAGCGCGAGTTCGTGGACAACTGGCTGGTCAACATCGTGCACGGCACCCCCGACGAGGTCCGCTCCGGCCTGGACGACCTGGCCAAGCGCACCGGCGCCGACGAGTTGATGATCACCGCCAACGCCCACAGCGGCGAGGCCCGGCTGCGCAGCTACGGCCTGATCGCCGACGCGTACGGCATGCCCGAGCTGTAGGGGTCACGCCCCCGGGGCGCGGGTTCCGATCAGTTCGGCGATGCGCTCCGGGGCCACCGGGCGCGAGTAGAGCCAGCCCTGTCCGGTGTCGCAGCCGATCCGGCGCAGCCGCTCCGCCTGGCCCGCCGTCTCCACGCACTCCGCGGTGACGGTCAGGCCCAGCCGGTGCGCCAGCTCCACCATGGCCTGGACGATCGTCTCGTCGGCGGGGCTGGGACGCGTGCCGTCCTCGTACCGGAAACCGCGCACGAACGCGCCGTCCAGCTTGAGCACGGACACCGGGAGGCGGCTCAGGTAGGCCAGGTTCGAGTAGCCGGTGCCGAAGTCGTCGATGGCGATGCGCACCCCCATGTCGCTGAGCGCCTGAAGGGCCCGCAGCGGCCGGCCGGCCGAGCCCATCACCGCGGACTCGGTCAGCTCCAGCTGGAGCAGCGCCGGGTCGAGCCCGGTCTCCGCCAGGATCTCGCCCACATCGGTGACCAGGTCGGAGTCCCAGACCTGGCGCACCGCGACGTTGACGCTGATGAACAGCGGCTGCCGCGCCGGGTGGTCCAGCTGCCAGCGTCTGGCCTGCCGGCAGGCGGAGCGCAGCACCCAGCGGCCGAGCTGCACGATCGAGCCGTCCTCCTCGGCGATCGCGACGAACCGATTCGGCGAGAGCATGCCGAACTCCGGGTGGTTCCAGCGCACCAGCGCCTCGACCCCGCGCACGACCCCGTCGGCCAGGCCGACCAGCGGCTGGTATTCGATGGTGAACTCGCCGCGCTCCACGGCCGGGCGGAGCGTGGACGACAGCGCCTGGCGGGTCATCCGGTGGGCGTTGCGCTCCGGGTCGAACAGGGTCCAGCGGGCCTTGCCGTCCGCCTTCGCCCAGTACAGCGTGGTGTCGGCGGCCTGCATGAGCCCGGTGGCGGACGTACCCGCGACGGGCCGCTCCACCACCCCGATCGACGCCGAGACCGCCAGCCGCTGCCCGCCCAGGTCGAACGGCTGCTGGAGGGCGCCCAGCACCGTGCCCGCGAGGCCGGTCAGCTGCTCGGTGCCGGTGGACTCCTCGACCAGGACCGCGAACTCGTCGCCGCCGAGCCGGGCCACCAGCGGGGCACCGGCCGGATGCGCCCCCTCCTGCTCGGCGCAGTCCGTGAGCCGGGCGGCGACGGCCGCCAGCAGCCGGTCGCCGACGCGGTGCCCGAGGGTGTCGTTGACCGCCTTGAAGCCGTCCAGGTCCAGATAGCAGAGCCCGACCCGGGAGCCGGCGCCGTCCTCGTGCGGCGGGGTGCGGAGCGCCGCCGACAGCCGCTCGAAGAACAGCGCCCGGTTGGGCAGCCGGGTCACCGGGTCGTGCATCTGGAGGTGGCGCAGCCGGTTCTGGAGCTCGCGCCGGTCGCTGACGTCCGCGACGGAGAGCAGCACCTGGCCGGGCGCGTCCCCGCGGTGCGCCTGCCGGGCGTCGGGCAGCGGGACGACGGTGATCTCGGCCCACAGCGAGCGCCCGTCGGGGTGCTTGAGGCGGCGGGTGCAGCGGAAGCGGGAGCGCCGGCCGTGCAGCACCTCGCGGTACGCGCGCCAGCCGCGGGCGTCCGCCGCGAGGTCGACCAGGTCGGCCGCCGACTGCGCGGTGAGCGCCGCCGCTCCGGTGCCCGTCAGCGCGCCGAGCGCCTCGTTGGCGGTGACGATCAGGCCCTCGTGGTCGACCACGGCCATCGGCAGGGTCGCGGCACGGAACGCGGCCCGGTAGTCGTGCGTCTCGTCGGCGGACGCGGCGGGCGGCCACGATGCGTGACTCTGCGTGATGCCGGGTCGCTGTGCGGAGGGCGCCTCGGGGTCCGGCCCTCCGGAGGTTGCGCTCACCGTTCGCTCCGCCCTGCAGTTCTGTCCCGGACACCTCTGACCGGACTGGCCCGCCGCGTGGAGTGCCGTCGTCAGAGGCGGAAACCGCGCAGGAAAGCGAGGTGAAGCATAGAGGGCGGGCCCGGGCCCGATCCAGCGCCCCGGCCCTCGGACGCCCCCTTCGAGACTCGCACGGCCCACGCGGACACCGATCCGGTTTGTCCCCACCTGATTGTTTCTGCGCACCTCTGTTCACTCCCGCTGCGCGGGTGATCGATTGTGACTGTCTGTGAAGGATGCGGGTGGGAGGGCGGCCGACACGACTGGGGGAGTCCAACGTGACGAAACGGCCATAAACCCACAAGGTGGACGGGAGGGTTCCAGGGTCCGTGCCCCGTGCCGGAGTCGTGCGCGGCCCCAGGTGTCCGCTCCCCGTACCGGAGGTAGATGTGCCGCGTCAGCCCGGGCCCTCAGGGGTGGAGAGGCCGAGTCCGCGCGGGCTGGCCGCCGGGCTGGTCTCGCTGCTGGCGCTCGCCGCCACCTCCCTCGTCGCCGGGCCCGCTGTCGCCGCCGCCGGGGACGCCGCCCCCTGCGCGCTGCCCCGCACCCCCGCGCACCACTCCCTCGGCGTCGACCGCTGGAACGGCGCCTACCCGCGCCCCGACCACGCCCTGGACGCGGTGATGGTCTTCCTCTCGTTCCCGGACGCCGAACCGGCCACCACCCCCGCCGAACTCACCGCGGACTACTTCCCGTCCACCACGCAGTTCTTCCGGCGCGCCTCGTACGGGAAGTTCACGCTGCGCCCGCACCCGCAGCGGGAGTGGATCCGGATGCCGAAGCCCTCGACCTGGTACGGCATACAGCGCGACTGGGCCAGCGACCGGCGCAGCGCCTATCTGCGCGACGCGGTCCGCGTGGCCGACGAGCGGATCGACTTCTCGCGCTACGACATCGTCTACCTCGTCGCCGACCCGGACGCCCCCGGCGTCGACTCGGACGCCACCAAGGTCGTCAACTTCGACCGGCCGCTGCGTGCCGACGGTACGGACATCAGGCGCGTCGTCACCGTCTTCGAACAGCACCCGCCGGACCACAACGTCCTCGCCCACGAGACCGGGCACGTCTTCGACCTGCCCGACCTCTACCACCGGCCCACCGACGGCAAGGGCGACTGGGACACCTACGTCGGCGACTGGGACGTCATGGGCAGCCAGTTCGGCCTGGCGCCGGACCTCTTCGGCTGGCACAAGTGGAAGCTGGGCTGGCTGGACGACCGGCAGGTGGTCTGCGTCCAGAGCGACCGCGTCGTCACCCTCGAACCGATGGCCGACGTGCCCGTGCCCGGCGCCTCGCTCGGCACCCGGCTCGCCGTGATCAGGACCGGCGAGGGCAGTGCGGTGGCCGTCGAGGCGCGCGCCTCCACCGGCAACGACCTCTCGACCTGCGCCGAGGGCGTACTGCTCTACCGGGTGCGCAACGAGACCCCGTCCGGCGGCGGCCCGGTCGAGGTGCTCGACACGCATCCGGCCAGCGACGCCTGCTGGGAGCGCTCGGTCTACCCGCCGCTGGCGGACGCGCCGCTGCGCGTCGGGGAGACGTACTCCGTGCCCGGCGCGCACGCCACGGTCGAGGTCGCCGACCGGACGCCCTCGGGCGCGTACACGGTCCGCATCACCACGGGGGCCTGACCGGGCCGGTGCCGGACGACGAAGAAGCCCCCCGCTTCCGCGAGGGGCTTCTTCCGTCTGTGCGCCGCCAGGGACTCGAACCCCGGACCCGCTGATTAAGAGTCAGCTGCTCTAACCAACTGAGCTAGCGGCGCCTGCTGACGTCGTAGACCTTAGCACTCGGATCGGTGAGAGGAAAAATCGAAATCCGGGGCGTCGGGGCGGGCGCCGACCGGGCCACCCGGACGCACGCCCACAGCAGCACGTCCGGACCCGGCAGCCACGGGGTCCGGGTGTCCGGGGCCACCAGCCAGCGGGGCCCCGCGTACTTCTCGCCGCAGGTCAGGGGCGGGACCGTCACCGCGTCCCCGGTGCCGTGGCAGAGCAGCGGGGGCACCTTCGTACCGCCGCCGTTCCGGCTCTGCGGGCCGCCGCCCCACTCCTCCCAGTCCAGCAGCGACGGCAGCCGCTGGGCCGTGCCGGGGGACGCGAAGAGCAGCATCCGGCCCCGGTGCGAGGCGACCGGACCCGAGCCCGGGCCGTCCGCCCACAGATGCTCCAGCATCCGGCGCCCGAACAGCGTGGGTACGTTCACCACGTCGAACGCCGTGCCGCACGGCAGGACCCCGGGCGCCGTCGGGTGCGACTCCCACTGGGCCAGGGCGCTGCGCGGATACGCCGTCGCCCCGGCCAGCCACGCGGCACCGGCCGCCGTGATCTGGGCCGTCTGGTTCCGCGCGGGCTCGCGCAGGGCGGCGAAGAGGTCCGCCTCGTGGCCGGCGGGGAGGCAGGGTCCGTCGCCGTGGTGCAGGGTCGTTTCGTCGGGCAGCCATGCGGTCATGTGCACAGGTCTACCCGGAGTGATCAACCGGATTCCGAGAGTTGCCGGAAATCGGGACAGAGGAACAGCGCGAGGAGTATGGTTCGCCCGGGCATATGCCGGTGGTGGTACCCGGGGGCCCGGCCCAGACCCTAGGGCTGCGGCGCGTTCAGCAGGGTGCGGCCGAACTCGACCATCTTCTTCGCGTAGTCCTCGGTCCACTCCGCGCGCTGCGCGATGTCCGCCGTCGTCAGCCGGTCGAACCGGCGCGGGTCGGCCAGCTGGGCCGCCGCCATCGCCTGGAACTCGACCGCACGGTCGGTCGCGGCGCGGAAGGCCAGCGCCAGCTCCGTCGCCCGGTCCAGCAGCTCCTTCGGATCGTCCATCGACTCCAGATCGAAGAAGTGCTCCGGATCCGAGACGGCCGCCGCCGGCTCGAAGAGCAGCGGTGCGGGGCGCAGCCGCCGCTGCTCGCCTTGTTCGGGTTGTGCCATGTGGTCTTCCTCCTCGGGCGGCCCGGGATGTCGCGGGTTCGAGTCCCGCCACTCGACGGCCACCCTTCATTGTCCTGTCGGCCGCAAGAGCGCATACGTCCCGACGCCGGGGCGTGCGCCGGCCCGGGCGCGCCCCCGGCGCACTCAACAACTCCAGCGCACCCGGTGTTCCGCCAGATGCGCCAGCACCGCGTGGTTCGCCTCCCAGCCGTCCGGGAACTTCACCGTGACGCCCAACTGGACCGGCTCCGTCGACGGATGCTCGTCCAGCAGGTCCGCGACGCCCTCCCGGCAGACCACGACGCACGCGTGCCGGTGGCGGGAGGCCAGGACGCACAGGCGGCCCGTCTCCAGGTGGAACGCCGTCGCGTCCGGCCGCCCGGACAGCGGGTGCAGCACCACCGTCACGTCGAACTCGCGGCCCTGGAGCCGGTTCGCCGTGTCCACCGCGACCCCCGTCACGCCCAGCTCCGCGAGGGCCGCGCGCACCGCCGCCGCCTGGTCGCGGTGGGCCGTGCCGACCGCCACCCGGTCCGCCGTCACCGGGGCCGGGTCCGGCGACCGCTCGCTGGTGGCCGCGCCGCCCCGGTCCAGCAGCCGGCGCACCACCCGGGCGACCGCCCGCACCGCCTCCGGGTCGGTGCGCGGGGTGTGCCGGGCCGGCAGTTCGAGCAGCCCCCAGCCGGACTCCGCCGCCTCGTCCAGCACCCGGTCCGCCGCCGACCCGTCCGACGCCACCCCGAAGGACAGCCGCCGGTCGCCGTGGTCCGTGCCGCTGCGGAACGGGGTGTACGGGTAGAACGCGTCCGACACCAGGGGCGCCGCCGACGCCGGGAGCCGCCAGGAGACCGGAAGCCGGTGCTGCGGCAGCTCCGGATTGTGCGCGAGCAGGGTGCTCACCGCGCTGGCCGACGGGTCGTAGCTCAGCCCCGCCCACTGGTCGGCGCCGACGATCGAGAACGGGTCCAGCTGGCCCGGGTCGCCCACGAACAGCGCCCGTTCGAAGAGCCCGGCCACGGCGAGCAGCGCGTCCGAGCGCATCTGGTACGCCTCGTCCACGATCGCGTGCCCCCACGGCTCCACGTCCTTCACATGGGCCCACTTCGCCGCCGTCGAGATGACCACGTCGAGCCCGGCCAGATCCGCCGCCTTCGCCGACTTGCGCACGTTGGCCAGGCCGTCGAGCACCTTGTCGTACGGATCGGAGTCGCTGCTGTGCAGCCGGCCCACCGGCAGCCCGGGGTCCTTCTCCGCGAGCCGCACCACCAGATCGTCCACCTGCGCGTTCGTCTGGGCGACCACCATCAGCGGGCGGCCCGCCGCGGCCAGCTCCAGCGCCGCGCGCACCACCAGCGTCGACTTGCCGGCGCCCGGCGGGGAGTCCACGACGACGCCCCGGGCCGTGCCGTTCAGCGTGTCGTCCAGGATCTTCGCGGTGGCCAGGCCCGCCGCCGCGCCCGGGTCGAATACGGCCGTCACAGAACGTCCTCCGGGGTCACGGGGTCGGGCAGCTCGGCCGCTTCGAGGCCGCCCGGCGGGCCGCCGTGGGTCCACGGCGTCTCCTCCGCGTCCGGCAGCTGCGGTCCGCCGCGCTGGTCGTGCTCGAACAGGGTCCAGGCGATCCGGTCGCCGGGCTCCGGGACCGACCCCGGGGCGGGCTCCTTGCCGCGCCCCATCCGGTCCGTGATCCGCAGCACCAGCGAAAGCCCGCCGTCCTCACCGTCCGCCCCGTCCGCCGGGCCGTACGCCACGAACTCGGCGCTCTGCGGCTTGCCGTCCAGCGAGCGGTAGACCTTCACGCCCGCGCCCAGCTGCGGGCGCTCCTCGGTGCGGACCGTGACCAGCGGGCGCGGCGAGGGCCGCTTCGACTCGCTGTACGCCATCTCCACCGCGCTCACCTCGGCGACGAACGCCTCCCCGGCGAGCCGGCGGCCCGCCAGGACGAGCGGGTCGTCCAGCGCCTCCTGCGCCTCCAGCTGCGCCTGGGCCGTCTCCCGGGCGGCCAGCTTGCGGGCGGCCGTCACCGCGTCGTCCCGGCGCGGCTGGGGCGGCTCACCGGAGCGCACCCGGTCGCGGTGGGCGGTGAACGACCAGCGGTCCCGGGTCCAGCGGTCCTCGGTCCTGGACCCCTCGGGCAGCTCCCGCAGCAGGTCCAGGCCCCGCCACACCGCGTCCCAGGTCGGCAGCAGCACCCCGGCGAGCAGTGCCCGGATCTCGCGCTCCGCCCCGGACAGCTCGGTCAGCCGGGCATCGGCGGCGAGCCCGTCCTCGGCCGCCGCGAACGAGGCGCGCGCCCGGTCGTACTTCTCGATCGCGGGGGCCAGCAGCCGGTTGTCGAAGTCCGGGTCGGTCGCCGGGCCGGCCGGCGGGCACAGCAGCTGCCCCGTCGCGTCCCGGGCCAGCTCGGCCCGGAGCGCCGCCTCCGCGCCGGACTCGCCGGCGGGCGGGTCGATCCAGGCGAGCAGGGCCCCCAGATGCTGGTCCTCAAGATTCGACTGGCCGGTCGCCCAGTGCCGGTTCAGGAGGTCCGTGCAGGCCAGCAGGAGGGAAGAGCCGGGAACCCGGGCCCGCTCCCCGTAATGCGTCAGCCAGCGCCCCAGCAGCGGGACCCGGGCGGGCGCCGGATACGGGGTGTCCGGGTCGTCCTCGGCGGTCCGCCGGAAGCGCATGGAACGGCCGAGCAGCCGGACGAACTCGATGCCCGCCCGGCTCGGGACGACGAGCTGCGCCGCGTCCACGCACAGCTCGGTCTCGACCTTGACCCGCTTCCCGGTCGCCGGGTCCGTCTCGCCCCGCTCGGCGGGCTCGATGACGTCCGCGTACGCCTCGATGTGCGGCAGGACCGCCTCGGCCAGCTCGGCCAGGAACGCGAACCGCAGGTCCCGGTCGCGCGGCTGGGCGACGGCCAGCAGCCGGGGCGCCTCCCGGTCCGTGCCGACGAGCGCGCCGAGCGGGGCGCCCGCCTCGCCCGCCGTGGTCAGCGGCACCAGGACGAGCGGCCGGTCGGTCAGCCGGCGGTGGCGCACGGTGGCCGTCGGCGTGGCCCGGCCGCTCTCCACGGCCTCCATCCGGGCCAGCGTGGTGATCAGCGACATGCGGCCCGCCCCTCCAGCGCGTCGGCGCGCAGGGCCGCCGCGCGGCGCAGGGCGGCGACCGCCGGATCGGCCGGATCGCCCTCCTTGCCCGCGGCCGCCGCCAGCACCCCGGCGACCGTCGTCAGGCCGCCCAGCTCGCCCCGCACCCCGCGCCCCAGCGCCTCCACGGCACCCTCGGCGCGCGCCCGGGCCCGGCAGTGGAACGCCAGCTCGCAGGCGGACAGGCACTCCGGCGCGTAGGCCGCGGCGACCGCCTCGACCGCCGACTCCAGCTCCCCGGGGGAGCGCTCCGGGTCGAACGAGGCGCCCTCGGGGAGGGCCGCCGCGATCTCCTCGACGCGGGTGAGCCGGGTCAGCTGGCGGCGGGTGACGGCGCGCTGTTTGCGTACGTCCATGACGGAGGCGGCCGGCAGGTTCGAGAAGTCCTTCGGGCAGACCAGCAGCACCCGGTGCCCCACCCGGGCCCCGTCGGTGACCTCCGCGACCCGTTCGAGCGCCAGCACGTACACCGCGGACTGGCGGGCGGCGGCGCCCACCTTCGCGGCGTCCGCCGAGCCGTCGATCATGGGGAACGACTTGATCTCGACCACGGTCCAGGTGCCGTCCGGGTGCACCACGACGGCGTCCGGCTCCAGATAGGCGGGGGACCCCGCCACCTCCAGGGCCAGCATCGGATGGTCGAGCAGCGCCCAGCCGCCCGCCTCCGTCGCCTCCCGCAGCGCGAGCGCGGTCCTGGCGGCGCGGCCCTCGGGCCCGGCGGCGGTCAGATCGGGCGTCGCCACCCCGCGCGGCGCTTCACCGGAGCCGCCGAGCCGCTCGTGCAGCAGGCGCATCAGCTCCGTACCGCCGTCGGCCTTGACCCGGGCCTCGAAGGCGTTGCCCCGCATGAAGGCGAACTGGGACTGGCCGAACGGGGCCGGTGAGCCCAGCGCGGAGGCGAGCGCGCCCTTGTCGACCCCGGCCCCGTCGAGCAGGGCGCGGCGCTTGCAGCCCGGGTTGGCGGCGAGGGCCGCGAGCGCGCGGGCGTCCAGCGGGCGCGGGGCGACCGCCGGACCTCTCAGCTCAGCGAGTCGCTGCCGCAGGGTCCCCGTCGGGGGTCCGTCCGGTCCGGTCGGCGCCGTCGGCCCGGGCAGGCGGGCCGGCCGCTGCTGCCGCGTCGGATGGTTCTGCGGAGGAGGTCCGCTGGCCGGGGATTCGCTCACCCGCCGAAGTCTCGCACCCGGCACTGACATCCGGGGACTCCGTCGTCGCGGAAGTCCGCGAGAAGCGGGGCAGGACCGCCGCCCTGACCCGGTCGGCGAGGCGCATCACGGGCCGGGCCAGCAGCGCCCCGACGCCCATCACGGCGCAGCCGGCCACCGCGTCGAGGAAGTAGTGGTTGGCGGTGCCCATCACGACGAACGTGGTGATCAGCGGGTACGCGATGCCCGCGGCGCGCAGCGCCGGGTGCTTGGCGTGCCGCCACAGCAGGATGCCGCACCACAGCGCCCAGCCGACGTGCAGGCTGGGCATCGCCGCGTACTGGTTGGTCATCCCGCCCATGCCGCGCGGCGCGCTCGCCTCCGTGCCCCACCAGCCGTACGAGCTGTACTGCGCCATCGTGTCCACGAACCCGTGCTTCGCGTCCAGCAGCCTCGGCGGGCACGTCGGCATCAGCGTGAAGCCGATCAGGCCGAGCATCGTGGAGGTCATCAGCCAGGTGCGGGCCCTGCGGTACGCGGCCGAGTGGCGCCGGAACATCCAGATCAGCACGGCCGGGGTGACCACGTAGTGCAGGGAGGCGTACGCGAAGTCGGACGGTACGCCTATGGAGGGGTGCGCCGTGAAGAGGCGGTTGAGCGGGTGTTCCGCGTTCAGGAACAGCGCCTTCTCCAGGCGCAGGATGCTCAGGCCGTGGTCGACGGCCGTGGACACGTCACCGCGCACGAGGAGCCGGCCGCCGGAGTACGCCCCGTACACCAGGGCCAGGAGCGGCAGCTCGGTCCACCAGCGGAGCCGGTGAAGCGGAGCGGGCGCGGTGGTGGCGTGCGGCATCCGGAGCTTCTCCATCATGTGTTCATGCGGCCGACTGGGGGCGTTCAACCGTACGGTGCGCGTCGGGCGCGGTTCCCCCGGGGGTGTGGTCGGCACCCCTCAGCTGCGCTGATTCATCTGTGGTCAGTGGGACGCCGCCGCGGCCCCCCGGGTTGCCTCATGGGCGGATACGGGATGATGGGAACCAGGTCTCGGAATTTTCAGGGAGAACCCTCTTATGGCACCGCGCATCCTGCTCGCCCGGCACGGGCAGACGGAATGGTCCCTCAACGGCAGGCACACCGGCAGGACGGACATTCCGCTGCTCGACGCCGGACGCGAGGGGGCCAAGCTGCTCGGCGAGCGGCTGCACGGGGGGCCGTGGACGGACCTGCACGGCCTGGAGGTACGGACCAGCCCGCTCGTCCGGGCCGCCGAGACCTGCGAGCTCGCGGGCTTCGGCGACCGCGCCGAGCCGTGGGACGCGCTGATGGAGTGGGACTACGGGGCGTACGAGGGGATGACGCCGGCCGAGATCAAGGCGGGCCGTCCGGACTGGTTCATCTGGCGCGACGGGGTGCCGGAGGGCGAGAGCACCGCCGAGGTGTCGGCCCGGGCCGACGAGATCGTGGAGTGGGCCCGGTCCGCCGACCGGGACGTCCTGGTCTTCGCCCACGGTCACATCCTGCGGGCGCTCGGCGCGCGGTGGCTGGGCGAGGACATCTCCTTCGGCGCGCGCATCTGGCTGGCCCCGACGTCCCTGTCCGTCCTGGGCTGGGCGTACGGCGCCCCGGCGATCCAGAAGTGGAACGACACGGGGCACCTTGAGCGGTGAGCAACGCGTGAAACCCAGCCCGTCCGGCGCTTGAGGACGGAACCGGTCGGTCCGGACCGGGGCGCGGGGTTCCGTCCTCAAACGCCGGACAGGCTGGAGTCGGCCCGGTCCAGGAAGTCCCGGACTTCCCGGGGCACCCCCGTCCGGGGCCCCAGGGCCCCCACCGTGTCGCGCAGCATCGCGTGGATGCGCGACGACTGGACGTCCTCCAGCAGGTCCAGGACGGCGTGGCCGGCCGAGGCCGCCTCCTCGGGGCGGCCCCCGCGCGCCAGGTCCCGGGTGAGCTCCGCGCGGTAGAGCGCGAGGTTGCGGGTGAAGTGGGGGTCCTGGAGCCGGACCGCCCGGTCCGCGTGACGCGCCGCCCGGGCCCAGTCCCCGAGCGCCGCCCAGCACTGGGCCTCCAGCATCTCCAGCTCCGCCTCGCGGAAGAAGCTCATCCACTCCGGGTCCGCCCCCGACGCCCCCCGCGAGAACGCGGAGTGCGCCCGGCCGAGCGCCCGCTCGCACCCCGTGCGGTCCCCGAGCCCCGCCCGGCCCCCCGCCTCCCGCAGCGCGAGCAGCGCCCGCAGCCGGGGCGAACCCAGCGGCTCGGCGGCCCGCTGCCCGGCCTCCGCCGCGCGCACCGCCTCACGGGGCCGCCCGGTGTCGCGGGCCAGGAACGACACGTTGCAGAACGCGTGCGCCTCCAGCGCCGGGTCACCGGCGACCCGGGCGGTGGCCAGCGCCTCCGCGTAATGCGAACGGGCGTCCTCGAAGCGGCCCGAGTCATGGGCCAGCCAGCCCACGGAGATGGCCAGCTCACCGGCGCCGGAGTGCAGCCGGTCCGCCGTGGAGCGCCGGTGCACGGTGCCCGCGTCGAGCAGCGCGTACGCCGCCCGCAGCGGCTGCGAGGCGCGCCGGTAGAGCCGGTCGGCGCCGTGCCGGTCGTCCAGCACCCGGATCTGCCGCACCGCCCGCTCGACGGCGCTCACCTCCGTATCGCCGACCCGGCGTTGCAGGGGCAGGGCGGCGGCCTGGCCGCCGAGGCCCAGTCCCAGGGAGACGGCCGCCATCGCGGTGGGGCCGCTCGTCATGAACACGCGACGCAGCACGTCGCTCTCCTCGTCGTCGCCGCCGGGCTCCGGCGGCGGGGCAGTGGGGGGCGGGGCGGCCACCGCGGGCCTGGCCGCCCGCCCGCGTACCGAAGCGCGGGGCGAGAAGCCCAGGTCCTCCAGGGTCGTCCCGGGGAACATGTGCAGGAAGACCCGCTCGTACGCGTAGTTGGGACAGCGGATCTCGCCGGACTCCACGCGTCCGATGTACCGGGCGTCGCACGCGACCTGCTCGCCGATCTCGCGAGCGGACCTGCGTACCGCAGCAGCGAACTCCCCGGCGGAGCGCGGGCCGCGCAGCCGCCGGAAGGCGAGGTTGGGAACTGCCCGTGTCGACACCATGGCATGGCCCTCTCGGTGCGAGCCGGGCGCTGTTTCCGGTGTCCCGGCGGAGCAAGAACGTACCCGTTGTGACGGGGTGCACACGAAGCGTTTCCGGAGGAACCGGGCATCTCGGCCGCGATCCGCCATGAACTGCCACCCTTTGCGGCGGTGTCGCACCGTAGCCCTTGACGCGGTCGGGGCGTTGGACCTCACGGAGAGGGAGTGCGGAGCGCGGCTCCGCCCCCGGCGATGAGAGGAGAGGTCCCTTGTTGCACACCGACCCGGCGAGCGGCGGCACGGCGTCCGCCGGCGAACCCTGTGATCTGGTGACCGTGCCCGCCCGGCAGGGCCTGGAGGCCGTGGACATCCTGCGCCGGGGCGCGGCGCGGGACGTCGTGGGCCCGGTCATCCACGACGGCGCCTGCGACACCCTCGGGTTCCTGGTGCCGCCGGGGACCGCGCAGGGCTGGGACGTACCGGGGAGCGCCTGTACGCGGACCGACGGCCGGGGGCTGCGCATCCCCGCCGAGCCGCCGGTCTCCGGCAGCGGCTGGCTGCTGCCGCCCGCCGCGGACACCCCGGTCACCGACCCGGCCGTGCTGCGCGTCGCGCTCGACCAGGCGGCCCGGCTGATCGAGGCGGCCGACAACTGCCGCTGAGCCGGCCGCCGCCGTCACCCCGATAATGGTCCGGACGGCGGGCCGCGCGGATCGGCCCGTCCCGGACACGGTGAGCAGGGGCGAGAAGCAGTGGCACGTCGAGGAGCGGCCGGCGGCGACCGCAAGGGGCGCGCGGGTCGCGCAGCCCCGGAGGGCAACGTCTCCGAGCCCGTGGACGGCGGACTCGCCGCACTCGTGCCCGACCGGGAGCGCCGCCGCGCCTGGACGCTGACGATCGACGGGGCCCCGCAGTCGCACGTCGACCTGGACGACCCCACGTACCTCTCCTTCGAGTACCAGCGCCGCATCGGCCACATCGCGGACCTCGTCGCCACCGCCGGGCAGCCGCTGCACGTGGTGCACCTGGGCGGCGGGGCCTTCACGCTCGCCCGGTACATCGCCGCCACCCGCCCCCGGTCCACCCAGCAGGTCATCGAGGTCGACGCGGCGCTCGTGCGACTGGTCCGCCGCGAACTGCCGCTGGACCCGCAGGCCAGAATCCGGGTCAGGTCCACCGACGCCCGGGCCGGGCTCGGCAAGATCCAGGACGGCTGGGCCGACCTCGTCATCGCGGACGTCTTCAGCGGCGCCCGCACCCCGGCGCACCTGACCACGACCGAGTTCCTCGCCGAGGTGCGCCGGGTCCTGAAGCCCGGCGGGAGTTACGTGGCCAACCTCGCGGACGGGCCGCCGCTGGCCCATCTGCGCGGCCAGATCGCCACCGCCGCCACGGTCTTCCCCGCCCTCGCGCTCGCCGCCGACCCCACGGTGTGGCGGGGCCGCCGCTTCGGCAACGCCGTCCTGCTCGCCTCCGACACCGCGCCGGAGATCGCCCGGCTGACCCGCCGCGTCGCGACCGACCCGCACCCCGGACGCGTCGAACACGGCCGTGCCCTCACGGACTTCACCGGCGGCGCGGCCCCGGTGCACGACGCGGAGGCCCGCCCGTCACCGCCGCCGCCCCCGGACGCGTTCCGCTGACCGCCTCCCCGGACGGGCGGCTCCCTTCCGGTGCGGGCTACGAGTGGACGATGTCCACCTGGGGCGCGTGGTCGTTCCAGGTGCAGAAGACGGAGACCGTCGTGCCGTCGTCCCGGGCGAAGTCGACCCGTATCCACGTCGTGTTGGACCACACCCGCATCGACCAGCCCGGTTCCGGGGTCGCCGAGACCAGCTCCGCCGAGTCGGGCCGGATCTCGAAGACGACCCGGCCGCCGTCGGTCGCGTAACTCCGCGCCTGCCCGGCCGCGGCGGTCGTCCCCGACGCGGGGCGCGGGGTGTTGGGCGCCGGGGTGTGCGACGGGGACGGCTTGCGGGAAGAGGGCGCGGGCGGCTTCGGGGCGGTGGTCCGGGGTTCGGGGGACGGCGAGGCCGGGGGAGCGGGGCGGTGCGTCGACGAGGTCAGGCTCTCCGTGGTCGGCGCCGCGACCGGCACCGCGCGCGGCGGGTCGTACACCGTGCCCGCGAGCACGGAGCGCACACCCCACCACGAGACCGTGACCGCCGCGCCGGTGGCGAGCGACCACGCCAGTGCGTGTACCAGACCTCGTTGCATCATCAACATCCTGCACCACGAACCAGGTGGACATGTCACCCGGGCAGACCGATGGCGTACGGTGCCGCCCATGCCCAGTGTGCTCGTGGTCGAGGACGACCAGTTCGTACGTTCCGCCCTCATCCGGCACCTGACGGACGCCGGTCACACCGTACGGAGCGTCGGCACCGCCCTCGAAGCGCTGCGCGAAGTCGCCCATTTCCGCTTCGACGTGGTCATCCTCGATCTCGGACTGCCCGATCTCGACGGCTCCGAGGCCCTGAAGATGCTGCGCGGCATCACCGACGTGCCCGTCATCATCGCGACCGCCCGGGACGACGAGAGCGAGATCGTCCGGCTGCTCAACGACGGCGCCGACGACTACCTCACCAAGCCGTTCTCCGTGGAGCACCTGTCGGCCCGGATGGCCGCCGTGCTCCGCCGGGCCCGGGCCGCCGCGGGCGAGGCACCGCCCCCGCGCGTCATCCAGGTCGGCGGACTCTGCGTCGACCCGCTGCGCCGGCAGGCCGAACTCGACGGCACCGCGCTCGACCTCACCCGCCGCGAGTTCGACCTGCTGGCCTTCCTGGCCGGGCGCCCCGGCGTCGTCGTCCCCCGCCGGGAACTCCTCGCCGAGGTCTGGCAGCAGTCCTACGGCGACGACCAGACCATCGACGTCCACCTCTCCTGGCTGCGCCGCAAGCTGGGCGAGACCGCGGCCCGGCCGCGCTACCTGCACACCCTGCGCGGCGTCGGCGTGAAGCTCCAGCCCCCGGCGCCGGAGCGGCCGGCATGAGATGGGCGCTGGTCAAGGTCTGCCTGGCCGTCACCGCCATGGTCGTCATCGCCTTCGCCGTGCCCCTGGGGCTCGTCGTCAAGGAGATGGCCCGCGACCGCGCGTTCTCCGACGCCGAACGGCAGGCCGCGACGATCGGCCCCACGCTGTCCATCACCACGGACCGGACCCAGCTGGAGAAGGCCGTCCTCACCACCGAACCGGGTGCCGCCGGCCGGATGGCCGTCCACATCCCGGCCTCCGGCGAACCCGACGGCATCGCGGCCGACATCGGCGAGGGCCGCGCCACCCCCGGGGAGCTGGAGGCCGTACGCGTCTCGGGCCGCGCCACGATCATCGGGGTCACCGGCGGCTCCGTGCTGCTCCAGCCGACCGCGGTGGGGCCCAGGGGCATTGCGGTGGTCGAGGTGTTCGTCCCCGAGGCCGCGGTCTCGCATGGGGTCACCACCGCCTGGCTGATGCTGGCCGCCGTCGGCGTCGCGCTCATCGTCGGCTCGGTCGCCGTGGCCGACCGCCTCGGCGTCCGCATGGTCGGGCCCGCGCGCCGCCTCGCGGGCGCCGCCCACGACCTGGGGGAGGGGCGGCTCGGCACCCGCGTCCCCGAGGAGGGCCCGGACGAACTGCGCTCCGCGGCCGTCGCGTTCAACTCCATGGCCGACCAGGTCGTCCAGCTCCTCGCCAACGAACGCGAACTGGCCGCCGACCTCTCGCACCGGCTGCGCACCCCGCTCACCGTCCTGCGGCTGAACGCCGCCTCGCTCGGCGAGGGGCCCGCCGCCGAGCAGACCCGGGCGGCCGTCGAACAGCTGGAGCGCGAGGTCGACACGATCATCCGGACCGCCCGCGAGCAGCGCCCGCAGACCCAGCCGGGCGGGCCCGGTGCCGGCTGCGACGCCTCCGAGGTGATCCGCGAGCGGATGGCCTTCTGGTCCGCCCTGGCCGAGGACGAGGGCCGCGAGGTACGCCTCGCCGGGGTGGACCGCACGGTGCGCATCCCGGTCGCCCGGCCCGAACTGGCCGCCGCGCTCGACGCGTTGCTCGGCAACGTCTTCCGGCACACCCCGGAGGGCACCGCCTTCGCGGTCGACGTGCACCACAGCGGTGACGCGGTGATCGTGCTGGTCTCGGACGCGGGCGGCGGGATCGCCGACCCCAAGGCGGCCCTGGCGCGCGGCGGGGCCCGGGACGCGGTGGGCTCGACCGGACTCGGGCTCGACATCGTGCGCCGGGTCGCCGAGTCCACCGGCGGCGACGTGCGCATCGGCCGCTCGGTGCTGGGCGGCACGGAGGTCCGGGTCTGGATCGGGCAGGACGGACAGCGCCCGCGGGGCGGCGGGCGGGGTCACCGGGTCGGCCGTCAGCGCCGCCGCCTCCGGAGGGCCGGCCGCCCGAACCTTTAGCCCGGCCGATGCGCTCCTTAAGGCAGTCCTAAGAACCTCGACCCCGGTCCGCCTCGCCCCGTTTGCCCGTTCCGTGGCCGCTAGCGTGCTCCCGCATCCCCCACTCCCGTACGACGAGGCAGGAACGCGATGGGCACCAGCACGCACCGGCGCACGATGGGCACCAGGACCAAGGTGATCGGCTCGGTCGTCGCGGCCGCGGTGATCGGCGGGACGGTGTTCGCCCTCACCGGCACGGCGCAGGCATCGGCGGTCGGCGCCGCGTACACCCGCACCAGCGGCTGGACCGGCGGCTACACCGGCCAGTACGTCGTCACCAACGACACCGGCTCGGCCAAGACCGGCTGGACGCTGGAGTTCGACCTCCCGGCGGGCACGAAGCTCAGCTCGCTGTGGAACGGCGAACACACCGTCAGCGGGAACCACGTCACCGTCCGCCCCGCGAGCTGGAACGAGCGGCTGGCCGCCGGGCAGTCCGTCACCGTCGGCTTCGTCACCGCGTCCGACGGCACGGCGGCCGACCCCACCGGCTGCCTGATCGACGGCGCCACGTGCTCCGTCGACCCCGGCGCCACCCCGGAACCCAGCGGCCGCCCCACCGAGTCCGCACCCCCGTCCCCCACGGCCACCCCCACCGAGAAGCCCACCGGAACGGCGACCCCCACGCCGACCCCCACCCCCACGAAGACCGACGACGGCGGCTCCACCGCGACCGGCGCCCGCTTCGCCCCGTACGTGGACACCTCGCTCTACCCCGCCTACGACCTGGCCGGCACCGCGAAGAAGACCGGGGTCGAGCAGTTCACCCTCGCCTTCATCACCTCCGGCGGCGGCTGCGCCCCGCTCTGGGGCGGGGTCACCGGCCTCGGCGACGACCACGTCGCCTCCCAGATCGGCGCCCTGCGCGCGGCCGGCGGCGACGTCCGGGTGTCCTTCGGCGGGGCCGCCGGCTCCGAACTGGCCCTGCGCTGCTCCTCGGCGGCCGACCTCGCCGCCGCGTACGGCAAGGTGGTCGACACGTACGAGCTGACCAAGGTCGACTTCGACATCGAGGGCGGCGCGCTCCCCGACACCGCCGCCAACACCCGCCGCTCGCAGGCCATCGCGAAGCTCCAGAAGGCGCACCCCGGCCTGGACGTGTCCTTCACGCTCCCCGTGATGCCCGAGGGCCTGACCCAGCCCGGCGTCGACCTCATCGCGGACGCGAAGAGGAACGGCGTGGACGTCGGTGCCGTCAACATCATGGCGATGGACTACGGCGCCTCCTACAGCGGCGACATGGGCACCTACGCCGTCCAGGCCGCCACCGCCACCCAGGCCCAGATCAAGGGCGTGCTCGGGCTCTCCGGCGCCGAGGCGTGGAAGACCGTCGCCGTCACCCCGATGATCGGCGTGAACGACGTCAGCAGCGAGGTCTTCAAGGTCGAGGACGCCACCCAGCTCGTCGCGTTCGCGAAGGAGAAGGGGCTCGCCTGGCTCGCGATGTGGTCCGGCACCCGGGACAAGGAGTGCGCGGGCGGCGCCAAGCCCACCGCGGACGCCTCGTGCAGCTCGATCACCCAGGAACCGCTCGCCTTCACCAAGGCGTTCGGCGCGTACGAGTAGGACCACGCGGGTGCCTGCGAGGACCGCACGCAGGACCATCCCCTCCCCCGCGCACCCCGGCCCGGCCCCCTTCCCCCCACCCCCGGCCGGGGGCGCGCCCCACTGCCCCCGGCCGGGACGAGCACCCCCCTTCCTCCCGGCCGGGGGCGCAGGCCCTATCCCCGCGCCCGGTTCACCGCCGACAGCACCGCCGCCACGGACGCGGCCACGCCCGAGGCGGCCCGGCCCGCGCCCCAGCGCTCCTCGCCGCCGGTCCGGCAGCGCGCGTACGCCGTGGCCGTGCGGGTCCCGGCCGGCCCCGAGGGCTCCTGCTCCACCAGTTCCAGGACGTCCGCCGCCACCCCGGCCGCCGCCAGCGCGTCCGCGAACGCCGTGACCGGGCCGGCGCCCGTCCCCTCGTAGTCGCCCTCCCGGTCGTCCACCCGCAGGGTGCAGACGAAGCGGTGCTCACCGGCCGGGCCGGTCTGCGCCGACCAGGAGGTGAGGGCGACCCCGCCGTCCCGCCCGGGGGCCAGGTACGCCGCCTCGAACAGGTTCCACAGGTCCTTCCCGGTGGCCTCCGCACCGCTGTCGTCGGTCGCCTCCTGGACGGTCCGGGAGAACTCCACCCGCATCCCGGCCGGCAGGTCCACGCCGTGGCCGGTGCGCAGCAGGTGGGCGATGCCGCCCTTGCCCGACTGCGAGTTGACCCGGATGACCGCCTCGTACGTACGCCCCACGTCGGCCGGGTCGATCGGCAGGTAGGGCACCTCCCACAGCTCCGACACACTGGTCGCGCGGTGGGCGAAACCCTTGCTGATGGCGTCCTGATGGGTGCCGGAGAACGCGGTGTACACCAGATCCCCGCCGTAGGGATGGCGCGGCGACACCGGCAGCCGGTTGCAGTGCTCGACCGTGCGGCGGATCTCGTCGATGTCCGAGAAGTCGATCATCGGGTCGACGCCCTGGGCGTGCAGGTTGAGCGCCAGGTTGACCAGGTCGACGTTGCCGGTGCGCTCGCCGTTGCCGAACAGGCAGCCCTCCACCCGCTGGGCGCCCGCCAGCACCGCCAGCTCCGCGCAGGCCACGCCCGTGCCCCGGTCGTTGTGCGGGTGCACGGAGAGGATCACCGAGTCGCGCCGGGCCAGGTGGCGGTGCATGTACTCGATCTGGTCCGCGTACACGTTGGGCGTGGCGATCTCCACGGTGGCCGGCAGGTTGTGGACGACCGGCCGGTCCGGCGAGGCGTCCCACAGCTCGGTGAGGCTGTCGCAGACCTCCAGGACGTAGTCGGGCTCGGTCAGGTTGAAGACCTCGGGCGAGAACTGGAACCGGATGTCCGTGCCGGGCCTGGCGCTGGCCAGCCGGTCCATCCGCCGGGCCGCGTCCAGCACCACGCCGTGCACGTCGGCCCGGTCGCGGCCGAGGACCACCTCGCGCCAGACGGGGGCGGTCGCGATGTAGAGGTGGACGACGACCCGGTCCAGGCCGGCCACGGACTCGAAGGTCCGGTCGATCAGGCCGGCCCTGGCGGGGGTGAAGACGACCACGGTGACGTCGTCGGGGACGGCCCCGCTCGTCGCCAGGTGGCGTACGAAGTCGAAGTCGGTGCGGCTCGCGGACGGGTAGCCGACCTCGATCTCCTTGAAGCCCATCGCGACCAGCAGGTCGAACATCCGCCGCTTGCGCGGGGTGTCCATCGGCTCCGCCAGCGCCTGGTTGCCGTCCCGCAGGTCGACCGGCACCCACAGCGGGGCCCGCTCGACACGGGCCTGCGGCCAGCTCCGCCCGGTCAGCGGGACCGCGACCCGGTCGTACGCGGACCGGTAGCGGTGCGAGGGCATGGAGCTGGAGCGTTGCGGGTTCCAGCGGGGCGCCGCCTGGGGGACCGGGCCGCGGGGCGTGCAGATGGTGGGGAAGCCGTGCATCGGGGACCGGGCGCCGGACGTGGCCGCGGACATGAACTCGGGCATGGACGGTGTCTCTTCTCGCATCGCCGGATGCGACCGGCCCAGCACGGCACCCCGCGGCGGGGTGCCGATCGCTTCAGGCCCCGCCGCGGCAGCCGAGAAGGAGGAGACCGCGGTACGTCATGGCCGGTACAGTAACCAGAACGCAACCCCTCAGACAACCTGACAGGTGAACGACGTGTCCCCGCTCGGCCCCCTCCGCCCCAGCCCCCTCGTGGAACAGGCGACCAGCCATCTGCGCGCCCGGATCACCGAGGGGCACTGGCCGGTCGGCACGAAGCTCCCGGGCGAGACCTCCCTCGCCCGCGAGCTGGGCGTGGGCCGCTCCACGGTCCGCGAGGCGGTCCGTACGCTCGCGACGCTCGGCCTCCTCCAGTCCCGCCAGGGCGCCGGCGTCTTCGTCGTCGCGGACCACGTCACGGAGGACTGGCCGGTACGGCTGCGCAGGGCGTCGGTCACCGACGTCTACGAGGTCCGCATGCTCATCGAGGTCCAGGCCGCCCGCCTCGCCGCCCGCCGCCGCACCGACGAGGACCTGACCGCCCTGGACGCGGCGCTCACGGCCCGGTTGAAGGCGGGCGCGGGCCTCGACGACGCGGAGTTCGTGGACGCGGACATCGCGGTGCACCGGGCGGTCGTGGCCGCCGCGCACAACCCGGTCCTCACCGACCTCTTCGCCGAGTTCGTCCCGGCCCTCCGCCAGGGCCTCATCGACCTCGTGGACCTCCTGGGCCTCCGCCGCCAGGACCCCCGGCACGGCCAGGCGGGCCACCGCGCCCTCGTCACGGCCATCGTGTCGGGCGACCCGGAGGCGGCGGCGCGCGCGGCCCAGGAGGAGCTGGAAGCCACGCTGGGCCGGCTGCGCGGGGTGTGAGTCCGGGACGGCGCTCCGGCCGGGCCCGAAGGCGCCGGGCGGGCGCCCGGGTTCGGGCAAAGAACGCGCGACTCCACATCCTGGCCTGCTCCGTGGTGTGCCCCGTTCACTTCCCGGCGGGGTCCTCGACGCCCCGGCAGGCTGTTTCCGGCCCCTGCCGGAAAACCGGCACCGAAGCCGGTTCTCGACGGGCGCTCGACCAAGATCCAACCCCAACCCGTCCCCCACCTGCGGGAATTCAAGAATCGGCCGCGCGCCGCAACGCGGCGAACCGCTTTGGCAAGCCCTCGGCCGGACACGGTCTCGTGACTTGCAGGACACGCTCGCGCAACGGAAGCGTCTTCAACTCTTGACACCCACCCCCCGTAGGCAGCAATCTTCCGACATCGACGCATGGGAGCGCTCCCACATCACACGAGGTTTTCTCGCGTGAACGGCACTGCCCGTGTACTCCCCCCAAAACCATCCGGCACCCGCACTCACCAGCGCGTATGCCACGCAGTGAGCCAGTCCCACCCTGGAACAAGGAGTAGTGGAATGCGTATCACCCGCACCGTCGCCGGCCGGAGCCGCAGAGTCGCGGTCCTGGCCACCACGGGCCTGACCGCTTCGGCGTTGCTGCTGACCGGCTGCAGCAGCGACGACTCCGACTCGAACGAGTCCTCCGACGCGAACGGGAAGATCACGCTGACCGTCGCCGACTACGGCCAGTTCGGCTACAAGGAAGCCGGTCTCTTCGCCAAGTACCACGAGCTGCACCCGAACATCACGGTGAAGGAAGACACCACCGCCGATGAGAAGGTCTACTACCCCAAGCTGCTCCAGCAGCTGAACTCGGGCAGCGGTCTCGCCGACGTCCAGGGTCTTGAGGTCGGCCGCATCAAGGAGCTCGTCGACACCAAGGCGGACCAGTTCGCCGACCTGAGCAAGGTCATCGACGTCAACGAGTTCGTGTCGTGGAAGGAGAAGCAGGCCACCACGCCGGACGGCAAGGTGATCGGCGCGGGCACCGACATCGGCCCGATGTCGCTCTGCTACAACACCGAGCTGTTCAAGAAGGCCGGTCTGCCGACCGACCGCAAGGAGGTCGCGGCCAAGATCTCCGGCGGCTGGGAGGACTACCTCAAGCTGGGTGAGGAGTACAAGAAGAACGCCCCCGAGGGCACGTACTTCATGGACTCCGCCAGCGCCATGTTCAACGCCGTCGTCAGCTCCAACGCGAAGCAGTACTACGACGAGAGCGGCAAGCCGATCTACAAGGAGAGCCCCAGCGTCAAGCAGGGCTGGAACCTGGCCGCCGAGGCCGCGGACAAGAAGCTGACCCAGGGCCTCGCCCAGTTCAGCGACCCGTGGAAGGCCGCGCTCCGCAAGAGCACCATGGCCACCGTGGCCTGCCCCGCCTGGATGGCCGGTCAGATCTCCGTGAACGCCGGTGACGCGAACAAGGGCAAGTGGGACATCACCACCGCCCCCGGCGCCACCGCCGCCAACTGGGGCGGCTCCTTCCTCGGTGTCCCGAAGTCCGGCAAGCACGTCGAGGAGGCCACCAAGCTCGTCAAGTGGCTGACCGCCCCCGAGCAGCAGGCCGCCGTCTTCAAGGCGATCGGTTCCTTCCCGTCCAACAAGGGCGCGTACGAGCTGCCGGACGTGAAGAACGCCAAGCTCCCCTACTTCAACGACGCCCCGATCGGCCAGATCTACGCCGATGAGGCCAAGTCCATCCCCGAGACGATCCTCGGCCCGAAGGACGCCGCCATCAAGGACACCATCTCCACCCAGATCAACAACATGGAGCAGCGCGGCACCAAGCCCGACGAGGCGTGGGAGGCCGCGACCAAGGCCATCGACAAGGTGATCGGCTGACGTTCGCCAGGGCGCGTCCGGCCTGATCCGCCGGACCCGCCCGGGCGCGGGCGGCCCCTACCCGGGCCGCCCGCACCCGCGTGTTCCTGAGGGGTGCGGCGTAACGGCCCAGCCATCCCCGTACCCGGGTAACTCAAGCAAAATCCAGGGAAGGACTCCCGCTCGTGGCCACCTCGACTCCCACCCGGGACGCATACGCGCCGCCACCCCGCGGCTCCCAGCACAAACTGGAGGACGCACGCCGGCAGAACTGGCGCAGCCGGCTCTGGCGGTTCGACGACAAGGCGTCGCCGTACGCCTACATAGCCCCGTTCTTCCTCGTCTTCGGCGCCTTCGGGCTTTACCCGCTGCTCTACACCGGCTGGATCGCCCTGCACCGGGTCGAGATGACCGGCATGGACCAGATGGAGTGGGTCGGCTGGGAGAACTTCGACAAGATCCTGCACGACGCCGAGTTCTGGACGGCCGTCAGCAACACCTTCCTCATCGGTGTGATGTCGACGGTCCCGCAGCTGCTCGTCGCGCTCGGCCTGGCCCACCTGCTCAACTACAAGCTGCGGGCCAGCACCTTCTGGCGCACGATCATCCTGACCCCGTACGCCACCTCGGTGGCCTCCGCGGCCCTCGTCTTCGCCCTGGTCTTCCGGGCCGACGGCGGCCTGCTCAACTGGGCGCTGCACTTCGTCGGCCTCGGCGACACCAACTGGGCCAACGGCCACTGGACGTCCAAGATCGCCATCTCGGTCATCGTGATCTGGCGCTGGACCGGCTACAACACCCTGATCTACCTGGCCGCGATGCAGGCCGTGCCGTCGGACCTGTACGAGGCGGCCTCGCTGGACGGTGCCTCGCGCTGGCAGCAGTTCCGCAAGGTGACCATCCCGTCGCTGCGGCCCACGATCCTCTTCACGATCGTCATCTCGACCATCGGGTCGATGCAGCTGTTCGGTGAGCCCCTGCTGCTCGAAGGCGGCACCCTCGGCCAGACCGGTGGCAACGAGAATCAGTACGAGACCCTCAGCGTCTACCTCTACAACTACGGCTGGAACCTCGGGCACCTCGGTCCGGCCGCCGCAGTGGCCTGGGCGATGCTCGCCCTCCTGCTGATCATCGCCGCGGTCAACTGGCTCATCGGCCGCTTCGTACGCAAATCCGCGGTCTGACCGGGAGCGAATTCCAATGACCATGACCAGCCCCACCAAAGTCTCGGAGCCCGGCCTCCCGGCGCGTTCCGTCCACCGCGCACCGAAGCGCGCCAGCCGCTTCAAGCCCGGTGCCGGGCAGCAGCTGAAGGGCGGCCCGTTCGCCTACATCGCCCTGGCCGTCGTCGGCATCGGCTCGCTGCTCCCGCTGTACTGGACCCTCGTGGCCGCGTCCCACACCCAGGACGAAGTGCTGGCCACCACCCCGCCGTTCCTGCCGGGTGACCGCCTCTTCCACAACCTCGACGCCGCGTGGAACCAGGCCCATCTGGGCAAGGCCATCGTCAACAGCGTCATCGTGTCCGGCTGCATCACCGCGGCGACGCTCTTCTTCTGCACCCTGGCCGGCTACGCCTTCGCCAAGATGCGCTTCCGCGGCCGGAACGTCCTGATGACCGGGGTCATCCTGACCCTGACGATCCCGCCGCAGCTCAGCGTCGTCCCGCTGTTCATGATGATGTCGGACATCGGCTGGGGCGGGGACCTGGAAGCGGTCATCTTCCCGACCCTGGTCAGCGCCTTCGGTGTGTTCTTCATGCGCCAGTACCTGAGCGAGGCGATGCCCTACGAGCTGATCGAGGCCGCCAAGATCGACGGCGCGAACAACTTCCGCATCGTGCTGAGCGTGGTGCTGCCGGTGGCCCGCCCCGCGATGATGGTGCTCGGCATGCTCACCTTCGTCCAGGCGTGGAACGACTTCTTCTGGCCCTACCTCGCCCTGAGCCAGGAGAACCCCACCCTCCAGGTGGCGCTCGGCCAGCTCAGCGCCTCGTACACCCCCGACACGAGCATCGTGATGGCCGGCGCGCTGATCAGCACCCTGCCGCTGCTCGTGGTGTTCGTGATCTTCGGCAAGCAGATCGTCGGCGGCATCATGTCCGGCGCCGTCAAGGGCTGACCACCCGCTCGCCGCTTCTTCGTCACGGAGCCGTACGGTCCCCGCCCGCCCCGCGGACCGTACGGCCCCGTAGCCCCACCCCGTCAACGCCCCTGTCCTTCACACCCCTGGGAGCGCTCCCGCATGACTGCCGTACGACCTGACATCGCCCCGAAGCCGGTGCCCGAGGCCACCACCACGTTCCCGACGGGCTTCGTCTGGGGAGCGGCCACCGCCGCCTACCAGGTCGAGGGTGCCGCCGCCGAGGACGGGCGCACGCCCTCCATCTGGGACACCTTCAGCCGCACCCCCGGCAAGGTGCGCAACGGCGACACCGGCGACATCGCCGCCGACCACTACCACCGCTACCGCGACGACGTGGCGCTGATGAAGCAGCTGGGGCTGAAGGCGTACCGCTTCTCCATCTCCTGGTCCCGGGTCCAGCCCACCGGCCGCGGCCCCGCCGTCGAGCGCGGGCTCGACTTCTACCGCAAGCTGGTCGACGAGCTGCTGGAGGCCGGCATCAAGCCCGTCGCCACCCTCTACCACTGGGACCTGCCCCAGGAGCTGGAGGACGCGGGCGGCTGGCCGGAGCGCGCGACCGCCGAGCGGTTCGCGGACTACACCGCGATCATGGCCGGTGCCCTCGGCGACCGCGTCGGCACCTGGACCACCTTCAACGAGCCGTGGTGCTCGGCCTTCCTCGGCTACGGCTCCGGGGTGCACGCCCCCGGCCGCACCGAGGCCGCATCCGCCCTGCGGGCGGCCCACCACCTCAACCTCGCCCATGGCCGGGCGATCGAGGTTCTGCGCGGTCAACTCCCCGCTACCGCGCAGACCTCGGTCACCCTCAATCTCCACCAGGTCCGCCCGCTGACCCCGAGCCCCGAGGACGTGGACGCCGCCCGCCGCATCGACGCGGTCGGCAACCGGGTCTTCACCGGCCCGATGCTGCACGGCGCCTATCCGGAGGACCTGCTCGCGGACACCGCGCACGTGGTGGACTGGTCGAAGCTGGTGCAGGACGGCGACCTGGAGGCCATCGCGCGGCCGGTCGACGTCCTCGGCATCAACTACTACACGCCGACCCTGGTCTCCACGCCCGCCGAGGGCTCCGGCGACACCCGCAATGACGGCCACGGCGCGAGCGACTACTCCCCGTGGCCCGGCTCGGAGCACGTCGCCTTCCACCTCGCCGACGGCAAGCCGACCACCGCCATGAACTGGTCGATCGACCCCAACGGGCTGTACAACCTGCTCATGGACGTCACCCGCGACCACCCCGGCATCCCGCTGATGGTCACCGAGAACGGCGCCGCCTTCGACGACTACGTCTCGCCCGAGGGCCGGGTCCAGGACCCCGAGCGCATCGCCTACCTGCACGGCCACCTCGACGCCGTGCAGCGCGCGGTCGCCGACGGCGCGGACGTGCGCGGCTACTTCCTCTGGTCCCTGATGGACAACTTCGAGTGGGCGTACGGCTATTCGAAGCGGTTCGGCGCGGTGTACGTGGACTACGCCACCCAGCGCCGCATCCCGAAGGCCAGTGCCCACTGGTACGCCGACGTGATCCGCCGCCACGCCCTCCCGCCGCTGGAGGACCTCGCCTGATCCCGTCCGGTACGCCCCGGCGCACCGCTGCTTTCCCCGAGACCCGGCACCCGTGCCGGGTCTCGGCCCATTCGCCCACCCGGCCTGTGCGTTCCGCTTGACCACGCGCGTAGAGTGGGAGCGCTCCCATAAAAGGAGCGGGGGAGCGGCCGACCGGTCCCGCAGAGTGTCAAGGGAACCAACACCAGGACTTGGTTTGGTTATCCGACTGTGAGAAATTGACCGCGAACGGGAGGCAGCCATGACGGCAGCGCGAGTACGGAGCGGGGGCCGGCCCACGCTCGAAGAGGTCGCGGCGCGGGCGGGGGTCGGACGGGGCACGGCCTCGCGCGTGATCAACGGATCGCCCCGGGTCAGCGCCCACACCAGGGAGGCGGTCGAGGCCGCCGTCGCCGAGCTGGGTTACGTACCCAACCGCGCGGCCCGCGCACTGGCCGGCAACCGCACGGACGCCATCGCGCTCGTGGTGCCCGAGTCGGAGAGCCGCTTCTTCGCGGAGCCGTACTTCTCCGACATCGTGCGCGGGGTCGGTGCCGCCCTCGCCGACACCGACATGCAGCTGCTGCTCACCCTCGTCGGCAGCGACCGCGAGCGCCGCCGGCTCGCGCAGTACCTCACCGCCCACCGCGTGGACGGTGTGCTGCTGGTCTCCGTGCACGCCGACGACCCGCTGCCCGACCTGCTGGAACAGCTCGGCATGCCCGCCGTGATGAACGGCCGCAGATCCGCCGCCGAGTCCCTGTCCTCCGTCGACTCGGACAACTTCGAGGGGGCCCGTGGCGCCGTGGAACACCTCGCCTCGCGCGGCCGCCGCTCCATCGCCACGATCACCGGCCGGCTCGACGTCTACGCCTCCCAGAGCCGCCTCGACGGATACCGCCAGGCCGTCCGCGACGCGGGCCTGGAGCCCGACGAGCGGCTGATCGCCCCCGCCGACTTCACCGAGGAGGGCGGCGCCCGGGCCATGCGCGACCTGCTCGCCCGCCGCCCCGACGTGGACGCGGTCTTCGCCGCCTCCGACGTGATGGCCGCCGGTGCCCGCCAGGTCCTGCGGGAGGCCGGCCGCCGCATCCCGGACGACGTCGCCCTCATCGGCTTCGACGACTCGGCCGTGGCCCGCCACATGGACCCGGCCCTCACCAGCGTGCGCCAGCCGATCGAGGAGATGGGCCGCGCGATGACGAGGGTTCTGCTCGACATGATCACCGGGGAGAGCGCGGACCGGGCGCAGATCGTGCTGCCGACCGAGCTGGTGGTCCGCGACTCGTCGTGACGCCGGAGTGCCGCAATCGCCTTTCCCCTGGGCCCACTTCGAGTAACTTCTGAGGTGTGGACCCTTCTCTGACCGCTCTGATCGTCGCCGTGGTGGGGGTGGCCGGCACCCTCGTGTCCGGCGTCATGGCGCACCGCGGCGCGCTGCGGGCCAAGACGGTGGAGCTCGACCGCGCGGAGCGGCTGCGGCGGGAGGAGCTGCTGGCGGACGAACGCCGCGAGGCCCTGGGTGCGCGGCGGGCCGTCTACGCGGTGTTCAACCAGCGCCTGCGGCAGTTCCACTCCGTGCTGTCGAAGGACTACCTCGCTCTTGCCTCGGGGCAGGCGCGTCCGCAGCAGGGCCAGGAGCGGGAGGAGCCCCGCCGCGTCCTGCGCGACGTGTACGCCGAGGCGCAGATGGTGATCAGTGACGACGTGCTGTCCGTCGCGGGCGGCGTCGTGCACCAGTTGCACCGCATCCACGCCCTGCTCGGCCGGCACGAGCAGGGGACCGCGGGCGACGAACCCCTGGACGATGTCGGGGAGCGGCTGGAACGCGCCTCGGAGGGCCTGTACGAGGTCCGGCAGGTGATGCGGCGGGACCTCGGGGTCTCGGTGCTCCCGGTCTCCCGGCCCGATGGCTACGGTGCCGTGTGAGCGACGCCGCGCGACGAGCGGAGGAACGAACCATGCCCCTGCACTGGACCAGGTCCAGCTACTGCGACTCGGCGGGTCCCGACTGCGTCGAAGTGGCGCTGCCCCCCGGCCCCGCTGCGGCGGTCCGTCTGCGCGACTCCAAGACCCCGTCCCTTCCCGCGCTCGCCTTCGCGCCGGGCGCGTGGTCGGATTTCGTCGGTCAGCTCGGCCGGCCGACCGTCTTCTCCAGCAGCTCCTGAAGGGCCCGCTGCCCTCCAGGACCGAGCCCGGCCAGCGGTGAGTCCTCGGTGAGTAGTTCCAGGAGCCGTGCGCGTACCCTGGTGCCCTCGGGCGTCAGCACGAGGTGCCGGGCGCGCCGGTCGGTGGGGTGGGGGCGGCGTTCGACCAGGCCACGCTTCTCCAGCTTGTCGATGACGAAGGTGGCGTTGGACGGCTCGCAGCTCATGCGCTCGGCCAGTTCGCGCATGGTCATCGACCCGGTCATCTCCCGCAGCGCCGTCGCCTGGGCCGCCGTGAGACCGAGGGGGACGGCGCACTTGCGCACGTGATCGGCGATCCGGGCGGCCAGCCCGTTCACCAGCCCGCACAGCTCCCGCTCGGCGGCGGCCTGTGCCTCGGGGGGTGTCGTCATGGACCCACTCTAGCAAGTCCATCAAGCAAGAATAATGACAACTTGAATGTTTCTAGCTCGATGCTTACGGTGGTCCCGCCACACAGCGACGAACGAGGAGCGACGTCATGACGGACCCGAGCACCCTGCGTCTGGGCGACACCACGGTGTCCTTCGTGCCGGACGGGGTGATCCAGGGCCGCCCGACCGCCTGGCTGCCGGACAGCACCGACGCCTTCTGGGGGGCACACCGGGAGCACCTCGACGCCTCCGGATACCTGGTCGCGAGCGTCGGCGGTCTCCTGGTGGAGCACGGCGACCGCGCCCTCCTGATCGACGCGGGCTTCGGCCCGCACACCCTCCCGGCGGACCCGGCCACCCCCAACGGCGCCATGCGCGGCGGCGACCTCCCGGCCGCCCTGGCCGCGCTCGGCCGGGCCCCGGACCGCATCGAGGCCGTCGCCTTCAGCCACCTCCACCCGGACCACACGGGCTGGGCCACCCACGAACGGCTCTTCTCCCGCGCCGCATACCTGGTGGCGGACGCGGAATGGGCCGCCCGCGAGCCCGGCGACGAGCTGGACGCCCTCGCGCCCCACGTCCGTACGGTGGCCGACGGCCAGGAGGTATTCCCCGGCGTCCGGGCCCGGGTCACCGCCGGACACACCGCGGGCCACACGGAGTTCGTCATCACCGGCGGCGGGAAGCGGCTGATCGCCTTCGGTGACTCGCTGCACTCACCGGTCCAGGTGGACCGGCCCGACTGGTCCTGCGTCTACGACCACGACCCGGCCGGGTCCGCCGAGCACCGCCGCCGCCTCGTCGGCGAACTCGCGGAGCCCGGCACGCTGGGCTTCGGCATCCACTTCGCGGACAGGGTCTTCGGCCGGGTCGTACCGGACGGCGACGGACCGGCCTGGCGGCCCCTGGGCGCCGCCGACGGACTCGCGTAGCGCCGGGAACGCATCAGCCCCCGACCTGTCTCACAGGTCGGGGGCTGATCCTTCAGGGTGAGTAACGGGACTCGAACCCGCGACATCCTGGACCACAACCAGGTGCTCTACCATCTGAGCTATACCCACCACGTCCGGGCGTTTCCGACCGGCCGAGAAAAAGTGTACAGGGTCCGGGAGGGTGCTCGCGCACTCATTCCCCGGCGGGGGGTCGCGGCCCCCGGGAGGGCCGTGACCAGCGCCTTCAGGGGCGGGGCCGGGAGACCCGCGCGGCGGCCGCCTTCGCCTGCTCGGAGTCCGGGCCGGGCTGCGGGACGAAGACCGCCTCGCGGTAGTACCGCAGCTCCGTGATCGAGTCGCGGATGTCGGCGAGCGCCCGGTGGTTGCCGTTCTTCTCCGGGCTGTTGAAGTACGCCCTCGGGTACCAGCGGCGGGACAGCTCCTTGATGGAGGAGACGTCCACGATCCGGTAGTGGAGGTAGCCCTCCAGGAGGGGCATGTCCCGGGACAGGAAGCCGCGGTCGGTGCCGACCGAGTTCCCGCACAGGGGCGCCCTGCCGGGCTCCTTCACGTGCTCGCGCACGTAGGCGAGGACCTGCTCCTCGGCGTCGGCCAGCGTCGTGCCGCCGGCCAGCTCGTCGAGGAGCCCCGAGGCGGTGTGCATCTGCCGCACCACCTCGGGCATGGTCTCCAGCGCCGCGTCCGGCGGGCGGATCACGATGTCCACCCCTTCACCGAGCACGTTCAGCTCCGAGTCGGTGACCAGCGCGGCCACCTCGATGAGTGCGTCTTCCGCCAACGAGAGCCCGGTCATCTCGCAGTCGATCCACACCATGCGGTCGTTCATGGGCTCCACCCTAAGGGGCGCTCCGCTGCCCGGGCAGGGCCGGGCGCCCCGCGGCGAACAGGTCGGCGCCCGCCTTCGCGTCCAGCGCCGCGGGTGCGGCGCCGGACGGGCCGGGGACGGCGGTACGGCGGCTCTGGGCGGTGCCCTGGGCGGGCACCGCCACCTCCGTCACCACGACCGGCTCCGAGACCCCGCCCTGCGGACGGCGGGCCCGGTAGGCGGCGCGGTACGCGGCGGGGGAGGAGCCGAGCTGGCGGCGGAAGTGCCCGCGCAGCGCGACCGGCGAGCGGAAGCCGCAGCGGCCCGCGACCTCGTCCACCGAGTAGTCCGACGTCTCGAGGAGGCGCTGCGCCTGCAGCACCCGCTGGGTGATCAGCCACTGGAGCGGCGCGCTGCCCGTCAGCGAGCGGAACCTCCGGTCGAAGGTCCGCCGGCTCATGTAGGCGCGCGCGGCCAGCGTCTCCACGTCGAACTGCTCGTGCAGATGCTCCAGCGCCCAGGCGACGACCTCGGCGAGCGGGTCGGAGCCGATCTCCTCAGGTAAAGACCTGTCGAGGTAGCGCTCCTGACCGCCGCTGCGCCGGGGCGGCACGACGAGCCGGCGGGCCAGTGCCCCGGCGGCCTCCGTGCCGTGGTCCGAGCGGACTATGTGCAGACACAGGTCGATGCCGGCCGCCGTCCCGGCGGAGGTCAGCACGTCCCCGTCGTCCACGAACAGTTCGCGCGGGTCGACGTGCACCGACGGATAGCGCTTGGCCAGCGTCGGTGCGTACATCCAGTGGGTGGTGGCCGGCCGGCCGTCCAGCAGCCCGGCGGCGGCGAGCACGAAGGCCCCCGTGCACAGGCCGACGATGCGGGCGCCCTCCTCATGGGCGCGGCGCAGCGCGTCCAGCGCCTCCACGGGCGGCGGGGAGGTGATCGAGCGCCAGGCGGGCACCACCACGGTGCCGGCCCTGCTGATCGCCTCCAGCCCGTAGGGCGCGGTCAGTTCGAGTCCGCCGGTGGTGCGCAGCGGTCCCTCTTCGCCGCTGCACACAAGCAACCGGTAGCGAGGAACTCCCGCGTCCTGGCGGTCGATTCCGAACACCGACAGCGGGATGGAGCTCTCGAAGATGGGGCCACCGCTGAAGAGCAGGACGGCGACGACTTCCCGGCGTCGTCTTCCGCCCAGCTTCCGTACAGCCTCCGTTGCGGTGGCGGAGTCCTGGCTCATGACGCTAAGCCCCCCTCGGTGTTCGCGTCTTCCTGGTCCTTACGGGCCTGTCGCACCTGCACATGTCCCCTCGGTCGTGCACGAGTCCCCGGCCTTCGACGCCCAAGATCGAATCTACTGCGTCCCGTGGTGCCGTCGTGACAAGTTCACCAACCGGCTCATTGTCGACAAGGCAACCTGGCGGGAAGCGTTCGATCACGAAGCGTTTCACTCGCGGCCCGCGCAGGGAAGTGCGTCCGGCGTTCATGGCCCGTCCCCATTGGGCGGAAGCGTACCGCCCGGTCTCTTCCTGCCTGGTGGCAAGGGGGTTGATCGGCCATTTCGACAAGGAATCGACCGACCCCTGAAGTTGGCTGAAAATGTACGGTCGCGTGTGCGGAAATCAGTCGTTCTACCGGCGCACAACCCGGGGCGCTCGTCCGCCTCCGCGCGCCCCCTCGCAAGGATCGGCGGCCCCGGCGGCGGGGCCGGCGCGCCCGGCCGGGAGCCGGTCCGGACGGGCAGCCGAATACCGCTCTCCCGGCCGTCCCGGGAGCAGACCGCGCGGTGGGTTCCGGACGGACCCCGCGAGTCGGCCGACTCCCCCGGAAGGGTGGGTTCCGCTCCTCGCGGGCGACGCCCCCGGACCGTCCGCGCGAGCCCTTCCGGGCCGGTTCCGCCGGGCGCCGCACGGGGCCGGAGCGGTGGCCGGCACGTCGGTGTAGAGGGCAACCGGCATTGCCATCCGGGCCCGGTCTCGGGCATGCTCCGGAAAACGCCGCATGCGCCGTGCGCGGGGCGGGCAATGGAGGAGTGGCGCCGTACCCTTGGGGGTAAGGGGTTGGGAAGATGATTCCCGGACACCACGACACCGCTCGCTGACGCACCTTCCCACGCCGCTCTCCTCACGAGGACTCTCTTCGCCGAGACATCGATGGCCGGTCACGAAATCCCCGAACCCGCGGACCGCAAGCAGGTAGCCGACCCCCTGTCGGACCCGCTGGCGGCCGAACAAGAGCGCCGTCCGTGCGATCCCGCCTTCCGGCATGGGGTCGTCGTCGGCTTCGACGGCTCGACGTCCAGCGAGCGGGCCCTCGCCTATGCGATCGGCATGTCCCGCAGGACGGGCTCCGGTCTGATCATCGTCCACGTCGCCAACCGGCTGCCGACCACGGTCTGGGCGGGCTGCGAGCCCCCGGTCTTCGTCGACGTGCCGGACCACCGCACCGAGGTCCTGGGCCTGGAGCTCGCCTGCGCGGACTACCTCGCCGAGGTGCCCTGGGTGCTCGTGGAGCGCGGCGGGGACATCTGCCACGAACTGGAGGAGGTCGGCCGGGAGTACTCGGCGGACGCCATCGTGGTGGGCTCCACGCACGGCCTGGTGGGCAAGATCTTCGGCTCGGTGGCCGGCCGCCTGGCCCGCCGCGCCCAGCGGCCGGTCGTGGTCATCCCGTAGCCCCGGGGCCCCCGTGGCGCCAACTCGCCTGTGGAAAAGGCCCCATGGGCCCTTCCCGGCCGTTCCCGGGCCGATTCCGGCCGGTACACCGACGGCCCCGCGGTCACCGACCGCGAGGCCCCGCTCGCGCGGCGTGACTACTCGACGGTGACCGACTTGGCCAGGTTGCGGGGCTTGTCGATGTCCCGGCCCATGGCCAGTGCCGTGTGGTACGCGAAGAGCTGGAGCGGGATGCCCATCAGGATCGGGTCCAGCTCGTTCTCGTTCTTCGGCACGACGATGGTGTGGTCGGCCTTCTCCTGCACCTGGTGGGCCACGGCGAGGATGCGGCCGCTGCGGGCCTTGATCTCCTCCATCGCGGCGCGGTTCTTCTCCAGCAGGTCGTCGTCCGGCACGATCGCCACGGTCGGCATCGCGGGCTCGATCAGGGCGAGCGGGCCGTGCTTCAGCTCGGAGGCGGGGTACGCCTCGGCGTGGATGTACGAGACCTCCTTGAGCTTCAGCGACGCCTCACGGGCCACGGGGTAGCCGCGCACCCGGCCGATGAACATCATCGACTTCGCGTCCGCGTACTCGGCGGCCAGCCGCTTGATCTCGTCCTCGCCCGCCAGGATCTCGCTGATCTGGGCGGGCAGCCGGCGCAGGCCCTCGATGATCCGCTTGCCGTCGGCGACCGACAGGTCCCGGATGCGGCCCAGGTGCAGGGCGAGGAGCGCGAAGGCGACCACGGTGTTGGTGAAGCACTTGGTGGAGACCACGCAGACCTCGGGGCCCGCGTGCACGTACGTGCCGCCGTCCGCCTCGCGGGCGATCGCCGAGCCGACCACGTTGACCACACCGAGGACCCGGGCGCCCTTGCGCTTCAGCTCCTGGACGGCGGCCAGCACGTCGTACGTCTCACCGGACTGCGAGACCGCGACGTACAGCGTGTCGGGGTCCACGACCGGGTTGCGGTAGCGGAACTCGGAGGCGGGCTCGGCGTCCGCGGGAATGCGGGCCAGCTCCTCGATCAGCTGCGCGCCGATCTGGCCCGCGTGGTACGAGGTGCCGCAGCCCAGGATCTTGATCCGGCGGACCCCGCGCGCCTCGCGGGCGTCCAGGTTGAGGCCGCCCAGGTGCACGGTGGAGAAACGGTCGTCGATCCGGCCGCGCAGCACCCGGTCGACGGCGTCCGCCTGCTCCGAGATCTCCTTGTGCATGTACGTGTCGTGGCCGCCCATGTCGTACGACTCGGCCTCCCACTCCACGGTGGTCGGCGTGGCCGTCGTGGTCGAGCCCTCCGTGGTGTACGTACGGAAGTCGTCGGCCTTCAGGGTGGCCATCTCGCCGTCGTCCAGGGTGACGACCTGGCGGGTGTGGGCGACCAGGGCGGCGACGTCGGAGGCGACGAACATCTCCTTCTCGCCGATGCCGAGGACGACCGGGGAGCCGTTGCGGGCGACCACGATGCGGTCGTTGAAGTCGGCGTGCAGGACGGCGATGCCGTAGGTGCCCTCGACGGAGCGCAGGGCCTCGCGGACCTTCTCCTCCAGGGTCCCGGCGTCCGAGCGGGCGATCAGGTGGACCAGCACCTCGGTGTCGGTCTCGGAGAGGAAGACGACGCCCTCGGCGGTCAGCCGGGTGCGCAGCTCGGCGGCGTTGTCGATGATCCCGTTGTGGACGACGGCGACCTTGCCCTCGGCGTCCAGGTGCGGGTGGGCGTTCTCGTCGCTGGGGGCGCCGTGGGTCGCCCAGCGGGTGTGGGCGATGCCGGTGGTGCCGGCGAAGCGCTTGGGGACCCGGGACTCCAGCTCGCGGACCCGGCCCTTGGCCTTGACCGACTTCAGCGCGGCGGGCTTCCCGGCCGCGGGCTTCCCGGTGATCACGATCCCGGCGGAGTCGTAACCCCGGTACTCCAGCCGCTGCAGGCCCTCCAGCAGCAGCGGGGCCACGTCACGCTTTCCGATGTAACCGACGATTCCGCACATAGGGCTTTCTGTCCTCCGACGACGAACAAGTAAAAGGGGTACCCGGCCGCGAGGCGGTCTCAGCCGTAGACGATCCGGCGCAGCTGACGGAGCGAGAGCTCCGGCGGCGCGACCGCGCGGTGCGGCAGCTCGGCCGCGATCCGCTCGAAGATCTCCGTGTTCACCAGGCCGCCGGCCTGCAGTTCGCGGTGGCGGCGGCGGACGAAGACCTCGGTCGTCTCGTCGAAGTACGCCAGCACGTCGAGGATCACCCGGGCGGCTTCGCCGCGGGGCAGCGTGGTGCTGCGCACCACGTGGTCAATGAGGTCGTCGTACGACGAGAGGCGTTCGAGCACCCGTCGATACTGCGGCGGAAGGGCTTCGAGCGCAACAATCCTGCCCGATATCGGGCAGGGAAGCGCGATACTGGCCCCGTTTTTCTGGCTTGGGTGGATTTCGTGCGGACGTCCCGGAGGGGTGGGGGAGGGGGTGCGCCGGCAGTGGTCGGAGCCGAAAGGGTGAATCCGCACATAAGACGCAAAAGCTCATCAGGGCGCCTGGGTGACCAACGCCGGTAAGTGGTCTACACCTTGACCACCCGTGAGACGCGCGGTACGCATGGCGACGGAGAAAGGTCAGGAGACCCAGCAGAGTGACCCCCAGAAAGGGACCCGGCTTGTGAGACTGCACACGGTACGCCGCAGTGCTCTTCCCCGTACTCTTCCCCGGCTCCTCGGCTCGCTGCTTCTCGTCGCGGCGGCCGGTGTCTCCAGTGCGTGCGCCACCCCGCAGGCGTCCGCCGCGGGCGCGACGAGAGTGGCGTGGGCGCCCAGGCCGCTCGGCCAGGTGGTGCCCGCCCCCGCCTCGGTCAGACCCGGCGGCGAGCCCTACCTGCTCAACGGCTCCACCAGGATTCGGACCGTCGGCGCCTCCGGCGAGGCCCGGAAGATCGGCGACTACCTGGCGGGCCTGCTGCGCCCCTCCACCGGCTTCGCCCTGCCGGTCACCACCAAGGACGGCGCCGACGGCATCCGGCTCAGGCTCGACCCGCGCGCCGGCAAGCTGGGCGCGGAGGGCTACACCCTCACCTCCGGGCGCGGCAGCGTCACCATCACCGCCAGGCAGCCCGCAGGGCTCTTCCACGGCGTCCAGACGCTGCGCCAGCTGCTGCCGGCCCAAGTGGAGCGCGACACCCGGCAGAAGGGCCCCTGGCGGGTCCCCGGCGGCTCCATCACCGACACCCCGCGCTACGCGTACCGGGGCGCGATGCTGGACGTCGCGCGCCACTTCTTCTCGGTGGACGAGGTCAAGCGCTACATCGACCAGGTCGCCCAGTACAAGTACAACACCTTCCACATCCACCTCTCCGACGACCAGGGCTGGCGCATCGCCGTCGACTCCTGGCCGAGGCTGGCCACGTACGGCGGCTCCACCGAGGTCGGCGGCGGGCCCGGCGGGTACTACACCAAGGAGCAGTACCAGGAGATCGTGCGGTACGCGGCCTCCCGCTACCTGGAGGTGGTCCCGGAGATCGACATGCCGAGCCACACCAACGCCGCGCTCGCCTCGTACGCCGAACTGAACTGCGACGGCGTCGCACCGCCGCTCTACACGGGCATCAAGGTCGGTTTCAGCACGCTGTGCGCCGGCAAGGACGTCACGTACGACTTCATCGACGACGTCGTCGGCGAGGTGGCCGCGCTCACGCCCGGCCGCTACTTCCACATCGGCGGCGACGAGGCGCACTCCACCACCCGCGAGGACTACGTGGAGATCATGGACCGGGCCCAGGCGATCGTCGGGAAGTACGGCAAGACCGTGATGGGCTGGCACCAGCTGACCGGCGCGCACCCGGTGAAGGGGGCCGTCGCCCAGTACTGGGGCTACGACAAGACCAGCGCCGCCGACCGGCAGCAGGTGGTCGACGCGGCGAAGAGCGGCACGAAGCTGGTGCTGTCGCCGGCGGACCGCGTGTACCTCGACATGAAGTACAACGACCAGACCGTACTGGGCCTGAAGTGGGCCGGCACGGTCGAGGTCCGGCGCAGTTACGACTGGGACCCGGGGACGTACCTCACCGGCGCCCCGGAGAGCTCCGTACTCGGCGTGGAGGCGCCGATCTGGTCCGAGACCCTGACCGACAGCGACGACATCGACGCGATGGCCTTCCCGCGGCTGCCCGGCGCCGCCGAGCTGGCCTGGTCACCGGCGTCGACGCACGACTGGGACACGTACAAGCTGCGGCTGGCGGCGCTCGGGGAGCGGTTCACCGCCCAGGGCATCGACTACTACCGCTCGCCCCAGGTCCCGTGGCCCGCGTCGGAGACCGGCGGGAAGTGAGACGGCACCGCCCCGGCGGCCGGGCTGCCGGCCGCCGGGGCGGTGCGCGGTCGCGTCAGGCGACCTTCTTGGCGTTCTCGATGGCCTTCGCCAGGTCCTCCAGGATCGGCGCGCACTTGTCGTAGCTGTAGATCGGCTCCGTGGTCCGCGGGACGACCTGGCCCGCCTCGACCGCCGGCAGCTGCGCCCAGGTCGGCTTGGAGGTCAGCGCCTCGGGCTGGAGGGCCGAGGAGCGGTTGTCCATCATGATGATGTCGGCGCCGTACTTGTCGACGTTCTCCCAGCTCAGCTCCTCGAAGAAGCCCGCCGCGTTCACCTTCGGCTCCACGAACTTCACACCCAGCTCCTGGAAGTACAGGGTGTCGGCGGACATCTTGGCCAGCGAGACGTAGAACAGGTCCTGGCTGGCCGAGCCGACCATGACCTTGATCTCCGGCTTCGACTTGGCGGCGGCGCGCAGCCGGGCCGCCGCCTTCTCGAACCGCGTCTTCGCGGCGGTGACCTTCGCGGACTTCACATCGGCGCCGAGCGAGGCCGCCAGGTCCTCGTGGCGCTGGATCGCCTTCGGGATGGTGGTCTCGGCGGCCCACAGGGCGACGCTCGGGGCCAGCTTCAGGATCTTGTCCTTGGACTGGTCCGGCACGTACCAGAGGGCGTCCTTCTCCCACATCGCCGTGACCAGCAGCTCCGGACCGAGCTCGGCGTACTTCTCGACGTTGAACTCGCCCCAGACGTTGCCCAGGATCTCGACCTTGGCGATGTCCAGGTCGCCGGCCTGCACGTCCGGCTTGCCGTCCTTGGTCCTGGTCGGGCCGAAGACCGCCTTGACCTCGATGCCGTAGTCGTGGAGGGCGGCGGCGACACCGGTGAAGGCGACGATGTTCTTCGGGACGGACTTCGCCTCGGCGACCCGGCCCCGGTCGTCCTTGAACTTCCACGGCCCGGCTTCGGTGCTCTTGGCGCCCGCGCCGGCGGAGTCCTTTGCGTCGCTGCCGCCGCAGGCCGCCAGTACGGCGCCGAGGCCGACGGCGCCGCCCATGGCCAGCAGGCCGCGACGGGTGGGACGGGACACTCGGGTTGTGCTCATGACGGAGTCCGCTTTCGTACGAGCCGGGGACCGGCCGGTGACACGTTCGAGGGAAGGTTAGCCTAACCTCAGATGGTGTCCACCGGGGGCCCCGGCCCGTACGGGCCCGGCGTCACGAGGTCAGGCCTGCAGCCCCAGCTCGCGGGCGATCAGCATGCGCTGGACCTCGCTGGTGCCCTCGCCGATCTCCAGGATCTTGGAGTCGCGCCACATCCGGGCCACCGGGTACTCGTTCATGAAGCCGTAGCCGCCGTGGATCTGGGTCGCCTCGCGGGCGTTGTCCACGGCCACCGTCGAGGAGTACAGCTTGGCGATGGCCGCCTCCTTCTTGAACGGCTCCTCCGCCAGCAGCCGGGACGCCGCGTCCCGCCAGCCGATGCGGGCCATGTGCGCCCGCATCTCCATGTCGGCGATCTTGAACTGGATGGCCTGGTTGGCGCCGATCGGCTTCCCGAAGGCGTGCCGCTCGGCGGCGTACTTCACCGACTCGTCCACACAGCCCTGCGCCAGGCCCGTCGAGAGCGCCGCGATGGCGATGCGGCCCTCGTCCAGGATGCGCAGGAACTGCGCGTAGCCCCGGCCCTCCTCGCCGAGCACGTTCTCCAGCGGGACGCGCACGTCGGCGAAGGACAGCTCGCGGGTGTCCGAGGCGTTCCAGCCGACCTTGGAGTAGGGGGCGGCCACCGTGAAGCCGGGGGTGCCGGAGGGGACGATGATCGAGGAGATCAGCGGGGCGCCGTTCTCCTTGCGGCCGGTCACCGCCGTGACCGTCACCAACTCCGTGATGTCCGTACCGGAGTTGGTGATGAAGCACTTGGAGCCGTTGATCACCCACTCGCCCGCCGCCTCGTCGCGCACGGCGGTCGTCCGGGTGCCGCCCGCGTCCGAGCCGCCGTCCGGCTCGGTCAGGCCGAACGCGCCCAGCGCCTCGCCCGAGCAGAGCTTCGGCAGCCACCGCCGCTTCTGCTCCTCGGTGCCGAAGCGGTAGACCGGCATCGCGCCCAGCGAGACGCCCGCCTCCAGGGTGATCGCGACCGAGGAGTCGACCCGGGCCAGCTCCTCCAGGGCGATGCCCAGCGCGAGGTAGTCGCCGCCCATCCCGCCGTACTCCTCCGGGAACGGCAGCCCGAACAGGCCCATCCGCCCCATCTCGCGCACGATCTCGTACGGGAACTCGTGCCGCTCGTAGAAGTCGCCGATCTTCGGGGCGACGACGTCGTGGGCGAACTCCTCGACGGTGCGTCGGAGTTCCTCGTGCTCGGCGGTCAGCCGGTGGTCCAGGGACATCGGGGAATCACTGCTCCTTGTGGGACAGGGCGCGGACGGTACGGGAAGGGCTGGGTCGGCCCAGGTGTCCGGCGAGCCACACGCTGGTGGCGGTGAGCTCGCCGAGGTCGACCCCGGTTTCGATACCGAGGCCGTCGAGCATCCACACGAGATCCTCGGTGGCGAGGTTTCCGGTCGCGCTCTTCGCGTACGGGCAGCCGCCGAGGCCGCCCGCCGACGCGTCCACCGTGGACACGCCGTGCCGCAGCGCGGCCAGGGTGTTGGACAGGGCCTGCCCGTACGTGTCGTGGAAGTGCACCCCGATCACGTCGGTGGCCACCCCGGCCTCGTTCAGCCCGGTCAGCAGTGCGGTCACGTGGCCGGGGGTGGCCACGCCGATGGTGTCGCCGAGGGACAGCTCGTCGCAGCCGAGGTCCATCAGCGCCCTGGCGACCCGGACGACCTGCGGGACGGGCACGGCGCCCTCCCAGGGGTCGCCGAAGCACATCGACAAGTAGCCGCGCACGTGCACCGACTCGGCCTTGGCCCGGGCCACCACCGGCGCGAACATCGCCAGCGACTCGTCCACCGTGCGGTTCAGGTTGCGCGCGGCGAACGTCTCCGTCGCCGAGCCGAACACCGCGATCCCGCGGGCCCCGAGCGCCAGCGCCCGGTCGAGCCCCCGTTCGTTCGGCACGAGGACCGGCAGCGCCACGTCGCCGACGTCCGCGATGTCACCGAGCATCGGGAACAGCTGCTCGGCGTCGGCGAGTTGGGGCACCCACTTGGGGTGCACGAAGCTGGTCGCCTCGATGGTGGTCAGCCCGGCGACCGCGAGCCGGCGGATGAACTCCGCCTTCACCTCGGTCGGGACGACCTCCTTCTCGTTCTGCAGGCCGTCGCGGGCGCCGACCTCGTGGATGCGGACCCGGGCGGGCAGCCCTTCGGCGGGCACGGTCATCGGCAGGGTGCGGGCGGCGGTGGTCATGCGTCCTCCCCGGCGGCGGCCGGCACGACCACGGCGAGCACCTGGTCCATGGCGACCGTGGTCCCGGCGGTCACATCGAGTTCGGTCACGGTGCCGGCGTGCGGCGCGGAGATGACGTGCTCCATCTTCATCGCCTCCACCACCAGCAGGCTCTGCCCGGCGACGACCTCGTCCCCGACGGCCACCTTCACCACGGTCACCGTCCCGGGCATGGGCGCGGCGAGCGTGTCCGCGCCGGAGCGGGCGGCGCCGGTCAGCGACGCCTCGACCGGGTCGTGGTCCCGGACGTGCCAGCCGTCGCCGTCCCGGCCGAGCCAGTGCCCCTCCGGGGAGACCGCGTAGGCGAACACATGGGTGACCCCGGCGAGTTCGAACGCGATGCGCCCGTCACCGGCCGCCAGCGTCCGGGCCTTCTCCGCCGTACCGGGCAGCGGCCCCAGCGGCCCGCAGGAGCCCGACTCCGGGGCCGGCGGGGTCGCGCCCTCGCCGACGTGGCCGAACGTCAGCTCCGTGTCCCCGCCGCCGCACGGCCGCAGCCCCACCTGGACCGGGTCGTGGCCCGGGATGTGGAAGTCGAGCACCGTCCGGGCCGGGGCGCCGCCGAGCCGCCAGCCGTTCCCGGCGGAGAACGGGTCGGCCCAGGCGCCGGGCGCGGGGCGGGCGGCGGCGGACGCGGTGTGCCGCCGCAGCAGCGCGGCCGCCGCGTACACCTCCTCCGGCACGCCCTCCGGGACCAGCCCGGCCACCTCGCGCTCCACCAGGCCGGTGTCCAGCTCGCCCGCCACCACGGCCGGGTGGGCCAGCAGCCGGCGCAGGAAGCCCGCGTTGGTCGGCACGCCCAGGACGACGGTGTCCGCGAGGGCCACCCGCAGCCGGCGCAGGGCGGTCGCCCGGTCGGGGCCGTACGCGATGACCTTGGACAGCATCGGGTCGTACAGGCTGCCGACCTCGCCGCCCTCGCCGAGCCCCGAGTCGGTGCGCACCCCGCCGCCCTGCGGCTCGTGCAGGGCCAGCACGGTGCCGCCGGAGGGCAGGAAGCCGCGGGCCGGGTCCTCGGCGCAGACCCGGGCCTCCACCGCGTGCCCGGTGAGCGTGATGTCGTCCTGCCCGTACGGCAGCGGCTCACCGGCTGCGACGCGCAGCTGCCACTCCACCAGGTCCAGTCCGGTGATCAGCTCGGTGACCGGGTGCTCGACCTGGAGGCGGGTGTTCATCTCCATGAAGTAGTACGAGGACGGGTCGCCGCCCGGCACGATGAACTCCACCGTGCCCGCGCCGACGTACCCGCAGGAGCGGGCCGCCTGCACGGCCGCTTCGCCCATCGAGGCCCGGGTCGTCTCGTCCAGCAGGACGGACGGGGCCTCCTCGATGATCTTCTGGTGGCGGCGCTGGAGCGAGCACTCGCGCTCACCCAGGTGCACCACGTTGCCGTGGGCGTCGGCCAGGACCTGGATCTCGATGTGGCGCGGCCGGTCGATCCACCGCTCCACCAGCAGCGTGTCGTCGCCGAAGGAGGCGCGGGCCTCGCGCCGGGCCGCCGCGATCTCGTCCGCGAGCAGCGCCGCGTCCCGGACCAGCCGCATGCCCTTGCCGCCGCCGCCCGCCGAGGGCTTCAGCAGCACGGGCATGCCGATCCCGGCCGCCGCCTCCGCCAGCTCGGCGTCGCTCAGCCCGCTCCCGGAGGAACCGGGGACGACGGGGACGCCCGCCGCGGCGACCGTCTCCTTGGCCCGGATCTTGTCGCCCATCAGCGAGATCGCGGCGGCGGGCGGCCCGATGAAGACGAGCCCCGCCTCCGTGCAGGCCCGGGCGAACGCCGCGTTCTCCGCGAGGAAGCCGTAACCGGGGTGGACGGCCTGCGCGCCGGTGCGGCGGGCGGCCTCCAGGAGGCGGTCGGCGCTCAGATAGCTCTCGGCGGCGGGCGCCGGGCCGATCCGGACCGCCGTGTCGGCCTCCCGTACGTGCCGCGCGTCCGCGTCCGCGTCGCTGAAGACGGCGACCGAGCGCACGCCCAGCTCGCGCAGGGTCCGGATCACCCGGACCGCGATCTCGCCGCGGTTGGCGACGAGGACCGTGTCGAACATCGTCATCTCTTCCTCACATCCGGAAGACGCCGAAGCCGGCGTTGCCCAAGGGCGCGTTGGCGCACGCGGTCAGGGCGAGCCCCAGCACCTGCCGGGTCTCCAGCGGGTCGATCACCCCGTCGTCCCAGAGCCGGGCGGTGGCGTAGTACGCGTTGCCCTGGGTCTCGTACTGCTCGCGGATCGGGGCCTTGAAGGCTTCCTCGTCCTCGGCGCTCCAGTCGTCGCCCAGCTGGTCCCGCTTGACCGTGGCGAGGACGGACGCGGCCTGCTCGCCGCCCATGACGGAGATCTTCGCGTTGGGCCACATCCACAGGAACCGGGGGCTGTAGGCCCGGCCGCACATGGAGTAGTTGCCCGCGCCGTAGGAGCCGCCGACGACCACGGTCAGCTTCGGCACCCGGGTGCAGGCCACGGCGGTGACCATCTTCGCGCCGTGCTTGGCGATGCCGCCGGCCTCGTAGTCCCGTCCGACCATGAAGCCCGAGATGTTCTGCAGGAAGACCAGTGGGATGCCGCGCTGGTCGCACAGCTCGATGAAGTGGGCGCCCTTCTGGGCGGACTCGGAGAACAGGATGCCGTTGTTGGCGACGATCCCGACCGGGTGGCCGTGGATGTGCGCGAAGCCGGTGATCAGCGTCGTGCCGTACTCCGCCTTGAACTCGGCGAACCGCGAGCCGTCGACCACCCGGGCGATCACCTCGCGCACGTCGTACGGCGTCCGCGAGTCGACCGGGACCGCGCCGTACAGCCCGGCCGGGTCCACCTTCGGCTCCTCGACCGGCCGCACCGACCAGGGCAGCGCGCCCCGGTCCGGCAGCGTCGCCACGATGTTCCGGACGAGCCGCAGCGCGTGCGCGTCGTCCTCCGCGAGGTGGTCGGTGACGCCCGACGTACGGGAGTGCACCTCGCCGCCGCCCAGCTCCTCGGCCGTGACCACCTCGCCGGTGGCGGCCTTCACCAGCGGCGGGCCGCCCAGGAAGATCGTGCCCTGGTTGCGGACGATGACGGCCTCGTCGCTCATCGCCGGGACGTACGCCCCGCCCGCCGTGCAGGAGCCGAGGACCGCAGCGATCTGCGGGATGCCGGCGCCCGACATCCGGGCCTGGTTGTAGAAGATCCGGCCGAAGTGCTCGCGGTCCGGGAAGACCTCGTCCTGCATCGGCAGGAAGGCGCCGCCCGAGTCCACCAGGTACAGGCAGGGGAGACGGTTCTCCAGCGCCACCTCCTGGGCCCGCAGGTGCTTCTTCACGGTCATCGGGTAGTACGTGCCGCCCTTGACCGTCGCGTCGTTGGCGACGACCACGCACTCCCGGCCGCTGACCCGGCCGATCCCGGCGATCACCCCGGCGGCCGGTGCGGCACCCCCGTAGAGCCCCTCGGCCGCCAGCGGGGCCAGCTCCAGGAGCGGTGAGCCCGGGTCGAGCAGGGTGTCCACCCGCTCCCTGGGCAGCAGTTTGCCGCGCGCCACATGCCGCGCGCGGGCCCTCTCACCTCCGCCGAGCCTGGCCGTGGCGAGCCGCTTGCGCAGCTCGTCGGCGAGCGCGTGATGCGCCGCCTCGTTGGCCTGCCAGGCCGCCGAGGCGGGATCCGCCGCGCTCGTCAGCACCGGTGCCTGCTGCATCGTGTCGAGCCCCCTTGCCCGTACCGCGCCGTTCCGATTCGCCAACGCCACCGTGTTAATGAGCGTTAACGTGATCACAGGTTAACGAGCGCTAACCCGCCTGTCTAGAATGGCTGCTCATGAGCACCCATGCCGCCGCCCGCGTCGCGGCCCCCACCCGCCGCGAGCAGATCCTCCGGGAGGCCGCCCGGCTCTTCGCCGAGCGCGGCTTCCACGGCGTCGGCGTAGACGAGATAGGGGCCGCCGTCGGCATCAGCGGCCCCGGCCTCTACCGGCACTTCCCCGGCAAGGACGCGATGCTCGCCGAGCTCCTGGTCGGCATCAGCGAACGGCTGCTGGCCGGCGGCGAGCTCCGGGTCTCCGAGGACGCCGCCTCCGGCGACGGATCGCCCGAGGCCCTGCTGGACGCGCTCATCGAGGGCCACATCGACTTCGCCCTCGACGACCGCCCCCTGATCACCCTGCACGACCGGGAGCTGGACCGCCTGCGGGACACCGACCGCAAGCGGGTGCGCCGGCTCCAGCGGCAGTACGTCGAGGTCTGGGTCACCGTCGTCCGCGACCTCTACCCGGACCTGCCCGAACACGAGGCCCGCGCCGCCGTCCACGCGGTCTTCGGCCTGCTCAACTCCACCCCGCACCTGGGCCGGCCGGGCGCGCTGCCCGGCCGCACCGAGACGGCGGCGCTGCTGCACCGGCTGGCCCGTGGCGCGTTCACGGCGGCGGGGGAGCGGCAGACCGACTGACCGGCCCCCGGACGGCCGGGACGCCGGGCACGCGCCACGGCACAATGGCCCCATGCCGATACCCAGCCGCGCCGCCCTCGTCGAACACCTCGTCCGTACGCGCATCGCGGGGGACGTCGCCACCCCGCGCGACAACAACCTGGCCCACTACCGCAGCCTGGCCAACGGGGACCGGCACTACTGGCTGGGCCTGGAGCTGGGCGACCGGTGGCGCGACGAGCAGGACGTGCTGGCCGTGATGGCCGAGCGGTGCGGGGTCAGCGACGATCCGGAGCACCGGTTCGGGCAGGACACCATCGACCCCGAGCTGACCGTGGACGCCCTGGAGCGGGCCGCCGCCCGGCTCCGCACGGCCGTCGAGGGCCGCGAACGGGTCCTCTTCGCCACCGGCCACCCCGGCGGCCTCCTGGACGTCCACCGCCAGACCGCGCAGGCGCTGCGGGCGGCCGGCTGCGAGATCGTCCGCATCCCGGGCGGCCTCATGGCCGACGAGGGCATGGTCTTCCAGTTCGCGGACGTCGCCGTCCAGGAGCGCGGCGCGACCCTCTGGCACACCCACTCCCCGGCCCCGATGGCGGCCATCCTCGACGGCCTGGAACGCGAGGGCCGCCCGCTGCCCGACCTGGTCGTCGCCGACCACGGCTGGGCCGGCTGCGCCGCCCAGCGCGGCCTGGACGCCATCGGGTACGCGGACTGCAACGACCCCGCGCTCTTCCTCGGCGAGTCCGAGGGCACCCTCCAGGTGGCCGTCCCGCTCGACGACCACGTCCTGGACCCGCGCTTCTACGACCCGATGACCGACTACCTGCTGGACGCGGCGGGGCTGCTCTGAGGCTTCAGGGCCCCTCCTCCTCCGCCGCCCGGGCCCGGCGGCGCGCCTCGCGCCCCGACGTGGGGTCCAGGTACACCCGTTTGATGGACGCGTACCGCTGCCGCAGCCTGCGCTCGGCCTCCTCGCACGCCGTCTCGACCTCTTCGGCGCTGACCGTGTCCCGGAAGTCGACCTTCGCGGCGACCAGGATCTCGTCCGGCCCCTGGATGAGCGTGGTCAGCTCCAGTACGGAGATGAGGTGGTCGACGCCGAGCAGCTCCTCCCGGATGCCGTCCCGCATCGGCCGCGACACCGGCCGCCCGATCAGCAGCTGGATGTTGGACCGGCCGAGCACCCACGCCACGTACACCAGCAGCGCCCCGATCAGCAGCGAGGCGATGCCGTCCCACACCCCGGACCCGGTCAGCTGGCCGCCGAGCAGCCCGCCCGCCGCGAGCAGCAGGCCGAGCAGGGCCGCCGAGTCCTCCATCACGACGGCCTTGACGGCGGTGTCCGGGGTGCGCCGGAAGTAGTGCCGGGCGGGCGCCCCCAGCTGTTCGGCCTCCTCGCGGACCTGCTTGAGCCCGGTCCGCAGCGAGAAGCCCTCCAGCAGGAAGGCGACGGCGAGCACGAGGTACGAGAGCAGCGGGTCGCCCAGGTCCTCACCCGCGAGCAGGGTGTGCACCCCGTCGTACACGGAGAAGACCGCGCCGCCGACGAACGTGGCGACGGAGGCGAGGAGCGCCCAGATGTACCGCTCGGGGCCGTACCCCAGCGGGTGGTCGTCGTCGGCCGGCTTCTCGCTGCGCTTCAGCGCGGTGAGCAGCAGGACCTCCGTGACGGTGTCGGCGACGGAGTGGGCCGCCTCGGAGAGCATCGCGCTCGACCCGCTGATCAGCCCGGCGACCGCCTTCGCCACGGCGATGCCGAGATTGGCCAGCGCCGCGACGACGACGGTGAAGGTGGAGGACCCCCCACCACTGCTTTTGGCGTCAGTCATGCCGGTGAGTATGTCCGCGCGCGGCCCGCTCATGTCCGACGCGCGGCCGGTCACCGGGGGACCCGGACCACACCCTCCTGGATGACGGTGATCGCGAGGCGGCCGTCCTGGGTGTAGATGCGGGCCTGGCCGAGGCCGCGCCCGCCCGAAGCGGACGGCGACTCCTGGTCGTACAGCAGCCACTCGTCGGCCCGGAACGGCCGGTGGAACCACATCGCGTGGTCCAGGCTGGCCCCGACGACGTCCCCGACCGCCCAGCCGCCGCGCCCGTGGGCGAGGAGCACGGAGTCGAGCAGCGTCATGTCGGAGACGTACGTCGCCATGCAGACGTGCAGCAGCGGGTCGTCGGCCAGCTTGCCGTTGGTACGGAACCACACCTGCGACCGGGGCTCGCGGGGTTCGCCGACCGTGCCGAACGGCGGCGCGTCCACGTACCGCAGATCGACCGCGGCCCGCGCCTCGACCAGCCGGTCCACCATGCCCGGGTCGCTGAACCGGTCGGCGTAGCGGGGCAGCATCTCGGCGGCGGTGGGCAGCGTCTCCGGATCGGGCGCGGGCGGCATGTCCGCCTGGTGCTCCAGGCCGTCCTCGTACGTCTGGAAGGACGCGGAGAGGTGGAAGATCGGCTGCCCGTGCTGGACGGCGACGACCCGGCGGGTGGCGAAGGACCGGCCGTCGCGGATGCGGTCCACGGTGTAGACGATCGGCGCGCCCGGGTCGCCCATGCGCAGGAAGTACGCGTGCAGCGAGTGGGCGGACCTGTCGGCGGGGACGGTGCGGCCCGCGGCGACGAGCGCCTGGGCCGCGACCTGTCCGCCGAAGACCCGGGGCACGACCGCCGAGCGGCTGGTGCCCCGGAAGATGTCCTGCTCGATCCGCTCCAGGTCGAGCAGATCGAGCAGGGAATCGAGTGCGGTGCTCATGGCTGTGTGGACGTGGTCCCTACAGGCCCATGGACTTGGCGATGATCGACTTCATGACCTCGCTGGTGCCGCCGTAGATGCGATTGACGCGGTTGTCCGCGTACAGGCGGGCGATCGGGTACTCGTTCATGAAGCCGTAGCCGCCGTGCAGCTGGAGGCAGCGGTCGATCACGCGGTGCGCGACCTCGGTGCAGAACAGCTTCGCGGAGGCGGCCTCGGCGGCGGTCAGCTCACCGGCGTCCAGCGCCTCCAGGGCGCGGTCGGCGACGGCCTGGGCCGCGTCCACCTCGGCCTGGCAGGCGGCCAGCTCGAACTTGGTGTTCTGGAACGAGGCGACGGTCTTGCCGAAGACGGTGCGCTCCTGGACGTACTCCTTGGCGAACCGCACGGCGGCGGCAGCCTGGGCGTACGCGCCGAAGGCGATGCCCCAGCGCTCGGAGGCCAGGTTGGTGCCGAGGTAGCCGAAGCCCTTGTTCTCCTCGCCGAGCAGGTCCTCGGCGGGCACCTTGACGTCCACGAACGCCAGCTCGGCGGTGTCGGAGACCTTCAGGCCCAGCTTGTCGAGCTTGCGGCCGATGGAGTAGCCCTCGGACTTGGTGTCCACGGCGAACAGCGAGATCCCGAAGCGGCGGTCGTCCTCGCGCGGGGCGGAGGTGCGGGCGCAGACGATGACGCGGTCGGCGTGGACGCCACCGGTGATGAACGTCTTGGCACCGTTGAGCACGTAGTGCGTGCCGTCCTCGGAGAGCTTCGCGGTGGTCTTCATGCCCGCCACGTCCGACCCGGTGCCCGGCTCGGTCATCGCGAGGGCCCACATCTCCTCGCCGCTGACGAACTTCGGCAGCCAGCGCTTCTTCTGCTCGTCGGTGGCGAGCATCTTGATGTACGGCAGGCCGAGCAGCGTGTGCACGCCGGAGCCGCCGAAGGAGACGCCGGCCCGGGCGGTCTCCTCGTAGATGACGGCCTCGTACTTGTGCGAGTCGATGCCCGCGCCGTCGTACTCCTCGTCCACGTTGATCCCGAAGACGCCCAGTTCACCAAGCTGCTTGTAGAACTCTCGCGGCGCCTGCCCGGCGGCGAACCACTCCTCGTACACGGGCACGACCTCGGCCGCGATGAAGGCCCGGATGGTCTCCCGGAACGCCTCGTGGTCCTCGTTGAATACCGTACGGCGCACGGGGTGCCTCCCTGGTGGCTGCGACTTCTACGTCTTCTGGGGCTACGTCTTCCGGAGCATGGCTAAGCGCTTGCTCAGCCATGGTTAAAAGTTACCCGGCGGTCACGGGGCTGTCCAGGGTGATGCGGAGCACGTGGGAGCGGGACGGCGGCGACCGCCGGTCAGTAGGGTGATGCGCGATCCACATCCGGCCGGACGTGGGCGGGACGGGACGGGATGGTTGGGCTGTGCACCTGCAGCGGCATGTACTCGATGACGCGCACGTGGCGGCCGCCCGGGACGATTTCGACCGCCGGATCGGCGGGCTGGTGCGGAGTCTGTCCTCGGAGCGGATGACCGCCAACGACTGGTCCCTGCTGGCGGGGGAGTTCCTCGACCATCTGGGCGCGCTGTCCGCACGCCACCCCGCTCTCGACACCCCGCAGGCGGAAGCCGTCCTCCGCGCCGCGGAACAGGCTGCGAGCGGCGCCGTAGCCTTCGCCGCGTACTTCCCTGGCCACCCCTTCACGGTCTCCCTGGACTACGTGAACTTCGGGGTGTCCTACGACGCTGGTGCGGACGGAAGCCCTGTTTCCCTTGGCGCGTTCGACTGGCTCGACGCCTTCTGCCTGGCCGTGCTCACGGATACGGTCGAGCGCCACCGCGAGGCGTTCTCCCACGCACGCGACCCTCAGCAGGCCCGCTTCCCCATTGACGCGCTCGCCGACGGCCTCATGGCGTACGTACTGGGGGACCTGGGCGACGACGAAGACGCGGACTACCCGCCCACGGAGGCGCAGGTGCTCGCGGCGATCGACGGCGGGCTCGCCTTCATCCGCGCGTTCGTCGCCGAGCTGGGGAGCGATGTCGGGGGCCGCCGCGATTACCTGGCCCTCCTCGCGCTGCGCGCCCTTGCGGCCGGGGACGGGGAGGCATTCGACGCGGCGTTGGGCCGACTACTGCTGACGTACAAGTCGCTCGGGGAGGTCAGCACCCACCCCCGCTCCCTCCTGCCGCTCACACCCCTGGCGCTCGCCGCGCTGGCCCACCGCCGCCGGGGATGGGCGCCCGCCGTGGACAGCGACTACCTTCCCCACGCCGTGATCACCGGCTTCGGGGCCGGCCGGCCCGCGACGACCCACCGGGCCGACATGATCGCCGCGCTCCGCTCGGGGGCGGAACTCTTCGGGCGTCCGGGCGAGTAGCGCGGTCGCGCTTTGCCTCCTCAGGTGGGGAATTCGTTGATCCAGGTGCGTTGGAGGAGGTGCTTGGGGAGGTATTCGGATTCGATGTCGAGGGGGAAGTCCGCGTCGTGGGCGAGGCAGGCGATGGCGAGGGGGCCCAGGGCGATGGAGCCGTCGATGTCTGTGGCGCGTTCTTCGTTGAGAGTCCAGTACGCCTTGTGGAGCTTGAGTGCCTCGGCGAGGGCGGGGGCGAAGCCGGCCTCGTCCTCGCGGACGTAGTGGTAGAAGAGGTTGATCGGCGGGTAGAGCACGCCCTGCAGCATGTCGAGGGGTGCGACGCGTGCCACCGAGGGGTCGGACGTCTCGATGGTGGCGATGAGCTTGTCCACGAGATCGGGGCCGCGGAGCCACCAGGTCTGGAGGGTGTCGATCCAGTGGTGGAGGTATTCATCGGCCAGAGCCTGGGGTGAGCGCAGCTGTTCCAGCGGGATCTGACTGAGCTGGGTCAGGCGTGGCTGGTCGCGGCAGATGAGAGCCAGCCAGAAAGTGGTCAGCCAGGCGCCCTCGCCGGCCACCAGCCTGCAACCGGGGGCCGGGATGGTCCGCAGCTTGTGATTGATACGGCACTCCACGGCTCCGTCGCCGGCGCCGGCGACGGCGAACAGTGCCGAGCCCATCTGCAGGGCGTTGACCGTCGATTCCCATGTCTCGATCGCAGCAGCGTCCGGATCGATCAGGCACCGGGCGCGCAGTCCCATCACGGAGGTGTTGAAGGTTGCATCGATGAGCTTGGAGCTTCTGGCCAGCTCGTCGATGTCTTCGAACAGATATTCCTCCAAATCGGCTACGAACTTTTCCGCATCGCGCCCCTTGAATACGTCATGGCGGGCGATACTGGTGGTGCTCACGACAGGGCCCCCTGCTGATGTCGAACCGTCTGTACCGGTAGCCAGTGTACCGGCCGGTGTTTCTCTCCCCCTTGACGACGACGTAGTCGAGATTTCCGTTCTGTAATGCGGTCCTCAAGGTGCGGGCTGTCTTGAACTCACCTCGGGCTTCCATCTTCGCGATGATGTCCATAAAGTATTCGAGGCTTCCTTGGGAAACTTTGTGTCCGTCGGGAAGAGTGCGATGCCCCAACTCCGTCCCGATGCTGCTTTTCGCCTCAACGACGACAACGCGCCCGTCCTCGTGTTCCCACACCTGATCGAACTGGTCGTTGCCGTTTGCCGGCCCACGCAGTGGCTGCCGTTCGAAGCCAGGGTAGTTGTCCACGATGAAGTGGTGCTCCGCCACCTGTTCGCCGAAGTCTCGGGCGGCCTTGGTCATCCGTCGCCTCGTCGAAGAGATTACGGGATTTCTGGTCGCCGTGGACCTGGAGATCGTGGTCGGCCACCGCCCTCCAGTCCCTCGTGAGGTTGTCCCACTGGATCGCGGCATGCCGCTTGAATGCGGCGGCGTCGAGCACTCTGAGCCGTGCGCCGTTCTTGACGGTGTCCGCCCCGACCCGGATGTGGTCCTCATCAAGAAAATGCGGACTCGGGGGTTCGGGTACGTCCTTGGCACGGGACCATGTGGATTCTCCCGCAAGTTTCGTAAGCTGTGGAGGTGTGAATCCGCTTTCGTCGTGGAGTTTGAGCAGATTTCGGGATCCGTTGTTTTTGTAATATCGGTCGAGGTACCCCGGCTCCTCGTTCGCCCGGTAGACCTGGATCTCCTCGATCTGCTCCCGGGTCAGCGAACCCCGTTTGCCGTACGGGTTCGGGCCGTCGGCCATGAAGGCGGGGCGCGGTATAGGTGGGCGCGCCGGTTCCGGGGTTCCGCCGGAGCCGCCGCCCCCGCGGCCGGGTGGATACGAGCCGCTGGAGCCCGATCCGGCCGGATGGTGGGATAGTCCGGGGGCGCCGCTGTCGGCGGCGTGCCCCCCACCACCCGCATGGCGCGTCGCCGCGTCCGACGACTTTCCCGCACCGGCCAGCACCTTTTCCGGCGAGGCCGAAGCCCGCGCCCCCGTCCCCTCCTGGTGGGCCGCCGAGTGGTGTTGGAGGAGGGTGCCGTCCTCGCGCAGGAGGTTGCCGTGGCCCCAGGTAGACCGTGTTGCCGGCCTCGTCGGTGGCCTTGAGCACGTTCTCGGGGAGGGCCGTCGTGCCGTCGGGGAGTTTGAGCGCGCCCTCGGGGATGCGGAGGGCGCCCTCAGGGGGATGTACGCCCTCCGGGAGGCGGACCACGCCGTCGCCCAGGTCTATCGCGCCCGGGGGGACCTCCGCGCCGTCCGGGAGTTTGAACGCGCCCTCCGGGAGGGTGACCGCGGGGCAGGTAGTCCGATTCGATTTCGATGGGGAAGTCGGCGTCGGCTGCCAGGCAGGCCATGGCCAGCGGGGCCAGGGCGACCCAGCCGAAGCAGGAGTCGGAGCGCTCCTGGTCGGCCGACCAATAGGCCTTGTGGGCGCGGAGCGCCTGCTCAAGTGCGCTGTTGAACTCGGCGTGCTGCCCGGTGGCCCGTCGGCGGAGGAGGTCCATGGGGGCCACATGAGCTGGGAGACGTAATCCTGTCCGGTGACGGACGGCATGCCGGGAGCCGTTCCCGATGTTGCCTCGACCAGTTTGTCGGCGAACTCCGGCCGCCCCAGCCAGAACGCCTGCAGCGTCTCGATCCACGCGTGCAGGTAGTCGTCGCACACTGCTCCCGACTCATGCAGCTTCGAAGTCGGGACGTGGCAAAGTGCCGTCAGCCGCTCGGCGTTGCGGCAGACGACCGCCAGGTAGAAGGCGGTGAGCCAGTGCCCCGCGTCCGCGTACGACTCGGGACGAACGAAGGCGGGAACTCCACGCACTTCATGGTGGATTAGGCAGCCCATGCCGTCCTCGGCGGTCGTGGCGGCGGCGAAGAGGACTGACCCGGATTGCATGGCGGCGACCCACGCCTCCCACGATTCGATCCATGAGGCGGCGGGATCGACCGCGGATTTCTCGTAAGCCATGACCAACGAGGTGGACATGGCGCTTTCGAGGGCATACGGCGATTTGTAGATTCTTTCCAGCAGTTGCTCTGTATGCGGAGAGATGGACGGTTCCCGCTCGAGCAGATGCTGTCGGGTGATCGCGTGCCGGGTAATAGCTGTGGCCACTGGATCACTTTCTCGGAAGCGTGTGTGCGGTGTGTACCCGCAGGGTGAGGTCAGGTGGTGAACTCGCCCACCCAGGAGCGATTAAGCAAGTGAGCGGGTAGATAGTCTGATTCGACTTCGATCGGAAATCCCGCGTCGAAGGCGAGGCAGGTGATGGCCAAGGGCCCCAGCGCCAGATAGCCCTCGACGCTGGCTCCTCTCTCTGCGGTTGCCGTCCAGTACGACTTGTGCAATTCCACTGCTTCGAAAAGGGCTTGGTTGAAGCCTGCGTGGTCTTTGCGTACGAAGAGATGGAAGAGGTTGACCGGCTGATAAAGGATCTTGTCGATGAGTTCCTTCTCCGCCACTCTCGCGACATCGGGGTGGGATCCTTCGATGGTTGCGATGAGTTTCCCGCCGAGGCCGGGGCGCTCGTCCCAGTAGGACTGAAGTGTGTCGACCCAATCGAACATGAACTCGTCGTACCGCGCTCGTGACACCCTCAGCAGCTCCAGCGATACAGTGCACAGCTGGGTCATCCGCGCTTGGTCACGGCAGACGATGGCCAGCCAGAAGGCATTGATCCAGTGACCGGGATTGGCGGAACGGGTCGGTCGGGTCGCCGGGATCGATCGCATCTCTTCGGCGATGTGGCACAGGACGTGCCCCTCTGTCCGATCAGAGGCCGCGAACAGCGCGGAATGCACCTGCAACGCCGTCACCACGGCCTCCCAGGTGCGCAGCTCCGACGCGTCCGGGTCGGTGGCCAGATGGGCCCGAACATTCAACAGGGATTTGCCGAGGCCGCTGTCGAACATCCCGGGCGAGCGTTCCAAAGTCTCGATGGTCCTCAGGAGCCCCGCACTCAGGTTGCGCGCATACGTCTCGTCGTCAGGCCCTGCACTGCCGTGCCGAGCCACATGCCGTGTCACAAGGTGCTCCATTACTCGCGGCTGGCGCTGTACCGGGTGAGGTGTCACGTGCAGCGCTGCTTCGGCGTGTGCGATCATTCGGCCGATCTCGATGGGGAGATGCTCGAACTCCTCCATGGCCACGTCGTACGGCTCTAGGCGATAGCGGCCCCCGCCCAGGCCGGTCGTCTCGATGAACCACCGGTGCCCGGCGGGAGACGTGGAGTCCTCCGCATCGACCCAGGTCGCCTTGTGGCACAGGACCGTGAAGTCTCCCAGGTAAGCGGTCAGGTCCGGGTGATCCAGTCCGACTGCTCGAACTCTGCGAGTGGAAGGCGGTCCACATAGTTCTGGAGGCCTGGCAGGAGAACCAGCGGGTCTCTCATGTACCGCTGCTCGCTCAGGCCCAGCATTTCGGCGAGGCCCACGGCGTGGCGGTGCATGCCAGCGGTCCACTCGGAGGCGTACGAGCCGGATTCCGTAGCGCCGGTCATGGGGTCGGTTCCTGCCGAAGGCCCCCTCACAGGTCGGCAGCCATTTCCCGGAGGGCGCCGAGGCGCATGCGGCCGGGGGCGTGGTCCCCCTGGGGGAGGCCATCGGTGAGTTGCTGAAGGGCTTCGGACGGTGCGAGGCCCTGGTCGTGTGCGGTGTGCAGGCGGTCGAGCCAGTGGAGTCCAGCGTGGTACGTCTCGTCGTCGCCGACATCCTTCGGCTCGAAGCTTGCAGCGTTCTCCGCGTCGGAGGCCCAGAGGTACCCCAGCACCGCGTGCCCAACCAGCACGGGCACGTACTGGACTTCGCCTTCCGCCGTGCGCTTGTAGCCGATGCGGCCGAAGCCCGGGGCATGAGTGAATTCGTCATACCTACGGGGAATCTCGAAAGTGGCCCACACGTCGGACGGGGTTCCGCCCTCCTCGTAGACATTGTCGGCGCCGGTCGTGGTCGGTCTGGCGAAATGGCTCTGGTTGTCCGGGTCGGTCTCGGAATGGAGAGCGTCGGCGAGTGCGGGCAGGGCGGCGGCCAGGCGCGCCGCATTCACCGGATAGCCGGCGCCCTGGGCACGCCCCTTGAGGTCGTACGGCATCCAGGAGTCGTGGAGCGTCACCAGTTCCACGGACACGAAGCCGGCGTACGCCGAGGCCCTGAGCTCGAACAGGCCGCACTGGAGCGTGTCTCCTTCGGTCGACGCGAGCATCCCGTCGCACCGCAGGTTGGCGTCCACAGGGCCGACTGGGTGGTCGCCCAAGTGGGCTCTGACCGTCTCGCTGAAGCGCCCCGAATCGTCGGACGTTCTCAACTCGCCCCGGAACAATGAGTTCTGCGGCCTACCCCGCTCTGCGACGGACAGGCGCACCTGGGCCTCGGCGGTAGCGAGTCCATGTGCAGCGAGGACGGAGTGCGCGGCCAACGCATCACGCAAGCACAGCGCCAGGTCGTCGCCGCTGTCGTCGCTACGTCCCCAGGTCCAGCGGGCGACAGGGGTGCTGGCGATCACAGAATCTCCTCTGGCATGAACTCTCCGTCGCGCGGAACGAAGATAATTCCGTCTGGCGTGCGAATGACGAACTGGATATTGAAGCCCTCATACCCCTGCCGAAGCCGATCGACCTGGGTGGCCATTTCGCCCATCGGAACGTTTGTGTCCACCACGAAGGTTTGTACGTCGGCGTGAGAATCGGTGAGCTGTGGCCTTTCTTTGAATATTTTATCGACGACCTTGCGCGGTGATGAAGTCGAGTTGGCGTTCGTCATGTCCTTGAATTGCCATCCATGGACGTTGCCCTTTGCGTCGCGTGCCATCAAGTCGAGATCCGTTCCCTCGGCGGTGAAGACCCCCGGACGAATCTGGTTACCACCTCGTTTGATCTCGAACGAAATGTCGGTCAGTCCCGCCTCGTGGAGGCGATTTGCAAGGCGGATCTGTTCTCGACAGCCGGGTATCATGTTGTACTGCGAGATATTGGATACCACATCCGAGAAATTTGCAGCCTCTCTGAACCGGCCGGACGCAATGGTGTCGGCGAGTTCCCTACCGGCCGGATGCGTGGCCAAGTTTCGGAGCACCTTCTCTACGTCCCCTGGCTTGACTTTCGTTCCTCGCAGTTGACTGCGTATCTGTTGCTCAGTCTTGCCGCCTCGCGGGAACGGTCCGGAATCGTCGGGCGGCCTCTTCCATCCTGCAGGATCGGGCGGCTCGTAGTTCCCGTCGGCGCTATGGCCGCCGCCGGACCCTCCACCGCGGCCACCGTAATGCCCCTCATCAGGACCGCTGGGGCCATCATCATGGCCACGGTTCGGCGTCTCGTCGCTCCCGTGCGCATCTGGTCCGTGGCCGCTCGTGTGCGCATCCTGCACATGCTCTCCGGACCTGGAGCCGACGAGCACCTCCTCCGGCGAGGCCGAAGCCCGCGCCCCCGTCCCCTCCTGGCGGGCCGCCGAGTGGTGTTGGAGGAGGGCGCCGTCCTCGCGCAGGAGGTTGCCGTGGCCGTCCAGGTAGACCGTGTTGCCGGCCTCGTCGGTGGCCTTGAGCACGTTCTCGGGGAGGGCCGTCGTGCCGTCGGGGAGTTTGAGCGCGCCCTCGGGGATGCGGAGGGCGCCCTCAGGGGGGTGTACGCCCTCCGGGAGGCGGACCACGCCGTCGCCCAGGTCTATCGCGCCCGGGGGGATCTCCGCGCCGTCCGGGAGTTTGAAGGAGTTGGCCGGGACCTCGAACGCGGCCTCCGGGACCGCGGCGCCCTCCGGCAGGTGCAGGGTGCCGTCGGGGAGCTTGAACGCACCCTCCGGGAGGGTGATCGCTCCCTCGGGGAGGGCGGGTATCTCGAACTGCCCCAGGCCCTTGAGCGCCGCCAGGCCGTCGCCGATCTTCGTCAGGCCCATGCCCGCGCCCTTGAAGACGTACGTCATCGGGTCCACGACCCGGCCCACCTTGCCCGCCGTGGACAGGGCCTTCGCCGCGACGGCCGCCTTTCCGGCGCCGGAGGCCGCGCCGCCCGTGCCGCCGGTGACCACTGTCGTGACGACGTTGAACGACACCGCGCCCAGGGCCCGGGACGGGTTCTCGCTCCACTGGTCCCAGGCCAGGAGCGCCTTGCGGGTCTCCTTCATCGCCTTGCGGGAGTCCCGCAGATAGGAGGGGAGCTGGTCGTCCGGCAGCCCCCAGTACAGGCCGGCCAACGGGGTGGCGGTGATGACTACGCCCGTGGCGAGCTTCCCCAGGCCCGACCACGCCTGCTTGGCGGAGTCCCAGCCGTCGGTGCCGACCAGGGTGCCCAGGCCCTTGATCGTGCCCCAGACGCCGTCGACGAAGAACCCCTTGGCGAAGTCCCAGGCGTGTTCGTGCAGTTGCCACCAGGGCTTGGACTCCTGGACCGGGTCGCCCCAGGGCAGGCCCTCGGCGTGCTTGAGGGTCTCGGCGTCGTAGCCGTACGTGCCCTGCTTGCCCGAGCCGTCGTCGGTCTTCAGCGCGGGGCCGCCGACCAGGGCGACGATCTTGTCGTGGCAGGCCCGCTCCACCGCCTGGAACGCCGCCCAGGTCTCGGCGATCTCGTCGTGGCGGCGGTTGTTCTCCTCGACCAGGTCGCCGTCCTCGCGCCACTTGTCGTCGTCCTTGATCCGTACGACGAAGGACTCGGCCTCGCGCTTGAGCTCCCTCAGCTTCTCGACCAGCGGGGCGGCGTCGGTCGCGTACGCGGACAGCGCGGCCGTGATCGTCTCCAGCTCCGACTTCAGGGAGGTCCCGCGGTCCGCGACCGGTTGCGTCGTCGCGAACAGCTGGTCGGCCTCTGGCGCCTTGTAGAACGCCTGGAGGCAGCCGAAGCTGCTGTGGACGTCACCGGCGGCGGTGGCGGTCGACGCCGCACTCTTCGTCAGCGTGGTCACGCTGGTGTCCAGCAGGGCGAGGTTGCCGGTGAAGACGGGTATGCCGGAGGGGGTGACCGCCTCGTTCTCGCTCATTTGCCCGCCCGTATGTCCTTGAGCACGTCGAGCCGGACGGACCTGGCGGCGTCCTGGGCCCGCTTGGCCGTGTCGAGGTCGCCCTCCACGTACTCGCCCGTCGCCGTCGCCGCGCCGAGCACGGCGGCCTGGATGCGTTCCGCCATCGACTTCAGCTGCGGCTTCCGCTCGGTCACGTACGTGCCGAGCGCCGCGGCGACCGGCCCCAGGGTGGGGTGGGAGAGGGGCTCCGCCCCCACCGCCACCGGCCCGGCCACCGGCAGTGACGCCGCCGAGCCGGGGACCGCCGTACCCGCGTGCGTCGCCGCCTCCGACATCGCGGTGACCAGGGCGTTCAACGCCTTCTCCAGGTCACCGGCGTGCGTGCCGACCTTCTTCAGCTGCCCCTGCACACCCTGCGGTTCGATGTCCCAAGCCGTCACCGGCCGCCCCCCCGGAGTCGTGAACGTCAGCCGATGTTGTCGACGGCCGCCTTCGCGCGGGCCAGGGTCTGGTGGGCCGTGCCGTCGTTCTTCTCCAGCGTGGAGCGCAGGAGGTGGATGATGTTCTTGACCTCCTGGGACGTCGCCTGCCAGCGGAGTTCCTTGCCGTGGTACTCGTCGGCCACGCCGTCCGCCGCGAAATCGCTCATCGCGGCCTTGACCTGGCCGTCCCTGGCCGTGATGACCAGTTCGAGCTGGGCGATGACCGTCTGGAGGTTGCCCTGCACCTCGGTCGATGCGCCGGTGTCGTACGAGCGCCGGTCCGTGTTGCCGCCGTGTCCTGCCATGACTCTTGTCTCCCCGTCAGGAATGTGTACGGATGCGTCGAAAGCGCCGGTCGCGCCGGCTCAGCGGGCGCCGAAGCGGGCCGCGTCGAAGTTGGCCGAAGCCATCTGCGTACGCGCGTTCTCGCCCTGCTCCTGCTCACCCGAGCCGAAGGCCGCGTCCATGCCCTGCTGGCCGCCCAGGATGCCGGAGAGCGAGGCGTTCAGCGCCGCGGTGATCTCGTCGGAGCGGTTCTTGAAGTCGTCGAACGCGATCTTGCCCGCGCCGTTGAACTTGCCCTCCAGCGGCTCCGCCGCGGCGATCAACTGCCGGATCAGCGTGCCCAGATCGGTGCTGGAGCCCTGCGAGTGCTTGAGCAGCGTCGACAGGACCGTGGACCCCATGTCGAACTTCATCGGCTTCCCCCCATGCGTCGAACCTCGAACGGTTGTGTTCGTTCCAGCATCATGTCTATCAATCCGTGCGTCGCTACTGCAATCTGCAATTGGCCATATCGTCACCGTGAGGGGGCGAGTGGGCCGGTGACCCCTTCGGCCGCGCTTTGCGAAGGGGTACGTCAGTGGGGTACGTACACCGTCTGCGTCAGCCGGTTCGGGCGTCCCCGCTGGATGAACACTCCTCGGCCGGGCGCCTGTTGGGCGGCGTACACGCCGGGGAAGAGCTGGCCCTCGCTGCGGTCGCCGGACATCACCAGCGCCGAGGCCCCCGACTCCCGCAGGCTCTGCACCACCGGCTCGTACATCCCGCGCGCCGCCCCCGCCACGCGCCGCGACAGGACGAAGTGCAGGCCGATGTCCACGGCCGACGGGATGTACGGGAGGAACGCGGCCAGCGGCGACTGGCCCGCCGTCGTCAGCACGTCGTAGTCGTCCACCAGGACCACGATGCGCGGGCCCTCGCCCCAGCTGCCCGGCTCCAGGTCCTCCAGGCGGGCGTTCTCGTCCGGCAGCCGCTTCTCCAGCTCCGAGGCGATCGCGGCGGAGAGGCCCGCGCAGAGCTTGGAGTTGTACGCGTAACCGCCGTTCAGCTCCTCCGGGACCACCCCGCGCAGCGAGCGCCGGGGGTCCATCACCGCGAAGACGAGGTCGTCCTCGCCGTAGCGGTCGGCGTAGCCCTGGGCGACCGCCCGCAGCAGGTTCGTCTTGCCGCACTCGCTGTCCCCGAGCACCAGCAGGTGCTGGTCGTGGCCGAACAGGTCGAGCAGCACGGGCGCCAGGGCCGACTGGTCGAGGCCCAGCGGCACCCGCTCCGGCTCCGCCGCCCGGCCCGGCAGCAGGGACGGTTCGAGCAGGTGGGGCAGCACCCGCACCGGCTGGGCGACCTCGCCGTGCCAGGTGGCCCGGACCGTGCGCGCGGCGCGCTCCAGGACCGCGCCCAGCTCCGCCGTCTCCGCGACCCCGTCCGTGCGGGGCAGGGCCACCTGGGCGAAGAGCTTCCCGTCGGTGAGGACGCGGCCCGGCTCGTCGGGGGAGAGGGTCTCGGCGAGCTTGCGGTCGATGCTCGACTCGCCCGGGTCGTTGAGCCGCAGCTCCACGCGGGTGCCGAAGTTGGACTGGATCGCGATGCGCACGTCGTTCCACCGGAGCATCCCGGCGACGACGTGGATGCCGTAGCCGCCGCCCCGCTTGAGGATGTCGGCGACCGCGTCGTCCAGCTCGTCGAAGTCGTCGCGCAGCGCGCCGAACCCGTCGATGACGAGGACGATCTCGGCGGACGCCAGCTGCGGCAGGCCGCCCGCCGCGTGCAGGGCGCGCAGCTGCTCGACCGAGTCGATGCCGTGCTCGCGGAACAGGTCCTCGCGCAGGGTGAGCATCGCGCGCACCTCCTCGACCGTGCGCGCGGCCCGCTCCCGGTCGGCGCGGCCGGCGACGCCGCCGACGTGCGGCAGCCCGGCGAGGGCCTGGAGGCCGCCGCCGACCAGGTCGAGGCCGTAGACGCCGACCTGCTGCGGGGTATGCGTGAGCGCGAGCGAGAGGACCAGGGTGCGCAGCAGCGTCGTCTTGCCGGACTGCGGGCCGCCGATGACCGCCGCGTGCCCGCCGGCCACCGTGAGGTCCAGGAGCCACTGCCCCTGCCACTGCTTGGCCGGGTCGTCCAGCAGCCCGAGCGGCACGAGGAGCGGGCCCCGCTGCCGGGTGCCCGGCCTGCCCGCGTCCGGGCGCACCCCGGTCAGCCGCATCCCGCGCGGGCCGGCGTCCAGCGGTCCGGCGACGGAGTCCAGGGTGACGGCCGGGGGCAGCGGGGGCAGCCAGATGCTCCGGACCCCGGGCGCGGCCCCGGTCAGCTGGTCCACCATGACCGCGAGTTCGGTCGGCCCGGTCTCGCGGCGGCGGGCCGACGGCTCGCGGTCCTGCGGGGCGCTCTCCGGCCCGGCGAGGGTGTTGTACGCCTCGTACGGGAGGGCGAGCGGCCCGGTCTCCTCCTCGTCGGCGGTCCGGACCGGCCCCCGGTACGGTCCGGAGACGTAACCCGCCTTGAAGCGCGTGTAGTGGCTGGTGTCCACCTTGAGGAAGCCGAAGCCGGGCAGCGGCGGGAGGTGGAAGGCGTCCGTGGTGTCCAGGACCATCCGCGACTCGTCCGCGGAGAAGGTGCGCAGCCCGAGCCGGTACGAGAGATAGGTCTCCAGGCCCTTGAGCTTGCCGCTCTCGATGCGCTGGCTGGACAGCAGCAGGTGCACGCCGATGGAGCGCCCGATCCGGCCGATGGACAGGAACAGGTCGATGAAGTCCGGCTTGGCGGTGAGCAGTTCACCGAACTCGTCGATCACCACGAACAGGTGCGGCAGCGGCTCCAGGTCCGGCCGCTTCCGCGCGCGCAGCGCCGCGTAGTCCCCGATGTCGGCGACGTTGCCCGCGTCCTTCAGGGCCTGCTGGCGGCGCTTGACCTCGCCGGCCAGCGAGGAGTGGACGCGCTCGACCAGACCCGCCTGGTTCTCCAGGTTGGTGATGACCCCCGCCACGTGCGGCAGGTCCGCGAACGGGGCGAAGGTGGCCCCGCCCTTGTAGTCGACGAGGACGAGCGCCAGGTCCTCCGGCGGATGGGTGGCCGCCAGGCCGAGGACCAGGGTGCGCAGCAGCTCCGACTTGCCGGAGCCGGTCGCGCCCACGCACAGCCCGTGCGGGCCCATGCCCAGCTCGGAGGACTCCTTGAGGTCCAGGAGCACCGGCTCGTGCGCGTCGCTGATCCCGATCGGCACCCGCAGGAAGGCCCGTTCGCCGCGCGGCGCCCACAGCCGGTCCAGGTCCGGCGCCGCCACGTCCTGGACGCCGAGCATCGCGGCGAACTCGACGGGCCCGGCCAGCGGCGCGTCGGCCAGGGACTCGGCGGACAGCCGCAGCGGCGCGATCATCCGGGCCAGGCCCTCCGCGAAGTCCGCCCCGACCTCGTCCACCGTGCCGTGCGACTCGACGGTCTCCGCCCCGCGCAGGTCCTCCACGACCACGTCCGTGCCGTCCACGGTGAGGCGCACGTTGACGTGGTCCGGCTCCTGGACGCGCCGGTCGAGCAGGTGCACCACGGTCACGCCCATCTCGCGCAGCCCGACCGCGTCGTCGGGGCGCGGCAGGTCCACGGCGTCCTCGCCGTGCCCGTCGACCACCACGAGCAGCCGGGAGTTCATCGCGAGCGCGTCCCGCCCGGCCAGTCCGCGGCGCACCTCGGCCGCGTACGAGGCGCGGCGGCGCAGCTCGGGTCCGAGGAGGCGGGCCAGCTGAGCGGCGGAGGGCGCGATGCGGCGGGCGGCGACCGGGCCGTCGGACTGCTCGGGGTCGAGCAGGTGCGGCAGCCACTTGGCCCACTCCCAGTCGGCCATGCGCTCACCGGAGGCGGCGACCGCGATCGCCACATCGTCCGGCGCGTGCAGGGCGGCCGCCTGGACGAGCAGGGCGCGCACCACCCGCAGGCCGTCCTCGCGGGGGCCGACCACGCTGACGTTCCCGGCCCGGTCCAGCGGGACGGTCAGGGGGAGTTCGGTGCCGTTGCGGAACCGCTGCACCACCGCCGACGCCTCGTTGAGCATGAAGAGGTCGGGCGGGGTGAGGACGGACGAGCCCTGCTCGCCGATGCGGAGGTCCCGCAGCGGCATCTCGCCGGTGCCGGCCCGTATCCGCAGGAAGTCGTCGTCGGCCCGGCGCCGCTCCCAGAGCCGGGCCGGGTCGCGCACGACGTCGTAGAGGGCGTACGGGGACGGGTTCAGCACGTCCGCCTGCTCGCGCCGGGCCCGCTCCTCCGCCGACAGTTCCTCGCGCAGGTCCTCCACATAGGCGAGGTACGCCTCGCGCTGGGTGCGCCGGGTCCGCTGTGCCTTGCCGCGCTGGGAGAGCAGCAGCACCGCCGAGCCGATGACCGTGACGACGAGGATGATCGCGCCGAGCCCGGCGAACCGGCTGTTGCGGACCACCGTCATCATCACCACGGACGACATGACCCCGGCGACCGGGAGCAGCGACATCGCGATGTTCCCGGACTTGCCCTCGGGCAGGTTGGGCGGCGCCTCGATGGTGCGCGGCTCGGAACCGGCCGGCGGGCGCGTGGTGCGGGCGGGTCGGTGGATCAGGCGGGTGCTCATCGGCTCCGTCCGGGGATCGTGGCCGGGTGGGCGTACGGGTACGGGCACGGTGTCGCGCGGCGGACGGGCAGGGGACGGCGGGCCCTCGGCACCGCAGTCACCGGCGCTTCTGCGACAGTTCGAAGACCTCGGCGGCGAGGCGGGTGGCGGCCAGCCGGGCCGGGCGGGAGAGCAGTCCGGTGCGCAGCGGTCCGCCCGCCGCCAGGTGCCGGTCGTACGGCAGGACGTGGACGCGGGCGCCGGTCGTCGCGAGGCGTTCGGCCGCCGCGTCGAGGTCGATGCCGGGGCGCGGGGTCGTCACGGAGAGCGCGACGACGGTCCCCTCGATGACGTGCGCGGGGAGGGCCCGGAGCCACTGGAGCACGGCGTACGTGCTGGTCACTCCGTCGAGCGTGGCGGGGGCCGCGAGCACCCGGGCCTGCGCGGCGGACAGGGCGACCCGGGCGACCTCGGCGGGCAGCGTCTCGCAGTCCACCACCGTCACCCCGAAGTAGCGGCGCAGGGCGACCATCACCCGTTCGTACGTGACGGTGTCGACCATGGCCCCGATCCGGCCCTGGCTGCCCGGCAGCAGCCAGGCGTTGTCCGGGAGCTGGACGAGATAGCCGGTGACGTCGAGCAGCGACATCTGCGGCGCGGCGATGTCCGCCAGGTCGGCCGTGGTCCACCGCAGCGCGCCGGCGCCCAGCCGCAACGGCAGCGAGCCCAGGGCCGGGTCGGCCTCCACGAGGAGGACCGGGTCCTGCCGGTAGTGCGCGTACGTGGTGCCGAGCAGCGCGGTCACCGTCGTCTTGCCGGCGCCGCCCCGGATGGACGTGACCGCGATCTGCCGCCCCGTCGTCACCGGCTGCTGGAGCACCTCGGCGGTACGGGTGAGCGCGGCGACCTCCCGGGCGGCGGACCCGGAGACGACACGGCGCACGGCGCGCGCGGCCCGTACGGCGACGGCCTCGCCCCGCACCGGCCGCCGCGCCACGGCGGCCATCGCCCGGTCGAGGACGGGGAGCGAGTCGGGGGCGGGGGGAGGCTGCGGTGTCCCGGGCCAGGGACGGGCGGCGGGGGCGGGGGCAGGGGTGCGTGTCCCGGGTTCCGGCCGTGCGGGCGGGACCGCGGGGCGCGGGGCCTCCGGGGCCGCCGGGACCCCCTGACCACCGGCCCCGGCCGGGTCCGGCCCCTTCAGGTCGCGCAGGAGGTCGCCCTGCCAGTTGTGGTCCGCGTTCGGCATGTCTGCCCTTCTTCGCCGCTTCGATGCCCCGCCGGGCCCCGCGTCAGTGGTCTCGGAGGTCGTCAGAACTTGTTCAGCAGCTGCCCGTAGACGCCGAACACCCCGACCGCGAGCGGGAAGAGCCCCACGACGCCGATGGACTCGACGAGGTCGGCCGTCCGCCGCAGCCGCACCCGCACGTGCTCGGGCGGCTCCGCCACCAGCGCGAGCAGGGGCAGCAGCGCGGCCGCGCACAGGACCGCGACGGGCCCCGCGCCCCCGGAGCGGTCCAGCCACAGCACCACCAGCCGCACCGCCACGAACCCGGCGGCGGTGAACAGCGTCACCACCTCCGCCACCAGCGGGAACGCCCGGGCCCGGGACAGCAGCACCACCGCCACCAGGCACGGCAGCAGCACCGTCCACACCGTCGGCCGGTCCGCCGTGGTGAGGAGGTACCCGCCGGCGGCGGCCGACACCGCCGTGACGAGCGTCGCGAGGGCCAGGCCCCGGTGCGTGGCGGCCAGCGCGTCGCCCACGTCGTGGCGGCTGACCGAAGCGCCTCCCGAACGGCGGTCGTCCAGCCCCGTCAGGCCCGACGCCATCAGGGCGAGCCGGGGGAGCAGGCCGAGCAGGACCACGGAGAACACGGCCATCACGGCACCGAGCCGGGCCCGATCGTCCGCCACGGCGGCGACGACCTCCCAGACACCCGTCAGCACCGCCGTGGCCAGCGCGCCGATCAGCCCGCCCCGGCCCAGCGGCGACAGCAGCCCGAGCAGCACCAGCGACAGCGCGACCGCCCCGGCCACGCCCGCCAGCCGCAGCGCACCGGACCAGCCGTGGGCGTCGGCGGCCGTCCACGCCGTGAGGACGCCCAGCACGGCCGAGACGAGGAGCAGCGCGGTCGCGAGCGGGCGGTTGCCGCGGCCGAGCCGGGCGACCAGCGCACCGGCCACCAGCAGCAGGGCCGTGACGCCCGCCAGCGCCCCGGCCAGGGCGCCGAGCGGGAACTCACGGCGGGCGAGCAGCGCGGCGGTCACCGCGAAGACCACGGCTGCCGCGCCCGCGCCGACGCGGCGGGCGGCCGGACGCCAGCGCCAGGTCTGGAGGTCCAGGCTGTCGGCCACCTGGTCCGTGACGTCGTGGACCACCGGGGCGGGCGGGGCCGCGTGGCTGCGCACCAGCCGGAGCACCGCACCGTCACCGACGCCCGCCGAGGCCAGGGTGGCGTCGTGCGGCAGCGCCGAACCGTCGGCGGTGAGCAGCTGCCTGGTCTGCGGGCGGGCCGCGGCGCGGTCGTCCAGCAGCCGGAGAATGTCCGGAAGAAGCTGCCCGACCGGGGTGTCGGAGGGCAGGACGAGATCCGCGCGGCGCCGCTCGCCGACCAGGGTCACCCGGCTCATTTCCGCGCGGGAAGCCGTTGCGGTACTCACTGACGAAAACCAATCATCGCGACGTCCAGGAAATGTCGGGGCCGACCGGTCAGCGGTTGTACTGCTGGTACTGCCGCTGCTGCTTCTCCTGCTCGGCCTTCTGCTCGTCCAGGGTGTGCTGGAGGAAGGACCAGCCGACGCAGCCCGCGCACAGCACGGCGGTGATCGCGATGCCCGCGAACACCTTGCCCAGGCGCTCGTCGGCCGTCCGCCGCGCACGGCCGGTGCCGAACAGGAGCGCGTCGCGCATCCGCCGGCGGCGCACTCCCACCGACTCCAGCAGCTGACTGTCGTAATCCCGTGCCATGCGACCCCCCTTTGCCACTGCAACATATGCCATGGGGCTCCGCGGGGGACAGCTCAGGGTGGCCGGATCAGGGGCGGCGGGGGGTTTCATCCGTTCCGGTGGGTGAGTGGACGAAACGTACACTTCAGTCCGGACCCGCGGCCGCCTAGCGTCGCTTCGGCACACGCGCCGGACGACCCCGGCACCCGCACCCGAGGGAAAGGCACCATCCACCATGAGCAGCAACGACGCGCCGCGCGGCCCCGTCGACTCCTCGCGCGTCCCCCGGTACGCCGGGCCCGCGACGTTCGCCCGGCTGCCCCGCCTGGACGAGGTCGGCGCGGCGGACGTCGCCGTCGTCGGGGTGCCGTTCGACTCGGGTGTCTCCTACCGGCCCGGCGCCCGCTTCGGCGGCAACGCGATCCGTGAGGCGTCGCGCCTGCTGCGCCCCTACAACCCGGCCCAGGACGCCTCGCCGTTCGCCCTGGCGCAGGTCGCCGACGCGGGGGACATCGCGGCCAACCCGTTCAACATCGAGGAGGCCGTGGAGACCGTCGAGGCGGCGGCCGACGAGCTGCTGTCCACGGGCGCCCGGCTGATGACGCTCGGCGGCGACCACACCATCGCGCTGCCGCTGCTGCGGTCCGTCGCCAAGAAGCACGGCCCGGTCGCGCTGCTCCACTTCGACGCCCACCTGGACACCTGGGACACCTACTTCGGCGCCGCCTACACCCACGGCACGCCGTTCCGCCGGGCCGTCGAGGAGGGCGTCCTCGACACCTCGGCGCTCTCCCACGTCGGCACCCGCGGTCCGCTCTACGGCAAGCAGGACCTCACCGACGACGCCAAGATGGGCTTCGGGATCGTCACCTCGGCCGACGTGATGCGGCGCGGCGTGGACGAGATCGCCGACCAGCTGCGCCAGCGCATCGGCGACCGGCCGCTGTACATCTCCATCGACATCGACGTGCTGGACCCGGCGCACGCCCCGGGCACCGGCACCCCCGAGGCCGGCGGCCTCACCTCCCGCGAGCTCCTGGAGATCGTGCGCGGGCTGTCCTCCTGCCACCTGGTCTCCGCCGACCTGGTCGAGGTCGCCCCCGCGTACGATCACGCGGAGATCACCTCCGTCGCCGCCTCGCACACCGCGTACGAGCTGACGACGATCATGACCCGCCAGATCGCGGAGGCCCGGCAGCGTTGAGTCACGACCACCACGACGAGCGGCCCGAGCTCACCCCGGCGCAGATCGAGGCCGCGCTGAACCCCCCGCCCGGGCGGACCGGCGGCGACCTCGTCGTCGAGACGCTGCGCGGACTCGGCGCGACGACGGTCTTCGGGCTGCCCGGACAGCACGCGCTGGCGCTGTTCGACGCGCTGCGCCGCTCGTCGCTGGAGTACGTCGGGCTGCGCGTCGAGAACAACGCGGGGTTCGCGGCCGACGCCTACGGGCGGATCACCGGCGAGGTCGCCCCGCTGTTCCTGTCGACCGGGCCCGGCGCGCTGACCTCGCTCGCCGCGCTCCAGGAGGCCGCTGCCGCCTCCGCGCCCGTCCTCGCGGTGTCCAGCCAGATCCCGGTGCGCGGGCTGGGCGGCGGGCGCCACGGCCATCTGCACGAACTGCGCGACCAGCAGGCGTCGTTCCGGGACGTCGTGAAGTCCGTCCACACCGTGCGCGCCGCCTCGCAGATCCCGTCCGCGATCGCCGCCGCCTGGGAGTCCGCGCTCACGGCCCCGCACGGCCCCGTCTGGGTAGAGATCCCGCAGGACGTGCTGGACGCGGAGACCGCGCTGCCCGTCGTCCTCGCCCCGGACGCCACCCCGCGCGAGCTGCACGCCCGGCCCGAACTCATCGCGGTCGCCGCGCACCTGCTGTCGCACGCGGAGCGCCCGGCGATCGTCGCGGGCGGCGGGGTCGTACGGTCCGACGCCTCCGGGAAGCTGCGGGCGCTCGCCGAGAAGCTCGACGCCCCGGTGGTCACCACGTACGGGGGCAAGGGCGCCTTCCCCTGGGTCCACCCGCTCTCGCTCCGGTCGTGGGTGGAGGACCGGCACGTCACCGACTTCCTGGAGGACGCCGACGTCCTGCTCGTCGTCGGCTCCGGACTCGGCGAACTCTCTTCCAACTACTACACGTTCGCCCCGCGCGGCCGGGTGATCCAGATCGAGGCGGACGCCGGCAAGCTGGAGGCCAACCTCCCCGCGCTCGGTATCCACGCGGACGCCCGCGACGCGCTCGCCGACCTCATCGACGCGGTCGCCCCGCGCGAGGACCCGGCCGCCGCGGACCGGGCCGCCGGAGTGCTCGCCCGGGTCCGGGACCGGATCGCCGGCCAGGGCCGGGACCTGGAGCAGGACCTTCTCGCGGCGATCCGGACCGCCCTGCCCGACGCCTCGCCCAGCTTCTGGGACATGACGATCCTCGGCTACTGGGCCTGGGCCGCGTTCGACGCCCGCCGCCCGAACACCATGCACTCCGCCCAGGGCGCGGGCGGCCTCGGCTACGCGTTCCCGGCGGCGCTCGGCGCGGCGGTGGCCGACCCGACCCGGCCGGTCCTCGCGGTCTCCGGCGACGGCGGCGCGATGTACTCCGTCGCGGAACTGGCCACCGCCCGGCAGTACGACCTGCCGGTGACCTGGCTGATCGTGGACGACGGCGGCTACGGCATCCTGCGCGAGTACCTGACCGGTGCCTTCGGCGAGACCACCGCCACGGAGCTGGCCCGCCCGGACTTCACGGCCCTCGCCGCGTCCTTCGGCGTCCCCGCCGTCCGTACGGGCCCCGAAACGCTCGCCGCCGACCTGGCCGAGGCGCTCGGGCGGCCGGGGCCCTCGGTCGTCGTCCTCCCGGTCCACCTGACGATGTTCGAGCCGACGCATCTGTGAGCCCGCGCACCCGTAGATCGACAGACCTGTAACAGGCCCCCGCCGGCCCTGTGGGACGTACAACCTTCCGGCTCCCCGCGAGTCATCTCTTGCGGGCGTGCCGGGGGGCCGTCCGCAGGAACCGTTCAGGGGGAACGCACCATGACCACGTCCCGTACCACCGGGCGCACCCGCGCCGCGCTCTGTGCCGCCGTCGCCGCCGGGGTCCTCGCCCCAGTCGCCCTCGCCGCGGCGCCCGCGTCCGCCGCGACCGCGAAGGTGAGCTGCACCTCCGGGCGGGCCGGGCTCGCCGCCCAGCTGACCAAGGACATCACCGCCGCGCTCAAGGGCCGCAAGTCCACCGTCGCGCTCGCGCTCTACGACCGGTCCACCGACACCACGTGCACGCTGCGCGCGACGAGCACGTACGACTCGGCGAGCGTCGTGAAGGCGACCGTGCTGGCCATGCTCCTGTGGGACAACGCCAAGCACAACCGCCACCTCACCCAGCGCGAGATCGACCTCAGCACCAAGATGATCACCAAGTCGGACAACGACGCGACCACCAGCCTGTGGAAGCAGCTCGGCGTCAGCAAGGTCAACGCCTTCCTCAAGGCGGCCGGGATGACCCACACCGTGCCCGGTTCCGGCGGCTACTGGGGCCTGACGCAGATAACCGCCCAGGACGAGCAGCGGCTGCTGACCCTGCTGACCTCGAAGAACTCCGTGCTCACCGACAGCGCCCGTTCCTACGAGCTGGGGCTGATGAAGAAGGTCGTCCCCGCGCAGCGCTGGGGCACCCCGGCAGGGGCCGTGACCGGGACCACCGTCCAGGTCAAGAACGGCTGGCTGCCGCGCTCCACGCACGGCTGGCGGGTCCACAGCATCGGCGCCTTCACGGGCAACGGCCACGACTACGGGCTGACCGTGCTCACCCAGGACAACAAGACGATGAACGACGGCGTCGACACCATCCAGGCCGTCGCCCGGGTCGTCCACAAGGACCTCAACCCGCGCATCATGCACGGCCCCAGGGTCCTCTCCGCCCCGGCCGCCCCGGCCGTCCCCGTCGCCCCGCAGGAAGCCGTCCCGCCGGTCCCGGAGGCGCCCGCCGGCCGGATGCTCACCGCCGAGCCGCGGTAGCCGGACCCGGGGCCCCGTCCCGCTCGGGCCCGACTCCCACCGGACCCGAGCGGGGGCCGACAGCCGACTACCGCAATCGGCAGGGCTGCACGCGGTTCTTCCGGGTACGCGGCGTCTCAAGGAGCGTCGCGTCCGGATCACCGACTGGCGTAAGCCCCCCCAACGCGGTAGGAGAGGGAATGAGGCTTCGCGAATCTGCCCAGGCCACGGCTCCCCGGCTTCACGCCGAGGTGCTCAGCGGCCGGTACCGTCTTGACGAGCCTCTCGGTTCGGGGGGTGCGGCGGACGTCCACCGGGGCTTCGACCTGAGGATGAGACGACCGGTGGCGGTCAAGGTCTTCCGGACCGACACCTCCCTCGACGCCGAGGAGAGCTGGCGCGGCGAAGCGGAGATCCTGGCTCGGCTGCACCACCCCGGACTGGTCACCGCCTTTGACGCCGGGCACCACGACGGACGCGCCTTCCTGGTCATGCAGCTGATCGAAGGCACCACGCTGAAGAACCACATCGCCGAGGGGCCGCTGTCCCCCGACGCCGCCGCGGCACTCGGAGCCGGCCTCGCCGAGGCGCTGGCCCACGCACACGAGGCCGGCATCGTCCACCGCGACGTCAAGCCGTCCAACATCCTCCTGGATTCCGCCCACCGCCCGTACCTGGCCGACTTCGGCATATCCAGGCCCCTGGACGCCACGACCCGGACGGTGGCCGACACCCTCGTGGGGACCGCCGCCTACCTGTCCCCCGAGCAGGTGCTCGGCCGGCCCGTGGGGCGGCCCGCCGACATCTACGCCCTCGGCCTGGTGCTCCTCGAATGCCTCACCGGCAGGCTGGAGTACGGCGGCGGCCCCGTCGAGGCCGCGATCGCACGGCTGCACCGCCCACCCGCCCTGCCGCTCGACGCGCCGGAGGAGTTCCGCGCTCTGCTCGGCCGGATGACGGCCAAGGAGGACGAGGCCCGCCCGACGGCCCGCGACTGCGCCCGCGCCCTGACGGAGATGGCGGGGGACGTGGAGCCCACGTCCACGCCCGCGTCCGTGCCTCCGCCGCGCGCCGGGGACGACGATGCCCGCCCCGCCCGAGGACGCACCGCCATGGCCGGCGGGGGCGTCGCCCTCGCCGCCGTCGCGGCGGTCGTACTGGCCGTCACGGGCAGCTCCGCCCCGACCGACGCCGGCCCGGGCGCGCCCCGGACCTCAGCCACTCCCACGGCCGGCAGCCATGCCCGTAACGGCGGAGGCGAGCGCGCGACGACCCGCACACCGCCACCGGCGGCACGGCCCACCGGCCCGCACGCCCCGGCCGGCCCCCGCCGGACCGCGGACACGCCCCCGCCCGGCACCCCCGCCGCCTCGTCCGGTACGCCCCGCGCCTTCGCTCCCGCCACCGGCTCGGACGACCCGGCGGACACGGCGGCGCCCACGCGGAGTGCGGAGCCCACCCCCTCGACCACCTCTCCCACCACACCGGCCACACCGAGTGAAGAGACCCCGACGGCGTCGGCCACACCGAGCGGCACGGCGACCGGGTCCCCCCGGCCACGGCCCGGCCGGGGCGAGAAGACCGGAACGGCCCGGGGCGGGGAAGGCGGCAGCGACGGCTGAACGCGGCCGGCCGGAGGGAAGAGGCCTGGGCCGCAGCTCCCGTATTCGTCGCGGAGGGATGAAATCCGCAGCACACCGCGTTGGAGCCTTCCGTCGGATCAGGTCGAACGGGAGGCACCGGGTGGCGGACGCACGGGAGACGGAACGCGGGCAGCGAGGCGGCTGGGCGCGGAGACTGAGCGGGTACGCCTGGCGCTACCGGCGCAACGTCCTGCTGGCGCTCGGCTCCTCGCTCGCGGGTATGGCCGTGATGGCCCTCGTCCCCCTGATCACCAAGGTGATCATCGACGACGTGGTCGTCGGCCACACCCGCTCGCTCGCCGTGTGGACCGGCCTGCTGATCGTGGCGGCCGTCCTCGTCTACGCCGCCACCTACATCCGCCGCTACTACGGCGGCCGGCTCGCCCTCGACGTCCAGCACGACCTGCGGACCGGCATGTACGGGACGATCACCCGGCTCGACGGCAGGCGCCAGGACGAACTGTCCACCGGCCAGGTCGTCGGACGCGCCACCAGCGACCTCCAGCTCATCCAGAGCCTGCTCTTCATGCTCCCGATGACCATCGGGAACGTGCTCCTGTTCCTGATCTCCCTGGTCATCATGGCCTGGCTGTCGCCGCTGCTGACGCTCGTCGCCGTCGCCGTCGCCCCCGCCCTCTGGTACATCGCCCGCCGCTCCCGCGCCCGCCTCTTCCCCGCCACCTGGTACGCCCAGTCGCAGGCGGCCGCCGTCGCCGGCGTCGTGGACGGAGCCGTCTCCGGCGTCCGCGTCGTCAAGGGCTTCGGGCAGGAGGAGCAGGAGACCGGCAAGCTGCGCGAGGTCGGCCGCAGGCTGTTCGCCGGCCGGCTGCGCACCATCCGGCTGAACTCCCGCTACACCCCCGCCCTCCAGGCCGTGCCCGCCCTCGGCCAGGTCGCGATGCTGGCCCTCGGCGGCTGGCTGGCCACCCGGGGCGAGATCACCCTCGGCACGTTCGTCGCGTTCTCCACGTACCTCGCGCAGCTCGTCGGCCCGGTCCGGATGCTCGCCATGGTCCTCACCGTCGGCCAGCAGGCCCGCGCCGGCGTCGAACGCGTGCTGGAGCTCATCGACACCGAGCCCTCCATCGAGGACGGCACCAAGGAGCTGCCCGCCGACGCCCCGGCGAGCGTCGAGTTCGAGGACGTGCGGTTCGGCTACGCCAGTGACAAGGACCTTGGAGGCGGAGCCGAGGCCCGCCGCCCCGTCCTCGACGGCTTCTCGCTCACCATCGAACCCGGCGAGACCGTCGCCGTCGTCGGCGCCTCCGGCAGCGGCAAGTCCACCGTGTCGCTGCTCCTGCCGCGCTTCTACGACGTGACGCACGGCGCGGTCCTCGTCGGCGGCCACGACGTGCGGGAACTGACCCTGGACTCGCTGCGCGCCGCGATCGGGCTCGTCCCGGAGGACAGCTTCCTGTTCTCCGACACCGTCCGCGCCAACATCGCGTACGGCCTGCCCGGCGCCACCGACGAGCAGATCGAACAGGCCGCCCGCTCCGCCCAGGCCCACCGCTTCATCGCCGAGCTGCCGAACGGCTACGACACCAAGGTCGGCGAGCACGGACTCACCCTCTCCGGCGGCCAGCGCCAGCGCATCGCCCTCGCCCGCGCCATCCTCACCGACCCCCGCCTGCTGCTCCTGGACGACGCCACCTCAGCCGTGGACGCCCGCGTTGAGCACGAGATCCACGAGGCCCTGCGCCAGGTGATGGCCGGCCGCACGACGCTGCTCATCGCCCACCGCCGCTCCACCCTGAACCTGGCGGACCGCATCGCCGTCCTCGACGACGGCCGCCTCGCCGACCTCGGCACCCACGAGGAACTGGAGCGCCGCTGCGCCCTCTACCGGCGCCTGCTCACCGACCCCGACGAGCTGGGCGCCCCCTCACCAGGCCATCGCCCGGCCGCCGCCCCCGAGGACCCGCAGGGGGAGCGCGCGCTCCAAGAGGAGATCGACGCCGCATTCGACGCCGAACGCGGCATCACGCCCGCGCTGTGGGTGCGCCGGGAGCAGGAGCGGTCCACCGACACGGCGGGCACGCCCGCCACGCCCGAACTGCTCGCCCAGGTGGACGCCCTGCCCCCGGCGAACGACACCCCGGACGTGGACGAGGCCCGCGCCGTGCACCCCGAGGACTCCTACGGGCTGCGCCGGCTGCTGCGCGGCTTCGGGCTGCCGCTCCTGGTGAGCCTCGGCCTGGTCGCCGTGGACGCCGGGGCCGGGCTGCTGCTCCCGGTGCTGATCCGGAACGGCATCGACGACGGGGTCACCCAGCTCGCGCTGGGCGCGGTCTGGACGGCTTCCGCGTTCGCCCTGGTCGTCGTGCTCGTGCAGTGGGCGGCCCAGGTCGGCGAGACCCGGATGACCGGCCGCACCGGTGAGCGGGTGCTGTACGCGCTGCGGCTGAAGATCTTCGCCCAGCTCCAGCGCCTGGGGCTCGACTACTACGAGCGCGAGCTGACCGGCCGCATCATGACCCGGATGACGACGGACGTGGACGCGCTGTCCACGTTCCTCCAGACCGGCCTGGTCACCGCCTTCGTCTCCGTCGTCACCTTCCTCGGCATCATGGTCGCGCTGCTGGTCCTCGACGTGGAGCTGGCCCTGGTCGTCTTCGCGACCCTGCCCGTCCTCGTCGTCGGGACCGTCTTCTTCCGCCGCAAGAGCGTCAAGGCGTACGAGCTGGCCCGGGAGCGGATCAGCGTCGTCAACGCGGACCTCCAGGAGTCCGTCGCCGGCCTCCGCATCGTGCAGGCGTTCCGGCGCGAGCGGGACGGGGCCGACGCGTTCGCGGCCCGCAGCGACGAGTACCGCGAGGCGCGGGTGCGCGGGCAGTGGCTGATCTCCGTCTACTTCCCGTTCGTCCAGCTGTTGTCGTCGGTGGCCGCGGCGGCCGTGCTGATCGTCGGCGCCCACCGGGTGGACGACGCCACGCTCACCGCGGGCGCGCTGGTCGCCTACCTGCTCTACATCGACCTGTTCTTCGCGCCCGTCCAGCAGCTCTCCCAGGTCTTCGACGGCTACCAGCAGGCCGCCGTCTCCCTCGGCCGCATCCAGGAACTCCTGCGCGAGCCCGCCTCCACCACCGACCGCGACGACCCGCGGCGCGTCCGCGAACTGCGCGGCGAGATCGCCTTCGAGGACGTGTCGTTCGCCTACGGGGACGAGGAGGCGGCCCTCCGGGGCGTCGACCTGCGCATCCCGGCCGGGCAGACCGTCGCCTTCGTCGGGGAGACCGGGGCCGGGAAGTCCACCCTGGTCAAGCTGGTCGCCCGGTACTACGACCCGACGGAGGGCCGGATCACGGTCGACGGCGCCGACCTGCGCGACCTCGGGCTCACCGCGTACCGGCGCCGGCTCGGAGTCGTCCCGCAGGAGGCGTACCTCTTCGCCGGGACCGTGCGCGACGCCATCGCCTACGGGCGGCCGGACGCCACCGACGCGGAGGTGGAGGCGGCCGCCAGGGCGGTCGGGGCGCACGACATGATCGCCACGCTGGACGGCGGCTACCTCCACGAGGTCGCCGAGCGGGGCCGCAACCTCTCGGCCGGACAGCGCCAGCTGATCGCGCTCGCCCGCGCCGAGCTGGTCGACCCGGACATCCTGCTCCTGGACGAGGCGACCGCCTCGCTCGACCTGGCCAGCGAGGCGCAGGTCAACCAGGCGACCGACCGGCTCGCGGGCCGCCGCACCACGCTCGTCGTCGCGCACCGGCTGACCACCGCCGCCCGCGCGGACCGGGTCGTAGTGATGGACCACGGCCGGGTCGTGGAGGACGGCACCCACGACGAACTCCTCGCCCGCGACGGGCACTACGCGGTGCTGTGGCGCACGTTCATAGGGGAGGACGAGCCGGCCGGGGTGTGAGCCAGGGCCTATTCCCCGTCGCGGATCGCCGAGATCTTCCCGGTCGCGAGGTCGGAGCGCACGGTCAGGTAGGTGTACGCGGGGTCCTCGGGCGATCCCCAGGTGAGCCGGACCGTGGACCAGGTGTGTCCGGCGCCGCTGTGGCCCGGGGTGACCCGGTGCTCCACCGGGACGTCCTGGGCGAGGAGCACGCCGTCCGCGTGGTGCGCCGCCTCCCAGTCGGCCAGGCGGGCGCGCAGCCCCGGAGTGAGGTAGAAGCCGCGCAGCGCGGTGGCGAGGTCCCCGCCGTCCTCGGCGGCCACCGCGTCGACGTACGCGCTGTAGAAGTCGTCCACCAGCCGGGATTCCCGGGTCGACGTCTCGTCCCGGACCGTCGCCCCGGCGGATGCCTCGCGCGGGGCGGCCGTGGCGGCGGGCACGGCGACGGGCACGGCGACGGCGGCGGCGAGGAGCGTGGAGGCGAGCAGCGCACGTCCGGCGGTGCGCCGCGCGGAGCGGGTACGGGTCATGACGGTTCCTGCCTTTCATGGTGGTCTGTCCTGTCCGGGTCCATGGTGGGCCGCTGCCGCCCCCGCGGGTGCCGGGCCCGCCGGATGCAACCTCCGGATGGCCTCCCGCGTCGTACGCAGGTACAGGCATATGCGCCCAGGTGTCGGGTAGAGGCGCGGATGTTCGATGAAGCGATGGGGCGGCTGTGACCAGAGGGACCGAAGGACATGCCTGGGGCGCGCGGCGCGGGCTCCGCCGCCATGCCGTGCTCCTTGCCCTGGCCACCTCCCTCGCACTGGTGACCGGCGGGGCGGTCGCGGGGAGCGCGGACGCCGCCTCGGTGTGCGCGGGCCGCCCGAAGAAGACGGTCACGTTCGCCACGGGGGAGATCCGCGTCTACAAGTCGCGTGCCTATGCCTGCGTCACCGCCGTCGCCTCCCGGCCCGGCAAGCGCCGCCCCATGGCCGTGACCATCCAGCCGCGCGGCGGCCTCCCCGTCACGGACAGCGGCCGCTACACCCAGCGGGCGGGCCCGGTGACCGTCCACGCGCTGAACCGGTGCGTGCGGGTCTCCGGAAAGATCGCGGGCAAGGGCACCGGCACGGGCTGGATTCTCTGCTGACCGGGTGAGACCTCCCGGTCCCCGGCAACGGGGTCTGGTGGTGCGCGTGTCGCCCCGCTAGGTTCACCGCGTCAGCTGTGGACCAAGAGGCGTCTCGCGGGACTCCGCAGACGGCTCAGGGGAGGACACGCATGCGCAAGGCGCTCAGAGGAATCCTGTCGCTCGCGGTGCTCATCGGCACGGTGAGTGCGACGGGTGCCTCGGCCGGGGCGGCCACCGCCGCCGAACCGGCCCCGCTCGGCACCGCCGTGAACGACGGCGGAACGAGCACGGACATCAAGGACCGCATCCTGGCCATCCCAGGCATGAGTCTCATCCAGGAGAAGCCCTACGCGGGCTACCGTTACTTCGTCCTCAACTACACCCAGCCGGTCGACCACCGCCACCCGTCCAAGGGAACGTTCCAGCAGCGGATCACCCTGCTGCACAAGGACACCTCCCGCCCCACGGTCTTCTACACCGGCGGCTACAACGTCTCGACCAACCCCAGCCGCTCCGAGCCCACCCGGATCATCGACGGCAACCAGGTCTCGCTGGAGTACCGGTACTTCACCCCGTCGCGCCCCTCGCCCGCCGACTGGTCCAAGCTCGACATCTGGCAGGCGGCCAGCGACCAGCACCGCGTCTTCACCGCGCTCAAGCGGATCTACTCCGAGAACTGGCTGACCACCGGCGGCTCCAAGGGCGGCATGACCGCCACGTACTACGAGCGCTTCTACCCGAAGGACATGGACGGCGTCGTCGCCTATGTCGCCCCCAACGACGTGGTGAACAAGGAGGACTCGGCGTACGACCGGTTCTTCGCGAAGGTCGGCACCAAGGAGTGCCGCGACAAGCTCGGCGGCGTCCAGCGCGAGGCCCTGATCCGCCGCGCACCGCTGGAGGAGAAGTACGCGCGGTACGCCGCCGACAACGGCTACACCTTCGACACCGTCGGCTCGCTGGACCGGGCGTACGAGGCCGTCGTCATGGACTACGTGTGGGCGTTCTGGCAGTACAGCCTGCTCGCCGACTGCGACACCCTGCCGGCCGACGCGAAGAAGGCCACCGACCAGGAGATCTGGAACTCGGTCGACGCCATCTCCGGCTTCTCCGCCTACACCGACCAGGGCCTGGCCAACTACACGCCGTACTACTACCAGGCGGGCACCCAGCTCGGTTCGCCCGACATCAAGCAGCCCTGGCTGGGGAATCTGAGCCGCTACGGCTACCAGCCGCCGCGCAACTTCGTGCCGCGCTCCATCCCGATGAGGTTCCAGCCCTCCGTGATGCGCGACGTCGACACCTGGGTGAGGCACCACGCCACCCACATGCTGTACGTCTACGGCGAGAACGACCCGTGGGGCGCCGAGCGCTTCCGGCTCGGGGCGGGCGCCCGTGACAGCTACGTGTTCACCGTGCCCGGCGGGAACCACGGCTCGAACGTCGCGGGCCTCGCGCCCTCGGAGAACGCCACGGCCACCGCCGCGATCCTGCGCTGGGCGGGCGTCGCCCCGGCCGCCGTGCAGCAGGACGAGTCCAAGGCGAAGCCGCTCGCGAAGTTCGACGCGCGGCTCGACAACAAGGAGCTGACGACCGACCACCGCCTCGGCGTCCGGCGTCCGTAGGACACGGAACGGCCCCCGCCGAACGCCTCCGGCGCGGGTCAGGCCGTCGTCGTACGCAGCCGGGTGAGCGCGACCGCCTGGCTCACGGCGAACAGCGCGATGTCCACGGCCACGGACAGGATCACCAGCACCGAGAGCACGGGGACGGCGGCCACCGCCAGCGCGGCGACGAGCAGGGTCGCCGCGATGTTGGCGGTCAGCACGATCCGCAGCGCACGCGGCTGCGGCAGTTTCACCCGCATCCACTCCACCGCACCCGCCCACCCGACGACCGCTGCCCCTGCCGCGACGATCAGCGGCAGGGGCAGCGGGACGGCGGAAGCGGTCGCGGGCGCGGTCAGGGCCACGACGGACCCCATGACCAGGCAGTACAAAGCATCGAGGCGGAGACTGAGCGTTCCTAACCGCTGTGGCTTCATGCTGCCGAGTCTAGGCCGACCGGGCTCAGTACTTCAGCCCGTACCCCACCGGGTACAGCACCTGCGACGGGTCGTCCGCCCGCTGTACCGGCACCGGAAGCTTCCCCTCCGGCCGGACCCGGCCCGCGATCACCCGGGCCGCCGCGCGCAGTTCGACATCGGTCCAGGAGTACGCGGCCAGGTGCGCCCTGTGCCCCGTGTCCGCCAGCCGCGCGATGTCGTACGGATTGCGGATGGCGACCGTGATCACCGGTACGCCGGTCGCGGCCAGCGCGCTGACCAGCGTCCGCTGCGAGCTGGTCGCCGAGACGTTGTACGTCCCCACCACCACCGCGTCCTTGCCCCGCGCCGCCGCCACCGCCGCGTCGATGGCCGCCTTCGTGGGCGCGGTCCCGGTGGACAGCGCGGTCGCCGCGAAGCCCAGCTCGTCGAACGCCTCGGCCAGCGTCTTCGTCGGCGGTCCCGTGGTGCCCGACGGCGAGGCCGGGTCGGCGCCCACCACCAGCAGGTTCCGGTGCGAGCGGCGCGACAGCGGCAGCAGCCGGCCCTCGTTGGCCAGCAGGGTCGTCGTGCGCTCGGCGATCCGGTCGGCGGCGGCCAGGTGCGCCCGGGTGCCGACCGTACGGTCCACCCCGTGCCCGGAGACGAACGGCCGGTCGAAGAGCCCCAGCTTCGTCTTCAGGCGCAGGATGCGCAGGATCGATTCGTCGAGCCGGGCCTCACTGACCTCGCCGCTCTTCACGGCCGCCAGCAGCGCGTTCCACGAGACGTCCAGGCTCGGCGGGTTCAGCAGCTGGTCCACCCCCGCCTGGAGCGCGAGCACCGGCACCCGCTCGTCCCCGTACTTCGTGCGCACGCCCTGCATGCCGAGCGAGTCGGTGACCACGACCCCGTCGTAGCCCAGCTCCTCGCGCAGGATGCCGGTGAGGATCGGCTTCGACAGGGTCGCCGGGTCCTCGGCCGGGTCGAGCGCGGGCACCACGATGTGCGCGGTCATGATCGAGTCGATCCCCGCCGCGACGGCCGCCCGGAACGGGGGCGCGTCCAGCTCCGCCCACTGCTCCCGGGTGTGGCCGATGACCGGCAGGCCGGTGTGGCTGTCGGTGCTCGTGTCGCCGTGGCCCGGGAAGTGCTTGGCCGTGGAGGCGATTCCGGCGCTCTGATACCCCTTCACCTGCGCGGCGACCATCCCGGCCACGGACTGCGGGTCGGAGCCGAAGGAGCGGACGCCGATGACCGGGTTGGCCGGGTTCACGTTGACGTCGGCGTCCGGCGCGTAGTTCTGGTTGATGCCGAGCGCCGCCAGCTCGGCGCCCGCGATCTGCCCGGCCCTGCGGGCGTCGGAGCGCGAACCGCCCGCGCCCAGCGCCATCGCGCCCGGCATCAGCGTGGCCGGTTCGCCGACGCGGCAGACGATGCCGTGCTCCTGGTCGGTGGAGATCAGCAGCGGGATGCGGGACGGGCCCGCGAGCCCCGCGCGCTGGATGCCGTTGGAGAGCTCGGCGATCTGGTGCGGGTCGCGGGTGTTGTGGGCCCAGGCGAAGTAGATGATCCCGCCGACGTGGTACTTGGCGATCATCTCGGCGGCCGTACGCACCCCGATCTCGGCGAGATTGGAGTCGATGTCGGCCTGGTCGGGGTCGGTGGCGGAGTGCCCGTAGACCCGCATGACGAAGAGCTGGCCGACCTTCTCCTCCAGGCTCATCCGGGAGATGAGCCGCTTCAGCCGCCGGGTCGTGGCGGCGGAGGTGTGACCGCTGTGCGCGGTGCCGGTGCCCTGGGCGGCAGAGGCCCCCGGGGCGGTCGCCATGCCCGCTGCCGCCGCGACGGCGGTGGCGGCGGTGGCGGTGAGGAGGGTGCGTCTGGAGGTGCGGTGGTGCACGTGAGCTCCTTCGGCCGTTCTCGGTGACGAGGGGGTGAAAGAAACTTCCAAGGAGCACGGATATCCAGAAAATAACTTCCGGTCAAGGGTGCGGGCCGTTTTGAGCGCGTCCCCGCCACCTGCCGGCCCGCCTACCGCAGCCCCGCCCCCGCCCCGTGCGCCTGGAGGGCCGCCACCGCCGCCGTGATCGCGGGCCGCCGGGCCGCCCCCGTCCGCCACAGCGCGTACAGCCGCCGCACCGGCACCGGGTCCATCCGCACCGCCACCACGCCCTCCGGCAGCGGTCCGCGCCCGAGCCGGGGGATCATCGCGACCCCGAGACCGGCGGCGAGCAGGGCGAGCTGGGTGTGGTTCTCCTCCGCCTGGTGCCGGATGTCCGGCTCGTAGCCCGCCGCGCGCAGCGTCCGTACGAGCCAGTCGTGGCAGACCGTCCCCGGCGGCTGGCAGATCCACCGCTCCCGGGCCAGCTCCTCGCGCCGCACCCCGTCCCGCCCCGCCAGCCGGTGCCCCGCCGGGACCAGCAGGTCGCACGCGTCGTCCCCGATCACCGCCTGCTCCACGCCCTCCGGGGCCGGCAGCGGCGCGATGTCCCAGTCGTGCGCGACGGCCAGATCGATCACGCCCTTGGCGACCAGGTCCACCGACAGATGCGGGTCCACCTCGGTCATCCGCACGTCGAGCCCCGGGTGCTCCCGGTCCAGATCCGCGAGGACCCCCGGCAGCAGCCCACGCGCCGCCGAGGCGAACGCGCCCACCGAAAGGCGGCCCGTCGGCAGCCCCCGGCGCTCCTCCAGCGAGGTCTCCGCGCGCTCCACGATCGCCAGCAACTGCTGGGCGGCGGACACCAGATGGACGGCCTCCTCGGTCAGCGCGACGCCCCGGCCGCGCCGCTCCAGCAGGGTCGTACGGGTCTCCCGCTCCAGCTTCGTGATCTGCTGCGAGACCGCCGACGGGGTGTAGCCGAGGGCCGCCGCCGCGCCCGCGACGGAACCGTGGACGGAGACCGCGTGCAGCGCGCGCAGCCGGGCGAGATCGAGCATCCGAAGCCTCCGAAACGGGCCGTGAATCGTTAGCGATGCTCAATTCCACCATGAAGGAACGCGCGCTGGTGCTACATGGTCGGGCCGGGTGATCCTCGGTCCATGCGTCCCCTCCACATCGCCCTGGCCGCCCTGGTGGCAGCCGTCTGGGGCGTCAATTTCGTCGTCATCGAGCTGGGTCTCGACCACTTCCCGCCGCTCCTCTTCTCGGCCCTGCGCTTCCTGGCCGCCGCGCTGCCGGCCGTCTTCCTCGTGGGCAGGCCGAAGGTCGCCTGGAAGTGGATCGTCGGGGTCGGGCTGGCCCTCGGGGTCGCCAAGTTCGGGCTGCTGTTCATCGGCATGGACCGGGGGATGGGCGCCGGTCTCTCCTCGCTCGTCCTCCAGGTCCAGGCCGTGTTCACCACGCTCTTCGCGGCCGTGGCGCTGGGCGAACGGCCGGGGCGCGTGAAGCTGCTGGGCATGGGCGTGGCGCTCGCCGGCATCGGCGTCGCGGCGGTCGACGAGGGCGCGAGCGGTCCCGTCCTCGCCTTCGTCCTGGTGATCGCGGCGGCGGCCTGCTGGGGCGTGTCCAACGTGCTGACCCGCAAGGCCGCCCCGCCCGACCCGCTCAACTTCATGGTGTGGGTCTCGACGGTGCCCGTCCTGCCGCTGCTCGGGCTCTCCCTGCTCTTCGAGGGCTGGGACCGCGACCGCGAGGCGCTGGCCGGGCTCGACTGGAGCGGGGCCGGAGCCATCGTCTACGTCGCCTGGATCGCCACGGTCTTCGGCTTCGGCGCGTGGGGCTTCCTGCTCAGCCGCTACCAGGCGTCCTCGGTGGCCCCCTTCACCCTGCTGGTGCCCGTCTTCGGCATGTCCTCGGCCGCGCTGGTGCTCGGTGAGTCGGTGAGCCCGCTGCGGTGGTGCGCGGCGGCGCTCCTCGTCGGCGGGGTCGCGCTCACCTCGCTGACCGGGACGCGCCGGGCGCCCGCCCCGGAGCCGGCACCCGCCTGAGACCGCTTACTGCTTCGGCGCGCCCAGCCGCAACAGGTGCTCGCGGCCCGCGCCCAGCAGCTCCGGCAGCTCCGCCGCCCCCGGGTACCAGCGCTTCTCGTACTCCCAGCAGACCCAGCCGTCCGGGTCCAGCGTGTCCAGGCACGCCCGCAGCGGCAGCACCCCTTCCCCGAGCGCGAGCGGCGTGGTGTCGTCCGCCGACGCGATGTCCTTCACCTGTACGTAGCCGAGGTGCGGGGCCAGCACCGCGTGGCTGGCCACCGGTTCCTCGCCCGCCAGCCAGGTGTGCATGACGTCCCACAGCGCACCGATGCTCTTGTGCCCCACCGTACCCGCCACCCGGGCCACGTCGGCCCCCGCCCGGTGCGAGTCATGGGTCTCCAGGAGGATGCGTACGCCCAGGTCGGCGGCGTACGGAGCGGCCGCGCCCAGCCGGCGGGCGGCGGCCGCGTCGGCCTCCTCCGGGTCCTGGTCGCCGCCGCCGGGGAACACCCGGACGTACGACGCGCCCAGGTCCCGGGCCAGCTCGGTCAGCGCGGCCAGCTCGTCCAGGACCGGCTGGTCCTCGCCCTCCGCGGCGACCCGCGCGTACCCGGCGACGGTCAGGATCTCCACCCCGCCGCGCTCGAACTCCGCGCGCACCGCGGCCCGTCCGGACGCGCCGAGCCCCAGGTGCACCGGCTCCTCGGGGTGGGCGCGCAGCTCGACCCCCTGGTAGCCGCCCCCGGCGGCCAGCCAGACGACCTCGGGCATGGGCAGCCCCGGCACTCCGAGGGTGGAGAAAGCGAGCTTCACGTGGTGTTCCTTCCGTCGTTCCACGAGGGCGGTGGCCCTCCCGTGTACCCAGGCCCGAAGGACTCACCCCGGGGCGCCCCCGTCGAGCCGCGCACCATCAGCTCGGCCGGGATCAGCGCGATGCCGCCGGGCGGCGGGTCCTCCTTGCCCATGGCCAGCCGGCCCGCCCGCGCCCCGGCCTCGAAGAGCGGCAGCCGCACGGTCGTCAGGGCCGGGACCACGTCCACGGAGAACGGCAGGTCGTCGAAGCCGGCCACCGAGATGTCCTCGGGGATGCGCAACCCCCGGTCGCGGACCGCCGCCGCCGCGCCGAGCGCCACCGTGTCGTTCGCGGCGACGACCGCCGTGATCCCCGGTTCGCGGCGCAGGAGTTCGACCGTGGCGTCGTAGCCGGAGCCCCGGTCGTACGAGCCGTGCACCGTCAGCCGGTCCTCGTCCCCGGCCGCCCCCGCCGCGCGCATCGCCTCCCGGTGACCGGCCAGGCGGTGGCGGGTGGTGGTCCGTTCCAGGGGGCCCGCGACATAGCCGATCCGGCGGTGGCCGAGGGAGAGCAGGTGCTCGGTGAGGCGCCGGGCGCCGCCCTGGTTGTCGAAGGCCAGCGCCGCCACCACGGACGCCCCGTCCGGCAGCGGGGGCCGCCCGCAGAGCACGACCCGGGTCCCCGCCTCCGCGAGCTTGGCGAGCTTCGCGGCCATCGCCGTCTGGTGCTCCGGGTCCTCCACCGCGCCCCCGGTGAGGACGACGGCGGTGGCGCGCTGGCGCTGGAGCAGGGTGAGGTAGGTCAGCTCGCGGGCGGGGGAGCCCCCGGTGTTGCAGACGACCGCCAGTTTCTCGCCGCCCGCCCGGCCGGACCCGTCGCCGGGCCCGCCTATCTCCGTCTGCGCGGCGCCCGCCATGATCCCGAAGAACGGGTCGGCGATGTCGTTGACGAGGACGCCGACCAGGTCCGAGGTGGCCGCCGCCAGGGCGCTGGCCTGCCCGTTCAGCACGTAGTCCAGGTCGTCCACCGCGCGCAGCACCCGTTCCCGGGTGGACGCCGCCACCGGGTAATTGCCGTTCAGCACACGGGAGACGGTGGCCGGGGACACCCGGGCGCGGGCCGCCACGTCCGCCAGGGTGACTGTCATCGCTTTCCTCCGTGGCCTCTGACCGATTGACGGGCCCCCTCTTGTCCGGGCCGCTGTCGGCAGGCTAGCGTCATCCCGCATAGAAAGCGCTTGCTACGGCTGTACGGAGGGAACTTTCGTGACACGCAGGACAGTGCGCATCGCCATGAACGGCGTGACGGGACGCATGGGATACCGGCAGCACCTGGTGCGCTCGATCCTCGCGATCCGCGAGCAGGGCGGCCTCGACCTCGGCGACGGCGACGTGCTGTGGCCCGAACCGATCCTGGTCGGCCGCCGCGCCCACGCCCTGGAGGAGCTGGCCGCCCGCCACGGCCTGACCGAGTGGTCGACCGACCTGGACGCGGTCCTCGCGGACGACACCGTCGACATCTACTTCGACGCCCAGGTCACCCAGGCCCGGGTGGAGGCGATCAAGAAGGCCGTCGCCGCCGGCAAGCACATCTACACCGAGAAGCCCACCGCCACGGACGTCCAGGGCGCTCTCGACCTGGCCCGCCTGGCCCAGGAGGCCGGCATCAAGCACGGCGTCGTCCAGGACAAGATCTTCCTGCCGGGCCTGTTGAAGCTGAAGCGCCTCATCGACGGCGGCTTCTTCGGCGAGATCCTGTCCGTGCGCGGCGAGTTCGGCTACTGGGTCTTCGAGGGCGACTGGCAGGAGGCCCAGCGCCCCTCCTGGAACTACCGCGCGGAGGACGGCGGCGGCATCGTCGTGGACATGTTCCCGCACTGGGAGTACGTGCTCCACGAGCTGTTCGGCCGGGTCACCACGGTCCAGGCGCACGTCCAGACCCACATCCCCGAGCGCCGCGACGAGCACGGCAAGCCCTACGCCGCGACCGCCGACGACGCCGCCTACGGCATCTTCCAGCTGGAGGGCGGCGCGGTCGCCCAGATCAACTCCTCCTGGGCGGTCCGGGTCAACCGCGACGAGCTGGTCGAGTTCCAGGTGGACGGCACCCACGGCTCCGCCGTCGCCGGCCTGCGCAACTGCCGCGTCCAGCACCGCTCGGCCACCCCCAAGCCGGTCTGGAATCCGGACCTGCCGGTCACCGAGTCCTTCCGCGACCAGTGGCAGGAGGTCCCGGACAACGCGGTGTTCGACAACGGCTTCAAGGCCCAGTGGGAGCTGTTCCTCCGCCACATCGTGCTGGACGAGCCCTACACCTGGGACCTGATGGCGGGTGCGCGCGGCGTGCAGCTCGCGGAGCTCGGCCTGAAGTCCCACGCGGAGGGCCGCCGCCTGGACGTCCCGGAGCTGTCGCTGTGACCCGCCGCCTCCCCTCCGGCCCCGAGGAGCCGTCACCGTGACCATCCATCTCCCGCAGGGCCCGTACGAACCCCGGGCCACCCCGCTCGACCTCGCCCCGGCGGGGACGCCGCTCGCCTCCCGTACGGTCTTCTCCGCCGCGCACGTCGTCGCCGACCCGTACGCCGACGTCACCCCGGACTCCCCGGCCGCCGTCGACTGGGACGCCACCCTCGCCTTCCGCCGCCACCTCTGGTCGCACGGGCTGGGCGTGGCCGAGGCCATGGACACCGCGCAGCGCGGCATGGGCCTGGACTGGGCGGGCGCCGAGGAGCTGATCCGCCGCTCGGCCGCCGAGGCCAGGTCCGTCGGCGGGCGCATCGCCTGCGGCGTCGGCACGGACCAGCTGCCGCCCGGCCCGGCGACGCTCGCCGAGGTGCGTGCCGCGTACGAGGAACAGCTCGCCGTGGTCGAGGAGAGCGGCGCCCAGGCCATCCTGATGGCCTCCCGCGCGCTCGCCGCCGCAGCGAAGGGCCCCCAGGACTACCTGGACACGTACGCCCACCTGCTGCGCCAGGCGACGGAACCGGTCGTCCTGCACTGGCTGGGTCCGATGTTCGACCCGGCGCTCGACGGCTACTGGGGCTCCACCGACCTGGACCTGGCCACGGACACGTTCCTCCAGGTCATCGCGGAGCACCCGGACAAGGTCGACGGCATCAAGATGTCGCTGCTCGACGCGGACCGCGAGATCGACGTGCGCCGCCGGCTCCCGAGCGGGGTCCGCTGCTACACCGGGGACGACTTCAACTACCCGGAGCTGATCGCGGGCGACGACCGGGGCTTCAGCCACGCGCTGCTCGGCATCTTCGACCCGCTGGGCCCGCTGGCCGCGCACGCGGTACGGGTACTGGACACGGGTGACGTGAAGGGCTTCCGCGAACTGCTCGATCCAACGGTCGAGTTGTCCCGGCACCTCTTCCAGGCGCCGACCCGCTTCTACAAGACGGGTGTCGTCTTCCTGGCCTGGCTGGCGGGCCACCAGGACCACTTCACGATGGTGGGCGGCCTCCAGTCGGCCCGCTCGCTGCCGCACCTGGCGAAGGCGTACGAACTCGCCGACCGGCTCGGCCTGTTCCCGGACCCGGACCTCGCGGAGTCCCGGATGCGCGCACTCCTCACGGTCAACGGAGGCACTCGATGAGCGACGGCCGTCTCTCCATCAACCAGGAGACCATCAAGCAGTGGTCGCTCCCGGAGCTGGCCGAGGGCTGCGCGAAGGCGGGCATCGACAAGGTGGGCCTCTGGCGGGCCCCCGTGCAGTCGTACGGGATCGAGGCGACCGCCCGGCTGCTGTCCGACCACGGGCTGACCGTCACCAGCCTGTGCCGGGGCGGCTTCCTCACCGCTCAGGACCCGGCGGAGCGCGCCCGCGCCCTGGACGACAACCGCGCCGCGCTGGACGAGGCGGCGGGCGTGGGCACGGACACCCTGGTCCTCGTCTCGGGCGGCCTCCCGGAGGGCAGCAAGGACCTGTACGGCGCCCGCGAACGCATCGCGGACGCCCTGGCCGAGCTGGCCCCGTACGCCGCCGAACGCGGGGTGCGCCTGGCGATCGAGCCCCTGCACCCCATGTTCGCCTCGGACCGCTGCGTGGTCTCGACGCTCTCCCAGGCCCTGGACCTCGCCGAACGCTTCCCGGCCGAGCAGGTGGGCGTCGTCGTGGACACGTACCACCTCTGGTGGGACGACCAGGCCCCCGCCCAGATCGCGCGGGCCGGCGCGACGGGCCGCATCCACTCCTTCCAGCTCGCGGACTGGATCACCCCGCTCCCGGCGGGCGTCCTGCTCGGCCGGGGCCAACTCGGCGACGGCAGCGTGGACTTCCGCTTCTTCCGCCGCGCGGTGGAGGAGGCGGGCTTCGACGGCCCGATCGAGGTGGAGATCTTCAACGAGGCGCTGTGGGCGAGGGACGGCGCGGAGGTCCTGGCGGAGGTGGCGGCCCGGTACGCGGAGCACGCCTGCTGAATGCGGTCGCCCCGGGGCCCGCCTGTGCGGTGCGGGTCCCGGGGCGCTGCGGCTCAGGCGTCGAGTCGGCCGCTCTTGACGGCGGTGACGAACGAGGACCAGCCGTCGGCGGAGAACACGACGGCGGGGCCGTCGGCGGCCTTGCTGTCACGGACGGGGACGGAGGCGTAGCCGCGTGCGGCTTCCAGGCATTCGCCCTGGTCTCCGCCGCTGTAACTGGACTTGAACCAACCGGTGAAGAGGGTCGAGTCCGCTACGTACCGCCTACTGCTGACCATGTTCGTGTTCCTCTGCTGCTGCCCGCACAAGGGCCAGCGATTGCTGGTGTGACAACGCGTCGCTCAGGGCGAGATCGTATGCCGTGCGGCTGGCCGTCACCATGGCGGGATCGTCCATCAAGTTGCCTGTCTGGAAGCCCTCAACGTACGCCACGGGCGCGGAGTCCGCGAAGCTGAGCAGTGTCAGCAGGCTCTGCTGCAAGGAGTGGGCTCCCGCCCCGAACGGCAGTACATGCAGACGCAGCCGACCGCTCTCGGCCATGTGCGCGATCTTGTTCAGCTGGTCAGCCATGACACGTGGTCCACCTACACGCCGTCGAAGCACGGCTTCATCGAGGAGGGTCCAGAGAACAGGACGCAACGGTCCGTCGAGGACGCAGGCACGTTCCGTTCGGATGACGACCTCCTCGTCAATCTCCTCCTGGCAGTGGTTGGGGCGGTACGCCTGGAAGAGCGCGCGTGCGTAATCAGGGGTCTGGAGCAGTCCCGGGACGAGTGACAAGGCGAATTGCTGGATGCGCACCGCCTGCCGCTCCAGTTCCGCTACGGCTGCGAAGTAGTTGGCGTACTTGGATTCCAGGTCTTCGAGCCACCTGACGAAGAAGCCGTCAGATTTCAGTGCCAGGTCGATCCGATGCGCGTCGTCCGGGCCGGGCAGCCGCCGTCCCGCCTCGTAGTGGCTGATCAGCGTGGGCGAGCAGACCACCATCTCGCTCAGCGCCTCCTGCGTGAGGCCCGCCGCGACGCGTCGCAGCCGCAGCTCCTCGCCGTACTTCTGTCGCGGCGAACGCGGCGCCCGCTTCGTACCCATGCGGCTCAACTCCCCGTCTTGACGTACCCGCTGTCATCCCCGACCCCCTGGCAGCGTAGCGACGCGTGACCCCACTCTGTGATGAGTTCGCTACAGAACGCAGGCCCTCGCAGGAAGCAGACAGAACATGAAGGAAACCGAAGAGCAGACGATCAGGCTGCTGCCCTGGGAGGGGCAGGGCGGCAAGCCCTGTTACGTCCTCGGGGACGGCAACGGCTACGTCTCGCGGCTGGCCGACAACATCGAGAGCGTCCAACTAGGCATGGCCGACGAACTGCTGGGCCACGCGGCCGACCTCCTGGCCGACCGGAAGGTCACGTGGCCGGAGCTGCACTTCCTGGCGAGCCGCCTGACCGAGTCCCTCCGGGACGTCAGGCGCGTCGCGGAGAGCCGGGGCTCCCGGGCGGTGGCAGCGTCACGGCAGCACCCCGACCAGCTGTAGCGACGGCGCTGACGGCGCACTGGATACGACGGAGTGGGATCGGGGAGGTGGCCGCGACGGGTCTCATTCGTCTCTTCCGCCGTCCTCGGCCGCCGCCTCGGCAATGGACGCGCGGAGGCGGCGGGCGTTGGCCGGCGAGCGCAGCAGGTAGCGCGTTTCCTCCCAAAGGAGGGCTACCTCCGCCCGTTGCTCCCGGGTCAGCTCGATCTCGTCACCGGCCCATGTGCCGGAGCCCGCATGTTCGTCAGCCTCCGCACAGGCTTCCTCGAACGGCGCGAAGACCTTCCTCACGCGGTCCTGCCGGTCCATCTGCGCCTGTGCGGCCATCATCATGTAGGCGGAGACGCTGAGACCGGCCTCCGCCGCGTGCTGCCTGATCCGGGCACCGACCTCGGACGGCATGCTGATCGAGATCCACTCGGTCGCCATGCCCCTCACCGTAGCGCCGCCAGGCACCCGCGTACCGCTGTCGCACCCACCCGATACCGTCGCCCCATGGCCACCACCGCGCCCCACACCCCCAACCTGGCCGTCCTCGAAGGCGTCCTCGAACGCATCACGTACGCCAACGAGGAGAACGGCTACACCGTCGCCCGCGTCGACACCGGGCGCGGGAGCAACGACCTGCTCACCGTCGTCGGGGCGCTGCTCGGGGCGCAGCCCGGGGAGTCCTTGCGGATGGAGGGGCGTTGGGGCTCCCACTCGCAGTACGGCAAGCAGTTCCACGTGGAGAACTACCGGACCGTCCTCCCCGCCACCATTCAGGGCATCCGGCGCTACCTCGGCTCCGGGCTGATCAAGGGCATCGGGCCGGTGATGGCCGACCGGATCACGACCCACTTCGGCGTGGACACCCTCGACATCATCGAGCGGGAGCCCAAGCGGCTCATCGAGGTCCCCGGGCTCGGGCCCAAGCGGACGAAGATGATCGCCGCCGCGTGGGAGGAGCAGAAGGCCATCAAGGAGGTCATGGTCTTCCTCCAGGGCGTCGGCGTCTCGACGTCCATCGCGGTGCGGATCTACAAGAAGTACGAGGACGCCTCCATCTCCGTCGTGAAGAACCAGCCCTACCGGCTGGCCGCCGACGTCTGGGGCATCGGCTTCCTGACCGCCGACAAGATCGCCCAGGCCGTGGGCATCCCGCACGACAGCCCGGAACGGGTGAAGGCGGGGCTGCAGTACGCGCTGTCGCAGTCCACCGATCAGGGGCACTGCTTCCTGCCCGAGGAGCGGCTGATCGCGGACGCGGTGAAGCTGCTCCAGGTGGACACCGGGCTCGTCATCGAGTGCCTGGCCGAGCTGGCCGAGGAGCCGGAGGGCGTCGTACGGGAGAAGGTGCCGTCGCCCGAGGGCGGCGAGCCGGTCACCGCGGTGTATCTGGTGCCCTTCCACCGGGCGGAGATCTCCCTCGCAGCCCAGGTGCGGCGGCTGCTGCGGACGCCGGAGGAGCGGATGCCGGCCTTCGCGGACGTGGACTGGGAGAAGGCGCTGAAGTGGCTCGCGGGCCGGACGGGCGCCACGCTGGCGCCCGAGCAGGAGGCCGCCGTGCGGCTCGCGCTCACTCGGAAGGTCGCCGTGCTGACCGGCGGCCCCGGCTGCGGCAAGTCGTTCACGGTGCGGTCCATCGTGGAGCTGGCGAGGGCCAAGAAGGTTAAGGTGGTGCTGGCCGCGCCGACCGGGCGGGCCGCCAAACGGCTGTCCGAGCTGACCGGGGCCGAAGCCTCCACCGTGCACCGGCTGCTGGAACTGAAGCCCGGCGGCGACGCGGCGTACGACAAGGACCGCCCGCTCGACGCCGATCTGGTCGTCGTGGACGAGGCGTCGATGCTCGACCTGCTGCTCGCCAACAAGCTGGTGAAGGCGGTGGCACCGGGTGCCCACCTGCTGCTCGTCGGCGATGTGGACCAGCTGCCCTCGGTGGGGGCGGGAGAGGTGCTGCGGGACCTCCTCGCGGAGGGCGGCCCGGTGCCGGCGGTCCGGCTGACCACGATTTTCCGCCAGGCCCAGCAGTCGGGCGTCGTCACCAACGCGCACCGCATCAATTCCGGCGTACCGCCCCTCACCCAGGGGCTCAGCGACTTCTTCCTCTTCGTGGAGGACGAGACGGAGGACGCCGGAGTGCTCGCGGTGGACGTCGCCGCCCGCCGTATTCCGGCCAAGTTCGGGCTGAACGCGCGGCGCGACGTCCAGGTGCTCGCGCCGATGCACCGGGGCCCGGCCGGGGCAGGTCATCTCAACGGTCTGCTCCAGCAGGTGATCACCCCGGCCCGGCCCGGCGTGCCCGAGAAGCGGTTCGGCGGCCGGGTCTTCCGCGTGGGGGACAAGGTCACCCAGATCCGTAACAACTACGACAAGGGGGAGAACGGTGTCTTCAACGGCACGGTCGGCGTCGTCACCGGCCTCGACCTGGACGAACAGCGGCTGACGGTCCTCACCGACGAGGACGAGGAGATCGGCTACGACTTCGACGAGCTGGACGAGCTGTCCCACGCGTACGCCATGACGATCCACCGTTCGCAGGGCAGCGAGTACCCCGCCGTCGTCATCCCCGTGACGAAGAGTGCCTGGATGATGCTCCAGCGCAACCTGCTCTACACCGCCGTGACCCGGGCCAAGAAGCTCGTCGTCCTGGTCGGCTCGCGGCAGGCGATCGGCCAGGCGGTCCGCACGGTTTCCGCAGGCAGACGCTGTACGGCGCTGGATCACCGGCTCCGCGGAGGCGGCGACGGAGGATCGTCGGTAAAAATGATCGATCAAAACGGTGGGAAACATCACGGAGGTCTTCCGGAACCGCAGTCAAGGGGGCAGGATGGCTAAGTTCGCGGCACTCAGTGCCGCGAGTAGGTCCAATGGACGACCCCGAGTGCACTCTCCTGAGCCAAATGGGGGAGGGTGGAGACAGTCAGGGAACCTCGAAGAAGAGGCACTACGTCGGTGAGGGATGACGTGAGCGAGCACACCAACAACGCTGTGGTACTGCGGTACGGCGATGGCGAGTACACCTACCCGGTGATCGACAGCACCGTCGGCGACAAGGGCTTCGACATCGGGAAGCTCCGGGCGAACACCGGCCTGGTGACGCTGGACAGCGGATACGGCAACACCGCTGCCTATAAATCGGCCATCACCTACCTCGACGGCGAGCAGGGCATCCTGCGCTACCGCGGCTACCCGATCGAGCAGCTCGCGGAGCGTTCGACCTTCCTCGAGGTCGCGTACACGCTGATCAACGGTGAGCTTCCCAAGGTCGACGAGCTGTCGGCCTTCAAGAACGAGATCACCCAGCACACGCTGCTGCACGAGGACGTCAAGCGGTTCTTCGACGGCTTCCCGCGCGACGCCCACCCGATGGCCATGCTGTCCTCGGTCGTCAGCGCGCTGTCCACGTTCTACCAGGACAGCCACAACCCGTTCGACGAGGAGCAGCGCCACCTCTCGACGATCCGGCTGCTCGCCAAGCTCCCGACCATCGCCGCGTACGCGTACAAGAAGTCGATCGGTCACCCGTTCGTCTACCCGCGCAACGACCTCGGCTACGTCGAGAACTTCCTGCGCATGACCTTCTCGGTGCCGGCCCAGGAGTACGAGCTGGACCCGGTCGTCGTCTCGGCGCTCGACAAGCTGCTCATCCTGCACGCGGACCACGAGCAGAACTGCTCCACCTCCACCGTCCGCCTGGTCGGCTCCTCGCAGGCGAACATGTTCGCCTCGATCTCCGCCGGCATCTCGGCGCTCTGGGGCCCCCTGCACGGCGGCGCCAACCAGTCCGTCCTGGAGATGCTGGAAGGCATCCAGGCCAACGGCGGCGACGTCGACTCCTTCATCCGCAAGGTGAAGAACAAGGAGGACGGCGTCCGCCTGATGGGCTTCGGCCACCGGGTGTACAAGTCCTTCGACCCGCGCGCCAAGATCATCAAGGCCGCCGCGCACGACGTGCTGTCCGCCCTCGGCAAGTCCGACGAGCTGCTGGACATCGCGCTCAAGCTGGAGGAGCACGCGCTCTCCGACGAGTACTTCGTCTCGCGCAACCTCTACCCGAACGTGGACTTCTACACGGGTCTGATCTACCGCGCGATGGGCTTCCCCACCGAGATGTTCACCGTGCTCTTCGCGCTCGGCCGGCTCCCCGGCTGGATCGCCCAGTGGCACGAGATGATCAAGGAGCCGGGTTCCCGCATCGGCCGCCCGCGCCAGATCTACACCGGCGAGGTCCTGCGCGACTTCGTCCCGGTCGAGGGCCGCTGAACGTCCCCTTCCGCATCACCCGGCCCTGACTGACGCCGGTTTCCCGCGCCCCCGTCTGCCGCGCCATCGCCCCGAGCGACGCGGCGGCGGGGGCGTCGGTGTCCCGGGAGCGCTGTCGCGCGAGTGGCCGGGAGCGCTCCCGCGCAAGAGAGAAGCGCCTCGCCGTCGATCCCCCCACGGGCCGACAGCGAGGCGCTTCCCATGTCCCGGAGCGGATTCCCCCCACGGGATCCGGCCGGGCGTTCAGTGGGAGCCGTAGCTCCTGGGCTGTGCCTCGGTACTGCTCGTCCTGCTCACTGCGCTGTGGTCTGCCGGGGTACGTACCGACGGGAGGGCCGCTCAAAGCTCCCCGGTGTACGTGCCCCGGCCCACTCTTGCCCGGAGCATCCCCCAAGATGCTCCGCAGGACGTCCCCCAAGACATCCTTGGCATCGCACTCTAAGACTTACGAACCCATCGAATGGTTACCCTGAAACCGATGTGATCTGGATCTCATTGTGGACATTACGTGAAGGACCGCAGGCGCAGGCTGTTCGTGACGACGAAGACCGATGAGAAGGCCATCGCCGCTCCGGCAATCATAGGGTTGAGCAGCCCAAATGCCGCAAGGGGTAGGGCGGCCACGTTGTAACCGAATGCCCAGAAAAGGTTGCCCTTGATGGTGGTGAGGGTGCGCCGGGAGAGGCGGATGGCGTCTGCTGTCACCTTGAGATCTCCACGAACCAGCGTCAGGTCGCTCGCCTCGATCGCCGCGTCCGTGCCGGTGCCCATCGCCAGGCCCAGGTCGGCCTGGGCCAGCGCGGCGGCGTCGTTGACCCCGTCGCCGACCATGGCGACGACCCGCCCCCGCTCCTGCAGACCCCGGATGACGTGCGCCTTCTCCTCCGGCAGCACCTCGGCGCGGACCTCCTCGATCCCGGCCTCGCGCGCCACGGACTCCGCCACGGCGCGGTTGTCCCCGGTCAGCAGGATCGGTGTCAGGCCGAGATCCCGGAGCGCGGCGACGGCCTCCGCGCTGGTGTCCTTGATCGCGTCGGCGACCTCCAGGACCGCGCGCGCCTCGCCGTCCCAGCCGACCGCGACGGCCGTACGCCCTTGAGCGGCGGCGTCCGTGACGGCGGCGTCCAGGGCGTCGGGGAGGGTGATCCCGGCCTCGGTGAGCAGCCGGGGGCGCCCGACGAGGACGGCGCGGCCGTCGACCACGCCCCGGACGCCGAGTCCGGGGAGGTTGGTGAAGTCCTCGGGGGTGGGGAGGGGTGCGCCGGTGCGTTCGGCGGCCCCGGTCGCCACCGCCTGGGCGATGGGGTGTTCGGAGGCGTGTTCCAGGGCGCCGGCGAGGCGGAGGGCGTCGGTTTCGGTGGTGCCGGGGGTGGTGTGGACGGCCTGGAGGGTCATCCGGCCGGTGGTGACGGTGCCGGTCTTGTCCAGGACGATGGTGTCGACCCGGCGGGTGGACTCCAGGACCTCGGGGCCCTTGATCAGGATGCCGAGCTGGGCGCCGCGCCCGGTGCCGACCATCAGCGCGGTCGGTGTGGCGAGGCCCAGCGCGCACGGGCAGGCGATGATCAGGACCGCCACCGCCGCCGTGAACGAGGCCGTCACGTCGTCGGTGGCCAGCAGCCATCCGATGAGCGTGGCGAGGGCGATCAGCAGGACGGCCGGGACGAACACCGCCGAGATCCGGTCCGCCAGGCGCTGTACCTCGGCCTTGCCGTTCTGCGCGTCCTCGACCAGCTTCGCCATCCGGGCCAGCTGGGTGTCCGCGCCGACGCGGGTCGCCTCCACGACGAGGCGGCCGCCCGCGTTGAGCGTCGCGCCGGTCACCGCGTCCCCCACGCCCACGTCCACCGGGACGGATTCGCCGGTGAGCATGGACGCGTCCACCGCCGAGGAGCCCTCGACCACCGTGCCGTCCGTGGCGATCTTCTCGCCGGGGCGCACCAGGAAGCGGTCGCCCACGACGAGCCGGCCGACGGGCACGCGGACCCCGGCGCCGTCCCGCAGGACCGTCACGTCCTTGGCGCCGAGGTGCATCAGGGCGCGCAGCGCGGACCCGGCCCTCCGCTTGGACTTCGCTTCCAGGTAGCGGCCCAGCAGGATGAAGGTGACGACGCCCGCCGCCACCTCCAGGTAGAGGGTGGTCGAGGCGTCGGCCCGGGAGGCCGTCAGGTCGAAGCCGTGCCGCATGCCGGGCATCCCGGCGTCCCCGAGGAACAGCGCCCACAGCGACCAGCCGAAGGCGGCGAGCGTCCCGACGGACACGAGGGTGTCCATGGTCGCCGCGCCGTGCCTCAGGTTGGTCCAGGCGGCCCGGTGGAAGGGGAGCCCGCCCCAGACCACGACGGGCGCGGCGAGGGTGAGCGAGAGCCACTGCCAGGAGTCGAACTGGAGGACGGGGATCATCGCCAGGGCGGCCACGGGGGTGGCGAGCACGGTAGAGACGACGAGCCGCTGCCGGAGGGCGGTGAGGGCGGGGTCGGGGGCGTCGTCCGAGCGCGACGGGGCTTCCGGTCCGGGTTCCGGTTGCGGCCGGGGCGCGGGCGGCCCGGGCTCCGGGCGGGAGGGGGCGGCGGGCTGCGGGGCTTCCGGGGCTTCCGGGGTGGCGGCCTGCGGGGCCTTCGGGGCCTCCGGAGTGGCGGGCTGCGGGGCTTCCGGGGCGGCGGCGGGCCCGGGGGGCCGTGGGGCCGTCCCGGGCAGCGGCTTCGCCGTGTAGCCGGTCCTCTCCACCGTGGCGACGAGATCGTTCACGGAGACGGCGGCGCCGTCGTAGCTGACGCGGGCCTTCTCCGTGGCGTAGTTCACGGTGGCCGTGACGCCGTCCATCCGGTTGAGCTTCTTCTCGACGCGGGCCGCGCACGAGGCGCAGGTCATCCCGCCGATCATGAACTCGGCCCGGGAAGGCTCCGCCGCCGGGGCGCCGGCCTCCGCCGCGCTGTGGGTGTCCGATGCGCTGTGCATGTCCGAGCTCCTGGAACGCCGACCGGGCCGTACCCCACCAGTATCTGCTGGTCGGTGCGGCCCGGTCGGGAGGGGTGACGCGGGTGGGTGGTTACCGGGGCGGTCAGACGCGGCCGGTGAGCTCGTAACCGGCCTCGTCGACGGCGGCACGTACGGCCTCGTCGTCCAGGGGGCCCTGCGAGACCACGGTCACCTGCCCGGTGGACGCCACCGCCTTCACGGAGGTGACACCCTCGATGGCGGAGACCTCCTCGGAGACGGCGCCCTCGCAGTGGCCGCAGGTCATGCCGGTCACCTGGTAGACGGTGGTCACGCCGGACTGCCCGGCGTCGGCGCCCGCGCCGTCGTGGCAGGAACCGCTGGGCGAGCAGCAGGAGCCGGTCGCCTGGGGGAGCTGGGTCTCGGCGGTCATCGTGTTCTCCTCTTCGACGGGCACACAGGGGCGGAGGGACGCACAGCGGTGCGCCTCCACAGTCCCCACTTTATACCCCTAGGGGGTATGGTGCGACCGAGGGGCGGATGGCGTGTCGTCGGGGAGCATGGGTTCGAGGTACCGGTGGAGGACGGTCTTCATCTCCCGGATGTACGCCTGCCGCTCGTCCCCCTCGTGCGCCATGATCACGTCGAGCCCGGACTTGAAGATGTTGAAGATCATCGTGGCGATCCGGGTGACCTCGGCGGGCGGCTTGTCCGGCAGGTACCCGGCCAGGATCGTCTCGACGCGGCTGAGCATCGTGACGTGTACGGCGTCGTGGTCCTTGGTGACCATCCCGGGGATCTCGGAGCCGTGCATCAGGACGGTGAAGGCCGGGTTCGCGCAGTTGAACTCGATCAGCGGGTCGAGGGTCGCGTCGAGCATCCGGTCCAGGGGGAGTTCCAGGTGGTCGGCCAGGAAGGCGGCCCCGTAGGTCTCCCGCCAGCGGGTCAGGAGGTGGTCGCCGAGTTCGACCGCGATGGCCTCCTTGTTGGGGAAGAACTGGTACAGCGTGCCGGGGGAGACCCCGGCCTCGCGCGCGATCGCGTTGGTGCTCGCCGCGGTGTAACCGGTCGTGCAGAACACGACGGCGGCGGCCTTCAGCAACTGCGCGATACGGGCCTCGCCCCGGGCCTGCCGCCTGCGCGGCCGGGCAGGGGTGGCGGCCTTGTCGGTGGACCCGGCGTCTTCGGCGGCCCCGGCGTCTCCGGCGCCCGCCGCTCTGGACTGCGGCACGGTGAATCCCCAGCTTTCGTGCGCTGTTGACAAACACGAGTGGTCGCTCGCATTCTTGAGAAACGCGAGCGATGACTCGTGTTTGCCAGTGTATGTGGCAATGACTGATCCATGCTGCCCTGCGCGGCTGCCTCGTGCTGCCGCCCCGCACGCCCGGATCCGGGGGAAAAGGGGACATCGCGCCATGCCTGAAGCCAACGGCCCGCAGCGACCGGGAGGCTGGACGCGCTTCGTCACCGCGCGTCCCCGGCTCTCGCTCCTGGCGGCTCTGCTGATCACCGCGCTCGCGGTCCTCGCGGGCAGCGGGGTCGCCGACCGGATGGGCAGCGGCGGCTGGGAGGCCCCGGACGCCGAGTCGACCTACGCGACGAAGGCGCTGGAGCGCGAGTTCCCCGCCTCCCGGCCGAACCTGCTGCTGCTCGTCGACAGCGGCGCGGCCTCCGTCGACGACCCGGCCGTGGCCGCCGAGGCGGCGCGCCTGGCCGAGCGGCTGGCCGGCGAGGCGGATGTCGTGGGCGTCCGCTCCTACTGGCAGGACAAGGCGCCCGCGCTGCGCGCGGAGGACGGCGGGGAGGCGCTGATCGCCGCCCGGATCGCGGGCGACGACAAGGCGTCGGGCGAGGTGCTGGACCGGATAGCCCCGGCCTTCCGGGGCGAGCACGGGCCGGTGAAGGTGTCGGTCGGCGGTCCGGTGGCCGTGCGGCACGAGATGCAGACGATCATCCAGGAGGACCTGCTGAAGGCCGAGATGATCGCCCTGCCGGTGACGCTGGTGCTGCTCGTCATGGTCTTCGGCAGCGCGATCGCCGCCCTGCTGCCCCTGGGGGTGGGCATCGTCGCCATCCTGGGGACCAATGCGGTGCTGCGCGGGATCACCGAGTTCACCGACGTCTCCGTCTTCGCTCAGAACCTCACCACGGCACTCGGACTCGGACTCGCCATCGACTACGCCCTGTTCATCGTGCGCCGGTTCCGCGAGGAGCTGGCGGCCGGTGCCCCGACCCGGACGGCCATCGGCGCGACGCTGCGCACGGCGGGCCGGACCGTGCTGTTCTCCGCGCTGACCGTCGCGGTGTCGCTCGCCGCGATGCTGGTCTTCCCGCAGTACTTCCTGCGCTCCTTCGCCTACGCGGGGATCGCCGTGGTCCTCCTCGCCGCCGCCGCCGCGCTGATCCTCCTGCCGGCCGCGCTGATGCTCCTCGGCCCCCGGGTCAACTCCCTCGACCTGCGGAAGCCACTGCGGCGGGGGCGCGTGAAGCCGCGGGACGGGGCCGGTGCGGGCTGGGCCCGGTTCACGGCGCTGGTGATGCGCAGGGCGCCGGTGTTCGCGGTCGTCACGAGCGTCGGGCTCGTCCTCCTCGGACTGCCCTTCCTGGGCGTGAAGTTCGGTACGGCGGACGACCGGCAGCTGCCCCCGGCCTCCGAGTCCCACGTGGTGCAGCAGCACCTGCGGGACGGCTTCCCCGGCAGCCCCGGCGGGAGCCTCGACATCCTGGCCGAGGGTGCGGCGACACCCGCCCAGTACGCCGAGTACCGCGGCCGGCTCGCCGCGCTCCCCGGGGTCCTGCGCGTCGACGGCCCGGTCACGGAGGGGCGGACCGCCTACTTCAGCGTGCAGGGCGAGGGCGAGCCGGTGGGGGAGGAGGCCCAGCGCCTGGTGAAGGACCTGCGCGCCGAGTCCGCCCCCTTCGACACCTCGGTGACGGGCACGGCCGCCGTCCTGGTGGACTCCAAGGCCGCCATCGGCGACCGGCTGCCGTGGGCCGTGGGCATCATCGCCGTGGTGACGCTGCTGCTGGTGTTCCTGCTGACCGGGAGCGTCCTGATCCCCGTCCAGGCCGTCGTGCTCAACGCCCTGAGTCTCACCGCGATGTTCGGGGCCGTCGTCTGGGTCTTCCAGGACGGCCACCTCTCCGGGCTGCTCGCCTTCACCAGCACCGGGGACATAGAGACGACGCTTCCGGTGCTCATGTTCTGCGTCGCCTTCGGACTCTCCATGGACTACGGGGTGTTCCTGCTCTCCCGGATCAAGGAGGAGTACGACCGCACCGGCGACCACGAACAGGCGGTCTCCTTCGGGCTGCGGCGCACCGGCGGGCTGATCACCGCGGCGGCCGTGATCCTGGCGGTCGTGATGGTCGCCATCGGCACCTCCCGGGTGACCAACACCAAGATGCTCGGCCTCGGCATCGCGCTCGCCGTGCTCATGGACGCGATGGTGGTCCGCAGTCTGCTCGTCCCGACGGTGATGAAGCTGATGGGCCGGGCGAGCTGGTGGGCGCCGGCACCGCTGCGCAGGTTCCACCGGCGGTTCGGCCTGAGCGAGGGCGAGCCGGGGCGGCCCCAGGCGCCGGAGTCCATACCCGAGCGGGACGCCGAGGCGGGGCGGGTGCCCAGCGGCGCGTGAGCCGGAGGGGGCGGGCGGAGGAGCGGCACGGGGCCCGGACCTCCGCCCGCCCGGCCGGCCCGGCCCGCCGCCCCCGGCCCGGCCCGCCGCCCCGCCACCCTCACGCCGCGCCGTCGACCGGGGTGTCGCCGCGCCAGAGCGCGGCCCAGGTGTCCGCGTCGACCAGGCCGGTGCCGAGCAGGGGCGGGTGGTCGGCCTGGAAGCGCCGGACGGCGTCCAGGGTGCGCAGGCCGAACGTCCCGTCCACCGCGTCCCACGGCAGGTAGCGCCAGTTGGCCAGCATGCACTGCACCTGGAAGGCGCGGTCGCCCCGGTCGCCGAAGACGGTCAGCCCGTCCCCGTCGTAGAAGGCGCACACGGGGCTGGAGCCGGCCGGCGGCACGTTCTCCGCGTCCGCGGCGGCCCCCGGGGCCACGGTCACGGCGGTGGCCAGCGCGAGGGCGGCCAGGAGGCCGGTGGTCAGGGCCGAGGCGCCGGCGGACCGGCGAGGACGCGGCGGGGACTGCGAGGGCTGCTGCGGGGGCTGCGGGGACAAGGCGGTGCCGGACATGGAGGTCGCTCCTCGGTGAGTGCGGGGGCGGGCCCGGAGGCCCGATCTCACCCAGGACAACAGCCCGTACCGGCCTCACGTCACTGGCCGGAGGTCCGGAAGTGTCACGGCCTCCCGCAGGAGCGGAGGTAGTCGCGGGTGCGGCGGGCGATCGGGAAGGGGCGGTCGGGCGGACACGGGTACATGTCCTGCTCGACGATGGCGAACAGGTCGACGTCCAGCCGGCGGGCGGCGGCGAGCACCGGCTCCAGGGCCGGGACCCCGCCCGGCGGTTCGCACATCACGCCGCGCGCCACGGCGGGACCGAACGGCACCTCGTCCGCGACCACCTGGGCGAGGACCGCCGGGTCCACCTGCTTCAGGTGGAGGTAGCCGATGCGCTCGCCGTACGTCTCGATCAGCTCGACGCTGTCGCCGCCGCAGTACGCGTAGTGCCCGGTGTCCAGGCAGAGCGAGACCAGGTCCGGGTCGGTGGCGTCGAGGAAGCGGGCGACGTTCTCCTCGGTGTCGATGTGGGTGTCCGCATGGGGGTGGACGACGACGCGCAGCCCGTAACGGTCCCGGACCTCGCGCGCCAGCCGCTCGGTCTGCGTGGTGAGGTCGCGCCACTGGCCGGCCGTGAGGAACCGGTCCTCCAGCACCTCGCCCGTCTTGTCGTCGCGCCAGAAGGAGGGGATGACCACGAGGTGGCCGGCGCCCATCGCCCGGGTGAGTGCCGCGATGCCGGCGACATGCTCCCAGGTCCGGTCCCAGACGTCCGGCCCGTGGTGCAATCCGGTGAAAACGGTGCCCGCGGAGACGGAGAGCCCCCGGCTGCCGGTCTCGTCCGCGAGGCGGGCCGGATCGGTGGGGAGGTAACCGTACGGACCCAGCTCGATCCACTCGTAGCCCGCGGCGGAGACCTCGTCCAGGAAGCGCCGCCACGGCACCTGCCGGGGGTCGTCGGGGAACCACACCCCCCAGGAGTCGGGCGCGGAGCCGATGCGGATGCAGGGCGGCGCGGAGGCCGGGGAGGACGTCATGCCCAAGCCTCACCACGCGGGGAGACGAGTGTCAAGAATTAGTCCGTATGTCCGTACAAATGATTGACGGTGATCCAAGCGGAGATGATCCAGGTACAGGCGCCCAGCCGAAGGGATGTCGCATGCCTGAGCAGCCGTACGACGTGATCACCATGGGGCGGATCGGGGTGGACCTCTACCCCCTGCGAACGGGCGTGCCGCTGGCCCGGGTCGACACCTTCGGGAAGTTCCTCGGCGGTTCCCCGTCCAACGTGGCCGTCGCCGCCGCCCGCCTCGGCCGGCGCACCGCCGTGGTGACCCGGACCGGCGCAGACCCCTTCGGCGACTATCTGCGCGAGCAGCTGCGGGAGTTCGGGGTCGACGACCGGTGGGTGACGCCCGTCGCCGCCTACCCGACCCCGGTCACCTTCTGCGAGGTCTTCCCGCCCGACGACTTCCCCCTCTACTTCTACCGCCAGCCCAAGGCCCCCGACCTGGAGATCCACGCCTCGGAGCTGGACCTCGAAGCGGTCCGGGCCGCCCGGGTGTTCTGGATGACCGGTACCGGCCTGTGCGCCGAGCCGAGCCGTACGGCGACACTCGCCGCGCTGCGCGCCCGCGACCGCTCCGGCATCACCGTCTTCGACCTCGACTGGCGCCCGGTGTTCTGGCCGCCCGGCGCCTCCGGACCGAGCCCGTCCGCCCGTTACCGCGAGGCCCTGGCGTACGCGACCGTCGCCGTCGGCAATCTGGACGAGTGCGAGATCGCCACCGGCGAGCGCGAACCGTACGCGGCGGCCCGCGCCCTCATCGACGCCGGTGTCGAGCTGGCCGTCGTCAAACAGGGCCCGGCCGGCGTCCTCGCCGTCCACCGCGACGGCACCGTCGCCGACGTGCCGCCGCTCCCCGTCGACGTGGTCAACGGCCTCGGCGCGGGCGACGCGTTCGGCGGCGCCCTCTGCCACGGGCTGCTCGGCGGCCGGGACCTCGCGCACACCGTGCGCTACGCCAACGCCGCGGGCGCCATCGTCGCCGCCCGGCTCGCCTGCTCCTCCGCCATGCCGTTCCCGCACGAGGTCGAGGCCGCCCTCGCCGAGGGCGCGGTCACCGCACACGGCGAAAGGGCCTGAGCATGCGAGGCGAACCGACGTACCACCTCCCGGCCGGCTCCACCGCGCACGGCCCCTACGCCCTGGACATCGGCCCGGACCGGGCCGGCTGGGAGCGCTCGGGGCTCCGCGTACTGGAGCTGGAACCGGGAGGAGTTCACACACTCGTCACCGGGGAGTGCGAGTGGATCGTGCTGCCGTTGACCGGCAGCTGTACGGTGCACATCTCAGATGAGATCTTTGAACTGCTGGGCCGGAGGAGCGTGTTCAGCGGCGTTTCCGACTTCGCCTATGTACCGCGCGACGCCCACGCACAGATCGCCTCCGGCGCAGGCGGCCGCTTCGCCCTGGCAGGAGCGAAGTGCGAGCGACGACTCCCCGCTCGCTACGGCCCCGCGCCGGAGGTACGCGTGGAACTGCGCGGGGCCGGCGGCTGCTCCCGCCAGGTCCACAACTTCGCCGCCGCCGACGCCTTCGACTGCGACCGGCTCATCGCCGTGGAAGTCCTCACGCCCGGTGGCAACTGGTCCTCCTACCCGCCGCACAAACACGACGAGCACCACCCCGGCGAGGAATCCGTCCTGGAGGAGATCTACTACTTCGAGGTCGAGGACGGCGGCCTCGGCTACCACCGGGTCTCCCCGTCCCGCCCCGGCGGTACGGACGTGCTGGCCGAGGTCCGCAGCGGCGACGCGGTCCTCATCCCGGACGGCTGGCACGGCCCGTCCATCGCCCAGCCCGGCCGCACCCTGTACTACCTCAACGTCATGGCGGGCCCCGGCGAGCAGCGGGAGTGGCTGATCCGCGACCACCCCGACCACACCTGGGTCCGCGACACCTGGCCGTCCCAGCCGGTCGACCCCCGGCTGCCGCTCCACGCACCGGAGGACCACGCATGACAGCCACGTCCGGGGCCGCCGGCACCCGCCGCCTCACCACCGCCCAGGCACTCGTCGCCTTCCTCGCGCGCCAGTACGCCGAACGCGACGGCGCGCGCCACCGGCTGATCGCCGCCACCTGGGGCATCTTCGGCCACGGCAACGTCGCCGGCATCGGCCAGGCGCTCCTGGAGACCGGCCCCGCGATGCCCTACCTCCAGGGCCGCAACGAACAGGCCATGGTCCACGCGGCCGTCGGCTACGCCCGCCAGTCGGGCCGGCTGTCCGCCCACGCCGTCACCACGTCCATCGGCCCCGGCGCCACCAACCTCGTCACCGGCGCCGCCCTGGCCACCGTCAACCACCTCCCCGTCCTGCTGCTGCCCGGCGACACCTTCGCGACCCGCCCCGCCGACCCCGCGCTCCAGCAGCTGGAAGTGCCCTACGCGGGCGACCTCTCCGTCAACGACTGCCTGCGCCCGGTCTCCCGCTACTTCGACCGGATCACCCGCCCCGAGGCCCTGATCCCGGCCGCCCTGCACGCGATGCGGGTCCTCGCCGACCCGGCGGAGACCGGCGCGGTCACCCTCGCGCTGCCGCAGGACGTCCAGGCCGAGGCGCACGACTGGCCGGCGGAGTTCTTCGCGGAGCGCGTCTGGCACGTCCGCCGCCCCGCCCCCGACCCGTACGAACTCGACCGGGCCGTACGGGCCGTGCGCGCCGCCCGCCGCCCCCTGGTCGTCGCGGGCGGCGGGGTCCACCACAGCGCCGCCGAGGACGCCCTCGCCGGGTTCGCCGCCGCCACCGGCATCCCCGTCGCCTCCACCCAGGCGGGCAAGGGCTCGCTGCCCCACGACCACCCCGCCGACGTCGGCGGCATCGGCCACACCGGCACCGCCACCGCCGACGACCTCGCCCGCGCCGCCGACCTCGTCATCGGGATCGGCACCCGGTACACCGACTTCACCACCGCGTCCGCCACCCTCTTCCAGCACCCCGGCGTCCGCTTCCTCAACGTCAACCTCACCGGCTTCGACGCCCACAAGCTCGCCGCGCTCCCCCTTGTCGCCGACGCCCGCACCGCCCTCGACGCCCTCACCGAAGCCCTGGCCGGACACCGTGCGGACCCCGCGTACGTGACCGGGTACACCGAGGCCAAGGCCCGCTGGGAGCGGCGCGTCGACGCCGCGTACGCCACGCCCGACCCGGAGGCCCGCCCCACCCAGACCCAGGTCCTCGGCCTCCTGGACGAGCTGGTCACCGACGAGGACATCCTCGTCAACGCGGCCGGTTCGCTCCCCGGCGACCTGCACAAGCTCTGGCGGACCCGCTCCCCGCGCCAGTACCACGTGGAGTACGGCTACTCCTGCATGGGCTACGAGATCCCCGCCGCGATCGGCGTCCGGATGGCGGCCCCGGACCGGCCCGTCTGGGCACTTGTCGGCGACGGCACCTACCTCATGAACCCCACCGAGATCGTCACCGCCGTCCAGGAGAACCTGCCGGTCAAGCTGGTCGTCCTGCAGAACCACGGCTACGCCTCGATCGGCGGCCTCTCCGAGGCGACCGGCGGCGAACGCTTCGGCACGGCCTACCGCCACCGGTCGGCGGACGGGGACTTCACGGGCCCCCCGCTCCCGGTGGACCTCGCCGCCAATGCCGCCTCGCTCGGCATGCGGGTCCTGCGCGCCGGGACGGTGGCCGAGCTGCGGGCGGCCCTCGCCGAGGCCCGCGCCGACGACCGGCCCGTCTGCGTGCACGTCGAGACCGAAACGCCGGGCGACGGGCAGGGGTCTCCCGGGGCGCAGGCGTGGTGGGATGTCCCCGTGGCCGGGACGGCCACCCGCCCCGCGGCGGTCGAAGCACGGAAAGAGTACGAACGACACAGCGCCGGCCGACGCCGTCACCTCTGAAGGAGCCTCAGCATGAAGACCGTGAACCACTGGATCGGTGGCAAGACCGTCGAGGGCACCTCGGGCAACTACGGCGAGGTCACCGACCCGGCCACCGGCGCCGTCACCACCCGGGTCGCGTTCGCCTCGCCCGACGAGGCCGGCACGGCGGTGGCCGCCGCGAAGGACGCGTACCGGACCTGGCGCGACTCCTCGCTGTCCGCCCGCACGGCGGTCCTGTTCCGCTACCACGCGCTGCTGGACGCCCACCGGGACGAGATCGCCGCGCTGATCACCGCCGAACACGGCAAGGTGCACTCCGACGCGCTGGGCGAGGTGGCGCGCGGCCTGGAGATCGTGGAGCTGGCCTGCGGTATCACCACGCAGCTCAAGGGCGAGCTGTCCACCCAGGTCTCGAACCGGGTCGACGTGTCCTCGATCCGTCAGCCGCTGGGCGTCGTCGCGGGGATCACCCCGTTCAACTTCCCGGCCATGGTGCCGATGTGGATGTTCCCGCTCGCCATCGCCTGCGGCAACACCTTCGTGCTCAAGCCCAGCGAGAAGGACCCGTCCGCCGCCAACCTCCTGGCCGAGCTGGCCGCCGAGGCGGGGCTGCCGGACGGCGTGCTCAACGTCCTGCACGGGGACCGGGTCGCCGTCGACGCCCTCCTGAACCACCCGGACGTCGCCGCCGTCTCCTTCGTCGGCTCGACGCCCATCGCCCGCCACGTCCACGCCACCGCCTCGGCCAACGGCAAGCGCGTGCAGGCGCTCGGCGGCGCGAAGAACCACATGCTGGTGCTGCCCGACGCGGACCTGGACGCCGCCGCCGACGCCGCCGTCTCCGCCGCGTACGGCTCGGCGGGGGAGCGCTGCATGGCGATCTCCGCCGTCGTCGCCGTGGGCGCCGTGGGCGACGAGCTGGTCGCCCGGATCAAGGAACGGGCCGGCCGCGTCAAGATCGGCCCCGGCACGGACCCCTCGTCCGAGATGGGCCCGCTGATCACCGCCGCCCACCGCGACAAGGTCGCCTCCTACGTCGCCGGCGCCGCCGCCCAGGGCGCCGAAGTGGTCCTCGACGGCACCGGCTTCACCGTCGACGGCTTCGAGGACGGCCACTGGATCGGCCTCTCGCTCCTGGACCACGTCCCCACCGACTCCGACGCGTACCGGGACGAGATCTTCGGCCCGGTCCTGTGCGTGCTGCGCGTGGAGACGTACGAGGAGGGCGTCGCCCTCATGAACGCCTCGCCGTACGGCAACGGCACCGCGATCTTCACCCGTGACGGCGGAGCGGCCCGCCGCTTCCAGCTGGAGATCGAGGCCGGCATGGTCGGCGTCAACGTGCCGATCCCGGTGCCCGTCGGCTACCACTCCTTCGGCGGCTGGAAGGACTCCCTCTTCGGCGACCACCACATCTACGGCAACGACGGCGTCCGCTTCTACACCCGGGGCAAGGTCACCACGACCCGCTGGCCCGACCCGGCGGACGCCCCGGCGGGCGTGGACCTGGGCTTCCCCCGGAACCACTGACCCCCGGCACGGGCCGGGGCCCCGGCTCCGGCCCGTACTCAGCCCAGCTCCAGCACCCCGACCGTCTGGCCCCCGCTCGTCTCACCGGTGGGCCGGAAACCGAGCCCGAGGTAAAAGCCCTCGGGGCCGTCGTCGCCCGGGTGCCAGGTGACGTACATCCGGGTGCCGCCGCGCCGGCGGATCTCGGCGGCCACGGACTCGACCGCGAACCGGCCGTAACCGCGCTTCTGTTCGTCGGCCGCGATGTTGAGGCGCCACAACCCGGAGCGGATGTGGTGCTCCTTGCCGTCGTTCTCGAAGTCGATGTCCAGGAAGGCCATCAGGAAGCCGACGAGCCGGTCGCCGTCGAGGACGAGCCGGGGCCAGGCCACTGCCCGGTGCACGTAGGCCTCCGCGAGGGAGGTCGCGACCGGCTCCACCAGATGCTCCTGGTCGGGCCGGACTCTGAGGGCGATCGCGGCGTCGATGTTGTCGGCGGTGACCTCGGCCAGCCTCGGCGAAGTAGTCATACGAGAACCGTAATCGGCGAGGTCAAGCGGATTTTCGGGGCGCGAATGACCGCAGGGCCGCTCCCCCGGAGTGGCCCTGCGGCGTTCTGAGGGGTGGTCAGCGGTCCGAGGAGGCGGCGGCCTCGGCCGCGATCATGCGCTCCATCGGGACGACCCCGAAGCGGCCCGAGACGAGGAAGGCCAGCACCATGGCGGCGATCATGAGCACCGTCCCGGCCCACACCATCGTCTCGACCGGCACGGTGTAGGCGCCCACGGCCCGCACCACGCACTCGGCGAGCAGCGCCCCGCCCCAGACCGCCGAGAACCGGGTCTCGGCCCTGCGGAAGGCCGGCGAACCGGCGGAGAGCCGTTCCCAGGCAGCCGTCTTGGCGGCCTCGCCCCGGGTGAGCCACGGCCGCAGACCCGCCGACAGCATCGGCCGCCCCCGCAACGCCGTCACCAGGAACGTCAGCCCGACGATGCTGCTCACCCCGCTGTCCTTGAGGAGCATCAGCCGCGGGTCACCGGCCACCAGGCCCAGCAGCAGCGAGACCACGTTGACCGACACCATCAGCGCCGCGAGGCCGTTGAGCCGGCGCTCGCGCACCACACCCCACACGGTGCGGACCGCCGGAAGAACGCTGCTCCAGGCCAGCGCCCCGAAGGTGCCGAGCCCCGCCGCCTTCAGCGCGTAGTACGCGGCGAGCGGCATCGCGACATCCACCAGCAGCGGCTTCAGGCTGTCCACGAGGGCCTTGCGGGGGGCGATCGGGGCGGCGCCGGCCGGGGCGTCGACGGCGGGGGCGGTGAGTGTGGCGGCCGGGCTGCTCATGTCGGTTCCTCCCGTTGCGGCGGCGCCTCGGTGGCTCCCGCTCTCGACACGTACAGACTGCCGATCGGCACCCCTTCCGCGGCAGAGCCGCGTGTACCGACCTCCGCATGACGAATGTCATGGCGTCGGCGTGCGGTGGTACGGCTCCGAGCGCGTGACCCGATCGTTGCCGTACGGCGTACAACCGCGAACGGCCGCGCGTGGTCACACACACGGTCCGGTTCTCAAGGGAAGAGCGAGGTCACACCTGTGGCGAAGACGATGTGGAACGCGGTGGTGGCCGGGGGCGCGGCGGCCGTGTTCACCGCGATGGCGGCGGCACCGGCGGGGGCGGCGGAAGGGGGAGCCTCGTTCTCCCGGGTATCGCTCAACGGCGGCAAGCCGATCGTGATCGGGGTGCAGGAGGAGGTCGAGGTGGCGGGCTCCTTCCGGATGACGACCACGCGCAAGTTCGATTACGGACCGGTGGTGTATCCCTACCGGGGAAGACTCGCCGACGGGGACAGTTTGTGGAACAGCATCACCACCAGTGACTGTCACCCCGTGGCGAAGGGGATCTGCGACTTCAAGGAATGGCTGACCATCGACCCGCGCCACGTCGACTTCGGCAACGAGGACGCGGGGACCTGGCGGACCGCTGCCCGCATCTTCTACGTCGGTGACGACTACGACTTCGACGACATGGACATGCCAATCCAGGTCCAACGCGCCACCCGCGTCACCGTCAACGCCGCGCCCGAGCCGGTCGTCATCGGCAAGACCATCACCGTGACCGGCAAGGTCTCCCGGGCGAACTGGGACACCCACACGTACCAGGGGTACGCGGGCCGCACGGTCAGCCTGCAGTTCAAGGCGGACGGCGCGTCCTCGTACACGACGGTCAAGAAGGTGACGTCCAGCTCGACGGGGGCGCTCAGGACCACGGTGAAGGCCGCCAAGTCCGGTACCTGGCGGTGGAACTACTACGGGAACTCCACCTCCGGCGCGAAGGCGTCGACCGGGGACCACGTCGTCGTGTGGTCCGGCGTCCGCGTGATGCACGCCGCCCGCTAGACCCCGTCGGAAACTCGTTCGCCCGTTCCCCGCCGCCGGTGCTGGGATGGCTGCATGACCGCATCCGCGTCCTCAGCCGTCCCGCCCCGGTACCAGATCCGCGCGCTCCACACCGCTGGCACGGTGACCGTCTATCAGGCGTACACCCCGTCGCTCGGGCTGCCCGCGGCCCGCGACGGGCGTTTCCCCGCCGCCTGGAAACGCGACCGCATGACGTGGATCAAGCCGAGCTTCCTGTGGATGATGTACCGCTGCGGCTGGGGGACGAAGGAGGGGCAGGAGACCGTCCTCGCCGTCGAGATCACCCGCGAGGGCTTCGACTGGGCGCTCGGCCACGCCGAACTCTCGCACTACGCACGGGGTGTTCATCCGGACCGCGCCACCTGGCAGCGCGGCCTGCGCCTGGCCCCCGCCCGCGTCCAGTGGGACCCCGAGCGCGACCTGCACCTGAACCGGCTCCCGTTCCGCTCGCTCCAACTCGGCCTGGCCGGCGAGGCGTCCCGGCGGTACGCGGACGAGTGGACGGTCTCGATCCGCGACGTCACCCCGCTCGCCCGGGAGATCCACGCGCTGGCACGGGCGGGCGAGACGGAGGCCGCTACCGCGCTGCTGCCCGCCGAGACGCCGTACCCGCTGCCCCAGGGCACCCCCCTGCCCACCGCTCAGGACAGCCCTTAGGCCCACCCCGTCAGCTCCACGATCTCCCGCGCGATGTCCACCACCGCGCGCCCGTCCGTCGCCACCCGCACGGTGTCCGCCGGGGCGTGCTCGTCGAGCAGCCGGGCCTTGCGCATGCTGCTCCGCAGCTCGTGCCCCAGCTCGGAACCGACCTCGCGGCCGGTGAGCCGCTGCGCGGCCGTCGCGTCGGAGGCGGTCAGCAGGACCCGTACGCACCGCACCCCGGCCCCCATCGCACGCTCGAACATGGGCGCCGAACCGGCCAGCACGCTCACCGTGTTCGTGTAGACGAGGCGGCGCAGGCCGAGGGACGCGTAATTGGCCCAGACCGCCGTCAGATTGCGTTCCGTGATCAGGGAGCGGTGCGGGTCCCCGTCCGGCGCGGGATGCACGGCGCCCATGAAGTCGCCGTCCACCACCGCGTGCGCGGCCCCCGCCTCCCGCAACCGCGCCGACACCTCCCAGGCCACGGTCGTCTTCCCCACGCCCGCGCGCCCGCCGATGAGCAGTACTTCCGGCTGTTCCATGGCGGCAGCGTTCCAGACCGCGGGGGCGTCGCGCGACGCGACCGGCGGTCCGGGGCATACCGCGTCCGGAGTACGAGGCCCGCTTCCGTACGCCTTGAGGATGCCCGGGAGATCCGCCCGGCGGCAGGCGGGACGGGGTGGCGGGCCGCATAGGCTCGGCGCATGGACTCCCCTGACGCGCGTACGTCCCGGTGGCGGCGGCTGCTGCCCCGCACCCGAGGCCGGTGGGCGGCGGCCGGGGCCGCGCTCCTCGTGCTCGCCGGTGCGGGCACCTGGACGGCGGTGGCCGACGACAGCGGCCCGGCCGTGCACCGCCAGGACCGGATGATGCGCGTCGACGGAGTGTCCCTGGACACCTCGTACTTCACGGCGGGAGGCGGCGGGCGCCGGCCCGCCGTGCTCATCGGCCACGGTTTCGGCGGCAGCAAGGCGGAGACCCGGGCGCAGGCCGAGCAGCTGGCCCGCGACGGGTACGCCGTGCTCACCTGGTCCGCGCGCGGCTTCGGCAGGTCGGGCGGCGAGATCGGGCTGAACGCGCCGGACCGCGAGGTCCGGGACGTGTCCCGGCTGATCGACTGGCTCGCCGGCCGCCCCGAGGTACGGCTCGACGCCGAGGGCGACCCCCGCGTCGGCATCACCGGGGCGTCCTACGGCGGCGCCGTCTCGCTGCTCGCCGCCGGCCACGACCACCGGGTCGACGCCATCGCCCCGCAGATCACCTACTGGAACCTGGCCGACGCGCTCTTCCCGGACGGGGTGTTCAAGAAGCTCTGGGCCGGGATCTTCGTCAACTCCGGCGGCGGCTGCGGAAACTTCGAGAAGGAGCTGTGCGACCTGTATGAGCGGGTCGCCGTCAGCGGCAAGCCGGACGCCGCCGCGCGCGCCCTGCTCACCGAGCGCTCCCCGAGCGCCGTCGCCGACCGCATCAAGGCCCCCGCGCTCATCGTGCAGGGCCAGACCGACTCCCTGTTCCCGCTCGGCCAGGCCGACGCCATGGCGAAGGCCGTCGCCGCCAACGGCGCCCCCGTCTCCGTCGACTGGGCGGCCGGCGGGCACGACGGGGGCGACATGGAGACCGGCCGGGTACAGAAGAGGATCACCACCTGGTTCGACCGTTACCTGAAGGGGGACGAGGGCGCCGACACCGGTCCCGCCTTCCGCGTCACCCGGACCGGCGGCATCGACTCCACGGACGGCGCCGCCCTCACCCGGGGCGCGAGCAGCGACACGTACCCGGGTCTGCACAGCGGCCCCGGGACGGTGGAACTGCACGGGCGCGCCCAGACGATCGACAACCCCGCGGGGGCCAACCCGCCGTCGGTCTCCGCCGTCCCCGGCGTCGGCGGCCCGCTCGCCCAGCTCTCCATCCTCGGCGTCGGCGGCCTCGCCCTCGACTTCCCCGGTCAGTACGCCCGCTTCGACTCCGCCCCGCTGCCCGCCGCCCGCCGCATCACCGGCGCCCCCACGGTCCGGGTGACCGTGAAGGCCGACCACGGCGACGCGGTGCTGTTCGGCAAGGTGTACGACGTGGCGCCGGACGGGAAGCGGCAGGTGCTGCCCGCCCAGCTCGTCGCCCCGTACCGGATCACGCCCGCGCGGCAGGGCAGGCCGATCGAGCTGACCCTGCCCTCCGTCGACCACGAACTCGACGCCGGACACCGCCTCCGCCTGGTCCTCGCCGCGACCGACCTCGGCTACGCGTCCCCGGCCGAGCCGGCCACGTACACCGTCTCCCTCGACGGGCCCCTCACCCTTCCCACCGCGCCCGGCCTGAAGACCGCCTCCGCCGCACTGCCCTGGTGGACCTGGGGGCTGCCGGCCGCCGCCCTGGTGATCGCCGCGGTCCTGCTGCTCACCGCCCGGCGCCGTACCGCGACGCCCGCCCCCGACCCCGCGCTCGCCGACGTACCGCTCCAGATCACCGGCTTGTCCAAGAAGTACGCCAAGTCCGCCGACAGGTACGCAGTGCGCGACCTCTCCTTCCGCGTCGAGAAGGGCCAGGTGCTCGGCCTGCTCGGCCCCAACGGCGCCGGCAAGACCACCACCCTGCGCATGCTCATGGGGCTCATCACCCCCGACGACGGCGAGATCCGCGTCTTCGGGCGGGCCATCCGCCCCGGCGCGCCCGTGCTGTCCCGGGTCGGCTGCTTCGTGGAGGGCGCGGGCTTCCTGCCGCACCTGTCCGGGCGCGCCAATCTGGAGCTGTACTGGAAGGCCACCGGACGCCCCGACGAGGACGCACGCATCGACGAGGCCCTGGAGATCGCCGGGCTCGGCGACGCCCTGGCCCGCGCCGTGCGGACGTACTCCCAGGGCATGCGGCAGCGGCTCGCCATCGCCCAGGCGATGCTCGGCATGCCGGACCTGCTCATCCTGGACGAGCCGACCAACGGGCTGGACCCGCCGCAGATCCGCGAGATGCGGGACGTGATGATCCGGTACGCGGCCGGCGGCCGTACCGTGATCGTCTCCAGCCACCTCCTGTCCGAGGTCGAGCAGTCCTGCACGCATCTGGTCGTCATGGACCGGGGCAGGCTCGTCCAGGCGGGCCCGGTCGCCGAGATCACCGGCTCGGGCGACATGCTCCTGGTCACCGCCGCCGACCCGCTCACCGAACCCCTCGTGGAGAAGGTCGCCGCCCTGCCGGGCATCGGCTCCGCCGTCCGCACCGACGACGGGCACGGGCTGCTGGTCGGCCTCGACGGGGCGACCTCGCCGGAGCTGATCGCCGAGCTGGTCCGCCTCGACGTGCCGTTGACGGGCGTCGGCCCGCACCGCCGCCTGGAGGACGCCTTCCTCACCCTGATCTCCGGAGGCTCCGCATGAGCACCGCAGCCGGCCTCACCGAGGCCCCCGAGGCACCCGGCTACCGGGCCCGCCGCACCCTCCCGCTGCGCGTCGAGGCGGTCCGGCAGCTGCGCCGGCGCCGGACGCTGCTCATGGGCGGGGTGCTGGCCGCGCTCCCGTTCGTCCTGATCGTCGCGTTCGCGATCGGCGGCACCCCGGACGGGGGGCCCGACGGCGGCGACCGGATCACCCTGATGGACACGGCGACCGCGTCCGCCGCGAACTTCGCCGCGACCTGCCTGTTCGTGTCGGCGGGCTTCCTGCTCGTCGTCCCGGTCGCGCTGTTCTGCGGCGACACCGTGGCCTCCGAGGCGAGCTGGTCCTCGCTGCGCTACCTGCTGGCCGCGCCCGTGCCCCGGGCCAGGCTGCTGTGGAGCAAGCTCGTCGTCGCGCTGGGCTTCAGCCTCGCCGCGATGGTGCTGCTGCCGCTCGTCGCGCTCGCGGCGGGGGCGGCGGCCTACGGCTGGGGGCCGCTCCGGTTGCCGACCGGGGGAGCGCTGCCTGCCGGGGACGCGGTGCCGCGCCTCGCCCTGGTCGTCGCGTTCGTCTTCGTGTCCCAACTGGTGACCGCGGGGCTGGCGTTCTGGCTGTCGACCAGGACGGACGCCCCGCTCGGCGCGGTGGGCGGCGCGGTCGGGCTGACCATCGTCGGCAATGTGCTCGACGCCGTGACCGCGCTCGGCTCCTGGCGCGACTTCCTGCCCGCCCACTGGCAGTTCGCCTGGGCGGACGCGCTCCAGCCCACGATCGAGTGGGGCGGCATGGCGAAGGGCGCGGCCGTATCGGTGACGTATGCCCTGATCCTGCTCGCTTTCGCGTTCCGTGGGTTCAGCCGTAAGGACATCGTGTCCTGACCTTGACATTCCGCCGGTTCCGCGCTCGTCGTTGCCGCATCGAGATCGTTCCGCAACCCTTTCGTCCGGTCCCGGCCGCCCCCTCGCGCGTCACATTCACAAGTGCTGACGTGACGACACAGGGGGTACGGGATGGAACACCGCACACGGAAGTACCGGGGCGCGGCGGGCTTGTTGCTCGCGGCGGGCATGCTGCTCACCGGCTGCTCGGGGACGGACGGCGGGGACGGTAAGGCGACGTCCGACGAGCGGCGCGCGGGGGCGCCCGCACCGGCGTACACGGGCGGGGCGAAGGGCGCGGAGAAGGAGGGGGCGAAGGACGGCGACACGGCGGACCGGCTCAAGGAGACCGCCCGGCCCGACTACCTCTCCACCTTCGCGCTCGACGTCGACACCGCCTCGTACGGCTACGCCCGCCGCACCCTCGCCGACGGCCGGCTGCCCGGCCCGGAGTCCGTGCGGCCGGAGGAGTTCGTCAACAGCTTCCGCCAGGGCTACCACCGCCCCGAGGGCAACGGCTTCTCGGTCTCCGTCGACGGGGCCAGGGCCGCCGGCGAGCAGGACGGCTGGTCGCTGGTCCGGGTCGGCCTGGCCACCAAGGCCGCCCCCACCACCGGTGAACGGCCCCCGGCCGCCCTCACCTTCGTGGTCGATGTCTCCGGCTCGATGAATTCGCCCGACCGCCTCGGCCTGGTCAAGACCTCGCTCGGCATCCTCACGGACGAGCTGCGCGACGACGACTCGATCAGCCTGGTGACCTTCAGCGACGAGGCGGAGACCGTCCTGCCCATGACCCGGCTGGGCGGCCACCGCAGCAGCATCCGCGACGCCGTCGACTCGCTGGAACCCGGCGCCTCCACCAATGTCGGGGCGGGCATCGAGCGCGGTTACGAGGAGGCGGTGGAAGGCCGCCGCAAGGGCGTCAACAACCGTGTCGTCCTGCTCTCCGACGCGCTGGCCAACACCGGCGACACGCAGGCCGACGACATCCTCGAACGGATCGACTCGGCCCGCCGCGAGTACGGCATCACCCTGTTCGGCGTCGGCGTCGGCAGCGACTACGGCGACGCGTTCATGGAGGAGCTGACGAACAAGGGGGACGGCCACACCACGTACATCGCCGACGAGGAGCAGGCCCGCAAGGTCTTCGTGGACCAGCTCCCCGCCCACCTCGAACTGACCGCCCGGGACGCCAAGGCGCAGGTCGCCTTCGACCCGAAGACCGTCGAGAAGTTCAAGCTGATCGGCTACGAGGACCGCAAGGTCGCCGACGACGACTTCCGCGACGACACCGTGGACGGCGGCGAGGTCGGCCCCGGCCACACCGTCACCGCCCTGTACGCCGTCCACCTGCGCGACGGCGCCTCCGGCCACGTCGCCACCGCCACCGTGCGCTGGCTCGACCCGAAGACCCGCAAGCCGCACGAGAAGACCGGCTCGGTGGCGACCGGGGCGATCACCGGCAAGCTCTGGGGCGGCCGGAGCACCCGCCTCCAGGTGACGGCGGTGGCCGCCTACTTCGCGGAGAACCTGCGCGGCACCGGCCTGCCCGGCGCCCCGGGCCTCGGCGAACTCGCCGACCGGGCCGAGAAGCTGGCCACGACCACCGAGGACGCCTCGGTGACGAAGCTGGCCGACGCGATCACCCGCGCGGACCGGCTGAAGGGCGGCGGGGACCCCGTGGAGGACACGGGAGAGGGCGAGATGGACTGACAGGAGGTGCCGGGGGAGCGGTCCGCTTCCCCGGCACCCCGGCGGTGTTTACGCCGTCACTACACGGACCGCGCTAACGTGCTGGGCCCCGCAAAAAAAAGGGACCTCCCTCGGGGGGAGGTCCGGCGCGGGCGGCTGGGCAGAGGCGCCCCCGGCAGGACTCGAACCTGCGGCCAAGCGCTTAGAAGGCGCCTGCTCTATCCACTGAGCTACGGGGGCCGGGTGGTGGCTGCGGTGGTCAGGAGCCCCGGGGCCCGGGCGGTCCGTGACCTTGCCGGGACAAGGATAGGGCTCCGATCGGCTCGACCTCGTTGCTTCACCTGCGTGGCACGATGTGGAGGTTCGGTGAAGCGAGACGATAATCGCAGGTAGGTGCGGATCACGCACCGCTTTTGACGCTCCACGCCACGGGTGTTGTGCACTCGTTATGCCTGCGCCCCACTCATCCCCTCTGTCCGGACGGAGGAACCGGCGCGCAGAGGTGGCTATACGCTTCAAAAAGGCGCCAAAATTGGGCATTCTTCGCATGTGGTGACCTTGGACGTACGGCCTCAGCTCATCGACGCACTCTCCGCCCTGCGCGACCGTGTCGCCGCCGTGCGTCTCCCACTCCCGCTCCCAGGGGCCCCGCGCGCCAGGCAGACCCGGACCGAGCTGCTCGCCCAGCTGGACGACTACCTGCTGCCCCGGCTCAAGGACCCCGAGGCGCCCCTGCTCGCCGTCATCGGCGGATCGACCGGCGCCGGCAAGTCGACGCTCGTCAATTCCCTGGTGGGGCGCCGGGTCAGCGAGGCCGGGGTGCTGCGGCCCACCACCCGCACGCCCGTTCTCGTCTGCCACCCGGACGACCAGCACTGGTTCGCGGGCGTACGGGTGCTGCCGCAGCTCACCCGGGTCTGGCTGCCGCCCGAGGAGTACGCCGAGCCCGGCCAGTGCGACGACCTCGAAGGACCCGACGGCCACGCGGCCGAGGAGGGCACCGCGCTCCGCGTCGAGACCGCCGCCGGGCTGCCGCGCGGGCTCGCCCTGCTGGACGCCCCCGACATCGACTCCCTCGTCGTCCGCAACCGGGTCCTGGCCGCCGAACTCATCTGCGCCGCCGACATCTGGGTCATGGTCACGACGGCCTCCCGGTACGCCGACGCCGTGCCCTGGCACCTGCTCCGCACCGCCAAGGAGTACAACGCCTCCCTCGTCACCGTCCTCGACCGCGTCCCGCACCAGGTGATCGCCGAGGTCTCCCGCCAGTACGGGGCCCTGCTCACCAAGGCCGGACTCGGCGAGGTGCCCCGGTTCACCATCCCCGAACTGCCCGAGTCGGCGGGCGGCGGAAGCGGACTCCTGCCCACCACCGCGGTCGCCCCGCTGCGCGCCTGGCTCGCGCACCGCGCCCAGGACCCGGCCGCCCGCCAGCAGGCCGTCGGCCGGACCGCCGCCGGGGTCATCGACTCCCTGGACGTCCGCATGCCCGCGCTCGCCGGCGCCGTCGCCGCGCAGTACGCCGCCGCCGTACGGCTCACGGGTGTGGTCGAGGAGGCGTACGGGAAGGAGGGCGCCCGGCTCCGGCGCAGGCTGAAGAACGGCGGCGCGCTCGCCGGCGACGCCCGGACCCGGTGGCGCGGCTACCCCACGTACAGCACCTCCGAGGAAGTGCTCGACGCGCTCGTCGAGAGCCTGGCCGCGCTCCTGGAGTGCGGTGTCGCCGCCGCCGACGAGCAGATCCGCGCCGTCTGGCGCAAGGAGCCCGCGGCGGCGGCCATCGCCTTCGAGGCGGCGGGCCGCGAGGAGGGCGGCTGGGGACCGGCCGAGGACATCCGGGGCCGGATCGACATGACCGTCCGCAGATGGCGGCGGATTCTGGAGGAACTGGCCGAGGAGGAACTGCGCCTGATGGAGCGCAACGCCGCCCCGGACCCCGAGACCGTCGCCACCCTGCTGGCAGCCGCCCTGCTCGGCGGACGCCGCGCCCGCACCGCCGGCGAACAGCTCGCCGAACGCATCGGCGCGCAGGGCGCGCTGCGGCTGCGCGACAAGGGCGGCGCGCTGCTCGCCAACTGCCTCGACCACGTGCTGAACGGCGAACGCGACCGGCGGCTCGCCCCCCTGGACGCACTCGACGTGGCCCCCGAACCGCAGGCCGAACTGATCGCCGCGCTGTCCCTACTGCAGAAGGAGAGGTGGCAGCGATGACTGCCGTCACTGACGAGAATCCGGGGCAGGGCGGGGCCGGGGAGCAGCTGTCCGACGCGTCGCGCCCCGGCCCCGGCTGGGACGACGGGCTGATCGCCCGGCGTGCGCGGGCCGCCCGCAAGGAGGCGGAGCAGACCCCGGACGAGGCCCCCGAGGAAGAGGACGACGGACGGCCGCAGGTCGAGGCGTACGTGGACTCCGGCAGCCCGCTCCGGCCCCGTCTGGACGCCCTGCGCGAGCTCGTCGGCCTCTCCCGGGCCCGCCTGGACCGGGCCGCGCTCGCCGAGGCCGGCCGGGTGCTGGACGAGGCGGCGGCCCGGCAGCGACTCTCCTCCCGGCACACCGTCGTCGCCATCGCCGGGGCGAGCGGCAGCGGGAAGTCGGCCCTCTTCAACGCGCTCGCCGGCGCCCAGCTCTCCGAGACCGGCCTGCGCCGCCCCACCACCTCCTCCCCGCTCGCCTGCTCCTGGACCGACGGGGCCGCCGGACTGCTGGACCGCCTCGCCGTGCCCGGCAGGCTCCGGCGCAGGCCGCAGCCGGGCGGCGCGGCGGCCGACGAGGCGCTCCAGGGCCTGGTCCTGGTCGACCTGCCCGACCACGACTCGGCGGCGAAGGGCCACCGCGACCAGGTGGACCGGGTGCTCGCGCTCGTCGACGCGGTGATCTGGGTGGTGGACCCGGAGAAGTACGCGGACGCCGCGCTGCACGAGCGCTACCTGCGGCCCCTCGCCGGCCACGCCGAGGTCACCTTCGTCGTGCTCAACCAGATCGACCGGCTGCCGGGCGAGGCCGCCGACCAGGTCCTGGACGACCTGCGCCGGCTGCTGGACGAGGACGGCATGGCGCTCGGCGAGCACGGCGAGCCCGGGGCGACCGTCCTGCCCCTGTCCGCCCTCACCGGCGAGGGCGTCGGCGAACTGCGCGAACTGCTGGGCCGGTTCGTCCAGGACCGTACGGCGGCGACGCGGCGCCTGTCCGCCGACGTGGACGCCGCCGCGGCCAGGCTCCGCCCGGTGTACGTCGCCGAGGGGCGGCCCGGTCTGGGGGAGCGGGCCCGGGAGGAGTTCACGGACCGGCTCGCCGAGGCCGTGGGCGCGGCGGCGGCGGGCCAGGCGGCCGAACGCGAGTGGCGCCGCAACGCCGGACGGGCCTGCGGCACGCCGTGGCTGCGGCTCTGGCGCTGGTACGAGGCCACCCGGCAGCCGGGCAGCCGGGACCGCGTCCCGCTCGCCGCCCCGCCCGAGGAACGGCTCACCGCGCGCCAGCGCGTCGAGCAGGCCGTGCGCACGGTCGCGGACGACGCCGCGGCCGGACTGCCCGGGCCCTGGGCGCAGGCGGTGCGGGAGGCCGCGGTGCACGGCGCGAAGGGGCTGCCGGACGCGCTGGACGAACTGGCGGAGCGCGTGGCGGGCGGGGGCGCGGGTGGAGAGGGGGCGGTGCGGGGTGCGGGCGGCGCCGCGGTGTGCGCGTCGGCTTCGGAGGCCGCGGGCGGTGCGTCGAGCGGGAGCGCGGGTGAGGGCCGGGGCGGGCGTGCGGCCGGGAGGCCGCCGCGTCCCGCGTGGTGGCCGGCGGCGGTGCTGGCGCAGGTCGCGATGACGCTGTTGCAGATCTTCGGCGGCCTGTGGCTGGCCGGCCAGATCATCGGGGTGGTGGAGCCGGGGCTGCTGACGCCCGCCCTGGTGATGCTCGCGGGCATCGTGGGTGGCCCGCTCGTCGAGTGGTCGTGCGCGGCGGCGGCCCGCGGGCCCGCCCGGCGGTACGGGCAGGAGGCCGAACGGCGGCTGCGCGAGGCGGCGGCGGCCTGCGGGCGGGCCCGGGTGCTCGACCCGGTCGCGGCCGAGCTGATGCGCTACCGCGAAGTGCGGGAACGCTACGTGGCGGTGACGGAGTTTTCCACAACGGCCCGTTAGTCCACAGCCCCCGGCAGGAATTCCGCCTCCCCTCCAGCATGGAACCGGTGGCCGCGCGCACGGCGCGGCCACGAGATCCGGGCGAAGGGGAGGCGGAGTCATGAACGAGACCCTGGTGACGCTGGTGGGCAACGCGGCGACGGCGGTGGAGTTCCGGGAGACGGCGAGCGGCGGGATGGCCCGGTTCAGGTTCGCGGTGACGCCCCGGCGGTGGGACCGGGCGAAGGAGGTCTGGGCCGACGGGCACACCAGCTTCTACACCGTGTGGGCGTGGCGCACGCTGGCCGCGAATCTGACGGGCTCGGTCGCGGTGGGGGAGCCGCTGGTGGTGCACGGCAGGCTGAAGGTGCGCGAGGAGGAGTTGGAGGGGCAGCGCCGGACCTTCGTGGACATCGAGGCGGTGGCGGTGGGCCACGATCTGACCCGGGGCACGGCCGCGTTCCGCCGGGTGGTCCGGGGCGAGCCGGGGCTGACGTCGCGGTACGGTCCGGCGCCGGTCGCGGCGGGGCCCGATCCGTGGGCGGTGCGGGAGGCACCGGAGCGGCGGGACGAGGAGGCGGTGGCCGAGGGCGCACCGGCGGTGGTGGCGGAGCCGCCGGAGGACCCGGCGTTGCCGGAGCGGCCGGCCCCGCGCCGGCGGACGGGGCGTCAGAAGGGCGGAGCCGCCCCCCGGAAGCCCGACTCCGACCTGGTGACCGCGTGATGACGACGCGTACCGGGGCCGGTGTCGGCAAGAGGGCGCGAGTTGCCCGGGATAACGATTGCGATTCGGAATGGTTGTCGGATGGTATGACGGGGGACTGTTCTTGGCTCGCTCCATAGGATCTCCCCGTACTCACAAGGCACTTGAGTAGCAGGCGGGACAATCCCCACACGCGTACCGGGCGCGAGGGTCTCGCCCGGAGGGGAAATAAGTGTTTTCTGCTTCTTCAGCGACCGCTTCGTCATCCAAGGCGACGGTCCCGACCGCACGGCGCGGGCGCATAGCCCGGCTGACCGCTTCCGCGATGGCGTCCGGCCTGGTCGTGGCCGGAGCCCTCGTCGGCGCCGGCACCGCGACGGCCGACGAGGTGCCCGCGCACCAGGGCGGGGCCACCGCCGTACTGGACGGGCTGAAGACCTACGGCACCGCGCTCCTGAACGACGACGGCAAGCAGCGCAAGGTGTCCGCGGGTCTGTTCGAGATGAACGTCGACGGCGGCGGCACGCTCAAGACGTACTGCATCGACATCCACAATCCGACCCAGGACCGGGCGAAGTACCTGGAGACCCCCTGGAGCCAGACCTCGCTCGGCGCCAACAACGACGCCGGCAAGATCCTCTGGATTCTTCAGCACTCCTACCCGCAGGTGAACGACCTCTCGCAGCTCGCCAAGGCGGCCGGCACCGGGACGCTCACCGACGAGACCGCGGCGGCCGGTACGCAGGTCGCGATCTGGCGGTTCTCCGACCACGTCGACGTGACCGCCCAGGACGAGCAGGCGGAGAAGCTCGCGGACTGGCTGGAGAAGTCCGCCACCGTCACCGCCGAGCCCAAGGCGTCCCTGGCGCTCGACCCGGTCGCGGTCTCCGGCCGCTCCGGTGAGCGCGTCGGCCCGGTCACCGTCCACACCAACGCCGGCCAGGCCACGGTGACCCCGCCGGCGGACCTCGCCAGCGGTGTGAAGGTCACCGACAAGGCGGGCAAGCCCGTCACCACGGCGTCCGACGGCGACCAGCTCTACTTCGACGTGCCCACCGGCTCCGAGGAGGGCACCGCCTCGCTGACCGTCCAGGCCGCCACCTCCGTCCCGGTCGGCCGCGCCTTCGCCGGCGTGACCAAGAGCCAGACCATGATCCTGGCCGGCTCCAGCGAGTCGACGGTCTCCGCGAACGCCACCGCCACCTGGGCCAAGCAGGGCCCGATCCCGACCGCCACCGCCGAGAAGAACTGCGACAAGGGCGGCGTCGACATCACCGTCGGCAACAAGGGCGACGAGGCGTTCACCTTCGAGCTCGACGGCAAGGAGCACACCGTCGAGGCCGGCAAGACCGTGACCGTCACCGTGCCGGTCGCCGAGGACCAGGCGTACGACATCACGGTCACCGGCCCGGGCGGCTTCTCCAAGACCTTCAAGGGCGTCCTGGACTGCAAGACCACCAGCAGCGGTACCGGCGGCACCGGTGGCACGGAGACCCAGACCGGTGACGAGCCCACCCCGACCACCGCCACGGCCGGCGGCAGCACCACGGGCGGCGACGACACCAACCTCGCCGAGACCGGAAGCTCCAGCGCCACCCCGATGATCGCGGGCATCGCCATCGCCCTGGTCGTCGTCGGCGGCGGCGCGGTCGTGCTCCTGCGCCGCAAGGGCCGTACCGTCAGTGAGTGACCAGCGGTAGCACACCGTCACACGCACTGATCAAGGCCCCGGCAGGCTTCGGCCCGCCGGGGCCTTCGCGTGCCCTCCGCCGCACGACCCCCTCCGGCCCGCACGTACCGCGACCCGGGACCGCGCGTATCGCGCACCGGACCGGTTTCCGTCAAGAGGCGGCCGTCAGGCAAGATGGGGTGTTTTTGGCGAGTCAAGCGCTCCGAAAGGCCCCTGACCAGCGGCGGAACCACCAGTCAGGGGCCGTTCAGGGGCCGTGGGCCGTCTGCGGGCCGTCAGGCCGCTTCGGAGAGCGCTTCAGGGTTGATCCGCCGGAACACCTTCGACACCGCCGCCCTCGTGCGTTCCTCGCTGCTCGGCAGCAGGTGCGTGTAGATCCGAAGCGTAAAGCCGGGGTCCGAGTGCCCCAAGTAGACGCTCAGCGCCTTGATGCTCTCGCCGCCATCCAAGAGCACCGACGCGTAGAAGTGTCGGAGAGCGTGCATGCCGTCGTCCGGTGCGGCGGCGTAGCGCTCGCCGCGTTCCTTGGGCGGGATGACGCCGGCGGACGCGAGGGCGGGCTTCCACACGTAGTCATCGAAGTAGCTCCGCCAGATGGCGTGGCCTACGCCGCTGGTGAAGACGAGATCCCGCGCGACAAGGGGCCCGTCCGGCGTCTTCCAGGGGAGCTTCACCTGCACTGGTGGGAAGCGCTGCATGTGGAGCCGAAGGGCGTCGGCGGTCACCGGGCTGAGCGGCGTATCGCGGAGCTTGCCGCGCTTAGGCGGAGCGAAGACCAGGACCCCTCGCACCCGCTTGACCTGTTGCCGAACATGCAGCCAACCCGTCTCGAAGCCGATGTCGGCCGCGTCCAAGCCGAAGACCTCGCCCTGACGCAGGCCGCAACCGCCTCCCGCATCCACCGTTGCCCGATACCGATCGGGAAGCCCAGCGCGAACCGCGAGCACGCGGGCTTCGGACCACGGCTTGATCAGGCGCGGATCGGGGTCCGGCGCCTTGACCGATTGGGCGTGGCACGGGTTGGACCTGATCACCCCGTCGTCAACGGCGGCATTGAACAGCGACGACACCGAGTCGTAGATGGCGCGGCGGTACGTGGCGTTGGGGACGGCGGACTTCAGGGCGCTCAACCAGGCGCGTACATGCTCGGGCTTGAACGATCCCATGGGCCGCGTACCCATGTACGGGACCGCGTGAAGCCGAATCCGGCGGTCAACGGCTTCTTGACTACCCAAGTCCGTGGTCAGGCCCTTGAGCCACTTCGTGGCGTACTGCCGGAAGGTGACCTGACCGGCCTTGGGGTCGATGAAGTGGCCGGCGTCCATGTCGGCCTTGATACGCGTCAGCCACTTTTCGGCGAGCGTCTTCTGACGGTCCGCGAAGCTCTTGGACTGCTCGGTGCCGTCCGGGCCGATGTACCGGGCCCGGTAGCGGAGCCCGATGCCGTAGCGGTCGCTCTTGACTCGTACGGGCTTGCCCTCGGCGTTGGTCTCGGTCTTGTACCAGCGGTCTTGGATGTGGCCGGCCAATGGGTGCTCCTGTGGGCATGGGGCAGGGGCACGACCGGGTGGTCGTGCCCCTGCTGGTCGGTGGGTGTCAGGCGACGGCTTCGGTGTTGCTCTCGACCCAGGCCCGGACTGCGGCGGGGTCGTAGCGCAGGTACTTGCCGATGCGGATGGCGGGCGGTCCTACGCCGGTCTTGCGCCAGGCGTAGACCGTTTCGACGCTCGGCAGGCCGAACATGTGCTTCAGGTCGTCGGGGGTGAGGTAGCGGTCGGGGAGGCCGGCGCGCAGGGTGGTCTGTGGGTCGGTCTCGGGGGCACGTTTCGGGGCCACGGTGCGACTCCTTGGGGGAGGGCGGCTGTGCCTGTCCTAGGTGCGGATTTCTGCGTCACAGCGTCACCAGCGTCACGCGGGCTGCTGACCTGCGGTTTTGTGTGACGCGGGGGTGTGAGTGTTCGTCATCGGTGCGTCACGGGGTGCGTCACGGCGTGACGCAGGTGACGCAGGATGACGCAGAGCTTTGCCGTCTGCGTCACGCCCTTAACCGCAGGCCAGGGGGTTTTTTTGCCGTCCGCGTGACGCTGTGACGCAGAGCTTCCCTACTTAGGAAAAAGGGAAGGGGCGTCTGTAGTAGTGGCGGTGGCTCTCCGAGCGTGAAGTGAGGGGCCGCTTCGCGGCGCGGCCTTTGGGCGGCGTTCCGCCGAACAGCAAGAAGAGCACCCGCGCGGGCGTGCTCTTCTTGCTTGTCCAGCGAGCGGCGGTGCGGGTCAGTGCATTTCCGGCTGCTCGTACTCGGGCGGTTCGGCGGCCGGCCGTGCCATTTCGAGGTAGCGGCCCTCTCGGGTGCGGCCGGAGTCGATGAGGACGCCCCGGGCGGCGAGGGTGGGCTGAAGGCGCTTGAGCCGGTCGGAGAGCACCTTGCCGGTGGTCGGCCACCCTTTGGGCAGGGGACGGAGTTCGTCGCCGCTGCAGAGGCGGCTGAGGTGGTGCAGCCACTCGGTGGACGTCATCCGCTGCTCACTGCCGGGGGCGATGTCCTCGGCGTGCTTGAGGACGGTCTGCGCGAGGAGGTCGCCCTCGATCACGTCGTCGTTCAGGTCGTCCAGGCTCGCCCGGTACGCGGCGAGCGCCCCGAGGCCGGTTGCGGTGTCGAGTTGTGCGCACAGGTGCGCGAAGTCCGCCATCCGCAGATCTGTCGGCGTCTCCGCCTCAGCCGCTCGCACCTTGACCGTCAGGTCCAGGAGCGAGCCGAGGATGACGGGCAGGGCCTCTTCGAACTCGCCCCAGAGTTCGGCTTCGGTGCGCCGGACGGTGGGGCGTTCGAGGCGTAGGGGCAGGAGGCGTTCGGCGAGGTCGGGGCGGATGACGCCGACGTCGATGCCGGTCAGGAGCAGGGGGCGGCGGTAGCGGGCCCGGTGCACGTCCCCGTCGGTGAACAGGGCTCGCTTCACGGACTCCGCTCCGGTGACGATGCAGCACATCGCGTCGGACAGGTCCGGCGTCATGTGGGAGAGGTTGTCCAGCGCGGTCACCCACCCAGCCGCCACGGCGGCGATCAGGTTCTCCTCGTCCTTCGGTGCCCTGCGCAGGTCCCCGCTCATCCCTTCCACGATCCGTACGAGCATCCGCCCGCCGGTCGACTTCCCCGCACCCTGCGGCCCGGTGAGGAAGGGTGCCGGGACCGGTACGGACGGGCCCAGGCAGCCGATGAGCCAGGCGATGGCCAGGCACTCGGTCTCGGCGGTGGCGAAGTTGCACAACCTGAGCAGGAGGTCGATGCCCTTGCCCTCGGTGTCCTTGGCCGGCAGGGGCAGTTCGCCGGTGAGCTGGGTGCGCCGCCAGCACACCTCGCGCGGGTCCGGGGTGGTGATCTCCCACCCGGTGGGGTGGATGCGCACGGACTTCCCGTCTGCCCGTCCGAGGTCCAGCCACGTTGCCCCGTCGAAGCCGGGGGCGACGCGGATGTGCACGGCCTGGGTGTTCTCGGTGAGCGCGAGTGCTTCGATCAAGTCGAGTGCCTCCTTGAGCGCGGTGCCGTTGAAGACGCCGGCCCCGTCCTTGAACATGCCGACCATGAGTTCCTGCCGGTGGCTGCCGGTGGTTCCCTGCGACCGGATGGGCCGGGCGACGGGGTGGCCGTTGCGCTGGGCGTAGACGGTGCCGTCGGCGGTCCGGAAGTACCGGAAGTGCGACTGCGCGTACTCGGTGATGACCTCACGCGCAGGGGTCTTCTCGTCCTCGGACATGCCTCACATCCCCAAAGCCGTCAGTGCGTTGGACCACGCATCCGCGCAGTGCCGGGCGGATTCACCCTTGGCCTGCGCGGCGATGAACAGCCGCGCGGTGTGGGCGTCGGTCAGGCAGCCACACCGGCCGTGCTTGGACAGCACAGCGAGGAAGGTGCGATAGACGGTGGCGTGCACCCCGTCGGCCGCCTGGGTGATGCGCTGCTCAGCCATCGCGATGCCGCGCTCCAGGAAGACGGGTGTGCGGTGACGGCACTCCCCGCCACCGGCCGGCACGAACACGGTGACGGGACGGACGGGCGACGGCTTCGGGATGACCAGCGCGCGGACGGTGTCGGGCAGGGCGGCCATGGTGCCGGTGCCGGGGCCCAGCCACCGGGCGTAGGACATCGTGGACTTGATGTCGACGCCGGACCGCACGCCGTTTGCGGACGGCATGGCGCCTTGGTAGATCCAGTGCTCGCCCCGCGTCGTCGACACCGTGCGGGTAGCCGGGAGGGCGGTGCGGGCCCAGGCGATGGCGTCGGCGTCGTCCAGGTCCACCACGGTCAGGCCGACACCTCCCGGGTGGTAGGCCACGGCGGCGGCCCGCTGCCACGCAGGTGCCCATCCGGGCCCGGTCAGGGTGGCGGGGTCAGTGGTGGCGGCGGCCCATGCGTGGCAGGGGCGCGGGCACTCGCAGGGGCCGGGTGTCTTCATGTTCGGTCGGCCGCCGCAGGCGTTGTCGCGGCAGGTGGGGCAGTTCCCGAACGGGACCTTGCCCGCCCGCAGGGGCAGCACGGGAACGCCGCGTGCGGCGAGGTTCAGGGCGGTCGTCAGGTGGGCGTTCATGCGGCCGCCTCCTGGGCGCGGAGGCTGTGGCGGGCGTGGGTGCCGAGCCACTGGGTGTAGGCCGGGGGGATGGCCTCGGTCAGTTCCTCGCGGACGGTGGTCCAGGTGATGCCCATCGCGGCCTGCATCTCGGGGACGGTGGCCTTGCCGCCGCCGGCCCCGTAGGCGGCGACGTAGGGTCCGTCGCGGTAGACGCCGTGCCGGTAGCCGCGCACGTAGCCCCGGTGGCGCGGGTGTGCGGGCTGGGGGACGGTCCAGCGCCCGAGTTCGAAGACGCGGTGTCGCAGGACTCCGAGCCCGAACATCTCCCCGCACAGCCGCACGTCGGCCCGGACCGGGGCTTTGCCGTTGGGTTGCTCGATGACGTACGGGAGGCCGGTGGTGTCGAGCAGGGTGCGGAGTTCGGGGATGAGCTGGACGTGGGTGCCACCCCAGCCGCGCGAGGCGTTGGTGCCCACGGTCAGCGCGCATCCTGCCTGGCACGGCGGCGAGGCGTGCACCGCCGCGAACCGGGCGATCTCCCCGGACGTGATGAGGGCGGCGAGGTGGTCCAGCGCGTCCGCGCGGTGGAAGGCGAAGGGGTAGTTGGGGCGGTCGATGATGTCGACGCCGACGACGTCGAACCCGGCGCGGTGGTAGCCCATGGCCGCGCCGCCGGCGCAGGAGAAGAGATCCAGGAGCTTGGGCCGGTGGCCGGGGGCTCGCCGGATGGGGGTGGGTTGGGTCATGCTGGGTGTCTCCAGTTCTCTGTGTGCTGGCAGACGACGGCGGCCCGTTTCATTGGCGTGAGTGGGGGCCGCCGTCGGCGTGTGCGGAACGGATGCGGAACGTGCTGTGCTGCGGGCTCAGGGAGGCGGAGGCACCCCCTGGCGGGAGCGCGCAGAGCAGGGTTTCGGGCCCCTGACCTGCGGGGCCTCCCTGCCTCCCTGAACATCATTTGTGCAGGTCAAGCCCAGGGAGGCGGGTCAGGGAGGGGGTGAGGGAGTTCTCCCTGCCTCCCTGCCCGGGCGGGGCTCGCGTCCCTGGGGTCAGGACGCGGAAGCGGAACCTTCGCCGCCCTGGTTGGCGAGGGCGCGGGCGATGCGGTCGCGGCCGACGACCATGCGCCCGTCGGACTTGTAGGGCTCGGCGCCGGTGCCGTCCAGGACGCGCTTGAGATCGGCGTGCGTCCACTTCCCGTAGACCTCGGCGGACAGCGTCGCGAGGCGCTGCAACACGTCCTGGGTCAGGACGCGGGCGGTGTCTCCGATGACGGATGCGATGTCGGCGAGTGGGTCTCGTTTTTCGCCCTGCTCGATGACGTGGAGGGTGGTGACGCCGTCGCGCAGGGCGCGGGCCCGGGTGGTGATCTGGGCGGCGGCGTCGTTGTCGATGAAGTGCGTGCGGACCGTGATGGACGCCTGCCCGGCCGGGATCGTGATCCCGTCCGACGCGACGACCAACGTTCCCTTGTCCAAGCCGGGCCGCAGCAGGTTCGGAGCGGCACCGCCGTCAACGGCCTTGTCACCGAGGGCCATGCGGGCCTGCGACTCCGTGCCCAGCGCGAGGGAGGCCCGGGTGTGGGCGCCCTCGCGGACCAGCTTGGGCAGGTTCTGGTCGGTGGGGTCCTGCGTGCCCTGCCACAGGGTGACGTTGACGGCCCGTCCCTGGTTGTGGATCTTCCGGGCGGCCATGAAGTACCGGGAGGTGGCCTTGGACCCGCCGTACGGCTTCTTCTCCTTGTCGATGACCGGGCACATGAACGCCACCTGCGCTTCGTCCACGAGCAGGATTAGCGGCGGGAACACGGTGCCGGCCGGGGCTTGGAGACGGCGCTCCATCTCGGTGACGCCGCTCTCCACCATCTCGGTGGCCTGGATGACGTGGTCGTCGGTCGGGCCCTGGATCAGGACGGTGGCTAGGCCGTCGAACATGGCCCAGTCCCCGGCTCCCTTGAGGTCCGCGATGCGGAACTCCACCGACTTGTCCAGGGCGAGCCACAGCGCGAGTGCGCGGAGGGCGGCGGTCTTGCCCTGGTTGGACAGGCCGGTGATGAGGAGGTGGCGCTGATACAGGCTCAGTGCGGCGGCGTCCCCGCGCAGGTCCTGGCCCCAGGGTGCTTTGCCCTTGGCGTAGTCGGCGGTCAGGGTGTCGTCGGTGACCAGCGGGGACGGGCCGATGGGTTCGTCCAGGGCGCCGGAGTCGGCGATCCACAGCCGGACGGTGCGGGCGGCCTGCGGGATCGTGATGAACACCTCGTGCTCGTGGCGGGACAGGTTCTCGGCGAGCTTGCGGCGCCGGTTCTGCACCTCGTTCGTCGCGACCCCGGAGGGGAGTGTGACGTCGACTTCGACGCCGCATCCGGCGATCCGGATCGGTCCCAGCATGGCCGCCCCTGCGTCTCCCATCTCCTTGATGGCGGCCCGGAGCGGGGCGACCCCGAGGTCGCGCAGGGCGGTGACGACGATCGAGGGGGTGATCGGGGCCCCGGCGTCCTGCCCGCCCGTGCCGGTGGGGAGGGCCCAGGCGGGTGCGGCGCCACGGTGACGCCCGACCGCCCACACCCCGGCCAGCGCGGCCCACGGCCCGGCGGCCACCAACGGCCCCCAGATCACGGACGCGATGACGGCGAGCAGTCGAACGAGGTCGATGAACGCCATGAGCGGGGTGATCACGTCGCCGGGCTCCTTGTTGGCGACGGCGAGGGCGACGCCGATCAGGATCAGGGTCCCGACCCCGCCGGCCGCACCGACGGCGGCGCCCTTGACGAGCTTTTCGGGGGCGGTGAGGAGGTCCATGCGGCGGCGGTGGCGCTCGTTGCGGAAGCGGTGCAGGCGCTCTTCCCACTCGCCCGCGGCTTCGTAGTTCCCCACCGCCTCAGCCGCCCGGAGCAGGCGCTCGTAGCGGGCACCGGTCCGGCCGTCCCACGCCCGGCGGGTCACGATCCGCGTCCCGCCCAACACGTACGAACCGTGCCGCACCGCGAGACGGGCTGCCGTCGCCGTGCGCTCGTGCCGTACGGCACCGGCCACGGCACGGCCCGTACGCGTCCACACCCGCACCGGCCGCGCCGGGGCGCTCTCGGCCGGGGCGTCGGCGGCTTCCGGATTGGTAGGTTCGGGGGTTTTGAACAGGTGGATCACGTTCTCGGACATGCCTGACCTCTCCTGATACTCGACAGGGGGTTGGGGGTGGTTCAGTCCTCGGCGCGCAGGACGGCGCGCTCGGCGCGGCGCACGGCGTCCTCGGCGGTCCGGCGGGCCTGGCGGGCGGCGGCCCGGTCGGCGCGCGGGGCAGTGCGCTCGGCGGCCTTGGCGTTGGCGAGCGCCTGGCGGGCGTCGGCCTGCACCTTGTGCAGGGCCCGCAGTTCCAGGGCGCCGCGCTCGGCCGCCTTCTGGTCGATCTTGTCCAGCCGGGCTTCCAGGGCGGGGTCGACGCAGTCGGCCAGCGCCTGGCGGAAGCCCTTGCGGAGCAGCTTGTTGCGCTCGCGCTTCTCGGCGGGGGTGTAGCTGTGCATCGTGGTGCCTCCCAGGGTGTGGGCCGGGCTGTCCGGCCCTCCACCCGCCCGGCATGGAGTCCGGGCGGACAGAGGGCCGTCAGCGGCGCCGACGGGCCCGGGACACAGCCTGGGACGCGGCCTTGCCCTCACTGCCGCCGACGGAGCGGACGACGGTGACGACGCCCCAGGCCATGACGGCGGCCAGGAACGCGAGCAGCGCGAGGTTCGCGGCGATCGCGGTCAGGACGCCGACCAGCAGCGGCCCGAAGTACACCCCGGCTGCAACCGTGCCGGCGCCGATGCCGGAGCCCAGCGCGAGACGCTGGACGGTGCGGTCGGGCGGGGCGTGGTGTATGTGCTGCACGATCTGCGGCGGCGGTGCCTGCGGGGCGGGCAGGTGCGCGGGGTCGGCGTAGGTGTAGGTGCCGTCCGGGAGCTGGATGACGGTCAGGGCCCGGGGTGCGGGCAGGTTGGGGTCCATGCGGTTCCTTCCACGGGCAGGGCGGGCCGTGGGTCAGCGGCCGGTGACGGGCTTGCCGGACTTCAGGTACGCCTGAGCGCGGCGCATCTCGTCGCGGGTCAGGGTCACGTGCATGGCGGTCTTGGTGCCGCCAAGGTTCTTGCCGACGATCGCGGCGGCGAGAGCGGCCTGAGCGCACTGCTTGTCGGTTTTGCGGGCCATGTCCAACTCCCTGGTCAGGCGGGTTGGAGCCCCGGGGCCGGGGCCTCCCCGCCACCCCCAGCCCGGCGAGGGACTGGGGGTGACAGGCAGGCACCGGTTCAGGCAGCGGCCAGGGCCAGCGCGGCGAGGACGAGCGCGAGGACGTGGGCGGTCTGGTCGACGTGCGCGGCTCCACCGTGCGTGGCCCAAGAGGTCTGGCCGGTGTGGGTCATCCACCACTGCACCGGCCACCGCCGGTCGATGAACGCATGCGTTCCACCGATCCACACCAGCGCCGCCACCACGACCGGGACGGACAGCGCCACCCCGTCGAGCACGGCGGCGCCAAGGGCCAGGGCGGCGGCGCAGGTGAGGACGTGCGTGCCGGCGTGCCGGAGGTTCGCGGCCCATCCGGCGGCGCACCGGTCGGCCTTGTGCGCGGCCTGGTGATCGGTCTGGAGCGGGTAGTCGGCCAGCAAGTGACCGAGGTAGAGCAGGACGAAGACGGTGGCGAACACGGCGGTGTCCTTCCAGGTCAGGAAGTCAGCGAAGGGGAGTCGGCGCAGGGCACGCAGGTGCCGAGCGAGCGCGGGATGCAGTACCCGGCGTCCCGCCGGCAGGCGGGGCAGGTGCGGCGGGCGCGCATAGCGGCCGCGAGGGCGGCGGTGCGGCCCGGGGTCATGGGCCGTACCGGGCGGGCGAGGTCGATGCGGTAGAGGTAGGCGACCAGCGGTTCGCGGCGGCGACGCGGCCGGCAGACGACGGCGGCGACGTCCTGACCACCGGGCCGCAGCCCCATCGCGCGGAGCTGGCGCCGGGTGGCGTAGCCGTCGGGGGCCAGGCGCCACCGGTATTCCGGCAGCGCGCCCACTAGGCCACCCGCTTCCAGGCCGCCCGCAGACGGACCTCAGAGGCGGAGTGACCGGCCGCGCGGAAACGGGTGGCCATCTCCCGGTACGACAGCGCAGGCGTCTCACTGGTGCGGATGTCGTCCACCAGCGTGTCCAGCGCCGCATCCGTGAGCGCAGGTGCGGGCTCCAGGGCGGGATGGACGGGGTCGGTGGGGCCCCAGACGGGGAGTTCCCACCGGGGTGTGACGCCGGGTGTGACGGGCCTCGTCACGCTGGTCAGCGCCGTTGCGGTGCCCTCGCCGTTACGGGCGGTCTCCAGCGTCGACCAGGCCCGGGAGAGGGTCTTGGCGGTGTCTGCCTGGACGCGTGCGACGCGGGCCCCGGCCTGCGTCACGGCCGTCAACCGCGTTTCCTCCGTGGCCGCTTCCGCACGGAGTCGGGCGCGGGCGACGGCGGCTTCGTCGCGGGCTTCCTGCTGGATACCCCGGATCGAGCCCAGCGCGGACGCAGTGAGCGCGGTCCGCTCCCACAGCCCGTGCACCAGCCACAGGGCTTTCGCGGCGATCGGGAGCCAGGCGACGGCCAGCCACGCACCGGCCAACTCTTCGGACAGTGCGTGGGCGACCAGAACGCCGGTGGCGATGAGGCCGAAGCCCCACCCCACGGCGGTCACGGTCCGACTGTGGTCGCCCTGGGCGGCGAGGCGGCGTTCGTAGGCGAGGGTGGCGAGCCACCCGCCGTCGATGCCGAGACCGACGACAAGGGCGACCGGCCACGGCATCGCTGTCCCGAGCCACATCACGACCACGGCTAGCGTGAGGACCATGGACACCGCCGTCATCGCGACAGCGGGAAGAACCGTCTTCACCCTCATGCCGCAGCGCCCTTTCCGTACAGGAACCGGAAGAGAGCAAGCTGCAACTCCACCCAGTCCAAGCCGTTGGCAAGCTCGGGGTAGCCGTGCCGAACGAGCACATCGGCCACGTCGATGGACAGGCCCCGGGTGAACCGGGCGTCGTCGGCGGGCTGAGGGCTGAGGGGGTAGGCGCGGTCACTCATGCGGCACCGCCCGGCTGCACCGTGGCGGTGTGGTTGGTCAGGTCGCGGCGGGCGGCCATGACCCGGTTCCGGGCCCGGCGGATACGCCGCTCGTCCAGCTCACTGACCGGACGGTCAAGGGACATGATCTCCGCGTCGAGCAGCTCGACCTCCGCCCGGATGAGCGGCATCTCGTGCTCGATCGCGTCCAGCTCGGCGGCCGGCGGCTCGAAGTCGAGCGACGCGGCCGTAACAAGGTCCTGAAGTGCTGCGATGGTCTTCATGGGTCGTTGTCTCCCTGGCAGGTGAGACGGCCCGAACAGCGGCTCCGGTGTTCCCGCACCGGAGCCGCACGCCGTCGAAGTCGGTAATCCGGCTCCCCTCAGCGCCGCACGTACGAGACGTGCGGCGGAGGCAACCGGCCGCAGCTCGAACGCTGCGGAGAGAGCAAATCGCGCTGTACTCACACGGAGAGCCCGTGTGGCCGCCTACTTGGCCGAGGAGAGGCGGCGTGATCCCCATTCAGTTGTCAAAGAACCGGCGCTTCCTTGGAGCCCGTTTCACGGAGCCCTCCGGGCGACGGACACAGGTGTGTCGGGGCGCCCTCCGCTCAAGCGATCCGACCGGCGGGCACATCCCTAAGGTTCCCTAGGGTTCCCTGCGGTGTCAAGCAGTAAGGTAGGGAACCTCAGGGATGTTCACGCGAAGGAGCAAGCGAAATGGCAGGCCAGGCCGACAATCGGGCGCCTTACGCAAAGATTGCCGCTCACTACTCAGAGCTGATCTCGTCCGGCGAGTTGCGGCCGGGGACGCTCCTGCCGAGCATTAAGAACCTCGCCGAAGAGTGGAAGGTCAGCACTGCCACGGCGGAGAAGGCCCTGCGGAAGCTGCGTAGCGAGGGCCTAGTCCGAGGTATCCACGGAATCGGCACCGAAGTCCTGGACCAGCCGGCCCCGATGTCCTCGGGCGCCCAGCGACAGGACCGGGGACGCCGTACCGGCTCCAGCTGGGGGACGGGCGAACGGTCCGACTCGCACCAGGCAGCCGTTGTGCCGGCACCCGCCGACGTGGCGCAGGCCCTGGACATCAAGCCTGGCTCGAAGGTCGTACGGCGTAGCCGCGTGTACCGGGACCGGCACGGCATCGTCGCTCACAGCACGTCGTGGATTCCCGCCCGGTACGGGAAGCTGGTACCGCAGCTGGCAGAGAGTGAGCGCCTGACGGGAGGTACGTCGCTCCAGCTCATCGCGCAGGCGACCGGCCACCCGATCACTCGCCGCATCGACACCGCATCGTCCAGCCGCCTCACTCCGGAGCACGCGCGGCTTCTGGAACTGGACCCGGAGAACCCGCCAGCCGACCCCGTGGTCGTGATGACCGCAAAGTTTCTCGACAGCGAGGACACCGTCGTGGAGTACGGGGTGGACCTTGGCGCTCCAGGGCGTACGTGGCGCACCGAAACCGAGGTCATCCTGTGACAGGCGCGAACAGCACACCCGCGAACGAGCCAGAAGAGCGAGTGAACGCCCCGCTGGCGCCCGGGCCTGGCAACACCACCGCGCCAGGAACCGAAATCGAGGCAGCTGTCATCTCACAAACCATGACGCAACCGACGCCCCCACGTCCCCCGTTCTGCGTGCTGATGGCCGGACTTCCCGGCTCTGGCAAGACGACACTGTCTCGCGCGCTGACGGACCGGGGATTCGTCCGCCTGTGCCCGGACGAGGAGATGTTCCGCCGACACGGCGTCTACGGAGTCGACTTCCCCCGGGGCGTCTTCCCCACCCTGGAACGGCCCGTGCTCGAAGACGTGGCGGCCGACCTCCGTGCCCAGCTAAAGGCCGGTCACGACGTCGTAGTCGACCACGGCTTCTGGACTCCCGAGGACCGGGCCAAATGGCAGGCCATTGCCACTGACGCTGGCGCGGTACCCGTGCTCGTCTACCTCGCAGCCACCCATGACGAACTGTGGGCGCGGATCAGCAAGCGCAACGAGTTTCACGCAAACGACCCGAACGCGATCTACTTCGCAGAAAGCGACCTACAGCGCTACCGCGGCAGGTTCGTGCCGCCCACACCACAGGAGCCGCACCTGCTGTTCGAGGGCGACCCGGCAGATGTCCTCATGGCTTTGCAAGGGCCCGATTGCTGTTCCCCCTGAAGCAAGGTGTGGTGGTCATCGACAGCCCGCAGCTCCGGGACGGCTCAGCTGCGCTCTCGATCTGGCCAGATGCGGGCGGGAGAGGTTTCTCTACCTCATCACGGCGCCCCGCGCGGTGCGGGCGCCGTGCGGGGCGGCCCTGCCTCCCGTCTCCGCCACGGCTCGCGCCCGGCAGCGCGCTGCGCGCATACGGGCAGGGTGGATGTTCCCCGCAGTCACGGCTTAGCCTGACTGCATAGTGAAATAGAGAATGATCGCAGAAATAACCGCTCACGTTTTGACATGACCGTCGAATTCAGGTTGAGGATAGGGTTAGAGAAGTGACTGATCCGATCGAGTTGATGTTGGCCGACCTCTCGCAGAGGTACGCGGAAATGAACGTTTCGAATGCATTTCTGCGACTTTACGAGAGTGGCGCACGCTTCGGTCGCGCTTTCGCTAGTTTCCACGAGCGGCTGAACGGTCACTTTGAGGCCATAAATGACAGAGCTCGGACGACCAAGCATTACTGGGCCGAAAATAGCAGAGAAATGCTAGCGCTGACCCGTGAAGTTAATGACTTTCTCCACTCTGTTAAGCAAGCCGGTATAGAAGTGCACTTTACTCAGTCCTACGCGGCTGCGATGAGTGGTTGCCAGTCATGGCTGGCACATAGCGGGGGTAGCGCCGTTCCGGATGATTTCGAGCAGATAGAAATTATCAAGTACGCACCAGTGTTTTCTTGCCCAGGCACTGAGATCAGACTCAAGAAATCCGCAGAACGCATCCAGTTGCAGCTCATCGGTGAGGGGTCGTACGCAAAGGTCTTCTCGTTCACGGACACCGACTATGGCATAAAATTCGCACTCAAGCGCGCCAAAGATGGCCTAGACGAGCGCGATATCTACCGGTTTCGGAAAGAGTTCGAAATCCTCAAAGAGCTGAGCTTCCCCTACGTTCTGCAGGTGTTTCAATTCGATGAAAATCGAAACGAATATAAAATGGAGTTCTGCGAATTCACGCTTCGAAACTACATCAAGAGGCGCAACAGTCGACTAGCGTTCTCCTCGCGGAAGCGGATTGCGCTTCAATTCTTGTATGGCGTGAATTATATCCACGGCAAGAACCTGCTTCATCGCGACGTGAGCCTGCAAAACGTTTTGGTGAAGACCTTCGATGATGGAGCAGTCCTCGTGAAGCTCTCAGACTTCGGCCTCGTCAAAGACAGGAACTCAGAATACACCCGCACGAGGACCGAGATGCGCGGAACGATACGGGACCCCCTGCTGGCCAGCTTTAAAGAATACGACGTCTGCAATGAAATCTATGCGATCGGGTGGGTGCTTTCCTACATATTTACTGGCAGAGAAGCCTTGATGTCTGGAGCAAACGCGCCGAGTCAGATCGTGCGGAAGTGTACAGCGCATGATGTTGCTGAAAGGTACCAGAGCGTACGTGAACTAATCGCCGCCGTTGAGAAACTAGAAGCGGCTCCGACCAACACAGACGCGCCTGCTTGATATCTATTACAAATTAATGCCTGCGACGACACCTGGGCGTCTAACCCGGCCGAAGCCGTTCCCGGTAAAAGCCTTCGTCTTTGACTGACTGGCTTGGCCGACAAGCTGGGCGATGCGCTTTCAGCGGGATGCCCATGTCCGGTCTCGCTCGTTGCTGAGGATCGCCGCCGCTCGTCGCCCACTAGGACCGTAGGACCGTTCTTTCCCGCTCCCCCGGAGCCTTACCTTGACGATATCGTCGGCGGACAGCAGTGCGACGAACGAGCGGCGTCTCGAACTATGCCCAGGTAGACCGAGGACTCAAGCTCCAACGAGGCGCCTGGCATTGGTCATCCTTATGAAGTCGTAGTGAGATTCCTCATCCCGGGTCATAGCAATGATTTCCACGGGCGGCAGTGAGAGCTCCCAATAACCCATGTTTCGGATGCTATCCACATCCCCTCGGCAGGCGTAGATAATCAGGACATCCAAATCGCGTGGTTGCTCCGATCGCAGCATCGATCCGAACACCCAGATTTCCATGCCGGGGTAGCCGGCGGCGCACTCGCAAAGCTCACCGAGGATTGGCCAACGGCGCCTCAGGTCCATGTATCACGGATTTTACTGGCAAAGTCATCCAACCTATACAGGGGAACGTTGGCTTCGCGGGCGCTAGTAACCACCCGTTTCCCGAATCCTTGCGCTGAAGGGTTTGTGATAACTAGGGCATCGATGTCTAGGCTTGGGTACTCGTCAAGAATTTTGCAGAACCCTTCATCGGTCAGCTCATAGCGGTCGTGGGTTACCACTGTCAACGATCGGAGCCCATTCTTTCGCTGTAGTTCCCACGCCCTATGCCCTCGACGAATCACAGAGACCACAGCTCTCGTGAAAGCCATGCGCTTCCTGAAATATTCCTCTTCGGGGTGAACGTAATCAGAGATGTCATCGAAATATGTGATCGCACGGTTGAAGCCACCGAAAGTATCCACACAAACACCACGTTCCAGTGCCCGTGAATGAACATCAGGGTCCACCGGCCGCCTGGTCATGATTACCATATTCACTTCTGGGAGCTTTCCAAGCGCCTCTTCAAGCATTGGTACCGTAAATGGCAAGCTGTCCGGCTCCACGCAATATCCGATAGCGTCCGGCCAGCCGGCGCGCTCCACCCTCACGCCGAATTCGCCCACAGCTTGGACGGTTCTCCCGGATTCCGTGAGCTGTTTGACCACCCAGGATCGGATGCTCATGTATCACCCTTCATGATTGATTCAATTTCTTCCGGAAAGCGCGTGGACCCTGGGGTCCAGGTTCCTTCCAGATGACGCTCTTCAAGCTGCTGCACATGTATGGCGAAAATATCGACTGTTTCTTTCTCCGAGGCTGTCAGGAATCCGCGATTCGACTGCAGGAAGCGCAGCAAGGTTCTATTATTTGGGATGACCGTATCCACCACATGTCGACTCCACTGATCGGCGCGGGTGTCATCGAATACGTCATCAAGTGGGCCGTATAGCTGAAAGACGGCTCGGTTGGCGCCCAGGAGGGGTTCTATGGCGGCTCGCGCTTCAGCCCTTGACGCAAAAACCGGCACCCCGAAAGCGATTGCACGCGCTTGTTGGCTCCGCTCTTTCCAGCGGCGCAATATTTCCGCAGGGTACTGACTGGGGCCTTTGTCGATCATGGTATGGCACGTGGGGCACAGTACGAGAATGTTCGTCGGATCAGCGCGCTCTGTCTCGGTGAGGTCCGCACCTTCTGTTGCGCGTGGCCCGTTGGTACTTGCTGGAATGATGTGCGCAAGCTCTGCGACGTGCGCCTGGTCTACAAAGGCATGTAGATCAACTCGGCATCCTGGATTCTGGCAGTGGCCGCCAGATTCTGACCAGAGTACGTCTTTTGCGGGCTGCGAGAGCCTTACCCGTTTTGTCGAACTTGTCGTCATCGTCGCAACCTCCAGGGACAGCTGTACGCATCCGGAGCGTTAAAAGGCCCTGGATGCCGCCATTGTTCCACTGAGCAAGGCTCCCGGTGTGGGTTTTGAGCACATAGCGATGTTGGCGGCCCGGAGCGAAGCCGCAGTCCGCGTGCAGCCCGGTTGCTAGTTGACGGAGCGGTGTCAGAGTCAGGACGTACGCTGCCGGGCGTGGATGATCTCCTGGGCAAGGTTCTTGAGCTCCAGCCGTCCTGGACGGCGATGAACACCGAGAAGATGCAGGAGCGGGGTGTCATCGTCCGGCAGCAGCTGCCGGCGCTGATGCGTGCCGATGCGGCCCATCTTGCCGCTGCGCTCCGAGTCCCGGTCGATGGTGTGTTGGTTGAGGGGCGCGACGGCACGGGGCTCAAGTCCGAGATTCCGTGGGTGCGCGTGTACGGGCGGGAGGAGTCGCCCAGCTCGACCGATGGGTGGTACGTCGTTTACCTGTTCGGTGCCTCCGGCCAGCGGGTCTACCTGTCGTTGATGCAGGGGACGACGATCTGGACGGGGGGCGTGTTCAAGCCGCGCCGGCCCGAGGATCTTCGGGCCCGCGTCGATTGGGCTCTACCTCTGCTGGCAGAAGCAACGGCCGGGCGACCCGATCTGAAGAGGGTGCTCGAACTTGATGCCCGGACCCCCCTGGGGCGCGGATACGGTCCTGGGAACGTTCTGGCCATCGCCTACGAGCGTGATCAGATGCCCGGACAGGGGACCCTGGTGGAGGACCTGCGCTTCATGGCGGGACTGCTCGGCATCCTGTACGAAGCCGAGCGCCTCGCTCCGTACATCCCGGGGGACCCGACTCCCGAGGTGGTGCAGGCCGAGCAGGACGCGGCCAAGACGGCCGGCCGGCGCACTCGTAGCGGTACGAGGCGGCCCAGGGCTGGGCAGGGCTTCGCACTCACGGCGGCCGAGCGGGACGCCATCGAAGCCCACAGTGTTCGGATGGCCACCGAGCACTTCAAGGCTCAGGGCTGGACGGTCAAGGACGTCGGTGCCAAGGAGTCCTTCGATCTTCTGCTCAAGAAGGAGGGGCGCCGGCTGCATGTCGAGGTGAAGGGGACAACCTCGGCAGGGCTGGAGGTCATTCTCACGCGTGCCGAGGTCGAGAAGCAGCGGACGTACTACCCGGACAACGCGTTGGTGGTCGTGCACTCGATCGAGCTGGACCGCACGGGAACAGAGCCGGTCACAGCCGGGGGAGTCCTTCACTGCACCAGTCCGTGGGTCGTGGCGGAGGAGGACCTGACGGTGATCTCGTACGCCTACCGCACGCCGCTCGGTGCGCAGCCGTCGCACGAAGGGGTGGGGGAGCAGATCGAGAATCCTCGCGACGTTCCCCAGCAGCGAGATGCGGGGGCCGCCTCGCGGCTGGCGAGCAGTGAAGGGACTCTGTTGTAAAGGCGCTGACCACGCGGCTGCTGCGGGGCCGTAGGTGCTTGCCAACCTCGGCCCCGCCGGGCCGTCTGTGGGCCGTCGGCGGGTGACCAACGACGACCGGCGACGGCCACCAACGACCACGACCGTCCCGCCCGCCTCCGGGGGCGGCGCAGGTCACAGGCCCCTGAGGTACCCATTTCCGTCCAGGGCTGGCCGTCAGGCAAGATGGGGTGTATCTGCCCACACATCGATTGCCGGACGGTTTCTCTTGGCTGAGTTCATCTACACCATGCGCAAGACGCGCAAGGCGCACGGCGACAAGGTGATCCTCGATGACGTCACCCTGAACTTCCTGCCCGGCGCGAAGATCGGTGTCGTGGGGCCCAACGGCGCCGGTAAGTCCACGGTGCTGAAGATCATGGCGGGCCTGGAGCAGCCGTCCAACGGTGACGCGTTCCTGTCGCCCGGCTTCAGCGTCGGCATCCTCATGCAGGAGCCGGAGCTCGACGAGAACAAGACGGTCCTGGAGAACGTGCAGGACGGCGCCGCCGAGATCATGGGCAAGCTCAAGCGCTTCAACGAGGTCGCCGAGCTGATGGCGACCGACTACTCCGACGCGCTCATGGACGAGATGGGCAAGCTCCAGGAGGACCTGGACCACGCCAACGCGTGGGACCTGGACGCCCAGCTGGAGCAGGCCATGGACGCCCTGGGCTGCCCGCCCGGCGACTGGCCCGTCGTCAACCTCTCCGGTGGCGAGAAGCGCCGCGTCGCGCTCTGCAAGCTCCTCATCGAGGCGCCCGACCTGCTGCTCCTCGACGAGCCCACCAACCACCTCGACGCCGAGTCGGTGAACTGGCTGGAGCAGCACCTCTCCAAGTACGCGGGCGCCGTGGTCGCCGTCACCCACGACCGCTACTTCCTCAACAACGTGGCCGAGTGGATTCTCGAACTGGACCGCGGCCGCGCGCTCCCGTACGAGGGCAACTACTCCACGTACCTCGACAAGAAGGCCGCCCGCCTCAAGGTCGAGGGCCGCAAGGACGAGAAGCGCCAGAAGCGGCTCAAGGAAGAGCTGGAGTGGGTGCGGTCCAACGCCAAGGGGCGCCAGACCAAGTCCAAGGCCCGTCTCGCCCGGTACGAGGAGATGGCCGCCGAGGCGGACAAGATGCGGAAGCTGGACTTCGAGGAGATCCAGATCCCGCCGGGGCCGCGCCTCGGTTCCATCGTCGTCGAGGTCGAGAACCTGTCGAAGGCGTTCGGCGACAAGGTCCTCATCGACGACCTGTCGTTCACGCTGCCGCGCAACGGCATCGTCGGCGTCATCGGTCCGAACGGCGCCGGCAAGACCACGCTGTTCAAGATGATCCAGGGCCTGGAGACGCCGGACAGCGGCTCCATCAAGGTCGGCGAGACCGTCAAGATCTCCTACGTCGACCAGTCCCGCGCCAACATCGACCCGAAGAAGACCCTCTGGGCCGTCGTCTCGGACGAGCTGGACTACATCAACGTCGGCCAGGTCGAGATGCCCTCGCGGGCGTACGTCTCCGCGTTCGGCTTCAAGGGCCCGGACCAGCAGAAGCCGGCCGGGGTCCTCTCCGGTGGTGAGCGCAACCGCCTCAACCTGGCGCTGACGCTCAAGGAGGGCGGCAACCTGCTGCTCCTCGACGAGCCCACCAACGACCTCGACGTCGAGACCCTGTCCTCGCTGGAGAACGCCCTGCTGGAGTTCCCCGGCGCGGCCGTCGTCATCTCCCACGACCGCTGGTTCCTGGACCGCGTCGCCACGCACATCCTGGCGTACGAGGGCGACTCCAAGTGGTACTGGTTCGAGGGCAACTTCGAGTCGTACGAGAAGAACAAGATCGACCGGCTCGGCGCCGACGCGGCCCGCCCGCACCGCGCCACGTACAAGAAGCTCACGCGAGGCTGATCGTCTTGGCTCGTCACATCTACAGCTGCCCGCTGCGCTGGTCGGACATGGACGCCTTCGGCCACGTCAACAACGTGGTCTTCCTCCGCTACCTGGAGGAGGCGCGGATCGACTTCATGTTCCGGCTGGCGCCGGGGGACGGTTCGCCGTCCTTCGCGGGCGGCTCCGTCGTGGCGCGGCACGAGATCGACTACGTGCGGCCCCTGGTCCACCGGCACCGGCCGGTGACCGTCGAGTCCTGGGTCACGAAGATAGGCGCCGCGTCCCTGACGATCGCCTACGAGATCAAGGACCCGGACCAGGTCTACGTACGCGCCTCGACCGTCGTCGTGCCGTACGACCTGGCCGCCGAGCGCCCCCGGCGCATCTCCCCGGAGGAGAAGCTGTTCCTCCAGGAGTACCTGGCCGAGGAGCCCGCCGCGGTATGACCGTGTCCGTGCAGTCACTGCGGTTCGCCGACGCGAGGGAGGCCGCCGATCTCGGCGCCTTCCTCGGCCGGCTGCTCCACTACGACCGTGCCGCCGCCGTACGCCTCCAGGCGGGCGGCGGCGCGCTCGCCGTGTTCGGCAGGCCCCCGTCCTTCGACGTGCTGGCGATCCGCACGGCCCGCCTCGCCGACGCGCACGCCTTCGACGTCACCGTGTCGGCCGGCGACCTCCTGGAAGCCCTGCCGGACGAGGGGCGGGACGACGACGCCGCCCTGCCCGCGCCGGTCACCGGACCGCCCTGGGCCGGTGTCCTCCCGCCGCGCGGCGGCTGGCGGGAGCGGTCCGGGCTGCCCGGGCCGGTCGCCCTGCGGGCCGCGCTGACCGCCGCCGTCACCGAATTCCGGGACCGCGACGAGGCTCTGCCCGAGGACCGGCGCACCCGCGCCGAGCGGGACCGCATCGGCCACGACATCTGGTCGCGCACCCTCGCCGACACCGAACTCCCGCTGCGCGCGGTGCACGCCGCGCAGTCCCTCGGCTTCCTGCGCGCCGACCCCGCCTTCCCGGTCGCCCTCCTGGCGGCCGGCAGCTGGCTGCGCCTGCGCACCCCGTACGGCTCCGTCGCCCTGCGCCGGGCCGGCGCGGCGGGCGGCCTGGGGAACCTCGCGGTCTCCGTGACCGGCTGAACCGCGCGTCTTACGTCGTAAAGCCCCGCTCACCACCGCATCCGCACGTCCTCCGCCCACCCCAGCAGGCGCTCCACCGCGATCCGCGTCCCGTCGTCCGCGCGCACCGTGCCGTCGTAGTGGCCGAACAGCTGGTCGGTGCGGTTGGCCAGCACCCCCGCCTCGGTGCGGACGCGGCGGTTGTGGAACGGGGTGAACGTCAGATCGACCTGGCCGGTCAGCGGGGTGCGGATCGTCCACGGGCGGAGCGGTTCGGAGGCGGACCAGCGCCAGTCCAGCTCCTCGCCGATCTTGCTGAGCCGGCCGTCCACGCAGAGCGCGTTCTCCGTGGAGCCGGTGCCCAGCGTCCACTGCCCGCCGAGCTGGACGCCCAGCGTGTGCCCGTCGGTCCGGCCGGACGCGGCGCCCCAGTTCCAGTGGACCGTGCGCGGCCAGCGGCCCCGGCCGTGGTCCAGGACGGCCCAGGTGTCGTCCCCGTCGAAGTCCAGGAACTCCCCGCCCACCCTGACCCGGCCGGACGCGGGCAGCGCGGTCTGCTTGGAGGTGTACTGGAAGCGGCGGCTGCTCCACGGGACGACCACGGAGAGCGATTCGTGCCCCTCCGGCCGGGCGACCAGGAGGTTCACCTCCACCGGAACCCGCTCCGGGGTCAGGCAGCGGGCCCGCAGCCGGGTGCCGCCGGGCTCGTCGCGGATCTCCACGCGCACCTTGCCGCCCGTCGGGCGCGCCGGGCCCGTCACCACGTCCGGGGCGCCGGGGGAGCCGGCCACCGTGTCGGGAAGGACGGTGCCGGGGCCGCCCGGGATGATCGCCGTGCGTTCCAGCTCAAGACCGCCGGGCGCGTACTCCAGCAGGTAGACGCTGTTCAGGGCGAGGAAGTCCAGGTCGCTGACGGTCAGCGCCACCAGGTGGGTGGGCGTCGTCACGCACCAGTACTCCCACCGCTTCGTCCGGCCCCAGCCGCGCAGGTTGGCGCGGTGCAGCGGGGTCCGCGACCAGCCGACCGCCGCCGGGTCGAGGCGGCCGTCGGGCAGGCACAGGTCGGCCGGCGCGGTGATCTCGCGTTCGAACGTCGTCATGGCCGGATACTAACGGCCGGTCACCCGCCCTTCGGGCCGTCCGGTCACCCGCCCTTCGGGCCGTCCGGCCACACCCCGATGTGGTCCTGCTCCAGCTCCAGCATCACCCGGTGCTCCATGCCCAGCGCCTCGGTGTAGTCGGCGGGCAGTTGCAGCCGGCCGGCCCGGTCGAGCATCGCGTACTCGCGGGCGACCTGGGACTCCTGGCCGGTCGCCGCGTCGACCTCGGTGCGGCGCAGCACCTCGAAGGACGTGCGGCCGTCGCGGATCGCGACCGTACGCCGCACCTCACTGGCGACCGCCTGGTCGTGGGTGACGATCACGATGGTCGTGCCCAGTTCCTCGTTGGCACGGCGGAACGCGGCGAAGACCTGCTCGCCGGTGGCCGAGTCGAGTTCGCCCGTCGGCTCGTCGGCCAGCAGCACCGAGGGGGAGTTGGCGAGCGAGACGGCGATGGCCACCCGCTGCTGCTGGCCGCCGGACATCTGCTGCGGGCGGCGGTCGCGGCAGTCCTCGACCTCCAGCATCTTCAGCAACGCCTCGGCGCGCGCGGTCCGTTCGCGGTTGCGGCCCCGGCCGCGCAGCTGCATGGGCAGCGTGATGTTCTGGATCGCCGTCAGATACGGCAGCAGGTTGCGGGCGGTCTGCTGCCAGACGAAGCCGACGACGTCCCGGCGGTAGCGGAGGCGTTCCTTCGGGCCCATGGACAGCAGGTCGCAGCCCGCCACCTTCGCCGCCCCGGCGGTCGGCTCGTCCAGGCCCGCCAGGATGTTCATCAGCGTCGACTTGCCGCTGCCGGAGGCGCCGACCAGTGCCAGCAGCTCGCCCTCCTCCACCAGCAGATCGAGTCCCTGGAGGGCCTGCACCTCCACCCCGTCCGTGGTGAAGATGCGCACCAGCCGGTCGCAGGCGATCAGCGCGTCGTGCCCGTAGGAGGGCCGGTCGCGCCGGGCGGTGGCCCGCTGTTCGAGCTCCGCCAGCGTGGAATCGGTCGACGGCGTCGTCATCGGGAGTCTCCTGCCCTGAGTTCGGTGATCGATCCGCGGCGGCCGGCCCACCACGCCTGCACGCCGGCCACCGCCCCGGTCAGCACGATGACGCCGAGCGCCGGGAGGACCAGCGACCACGGGTCGGTGTGCAGCGGTGCGGTGTCCAGCGCGCCGGTGCCGGGGCCGGACGAGAGTGCCAGGCTCGCGAGGTCGACCCCCGGGGCCAGCAGGGCGATGGTCGCCCAGCCGACGAGGAGCCCGCCGCCGGCCGCCAGCAACGCCTGCGGCAGGGCCTCGAAGCCCAGGAGCCGGCCGCCCTGCCGGGAGGTCAGGCCCATGGTGCGCAGCCGCGCCAGCAGGGTGGTGCGCTCCGGCGCGGTCTGGAGCAGCGACAGCAGGACGGCGAGCAGGGCGTATCCGGCGCCGGCGACGATCGCCGCCAGATAGATCCGCTCCGCCCCCGACTGCATCGGGGTGTCGACGTACGTGGCCCGCTCGTCGGAGCGCAGCCGCACGGTGACCTTCTCGTCCGAGTGTCCGGCCGCCGCGCGCAGTTCCTTCGCGTCCAGCCCCGATCCGGTCAGCAGCAGCGCCGTGGTCTGCCGGTGGGTGAGCGCGGCGGCGTCCACCACGATGAAGGAGCTGCCGTCCACGGCGGGCGTGCGCGTGACCGTGGCGGCGGCCCGCACCTTGAAGTTCCCGGCCAGCGACCGCAGGCCGAGCGGCCGGTCGCCGAGGCGTTCGGCGACGGACGGCGAGACGAGGGCCGGCACGACCCGGTCCTCGTCCGGCGGCGTCCCCTCGCGGACCGCCGAGCCCTTCGCCCGCAGCCCGTCGGCGGAGAACGGGCCGAGCCCGGTGGAGCGGGCCAGCGCGGCGTACGCGGCGGGGTCGACGCCGATCAGCGTCGTGCCCTTGGCGTCCTGGACGCCGTTGCCCGCGGCCGGCAGGGCCACCCCGTACTCGATCTGGACGCGGACCGAACCGCTCACCCCCTCGGCCTTCTCCAGCGCGCGGACCAGACCGGCCGACAGCGGTACGGAGTCGGCCGCGCCCGTCACCCGGGCGTCCGCACCGGTGGTCCGGACGGCGGCGTCGTCGCGGGCGTCCGCGACCCCCGCCAGCACCGAACCGCCGAACGCGGCCGTGGTCAGCGCCACCAGCAGGGCGAGCAGCGGCAGGGTGCCGGCGGCCGAGGTGCGGCCGGCCCGGGCGAGCGACAGGAAGCCGACCGCGCCGCGCAGCCGGGACACGGACCGCAGGGCCAGGCGCAGCGGCAGCGGGTAGAGCCGGACCAGCACCACCGCCGCGATCAGGGCGACCAGCACCGGCGCGGCGCTGACCAGCAGGTCGGTGCCGCCCTCGGCGTCCGTGCCACGCCGGCGCAGCGCGGCGACGGCGCCGACGGCCAGGACGAGCAGGGTGAGTTCGGCGACGGTGCGCCGCCGGGAGGGGCGGGCGGTCGCCAGGTCGTCCCGGCCGGCGTGGGTCTGCGGGGTGCGGTGCCGGAGGGTCGTCCGCAGCGGGAGCGCGACGCAGACCAGCGCGACGACCGCGCCGGCCCCGACCGCCGCGGGCCACAGCCGGGCCCCGCCCACGGTGAGCACGGCGAGCAGCAGGCCCAGCGCCCCGGCGGGCACGGCGGTGACCGCGGTCTCGGCGAGGAGCCGGCCCCCGATACCCCGGAGGGACCCGCCCCGGGCCCGCAGCAGGGCGAGTTCGGCGTGTCTGCGGCCGGCCAGCAGCCCGCCCGTCATCAGGAGGACGACGCCGGCGACGGCTCCGATGCCGACGGCGGCGACGGTGACGACCGGCTGGATCGCGGACCGCATCCCGTCGTACCCCGTCAGGACCTCGTCCAGGTCCGTCGCCGTGCTCACCGTGGCACCGGCCACCTCACGCATGGCCAGCAGCCCCGGACCGCCCTCCAGCGACGCCACCGAGGTCCGCAGCTCCGGCACGTCCAGGGCGGTGAGGCGCGAGACGTCCGGCGCGATCCGCCAGTACAGCTCGGGCTGCCCGGCGGTGGAGAGCAGGGCGGGCGCGGCGTCCGGCGGCAGCAGCAGCGCGGCGATCCAGTAGTAGCGCGGGGTCTCCTTGGTGGGCCGGGCCACCAGCGAGGGCGTCCGCAGCAGCGGCTCGGCCGACCAGTACGACCCCGACGGGTTCTTGGGGGCCACGATGCCGGTGACGCGGACGGTCAGGGTGTCGCCGCCCCGGGTGGGGACGGCGATCGTCGCGCCCGCCTCGATGCGGAGTGCCTTCGCGGTCTCCTCGGTGACGGCGGCCTCGACCTCCCTGGTGGTCAGCGACACCTGGCCGCGCGTGGCCGGCCAGCTGCCGGCGCGCAGGGTGGCATGGCCGGAAAGGCCGGACTGGGTGACGTACGTCAGCGTCGGATCGAGGCCGTAGGGGCGCGGGAACCACGGTTCGTGAGCCGCGATCGGCGTCGAGGTGCGCACCCCGTACGCCGATTCGGCGGTGTCGGCGCGCAGCGGGGCGGGAAGGCGCTTCAGGACCTGGCGGTGCACAGAGGCCATCGACTCCTGGCGCACCGCGCTCTCGCGTGCCGCCGGGCGCAGTTCGAGGCCGGGCTGGGGACCGCTCAGCTGGAGCACGCTGCGCGCCGGGGTCGCCGCACCGAGGTCGTGGCGCAGCCCCTTCGTCTCGTACGAGTCGACGGAGCGGGGGAAGGCGGCGGCGAGGAACGCGGTCACCAGCACCAGCAGCGCGAACGCGCAGGCGGCGCCGGGGGCCGTCCGCAGCCGGGTGCGTACCCAGGGGGCGCAGGGGGTCGAGGGGCGGGCACTCATGTCAGTTGTCCCCCTGGGTGCGCAGCGAGGTCGCGGGGTCGGCGCGGCGCAGGGCCAGCACGGCGGTGATGAGCAGGGGCAGCGCGGCGACTCCGGCCAGCAGCGCGGCGACCTGTCCGGGCGGCAGTCGCACCAGGACCGGCGGCACCGGCTGGGCCGCCTGCCCGGTCAGCACGATCAACGGCACGACCGCCCGGGTCAGCAGGGCCCCGAGCAGGGCCCCGACCAGCAGCGCGATGGCGATGAGGACGCCCTGTTCGGCGGCGGTCATCCGGGCCAGCTGCCGGCGCGGGGTGCCCAGCGCCCGCAGCACGGCGAATTCGGCGGAACGTTCCCGCTGCGAGCCGACGGCGGTCACCGCGAAGCCGACCGCGGCCAGCGCGGCGGCGATCACCGCGACGGCGAGCAGCGCGGACTGCGGGCCCGCCCCCAGCGGATCGGTGACCAGCTCGTCGGCGATCTCGTCGCGCACCTGGACCTGGACGGGGTCGGTGTCCGGCTGCGCGCGCAGCGCCGCGGCCACCTCCGCCGACCGGCCCGGTTCGGTGCTCAGCCACCACTCCGTGGCGGTCAGCCGGGCGGTCGGGCGGGTGGCGAAGACCTCACCGAGGGCGCGCAGGTCCAGCAGGAGCGCCCCGCCGTCCCTGGCCCGCTGGGACTCGGCCGACGCGGTGGAGGAGCCCGAGCCGGGTCCGGTGGTGGGCAGCCGGTGCACGGTCCGGGTGATCTTCACCCGGACCGTCTCGCCGGCCAGGGTCACGTCGATCTTCTGGCCGGGTCCGGCCCCCGTCGCCTTGAGGTACGCGTCCGTGGCGACGGCGTTCAGGGCCGGTGCCTCGGGGCGGGCCGCGGTGAGCCGCACACCGACCGAGGGGACCGCGTACGCCGCGTCCTCGGCGGTGACCGATCCGGTGGAGTAGCCGACGGAGAGGGGGGTGGCGGCCGACGCGGCCGGGGTGAGCGGCACGCCCGGCTTCGGCTCGTCGAGGAGGGAGTCCTCGGTCCGCTCGCCCTGCCAGCGGAGACCTTCGGGCACCCGGACGGGTCGCTCGGTGCCGTCGGCCGCGGTGGTCCGCAGCGCGCTCACGGCCAGCCGGTGCGACTCCGCGCGGTCCACGGGCTCCTTGCCGTTCAGCTCGATCCCGGTCAGGGCGAACCCGCCGGCGGCCGACACGTCGACGGAGACCGGATGCGCCTTCCCGTCGACCGGGACGGACCCGGCGACGACCTGGTAGGGCAGGCCGTAGCGGTCCTCCAGGAGGACGGAGACCCGGAGGTTCATGCCGGACGGCGAGACCTTCCGGGGTGCGTCGTCGGCGGATATCCGTACGTCGAAGAGGAGACGGGTGCTGTGCTCCGGCAGGGGCAGACCGACGCGGGCGGCCTTCGGCGGGGTCAGCGTGTCGAAGAGCCCCGCCACCGGCCCGTTCCCGAGGTCGTCGCGCATCAGCATCCGCTCGTCGGCGTGCGCGGTGTCCAGGGCCAGGATCTCCGCGGTGCGCTCGCCGGAGAGGCCCACCGTCGTACGGAAGGCGGGCGCCGCCGCGCGTACGCCCGGCAGCTGTCCGTACGCGGGCGCCTTCGCCGGGTCCGCGTCGATGCCGGCGGTCATGCGCACCGAGGCACCGGACCGGAAGTCGGCCTGGTCGCTCTGCGAGCGGTTCCACGACGCGCTCTGCCCGATCGCCAGCATGCCCATCGCCACGGAGAGGACCAGCAGCAGCACGGGCCCGGCGCCCCGCAGCGGCCGGCGGCTGAACTGCCAGCCCGCCAGCGCGGTCGCCAGTCCCCGCCCGCCGGCGGCGCGCCGCTCCGCGAGCCGGGCGGCGGGCGGCAGCAGGCGCAGCGTCAGGACGGTGCCGGCGAGCAGGCCCAGCGCGGGCGCGGCCACCAGCAGCGGGTCGATCCCGAGTCCGCCCGAGCGGTCCCCGCTGAGCGCCCCGCTCCCCGAGCCCCTCGTCTGCCGGTCCAGCTGCCAGTACGCCACCGCCGCGACGAGCAGCAGCGCGAGGTCGGCGCCGGCCCGCACCGGGCCGGGCAGCGCGGCGGAACGCGTGGTGCGCCGGCCCCCGCCGCCGGCGGCCAGGGCGGGCGCCACCACGGCGAGCGCGCAGGCCAGCGCGGTGACGGCGGCGACCAGCCAGACCTGTGCGGTGACGCCGGTGTCGAGGCGGAGCCCGATCCGGGAGAGTTCGCTGCGGTCCGCCAGGAGCCGGGTCAGCGGGCCGGAGAGCAGGGGTGCGACGACGGCCGCGGGCAGCGCGAGGAGCAGCGCCTCGACGGACGCGAGCCAGGTGATCCGGGCCCGCGAACCGCCGCGTGCCCGCAGCAGTTCGGTCTCGCCCGCGCGCTCGCTGCTGAGCAGCCGGGCCACCAGGAGCAGGGCGTATCCGGCGAGCAGGACCAGCTGCACGGCCACGATCGTCAGCGTCGAGCGGGAGACCAGCAGGGCGCGGTCGACCTGTTCGAGGACGGTGGGCAGCGAGGTCCGCGCGGTGCCGCCGTCCTTGAACTCGGGTCCGGCCAGCAGTTTCTTCGGGCCGGTGGTCGCCGCGTCGTGCAGCGCCGTCATCCGGTCCGTGGTGACCGAGCGGAAGTCGGCGGACGCCAGCCAGGACACCTCGCCCGCGGTCGTCCGGCCCGAGCCGAGGACGGCGGGGTCGGTGAGCAGGGGACCGTACGTGGTGAAGACCACCTTGCGGACACCGCGTCCGCCGAGCTCGTCCAGCTGCCAGTACGGGTCGGCCTGGTCGGCGGCCTTGTAGAGCCCGGTGATCACGACGTCCACCGGCTTGCCGCCCAGCCGGTCGGTGAGCTTCAGCCGGGCGCCGGGCTTCAGCGACAGCGCCTCGGCGGCGGACGCGGGCAGGGCCACCTCGACGGGGGCGCCGCTCTTCCCCGCCCCGGCGGCGGGCATGCGGCCGGCGGTGAGGCGGACGCGGCTGCGGTCCAGCGAGGCGAAGTGCGTGAGGTCGGGGTCACCGCGCCGGCCGGCCGGGTCCTGGAGGCTGCGCGGCAGCGCGTACGGACCGGACGCCTCCAGCTTCCGTACGGTCACCGGCAGGCCGTCGAAGGTGTCCCGGGCGGCCTCGCGCGCCGCCGCGTCGGCCGGCTGCCGTTCGTCCGGTTCCAGCTGCGCGGAGACCACCAGCGAGGCGGGGACGGCGGAGCGGTGGGTGAGCGTGTGGCGCAGCGCGGCGTCGCCGACGGAACCGGAGAACGCGGTGAGCGCGGCCAGGACCGAGGTGGTCAGGAGCACGGCCAGCACGGCCGCCGCGAGGAGGAGCCGGTGCGCCCGCACCCGCAGAAAGACGAACCCCGTCACCTGGCCCCCTCGTCACCACTCGCCGCACGCCCGCCCCTGGCGTCGCTCCGGATGCTTTCAGACGGCTGTGTCCGTGGAAACCGCTTACGGGTACAACTTGATGCATTCGTGACCGGTATCCGGCCGTGGAGTACCGGATTCCGCACGGATGTAGGCGATCCGTGACCGGCGGTCAGCCGTCGGTGTTCACCATCGAGGCGGCGGCGTAGGTGAGGTAGTCCCACAGCTGCCGCTCGTGCTCGGGGGCGAGGCCCAACTCGTCCAGCGCGACGCGCATATGGCTCAGCCAGGCGTCGTGCGCGGCGCGGTCCACCCGGAAGGGCGCGTGCCGCATCCGCAGCCGGGGGTGCCCGCGCCGGTCGCTGTAGGTGCGCGGTCCGCCCCAGTACTGCATGAGGAACAGCGCGAACCGCTCCTCGGCCGGCCCGAGGTCCTCCTCCGGGTACATCGGCCGCAGCAGCGGGTCCTCGGCGACGCCCTGGTAGAAGCGGTGGACCAGGCGCCTGAAGGTCTCCTCGCCGCCGACCTGCTCGTAGAAGGTCAGCTCCTGCACCGTGTCGCGCGGAATCTCAGTCACCCGTCCATGGTCGCAGACGCGCCGGGCGCCGGGCCGGGCCCCGGGTGTTTTTCTCCGGCAGCCCGCCTTTCCGTGTGGAAGTTCGTGATGCGAACTACTATGGTTCGTGTAGCGAACAAAACGCGGTCCATCAAGCGGTCCATCAACAGGGGTGGACCATTCACGGCTGGAGTCGGCATGACAAACGGAACAGGCAAGCGCAGTGTCGTGGTCATCGGCGGGGGATACGGCGGCTCGGCCGTCGCCAAGGCGCTCGACGAGGAAACCGACGTGGTGCTCGTCGACCCGAAGGACGCGTTCGTCCACGCGGCGGGCTCCCTGCGGGCGCTGGTGCGGCCCGAGTGGGCGGAGAACATCTTCTTCCCGTACGACACGCTGCTGAAGCACGGCACCGTCCGCCGTGAGCGGGCCGTCGCGGTGGACCCGGGCGGGGTCACCCTGGCGGGCGGCGAGCGCGTCGCCGCCGATTACCTGGTGCTCGCCTCCGGGTCCGACTACCCCTTCCCGGCCAAGACCGACACCGACCTGGCCGGCGACGCGCTGGCCCGGATAAGGGAGGCGCACCGGGAGCTGGAGGGCGCGAAGCGGGTGCTGATCGCCGGCGCCGGGCCGGTCGGCCTCGAACTGTCCGGCGAGATCAAGGCGGTCTGGCCGGAGAAGCACGTGATCGTCACCGACCCGGCCGGCGAGCTGCTGCCGGGCTTCCTGCCCGAGGTCCGCGCGGAGCTGCTGCGCCAGCTGGACGCGCTCGGCGTCGAACTGCGGCTCTCCACCGGGCTCACCGGCGAGCCGCCGGCCGCCCCGGGGCGGCTCGAACCGTTCACCGTGACCACCGGCGGCGGCGAGAGCATCGCGGCGGACATCTGGTTCCGCTGCTACGGCGTGCGCTCCAACGGCGACTACCTCGCCGACGGCCGGGTCGCCGTCCGCGACGCGCAGGGCCGGGTACCGGTGGACGAGCGGCTCAACGTCGTGGGCCACGACCGCGTCTACGCCCTCGGCGACCTCACCGACCTGGCCGAGGCCAAGATGGCCGGGTACGCCATGCAGCACGCCGAGGTGGTGGCCGCCAACATCCTGGCGCAGGTGCGGGGAGAGGTTCCGGAGGCCGTCTACCGGCCGTCACCGGTGCCCTCCGCGCTGCTGCCGCTCGGACCCGGCGGCGGGGTGGGCCAGGTGCCCACGCCGGACGGGCCCGTGCTGCTGTCCGCGGAGGAGGTCAGCGCGTACAAGGGCAAGGACCTGTTCACCGGGCGCTTCGCGGAGCTCTTCGGCGTCACGCGCTGAGACCCCGGGCGCGGGCCTCAGCAGCCGGAGGTGGCCGCCGGGGCGTCCTCGTAGGACTCGCGGAAGACCATGGGCACCTTGTTCTCCAGGACGAGGCGGCCCAGCAGCGCGGTCAGCAGCTCGCGGTCGGCCTCGTCGAGCCCTTCCGCCAGGGCCTCGACCCGCCGGCAGGTCTCCGCGTAGAACACCTCGGCGAGCCGGCTCCCGGCCTCGGTCAGCGCGACCCGCACCGCGCGCCCGTCCTCCGGATCGGACTCCCGGCGCACCAGACCGCGCTGCACGCTCCGGTCGACGAGGCCGGTGAGGCTGGACTTCGCCAGCCCCAGTACGGTGCCCAGCTCGCGCATGCCGTACGGCTTCAGCATCAGCACGCAGAGCAACTGGCCCTGCTGGGCGGTGATTCCGTGCTCCCGGCCGGATTCGGCGTACACGGCGTTCACCAGGAATGCGGAGCGCACCAATGCGGTGGCGGTCCCCATCTGCCCGTCCTCGGCCTTTCGCATGGGTCCAGAATATGGCAGGCGGAGGCGGGACGGGCCCGTCCGGGCCGGACATTCGTGGTGCGAACTACCGCACGGAAGAGCGGCCGGTGAAGGGGGTGGGCCCTCACCGGCCGCTCTTCCGTGTGCGCGGTGTCTCAGTCCCGGCGGACCGTGATCGTCGTCCAGGCGCCGACGTGCACCCGGTCGCCGTCCTGGAGCGGGACGGGGACGTAGGGCTGGATCGGCTCCTCGGCGCCGTTGACCGTCGTGCCGTTGGTGGAGTTCTGGTCGACCACGGCCCAGCTGCCGTCCGGCTGCTGCACCAGCACGGCGTGCTGGTGGGAGACGCCCGGGTCCTCCGGCGGCACCGACAGGTCGATGTCCGGGGACTCGCCCGTGCTGTGCCGGCGACGGCCGATCGTGATCTGCCCGCCGGTGAGCGCGAGCTGCTGCTCCGGGGAGTACGCGGGCAGGTTCAGCCCGGTCGCCTCGGGGCCGCTGCGCTGCATCATCGCCAGGAAGTACTCACGGTCGGGCGCGATGAACGCGGTCCAGTTGTTGGACAGCGGGGGCCGGCCGGGCCCGGGGCCGTGCTGCTGACCGTGGTCACCGTGCGGACCGGGACCCTGCGGACCGGGGCCGGGGCCCTGGGGTCCGGGACCGTGCTGTCCGGGGCCGCCGTGCTGCGGGCCGGGTCCCTGCGGGCCGGGTCCCTGCTGGCCCGGGAACGGCGGCTGCGGACCCGGGCCCTGCGGGGGCGCGGGCCGCGAGGGCGGGGACAGCAGCCAGTCCTCGCCGTCCGTGTGCGGCGGGGCCGGCGGGGGCGCCGTCTGCTGCTGGAAGGCGGGCGGCGCGCCCTGCTGCTGGAACGGCGGCGGCGAGCCCTGCGGACCGCCCTGCGGCCCCTGCTGGTACGGAGGCGGGGGGCCCTGCCGGCCCTGCGGACCGGGTCCGGGGCCCTGAGGGCCGGGGCCTTGGGGGCCGGGTCCCTGGGGTCCGGGGCCGCCCTGGCCGAACGGCGGCGGGCCGCCCTGCGGGCCCTGCCCGAACGGCGGCTGTCCCGGGCCGCCCGGGTGGCCGGACTGGCCCGGGCCCGTGGACAGGGGCTCGGCGGACCGGTTCACCTGCGAGGGGCGGGAGCCCTGGTAGTCGAAGGGGTCGCGCGACTGCGGCGGGCCCGGCTGCTGCTGCGCCGGGAAGCCCGGCGGCCGGCTGCCGGCGGGGCCGGGGTCGCCCGGCAGGTTGTGCCGGGGCGCCAGCGGGGTGTACGAGGTCGCCGTGTTCGTGAGGAAGTTCCAGCGGCACTCCTCGCAGTACGGCGCCATCGCCTCACGCGGCGTGCGGCACTGCGGGCACAGCTCGGCCTGGGCGGTCGCGTCCGGGTCGTGCGGCCGGGGGTAGCCGTAACCGTGTGCGGGCGGCGGGGGAGGCGGCGGGGGGACCGCACCCGCAGGCGCGCCCGCCCCGGTCATGCGGTGGCCGCAGACCTCGCACCAGTCCTCGGAACCCGACTGGTGTCCGTTCGGGCAGGTCGGCATGTCGGCGCTTCCCCCTCTCCTTCTCCGGCCCGCAGGCCGTCATGTGGCGTGCTCCGCCGCCCGGCGGACCTGAACCGGCGGGCGGCTGATCGTTGCGGATATGTGGTTATTTCTTGACGCGAACCGTCTTCGTGGAGCGCGTTTCGAGAGTCATCTCGTCCGCTTCCGCGACCTTCGCCTTCAGTCGCACAGTACCCGTCGCCGCGTCGACGACGTCTACCACCTTCGAAAGCAGTTTCGCAGTGTCCTCGTTCCCGGACGCCGACGCCAGCTGCACCGCCCGGCCGAGTTTGGCCGTCGCGCCGTCGAAGTCTCCCGACTTGCGGGCATCCAGCCCCTGCTGGATGACTTGTGCCAGTTCGGCCTGTCCCGTGTAGTGCGCGACCTGCGGATTGATCGAGGTCGACGCCACCATGTCGTCCGTCCACACCGCCCGCACCAGCCCCTGCGAGAGGGTCTGCGGCGCCCCGCCCGACGGGTCCGGAAGGATCAGCGAGACCCGGGCGGCGAGCATCTCCTGCCCGATGCCGGCCTCCGGCACCCGGACGCAGACGTGGTAGTCGCGGGACTCGTCGCCCCAGGAACCGGTGGGGTAGTCCCCGGCGCGGGGGCCCGCCTGGGTGCGGCGGCCGGTCAGGTCGGCGACCGTCGGCGCCACCTGCTTCACGAACCGGATCTCCACGCCGACCGGGGTCCACAGCCGCAGCGCCACGTCCGCGACCTCCTTGCCCATGGCGTTCTCCATCATCCGCGTGAAGTCCGCCGCGAGCCCGGCCGGGTCGGCGACGATGTCGGCGGTGCCGAGGAGGGCGGAGGAGATGGCTGTGACTTCTTTCACCTCCCAGTCGGTGCCGACCCCGCGGGCGTCACAGGTGAACCGGCCCGCGCAGGCGTCGAGCGCCGCGCGCAGGTCCTCGGGCGACTCGTGCTCGTTGCGCCCGTCGGTGAGCAGGATGCCGTGCCGGATGTCCACGTCGGCCGCGCCGAGCAGCCGGTCCGCCAGCCGCAGCCAGGTCCCGATCGCCGTACCGCCGCCCGCGCTCAGCCGGCGCAGCGCCTCCTTGGCCTCGGCCCGGGTCCGCGCGTCGGCGACCGCCAGCCGGCCGTTGCCCGGGTAGACCTCCTTGGCCACGTGCGTCCCGGCAACCACGGCGAACGAGGTGCCGTCGCGCAGGGTGTCCACGGCCGCCGCCGTCGCGTCGCGGGCGTTGCGCATCTTGGTCGGCGGGTAGTCCATCGAACCCGAGCAGTCCACCATGATCACCACCGCGGCCCCGGCGGTCCGCCCCGGCAGCGGTACGCCCCCGGTGGTGCCGCCCCCGGTCGAGGTGACCGTGATGATGCCGTTGACCTCGCGGCCGCCCTCGGGCAGGAACTCGTTCTGGTACACCTCGACGGAGAACTGCGGCACGTTCGACTTGGAGAAGTTGGCCATCTGATCGGCTCCTTGAGGCTCCACGTCTCGGATGAAGCCAGAGGTACGGACAAAGGCGTAGGAGGGCGGAAAACCGCCCGGGCATCAGGCGGAGCCTGCCCCCAGGGGGTGCCTGACGAATCCCCGCGGCGTCACGGGCATGGTCAGGCACCCCCTTGCGGTGACACGGCGAACGGGAGCAGGGCCACCGTCACGTTGTCGTGGCCGCCGCCGTCCAGGGCGTGGCCGACCAAGACCTGGGCACCGTGCAGCGGGCGGGCGTACGCGTCCGCGGGCACCGCGGCGGCCATCTCGGCGGCGGACTCCGCGTAGTTCCACAGGCCGTCCGTGCAGACCACCACGATGCCCGGCCGGTCCGGCTTGAACGAGGCGGTGTGGGGCTCCAGTTCGTACGCGTCGGCGCCCAGCCAGCCGGTGATGGCGTGGGCCCGCTCGTCCGCGTACGCCTCCGCCTCGTTCATCAGGCCCGTGGCCACCATCTGCGCGGCCCACGAGTCGTCCTCGGTGAGCCGGGCGGGCGCGGTGGAGCGGTCCTCGGGCACCCAGTACACGCGGCTGTCGCCGACCCAGCCGACGACGAGCAGGCCGCTCGCCATGACCGCGCCGACCAGGGTGCAGGCCGGGGCGTTCTGATGGCGGTGCGGGTCGCGCTCCGGGCCACCGGGCTCCCGGGCCAGCCGGTTGACCGACTCCGAGGCCGCCACGATCGCCTCGTGCATCGCCTGCTGCGGATGCGTGCCGCGCGGCAGAGACTCCAGCAGGCACTCGTTGGCCGCGCTTGCCGCCGCCGCCGACGCCTCGTCGGGCCGGCTCGCCGACGACACCCCGTCGCAGACGATCGCCACGACGGCCGCCGAGCCGTCCGGCAGGGCCGTCGTGGACACCGCGAACGAGTCCTCGTTGCGGTGGTGGCGCAGCCCCCGGTCGCTCACCGCGGCGACCGAACCGAGCTCCTGCTCCATGTGGTCGCGCTCGCGCGGCTGCGCGTGGCCGCAGTTCTCGCAGTAGCCGTCGCCGTCGACCCGCCCGGCCCGGCAGGCCACACACACCCGGCCGCCGGCCGCCGGGACCGGGGCGGGGGCCGGCGGAGGCTCCGGGACCGTACGGGGATCGGGCGCCGCGCCGGGGGCGGCCAGCTCGAAGTCGCCGGAGGCGCCGGGGGCGTCGGGACGGACCCCGGGCGCGGGGCCCGTGGCCGCCGCGCCCGCCGCTCCCGGGGTGGCGATGGCGACCGTAGGGCGGTCGCGGGGCGGCTCGGGCACGGCCGACAGGTCGTACCCGCAGGCGCCGCAGAACAGGTCGCCCCGCTCCAGCGGCTCCTCGCAGCCGGGGCACCTCGGCACGACCGTCTCCTGGTGGTTCTGCGACATGTTCACACCCACGTTCGGGGGCGGAAGCGGTTGGCCCGCTCCACCAGTTCGATCCTCTCGGCCCCGGGCTCCGCGAGCCGGGCGAGCATCCGGTACGCACGCTCCAGTCCGAACCGCAGTCCGCGCTCGTCCAGCTCGCTGCCGAGCAGCGTCCCCGGTCCGGCGGTCCCGGCCGGCTGCGGGCCCGAAGGGCTACCGGAGAGTACCCAGTCCAGGGCCGTACCCAGCACCTCGGTCGCGAGCCGTTCCCGCCGGACCGCGTCGAGCCCCAGTCCCGACAGCGCCGACACCTGGGCCGAGGCGGCCGTCAGGTCCGCCATCAGCGGCTCCTGCGGGGCCCGTTCACGCAGCCGGGCCCGGACGGCGGCGATCCGGGCGGCCGTGTAGTGGATCGACGCCTCCGGCACCGACTCCAGCGTCCGGACCGCCGCGCTCCGGTCGCCGGCCGCGATCTGCACCCGGGCCAGACCGAAGGCCGCGCTCACGAAGCTCGGGTCGGTCAGCCACACCAGCCGGTAGTACTCGGCGGCGTTGTCCAGCTGCCCGAGGACCTCCGCGCAGATGCCGAGGGCCAGCTTCGGCGCGGGCTCCCCGGGGAACGCGTCGTACACCGCGTCGAACGACAGCGCGGCGTTCTCCCGGTCGCCGGTCACCAGCGAGGTGAGGCCCCGGTACCAGACGACGCGCCAGTCGTCGGCGTGCTGCCCCTCCAGCTCGGCCAGGGTCTGCGCGGCGGCGGCGACGTCGCCCATCTCCAGGTGGGCGCGCAGCTCGCGCAGCCGGGTCTCCAGGGAGGCGGCCGGCACCGCCTGCAACGCGGCGATCAGCTCGGCGGGCGCCGACGCCATCACCCCGGCCAGGAACCCCGCGTTCGGGTCGCTCGCGTCGACCCGGGGCACGGGCAGCGCGAGTGAGGTCCCCCGCACGTCGAGCCCGGCCAGCCGGGGCACCCCCGCGCCCGCCGGCACCGGGGCGGCGGCGGGCGAGGGGACCGGGCTGCGCGGAGCGGGGACGCTCGCGGTGGGCGCGTGGGGCAGGGGCCCGGCGCCGGTGCCCGCGCCACCCGGCGTACGGACGTGGGTCGCGGCCGAGGGCACCGGTGCGGCGCCCGTGGGCGAGGCGGGGGGCGGCCCGGCGGGCAGCGCGCCCGGTATGCCCCCGGGCGGGGTCGCGGCGGCGGGCACCGGGGCGCCCGCACCGCTCCGGCGGCGGCCTGAGCGGCCCCCGGACCCGGCGGCGGCCCGTGCGCCCAGGCGCGACACCTCGCCCGCCCCGTCCGCGAACAGCTCCGTGTCGGTGACCCGCAGCTCCGCGCCGAACAGCGTGGACAGCGCCGGGCGCGGGCGCCCCGTCTGGAGCGAGACCACTTCGCGCAGCACCCCCGTCAGCTGCTCGGCCATCTCCGCCGCCGAGGCGAACCGGCGGGCCGGGTCGGGGTCGGTGGCGCGCACCAGGAGCCGGTAGAACGACTCGTAGCTCCGGAACACCTCGATGTTGTCCGGGTCCGGCAGCGAGTCCACGAAGACGTTCGTGTACCCCTGGAAGTCGAAGGTGAGCACGGCGAGCGTGCGGGCCACCGTGTACAGGTCGGAGGCGACCGACGGACCCAGCTCGGCGACCTCGGGCGCCTGGTAGCCGACGGTGCCGTAGATCGCCGACTCCTCGTCGTCCATCCGGCGGACCGCGCCCATGTCGATCAGCTTCAGCTGGTCCTCGGTCTGGATGGCGTTGTCGACCTTGAAGTCGCAGTACAGCAGGTTGCGGCTGTGCAGATGGCCCAGCGCCTCCAGGGCCTCGATGCCGAACGCGCACGCCTGCTCGACCGGCAGCGGATCGCGCTTCCCGGCCGGCGTGCGGCGCTCGTTGGCGATCTCCTTGAGCGACTTGCCGCCGACGTACTCCATGACGATGTAGCCGTCGAGCGAACCGGTCCGCTGGTCCAGGTGCTCCACGAAGTTGTAGATGCGGACGATGTTGGAGTGCTCGATCTCCGCGAGGAACCGCCGCTCCGAGATCGCCGCCGCCATGGCGTCCTGGTCACCCGTGTCGAGCAGGCCCTTGAGCACCACCCAGCGGTCCGACACCGCCTTGTCCACCGCGAGGTAGACCCAGCCGAGCCCGCCGTGCGCCAGGCAGCCCGCGACCTCGTACTGCCCGTGGACGACGTCGCCCGCCTCCAGCTTCGGCACGAAGGAGTACGGGTGGCCGCACTTGGTGCAGAAACCCTCGGTGCGGCCCGGCCGGTCGCCCCGGGCCCGGCCCACCGGCGCCCCGCAGTCGGAGCGCGAGCAGAACCGCTTGCGCTCGGGCACCTCCGGGTTCTCCATCACGGCGGTACGCGGATCGGGCCGCGGCACGTCCGGCACCTGCACCAGGCCCGCGCCCAGCCGGTTGCGGCCCGAGGCGCTGGTCGACTTGGCGGACGAGCGCACCGACACCGAGTGGGTGCCGGTCCGGCCGGACAGCGACAGGGACCGCGAGAGCCGCCCCGACACCGAACGCCGCGAGGTCGAGGAACGCGACGAGGACCGCGAGGACGCCCGCGACGAGGACTGCGAACCGCTCCGCGCCGAAGCGCTGTTGGACCCCCGGCTGCCCCGCCCGCCGCCCGCGACCCCGGTGGGCGGCGAACTCACCAGTCCGTTCGGGGAGACCACCGGCGCCAGACCGCAGGTGTCGCAGTACAGCTCACCGCCGCCCATGTCCTCGTAACTGCCCTCGCACGCGGGGCGCTGGCACTGCGTACTCATGTCCGTTCCCCCTCTTCGCCCCGCCGCCACGACGGTCCGTCACCTCTGGCCAGCTGCTCCAACGCCGCGTCCTGGTAGCGCTGCACCGCCTGCGCCGCCACCCGCAGGTCGCACGGCGCGCTCCACAGCATCCGCCGCGCCGCGTCGTACCGCTCGACCAGGAGCGGGTCCTCCGCCAGGCCGTTGCGGGCCACCTTCGCCTTGTACGCGTCGAGCCGGCCGCGCAGCTCCGCCCGGACCGCCAGCGGCGCGGTCACCGCCGTCAACTGCTCGCGGGCCCGCAGCAACTCCTCCTCCGCCTCGCGCTCCAGCGCCTCCAGCAGCGGGGACAGCCGGTGCCAGCGGGCATGCCTGCGGTACTCCGACGCGGCGGCCAGACGCTCCTGGAGCGCCGTCGGCGGTCCGTTGACCACGGGCACCTCCGACGCGGCGATCTTGGCCAGCACCTCGCCGCGCGCCGTCCGGGCCTCGGCCAGCGTGCGGTCGGCGCGGGACAGCACGTCGCGCAGGTGCACCAGCCGCTGCTCGGCGTCCTGCCGCACGGCGAGCACCGCCTCGACCTCGCGCCGCACCTCCTCCAGCGCCCGCGCCGCGCGGTCGTAGCGCGTCGTGTCGGGACGCCCCCCGCCGGGCGCCGCGCTGCCCGGACCCGGCAGCCAGAACGCCAGCGGGTCCGAGATCACCTGCGCCCGCAGCGTGGCCAGCTCCGCGGTGATCGCCTCCAGCTCGTCGCCCGCCGGGTGCTCACCGGGGCGGACGCCCACCGAGTGCGCCAGCGAGTGCGTGCGGCGCAGCTCGGCGGCGAGGAGGTCTATGCGGGCGGGCATCGCCGACCACACGGTGTCCGAGGCCACGACCATGTCCAGGGCGCTCGCGTACAGGCCGTTCATCCGGGAGACCAGCTCCTCCAGCGTGAACCGCTCGGAGAGGCGGGCCGGGCCGCTGACGGACGGGTCGTGCCCGGCGGCGGCGTGTGCCACGGTGACGCCCTGGCCGCGCAGCAGCTCGGTCAGGACCGTCAGGTCCTCGCGGTTGGGGTGGCGGCGCCGGGCCCGCACCTCACGGGCCCGGTCCAGCACCCCCGTGTACGCGTCGAAGTAGCTCCACAGCAGCGTGACCGACCGCTCGGTGACGGTCCACCGCTCCCTGGTGACACCGGACAGCTCGGCGCCCTCCAGGAGCCTGCGGCCCGCGTGGTCCTGGAGGGCGAGGAGCGAGGTCTCGATCGCCTCGTGCTCCGCGCCGAGCCGGGACAGCGCACGGTCGGCCTCGTCCCGGTCCATGACCGGACCGGGGGGCCGGGCCGCGTAGCTGGGGAAGGGGCCAGCGACGCCCATCGATCACCTCTCCGCTCTCCCCGCCGGGCCTGGGCCCGACGGGATCAGTGCCGCCGCCCGCAGGGCGGGGACGCGCTAGTCCCGGTACTTCGGCTCCGGCGGCCCCTGGACCCCCGGCAGGCCCTCCTGGAGCCAGGCGCGGTACGACTTCATCCAGAGACTGTCCGCGCCGCCGGCCCGGTAGTCGACCAGGACCTTGTTGACCCGGGACACCAGGTCGTCCGCGCCCTTCTTCGTGGCCACGCCGTAGTACTCGGTGGTGAACGGATCGCCCTTGAGCTCGACCGCCGGGTCCTGGGCGGCCTGCCCGGCGGCCAGCGCGTTGTCCGTGACGACCGCGTCGACCTCGCCCAGCTGGAGCCGTACCAGGCAGTCCAGCTGGTTGGGGACGGTCAGCCGGTCCTCGTCGGCCGGCGTGCCGTCGTGCTCGTCCTTGAAGACCGAGCCGAACGACTCCTTCTCCAGCGCCTCGTACGCCGTGGAGCCCTCGGCGGTGCAGATGCGCTTGCCGGCCAGCGTGGAGTTGAAGCCGGTGATCGAGTGGTCCTCCTTCGCGGCGAGGACCTGCTGACCCGCCTGGAAGTAGGCCGTGGAGAACGAGACCTGCTTCAGCCGGGCGCAGTTGATCGTCATCGTCCGCACGACCACGTCGACCTTGTCGTTCTCCAGCGCCGCGATGCGCTGGTTGGTCGGGATGGCCCGGAAGATCACCTTGCCGCCGTCGCCGAGGATGTCCTTCGCGATGGCCCGGACCAGGTCGATGTCGAAGCCTTCCAGGTCACCGGTGGCCGGATTGCGGAAGCCCCACTGGAAGCTGTTCTGGTCGACGCCCGCGATGAGCTTGCCGCGCTCCTTGATCTTGCGGACCGCGTCCCCGTCCACCGCGCCCGGCCGCAGACTGGCCTCCGGGTCGGTGCAGGCGTCGGCCTTCGTCTGGAGGGCGTGCGTCGCGCCGGGGCCCGTCACCTGGGGGCCGAAGACGTCGTCGCCCGGGTGGGACAGGGGCAGCAGGGTCAGCGCCGCGGTCAGCGCGCAGGCGGCGGCCATCGTGGTCACCCCGCCCCAGCCGCGCAGCCGGCGCAGAGGTCCGCGGCCCGTCCTCGGGTCCTTCGCTGTCATCGCTCCCCCTGTCACCGGAACTCCGAGAGCCTGCGGTTGACCCCGACGATCGCCGCGACCGCGCCCAGCACGGCGAGGACCGCCGCACCGGCCGGCAGGCCGCCCAGGGCGCCGCGGCCGTCCCGCGCGGCCCGGGTGAAGTCGTCCTGCTCGTGCGCCAGGGCGACGCGCAGCGCGTCGTCCACCTTCTTGAAGGACTCGCCCGTGGAGTTCTCCCGGCCGATGATCTGTTCCAGGGCCGACTCGTAGTCCCCGGCGTCGTCGGTCTTCCGGGCCGTACGGTGGCGGCCCTGCCACTCCTCGACCGCCCCGGCCGCGGCGGCCACCGGCTTGCCGCCCTCGCCGTCCCCGGTGTCCTCGGCCAGCTTCGCCGCCGTGGCCAGCTCCTCGCCCAGCGCCTTCATGCCCGCCGCGTAGTCGGTCTCGTACTTGTCGTTCTTGCCGTCCGCGGTCAGCACCGCGCCCCGGGCGACCACCGTCAGGTTCTCGTCGGCGCGCGCCTTGAGCGAGTCGATGCGCGCCCGGTTGAGCACGTCCATCGGCCGCTGCCCGTGCGAATCGGCCTCGGCCAGGCCGGACCTGGCCACCGTGTGCCCGACCGCGAGCCACAGCAGCAGCACCGTCGTCGCGGCCGTCGCGGCCAGCAGGCCGTGGTTGAACACCCGGTTCGTCCTGCGGTAGTTACGGCGCTGCGCCCAGGCCAGCACGGCCAGCGCGACGACACCGGCGCCGAGCGACAGCAGCGGCCACCCGCGCGCGGAGCCCTGGTCCTCGCCGAGCCGGCCGGTCTCCGCCGCGTACAGCCGCTCGGCGGCCGGCAGCAGCTCGCCGGACATCGTCTGGTTCGCGTACCGCAGGTAGGCGCCGCCCAGCGGGAGCCCTTGCCGGTTGTTGGCGCGGGCGCGCTCGATCAGGCCCGTGTAGCGGGGGAGTCCTTCGTTGAGCGTGGTGATCTCGCGGCCGGACGCGGTGGCCGCGTCCGTGTTCGCCGCGGCCTTCACCAGCAGCCGCGACGCCTCCTCGATGTCCTTCACATACTGCTCGTGCACCGCGCGCGGCTCCTGCGGCCCGGCCAGGAAGCCGCTCGCCGCCGCCGCGTCCGCGTCCGCCAGCGAGCGGTAGATGCCCGCCGCGTCCGCGCTGAGCGGCTGGCTGCGCTCCACCACGTCGTCGGCGGAGGCGGCCCGGTCGCTGATCTGCAGCGCCGTCACCGCCCCGAACGCCAGGACCAGGAGCGCCAGGACGGCCCCGATGACGCGCAGACGGCCCGGTTCGGTGGTCGCGGCCGCACGCAGCCGCTCCGTGACGGCGGCCCGGGTGCTCGGCTGCTGCGGCACGGGCACCGGCACGGGCGCGGGCCCGGGCACGGCCTCCGGAGCAGGCTGCTGCCCCAGGGCGCGCTGCAGTGCCTCACGCGCACTCGGCGGGTGTGTCACTCGACCTCCCCCTCGGTCACTGACGACGGCCCGCCCCCCGGCCGATCGGGGGACTGGTGCCCGGCCAGAAGTATGGCCTCAGGGACCGGCACCCCACATCCAGAACGCCTGGATCGGGCACCGGACCACACCGCGACCGGCCGTGACCGGTCGCGGCCCACCGCATTCGATCAAGACCGGCGCCGTTGATCAAGGCGAACGGCACGATCCCCCACGGACCGTCCTCCCCATCAACAACACGTCCGGGGCGCCCGATCGGTTCCCGAATGCGCGAGGGGCCCCGTAACCCGCAGGCTACGGGGCGCCTTTGACGGGCGGCCAGTCAGGCGAACCGCGCCCGCAGCCTCGCGTGCACCTCCGGCGCCGCGCCCGTGCGGTCCAGGCCCAGGAGCCCCGCGCCGAGCACCGGCGACTCCCGCACCACGCGTACCACCGCCTTCGGGGCCCGGACCGCGAGGAGTTCGCGGACGCGGTCGTCCAGCCGCGGATGGCGCGCCGCCAGGACACTGCCGCCGAGGAGCACCGGCGCCTCCTCGTCCAGCAGCCCGAGACGGGTCAGCGCGACCGAGGCCAGCGCCACGACCTCCTCGGCCAGCCGGTCCACCAGGGCCCGCGCCACCGGGTCGCCCGCCTCGCCCGTCGCGAACAGCACCGGAGCCAGCTCGTGCCGGCGCTCCGGCGCGATGCGGCCCAGGTGCAGCGCCTCGATCAGCGCGTACATCGAACCGAGGCCGAAGTGCGCGGGGAGCGTCCGGGCCAGCTCGGTCGGCTCGCCCCGGCCGTCCTCGGCGCGCGCGGCGAACCACAGCGCCTCCTCGGACAGCCCCGAACCGCCGCCCCAGTCCCCGGAGATCCGGCCGATCGCCGGGAAGCGCGCGGTGCGCCCGTCCGGGACCATGCCGACGCAGTTGATGCCCGCGCCGCACACCACGGCCACGCCGCGCGGCTCGTCGACCCCGGCCCGCAGGATCGCGAAGGTGTCGTTGCGCACCTCGACGGTCCGGCCCCAGCCGCGCGCGGCCAGTGCCGCCGTCAGCTGCTCCTCCTCCACCGGCAGGTCCGCGTTGGCGAGGCAGGCGGACACATGGGCGACCTGCCCGGCGTCCGCCCCGGCCTCGGTGAACACCCGCTCCACCGCCGCGCCGAGCACGTCGACGGCCGTCTCCACGCCGACCACCGGCGGCTGGAACCCGCCGCCCCGGGCCGTGGACAGCACCGTGCCGTCCGCACCGATGAGCGCCACATCGGTCTTGCTGTTCCCCGCGTCGATCGCGAGGACGGAACCGTTCACGCCCACGCGAGGTGCTCCCGGTTGTGCGCGACGAGCTTGTCGGTCAGCGCCTCGGCGTACGCGAACTGGCCGATCAGGGGGTGGGCCAGCAGCGCCTTGAACACCCGGTCCCGGCCGCCGTGCAGCGCGGCCTCCAGCGCCAGGTCCTCGTACGCCGTGACGTTGGCGATGAGCCCCGCGTACAGCGGGTCCAGGGCGGGCACGGCGAGCGGCGTCGCGCCCGAGCCGTCGACCTTCGCCTGGACCTCGATCACCGCGTCGTCCGGCAGGAACGGCAGGGTGCCGTTGTTGTACGTGTTGACCACCTGGTGCGCCGAGCCGCCGCCGCCCAGGAGCGCCGCCGCCAGGTCCACGGCCGCCTCCGAGTAGAAGGCGCCGCCGCGCTTGGCGAGCAGCGCGGGCTTCTCGTCCAGCGTCGGGTCGCCGTACATGGCCAGGAGCTCCTTCTCCATGGCGGCGACCTCGGCGGCCCGGGAGGGCTTGCTGCCGAGCTCGCGGACGACCTCGTCGTGCGCGTAGAAGTACCGCAGGTAGTACGAGGGGACGACGCCGAGCCGGTCAACGACCGCGCGCGGCATGTGCAGGTCGTCCGCGATGGCGTCGCCGTGCTCGGCGATCAGCCGGGGCAGCACGTCCTCGCCCCGCGGGCCGCCGAGGCGCACCCCCAGCTCCCAGGTGAGGTGGTTCAGCCCGACGTGGTCGAGGTGCACCTCGCCGGGGGCCACGTCGAGCAGCCGGGCGAACTTGCGCTGGAAGCCGATGGCCACGTTGCACAGGCCGACGGCCTTGTGCCCGGCCTGGAGGAGGGCGCGGGTGACGATCCCCACCGGGTTGGTGAAGTCGATGATCCAGGCGTCCGGGTTGGCACGCCGGACGCGTTCGGCGATGTCCAGGACGACCGGGACCGTGCGCAGCGCCTTGGCGAGGCCGCCGGCCCCGGTGGTCTCCTGGCCGACGCAGCCGCACTCCAGGGGCCAGGTCTCGTCCTGGTTGCGGGCGGCCTGGCCGCCGACGCGCAGCTGGAGCAGGACGGCGTCGGCCCCGGCGACGCCCGCGTCGACGTCCGAGGTGGTGACGATGCGGCCCGGGTGGCCCTGCTTGGCGAAGATCCGCCGGGCGAGGCCGCCCACGAGGTCGAGCCGGTCGGCGGCCGGGTCGACGAGGACCAGCTCCTCGACCGGCAGCGTGTCACGCAGCCGGGCGAATCCGTCGATCAGTTCGGGGGTGTAGGTGGACCCGCCACCCACTACAGCGAGCTTCATGGTTCAGCCCTTTACTCCGGTCAGTGTGACGCCCTCGACAAAGGCCTTCTGTGCGAAGAAGAAGACGACGATCACAGGGGCCATGACCAGAACGGTCGCGGCCATGGTCAGGTTCCAGTCGGTGTGGTGTGCGCCCTTGAAGGACTCCAGTCCGTAACTCAGCGTCCAGGCGCCCGGGTTCTCGGAGGCGTAGATCTGCGGGCCGAAGTAGTCGTTCCAGGCGTAGAAGAACTGGAAGAGGGCGACGGCGGCGATCCCCGGCTTGGCCATCGGCACCACCACGCGCAGCAGGGCGCGCAGTTCGCCGCAGCCGTCGACCTTCGCCGCGTCGAGGTACTCGTCGGGGATGGTCAGCAGGAACTGGCGCAGCAGGAAGATGGAGAACGCGTCGCCGAAGGCCATCGGGATGATCAGCGGCCAGAGCGTGCCGGACAGGTCCAGCTGCTTGGCCCAGAACAGGTACATCGGGATGACCACGACCTGCGGCGGCAGCATCATCATCGAGATGACGAGCATCAGCGACAGGTGCCGGCCGCGGAAGCGGAACTTGGCGAGCGCGTACGCCACGGGCAGCGAGGACACCACCGTGAGGACGGTGCCCAGACCCGCGTAGAGCAGGGTGTTCCGCCACCAGGTCAGGAAGCCCGGGGTGTCGAACACCCGCTTGTAGTTGGCCCACTCGAAGGGGTGCGGCCACAGGTCCCGGGTGAGGGCCTGCTGGTCGCTCATCAGCGAGGTGAGCACGAGGAAGACGAACGGCAGCACGAAGAAGAGGGCCGCCGCCACGCCGAGCGCGTGCACGGCGATCCAGTTCAGCAGCGCCTTGCGGCGCGCGACGCGCTGGGCGAGGGAGACGGGCTCGCCCGCCGGGCCGGCCGTCACCGGGGTGTCGAGGACCTGCGCCATGTCACTCACCTGCCTGGATCAGTCCGCTGCGGCGCCGCATCAGCAGTGCGGTGAACGCCATGGCGAGGGCGAAGAGTACGAGCGCGACGACACAGGCGGAGCCGTAGTCGAAGCGCTGGAAACCGAGGTTGTAGACCAGCTGCGGAAGCGTCAGTGTCGACTTGTCGGGATAGCCGGGTTCGAACTGCTGGCCCGAGCCGCCCATCACCCCGGACGCGACCTTCCCGGCCACCAGCGGCTGGGTGTAGTACTGCATCGTCTGGATGATGCCGGTGACCACGGCGAACATGATGATCGGCGAGATGTTCGGCAGCGTGACGTACCGGAACCGGTGGTACGCGGTCGCTCCGTCCAGCTCCGCGGCCTCGTACTGCTCCTTCGGTACGTCGAGCAGCGCGGCCATGAAGATCACCATCAGGTCGCCCACCCCCCACACCGCGAGCGCGGTCAGCGCCGGCTTGGACCAGGTGGCGTCGGTGAACCAGCCGGGCGTGCCCATCCCCAGGTCGCCGAGGATCGAGTTGACCGGCCCGGTCCCGGGGTTGAGCAGGAAGACGAAGCCCAGCGTGGCCGCGACAGGGGGCGCCAGGTACGGCAGGTAGAACAGCGTCCGGAAGACGCCCGTACCCGTCTTGATCTTGGTGATCAGCAGCCCGACACCGAGTCCGAAGACCACCCGGCAGGCCACCATCACGACGACCAGCCACAGCGTGTTGCGCAGCGCCGGCCAGAACAGCGGGTAGTCCTCGAAGACGTACGACCAGTTCTTGAAGCCGCTGAACTCGGGGGCGGCGAACCCGTCGTAGCTGGTGAACGAGAAGTAGACCGTGGAGATCAGCGGGTAGGCGAAGAAGACGCAGAACCCGATCAGCCAGGGCGACATGAAGGCCGCCGTTCGAAGCGCCGACCTGCGGCGCTTCGAACGGAGTGTGTACGTGCTCATCGTGGTGGCTCTACTTCGCCTGGGCGATCGCCGCGTCGATTTCCTTCGCGGTCTGCTCCAGACCCGCCTTGATGTCCTTCTGCTTGCCCTTCTCGACGTCGAAGCCGAGGTTCTGCAGGGACACCAGGTACGCGCCGCCGTTCACCGAGGGCGGGGTGGTGGTGGACTTCGGGTTCGCGGCGATGTCCAGGAAGGTCTTGAAGCGCGGGTCGTACTTCAGCTTCGGCGACTTCAGCGCGGCCAGCGTGGAGGGCACGTTGTGGATGGCGTTGGCGAAGTTCACCACCGCGTCGGTGTCGGTCGTCATGAACTTGACCAGCTCCCAGGCGGCGTTCTGCTTGCTGCTGGTCGACGCGATGCCCGCGATGGTGCCGGTCAGATAGCCCTTGCCGTACGTGTCGGCCTCGTCGTCCGCGACCGGCATCGGGGCCACCCCGATCTCGAACCCGGGCTTGGTGTCCTCGGCCATGCCGAGCCGCCACTCGCCGTCCAGCTGCATCGCCACCTGGCCGGTGTGGAACGGGTGCTTGGCGCCCCACTCGTCACCGAAGCCGGTACGGAACTTCTCCAGCTTCGCGTAGCCGCCGAGCGAGTCGACCAGCTTCTTCTGGTTGGTGAGCATCGCGGCGAACGCCGGGTCCTTCGCGATGTTCGACTTGCCGTCCGCGTCGAAGTAGGTGGGGTTCCAGCCGCCGAGGTAGTGCTCGGTCGTCGACTCGTAGCCGTGGTAGTTCGGCATGAAGCCCAGCTGCTCGTACGAGTCGCCCTTGGTCTTCGTCAGCTTCTTCGCGTCGGCCGCGAACTCGGACCAGGTCTTCGGCGGGTCCGTGATCCCGGCCTTCTCGAAGGCGTCCTTGTTGTAGTAGAGCCCGTACGCGTCACCCAGCAGCGGGACCGTGCAGCGCACCCCGTCGAACTGGGTGTACTCGTTCATCGCCTTCGGGAAGGTCGTCCCGGGGTCGATGCCGTCCTTCTTCAGGAACGGGTTGAGGTCCACGAACGCCTTCGAGGAGCAGAACTTGCCCACGTTGTTCGTGGTGAACGACGAGACCACGTCCGGCGCCTTGGAGCCGCCGGCCCGCAGCGCCTGGTTGATCTTGTCGTCGGTCATGTTGCCGACGACCTTGACGTGGATGTTGGGGTGGGCCTTCTCGAAGGCGGCGATCGTGGCCTCGATGCCCTTCACCTCGCCCGGCGCGCTCCAGCCGTGCCAGAACGTGATGGTCGTCTCCTTGGACGCGTCGTCGTCGGCCCCGGAGCCGCTCTGCCCGGTACAGGCGGAGGCGAACAGGGCTATCGCGGCGGTCGCGGCGAGTGCGACGGCCGGCTTCCGGCGGTTTCCGGACATGGTGGTGTCTCCCGGTGAAGCGGTGGGCTGGGACGGGGCGTTTACGGGAAAGGGGTGGCGTGAGAGGTCAGCGCGAGGTGTCGAACACTTCGTCGCGGGTGGTGGCGAGCGCGCTCTCCAGCGCGCCGCGCAGGACGGGACGGTGGGTGACGTCCCCGGCGAGCAGCCGGGGCCTGGACGCGGCGAGTTCGGCCAGCTCGGCCGCGACCCGGGCGCGCAGCTGCTCCCCGCCGCGCGAGAACAGCTGGCCGGAGAGCACGACGATCTCCGGGTCGAGGACGGCGACCAGGGAGGCGAGGCCGGTCGCGAGGCCGGTGGCGAACCGGTCGAGCAGCGCGGCGTACGGCCCGCCCTCGCCCCGCTCCACGGCCTCCGCGGCCCGGCCCACCAGCTCGGCGGCGATCTCGTGATGGGTGCCGGAGCCCGGCGCGTCCTCGATGCCCAGCTCCCGGGCCAGACGCGCGAGCACCTGGGCACCCGCCAGCTCCTGGAAGCCGCCCGCGTTGGCCTTGGTGACCTGGCGGACCAGCGGCGCCCCCGGCACCGGCAGGAAGCCGACCTCGCCGGCGCCCCCGGTGTAGCCGCGGTGCAGCCGGCCGTTGATGACGAGTGCGGCGCCCAGCCCCTCCTCGTTCCACAGGAGCACGAAGTCGTCGTGGCCCCGCGCCGCGCCGCGCCGCTGCTCGGCCACCGCGACGAGGTTGACGTCGTTCTCGTACTCCACGGGCATCGGCAGCACCGCCGCCAGCTCGTCGAGCAGCGTGGCGGAGTGCCAGCCCGGCAGGTGCGAGGCGTAGCGCAGCCGGCCCGTGTTCGGGTCGAAGGCGCCCGGCGTGCCGATGACCACCCGGTGCACATCGGCCCGGGTCAGCCCGGCCGCCGCGACCGCGCCGTCCAGCGCCTCGGTCACCTCCCGCACCACGCCGTGGGCGTGCCGGCCGGGGGTCCGCAGCTCGAACTCCCCGACCGTCTCGCCGGTCACATCGGCGACGGCGGCGACGATCCGGTGGGCGTTCACGTCGAGCCCCGCGACATGCGCGGCGGAGGCGTCGACCGCGTACAGCTGCGCGTTGGGCCCGGGACGTCCGGCCGCGGTCCCGGTGGCGACGACGAGTCCGGCGGCTTCGAGGCGGGCCAGCAGCTGGGAGGCGGTGGGCTTGGAGAGCCCGGTGAGCTTCCCGATCCGGGTCCGCGACAGGGGGCCGTGCTCCAGGAGCAGATCGAGGGCGGCGCGGTCGTTCATGGCACGCAGCACCCTGGGGGTGCCCGGTGTGTTCCCGGCCATGAGCGTGGCACCTGCCTCTCTGTTAGGAAAGTTTCCTGTTCGGTGAGAAGGAAGGTAGGGCCCGGGCCTCCGGGGCGTCAATGACCTGACCGCCGGTGGCAACCAAAGCGTTACCTGGGGCGGAACCGGGCCGGGAACGAACGGCCGGGGACCGCTCGGGTCCCCGGCCGGGCCGGCTACTTCGTGGTGCTCGGCGGCGGTATCGGGGTCGCCGCCAGCGACTGCGGGGAGGTCGCCGAGGCGTACGCCGAGGGGGCGGCCATCCCCGCCGTGGGATCGGCCTCCGGCGCGTCCTCCGGGGCCCCCGCCACCATGCTGACACCGGCGGCGTCCAGCGCCGCCTTGATCCGCCAGCGCAGCTCGCGCTCCACCCCGACCGCCTGGCCCGGCATGGTCTTCGCGCTCACCCGGACCGTCATCGAGTCGATCAGCACCGTGTCCAGGCCCAGGACCTCGACCGGGCCCCACAGGCGCTCGGACCAGGGCTCCTCCTTGGCCATCTCCTGGGCGGCCTCGGTGATCACCGTGCGGATCTTCTCCAGGTCCTCCGTGGGGCGGACCTGGACGTCGACGTTGGCCGTGGACCAGCCCTGGCTGAGGTTGCCGATCCGCTTGACCTCACCGTTGCGGACGTACCAGATCGCGCCGTTCTCGCCGCGCAGCTTGGTGACGCGCAGGCCCACCTCGATCACCTCGCCGGAGGCGACGCCCGCGTCGATCTGGTCGCCGACCCCGTACTGGTCCTCCAGGATCATGAAGACCCCGGACAGGAAGTCGGTCACCAGGTTCCGGGCGCCGAAGCCGAGTGCCACACCGGCGACCCCGGCGGAGGCGAGGAGCGGGGCCAGGTTGATCTGGAACGCGCCCAGGATCATCAGCGCCGCGGTGCCCAGGATCAGGAACGAGGCCACCGAACGGAGCACCGAGCCGATCGCCTCCGACCGCTGGCGGCGGCGCTCCGCGTTGACCAGGAGACCGCCGAGCGCGGTGCCCTCCACGGCCTGCGCGCTGCGGTTCATCCGCTCGATGAGCTTGGTCAGGGCGCGGCGGACCGCGATGCGCAGAACGACCGCGACCGCCGCGATGAGGACGATCCGCAGGCCGGTGTTCAGCCAGGTGGACCAGTTCTCCTCGACCCAGCCCGCGGCGTCTCCGGCCTGCCTCGCGGCTTCGTCCAGCGAGCCGCCGGGCTCCGGTGACGGGGCTGCGGCCAACAGGGCGGACAGGGACACGGCGAAACCTCCAGGGAGCGAGCGCTGAGCGGGAGAGCGCTGAACAACCACACTAACGGGGGACCCCTGCGGGAAAAATTCCTTCCGGCCCGTTACCCGCACGTGGTGGCGCTCCGACCAGGCGTGAGGGGAGACTGAGAGCGGAGATCGTCCCGGCGCGAGCCACGCGCCGCCGGCGTACAAGGAGGCATCCGTGCCGCATGTCCTGGTTCTCAACGCGTCGTACGAGCCGCTCGGCGTCGTACCGCTCCGCCGCGCACTCGTCCTCGTCCTCGAGAACAAGGCCATCTGTCTTGAGGAGTCCGGCGCCCTCATGCACAGCGCAACCCGGGCCGTCCCGGCCCCCAGCGTCGTCCGGCTCAAGCGGTTCGTCCGCGTCCCCTACCGCGGTCCGGTGCCGCTGACCCGGCGGGCCCTGTTCGCCAGGGACGGCGGACGCTGCATGTACTGCGGGGCCGCGGCGACCAGCGTCGACCACGTCATCCCGCGCAGCCGGGGCGGGCGGCACGCCTGGGACAACGTGGTGGCGGCCTGCCGCCGCTGCAACCACGTCAAGGCCGACCGCCATCTGCCCGAGCTCGGCTGGCGGCTGCACCAGCAGCCCGCCCCGCCGACCGGACTGGCCTGGCGGATCATCGGCACGGGGCACCGCGACCCGCGCTGGCTGCCCTATCTGCAACCGTTCGGTGCGGACGACGCGATGGCCCGGATCGACGGCGTCTCAGCCTGAGACCGGGCCCGTGTGCTTCCCGGGGCGGTCCGCCGCACCGGGGCCCCGGCCTGCCCTGCCGCGCACCGCCGCCGGACCCCGTCAGTCGTCCTCCGCCACCGCGTACGCCTCGGCCGACCAGAGCGAGATCCCGTACTTCGTGGCCCGCTCGTCGCCCACGACGCGCACGAACCGGGCGTCCTTCGCGTCCATCCGCACCGACTCCCGGCCGCCCTCGCCCTCGCGGACGGTCGCCGCGGTGCGCCAGGCGCGGCCGTCCGACGAGACCTGGACGCGATAGCGCGACGCGTACGCGTCCTGCCAGTGCAGCACCACCCGGCCGAGGCGGACCGGGGCGGGCAGCTCCGCCTGCCACCACGCCCCGTCCTCGGCCGGCGAGGACCAGCGGGTCTCCGGGTCGCCGTCGGACGCGGCGGACGCCGGGAAATCGGCGGTCTCGTCGCCCGACGAGGAGGCGGTGGCCCCGTGCAGCAGGTCGGGCCCGGCGGTGCGCGGGTAGGCCCGCACGGTCAGGGTGGTCCGCTCGTCCCCGAAGGTGAACGGCACCTCGTACTCGCCGGCCGGGGTGTCCTCCGGGACCGTGATCTCCACCGGGACCTCGGTCCGCGTCCCGCGCGGCACGGTCGTGCGCTTCGGCAACCGGACCTCGATGCCCTCGGGTGCCTTCGCGGTCAGCCGGCCGCGCACCTCGGCCGGGCGCCGTCCGGACAGCCGGGCCCGGACCTCCTGCGGCCCGCCGCCGATCACCGCGTCCGTCTCGCCGCGCGCCAGGTCCAGCCGGGCGGCCGGCTCGTCGCCGAACCAGGGCACCAGGGAGCGCACGTCCGGGGCGGTCCCCGCGCGGACGGACGCGCCGGCCAGCGGCGGGATGATCAGGGGCGGGGCACCGCCCGCCAGCGGGGTCGCGGCCGGCCAGCTGATCCGGACCGCGTCGGCCCGCACCCCCTCGCCCGCCGCCTGGGTCCAGCCGCTCGCCGACAACGGGCCGAGCGCCCGCCACCCCTCGCCCGGAACGTGCGCCTGGACCGTCGCGCCCGCCGCCGCACCGTCGTCCGGCACGGTCGTCGCGGTGACCGCCTCCAGCGGGCGGGCCCGGTCCAGCCGCACCGTGTAGCTGCCCTGGGCCTCGGACACCTCGCCGCCCGGCCGGTCCGTGCCGGTCCAGGAGCGGGCCTCCTCGCGGACCCGGTCGAGGAACGCGTCGAGGACGCCCTCGCCGACCTTCGCGCCGCCCGCCGCGATGTCCTCGCGGACCGGTTCCAGCGCCAGGGACGCCCGCCAGGCGGCGGCCCCGTCGCCGCGGGCCTGGGCGCGCAGCAGGTCCACGGCCAGCTCGCCCGCGTGGCCGTAGCGGGACAGCTGCGCGGTCCACGGGCGGACCTCGGCCCCGAGCCGCCCCCCGGCCACGCCCGCGAGCCGCGCCGGGGCCGCCCGCATCTCCTCGAACGCCGCCCGCAGCCGGTCCGCCGCCGTGTCGAACGCCTTGCCCTCGCCGTTCGCGTACGCCGTGCGGAACGCGGCGATCAACGGCCGCAGATACGCGGACTCGGTGGAGCCGAGCACCGAACCCGCGCTGTTGCCCGCGAGCGCCCGCAGCGCGTCGCGGCTGCGGACGTCGCCGCCCGCGAGGTCGTCGATCGCGGCCTCCCAGGACTCGGCGGGGTCGTAGCCCCTCGGGTTCCACGCGAAGTCGGCGGCCGTGAAGAGCGGGATGCGGGAGGCGGCGGGCTGCTCCATCGCGTTGGCGAGCAGGGCCGCCGAACCGGACGCCACCGCCGGGTCCCGGCCGGTGTACGGGCCGAGGAAGATCCGGTCCTGCGCGTAGTCGTTGACCGGGTAGTTGTCCATGGTCACCAGCGGGTGCCCGAACGCGGCCCGCGCCCCGGCCAGTTCACCGCCGGTGATGGTTTTCGGTACGACTCCGACGCCCGTCCAGGCGACCTCGATCCCGTCCGCCAGCTCCCGTGCGAGCGCCGTGCGGTACGCGGTCGCGCCGTCCTGGTAGTACTCCGTCGGCATCACCGACAGCGGCAGGGCGTCCGGGTGGCGCTCCGCCAGGTGGCGGGCCACCCCGTTCACGACGCGGGCCTGTGCCCGGGCCGCCGCCCCGGGGCCGCTGCCGAAGGCGTCCGCGTCGGCCGCGCAGTGCCACTCGCTGTAGCTGACGTCCTGGAACTGCACCTGGAAGACCCGGACCCCCAGGTCCCACATCGCGTCGATCTTCCGCGTCAGCGCCTTGAGGTCGCGGTCCGACGAGAGGCACATCGACTGGCCCGGCGCGACCGCCCAGCCGAGCGTCACGTGCTCGGCCGCGGCCCGTTCGGCCAGCTCCCGGATGCCGGCCTTCCGCGCCGCCGGGTACGGGTCGCGCCAGCGGGCCTGGCGGTAGGGGTCGTCGCCCGCCGCGTAGAGATAGCGGTTCTGCTTGGTGCGCCCCAGGAAACCGAGCTGCGCGAGCCGTTCCTCCTGGCTCCACGGCTGCCCGTAGAAGCCCTCGGTCAGCCCGCGTACGGCGGTGGCCGGCCAGTCCCGGACGACGACCCCGGCGATCTTCCCGCCCCGGACCAGCTGGCGCAGCGTCTGCACCGCGTGGAACAGCCCGTCGTCGCCGACGCCCGCCAGGGCCACGGTGTCCCGCTTCGCGACCCGCCCGGCCGCCAGCCGGTAACCGCCCGCCGGCAGATCCCCGCGGTCCGGGGCGTCCAGGGCGCGCAGCGCGTCCGCCGCCCCGTCGCCGCCCAGCCGTAGGACCGGCCCGGCACCGGGCAGCGTCTCGTGGACCGTGCGCACGCCGGCGTCCGCCAGGACCGCGCGCAGCGCCTTCACCGCGTACGGGTCGGCCTCCGTGTCCGCGATCAGGGTGACCTCGCGGCCCAGGGCGACGGCGGGTCCGGTCGCCTCGATGGTCTGCGGGCGCGGCCACACGGCGGGGGGCGCGGGTGTCGCCGCGCGGTCGCGGCCGGCGGCGGACGTGGCCGCCGGGTCCGGGGGAGCGGCGAGGGCGGGCGGGCCCGCCGCGGCGAGCAGCCCGCCGAGCACGGCCACGGCGACCGCTGTCGCCCGCGTCCTGCCACTGAGCCGCATCCCTGTCTCTCCCCTCGCGCCGGCCGCTGCCGTCCGAGCCCACCACCCCGCGCGCGAGGGTGTCAATGCGCGCGGCGTTCGGTGGGGAAATGCCCTGCTATGACCGGTGTGATGAACGGAGCGCGGGGGGCGGGGCGATACGCGAAAGACAGCGCCGAATGGCCGAAAAAAGCGAACGTCTTGCGGGTAACCGGCCCTTCGGGAACGGAATGTGACCCCGGACACGTTGAACTCGTTGTCATAACGCCTACGTCTGCGGCAGCGTCCGCTGGGTAGGCCGTCACTGTCCTGTTCTCCACGGCCAGGAGGCCACCATGCCCGTCACCGTGCAGCGCCCGCTCTCCGCCCTCTCCAAACAGGCATCCGGTCCCGCCCCGCTGATCAGCGCGTCCCCCGCCACCGTGCCCGGCCCGCTCACGAGCGAACCGCCGCTCGCCGACGCCATACCCCTGACCAGCGAGCCCCCGCTCGCCGAGGCCACCCCCCTGACCAGCGAGCCGCCGCTCGCCGTCCTCGCCCCGCTGACCAGCGAACCGGCCGCGTCCGGCTGCGCGTGGGGCACGGAGTCCCCAGGAGTCTGAATGGGCTTGTCCCGGCTCGCCGCCCTGCACGGCGTCGCCACCTCCTTCTCCCCGTCCGCCGGCGTCACCGAGCCCGTCCCGGAGACCACGGTCGTCGCCGTGCTCGGCGCACTCGGCGTCGACGCCACGACGCCCGAGGCGGTACGCGACGCCCTCGCCGCCGCCGAGTCGGCCGCCCGCACCCGGCTCCTCCCGGACACCCTGGTGGTGTGGTCCGGTGAACCGCTGCCACCCGCGCTGACCGGGCTGCCGCCCGGCACGGAGCTGACGGTCCGGCTGGAGGAGAGCGACGAGCAGGCGGAGCCGGCCCGGATGCGGGTGCCCGCCGGGGAGCCCGGTCCGGACGTGCCGGGGAGCGCCCCCGCCGCCCACTGGTGGGACGGGCCCCCGCTCGGCGTGCACCGGCTCACCGTCCGCGCGCCGGACCGCGACGCGCAGTCCTGCACGCTCGTCGTCGCCCCGGCCCGGGTCCCGCAGCCGCCCGCCCGCACCCACGGCTTCCTCGTCCAGCTCTACTCCCTGCTGTCCGCCCGCTCCTGGGGCATGGGCGACCTCGGTGACCTCGCCGACCTCGCCTCCTGGTCCGGCCGCCGGCTCGGCGCCGGCTTCGTCCAGGTCAACCCGCTCCACGCGGCGGTGCCCGGCGACCCCACCGACCCCTCGCCCTACCGCCCGTCCTCCCGGCGCTTCCCCGACCCGGTGCACCTGCGCGTCGAGTCCGTCCCGGAGTACGGGCACGTGCCCGACCCGGTCGCGCTCGACACGCTGCGCCGCAAGGGCGCCGAGCTGCGGGAAGCCGTCCTGGACAAGGGCGCCCTCATCGACCGGGACGCCGTCGGAGCGCTCAAGCGGCAGGCCCTCGACCTGATCCTCGCGGTCCCCCTCACCCCCGGCCGGCACGCCGAGTACTGCGACTTCCTCGCCGCCCAGGGACGCGCCCTGGAGGACCACGCCCTGTGGTGCGCGCTCGCCGAGGTGCACGGCCCCGACTGGCACGGCTGGCCGGAAGGCCTGCGCGACCCCCGCTCCGACGCCACCGCCCGGGCCCGCGCCGAACTGCTGGACCGGGTCGACCACCACTGCCGCCTCGCCTGGCTCACCGACAGCCAGCTCGCCGACGCCCAACGGGCCGCCGAGGAGGCCGGAATGGCCGTCGGCGTCGTCCACGACCTCGCGGTCGGCGTCCACCCCGGCGGCGCCGACACCTGGGCCCAGCAGGACGCCTTCGCCCACGGCATGTCCGTCGGCGCGCCCCCGGACGCGTTCAACGCGCGCGGCCAGGACTGGGGCCTGCCGCCCTGGCGCCCCGACGCCCTCGCCGCCTCCGGCTACGCCCCGTTCCGCGGCCTCCTGCGCGGAGCCCTCGCCCACGCGGGCGCCCTGCGCATCGACCACGTGATGGGCCTGTTCCGGCTCTGGTGGGTGCCCGAGGGCCGCCCGCCCACCGAGGGCACCTACGTCTCGCACGACGCGGAGGCGATGCTCGCCGTCCTCGTCCTGGAGGCGCACCGGGCCGGCACCGTCGTCGTCGGCGAGGACCTGGGCACGGTGGAGCCCGGTGTCCGCGAGGCGCTGGCCCGGCGCGGCGTCCTCGGCACCTCGGTGCTCTGGTTCGAGCGGGTCTGGGCGGGCGACGGGCGGCCCCTGGCACCCGAGCGGTGGCGCCGGGACTGCCTGGCCACCGCGACCACCCACGACCTGCCCTCCACCGCCGCCCGGCTCACCGGCGACCACGTGACGCTGCGCCACCGCCTCGGCCTGCTCACCCGCCCCCTCGACGAGGAGCTGAGGGAGGACCGCGCGGAGACCGCCGAGTGGCTGGCCCTGCTCACCCGGCTCGGGCTGCTCCCCGAGGGCGGTGCGCTCGCCGAGGGCGGCGACGAGGAGGCGGCCGTCCGGGCCGTCCACCGCTTCCTGCTGCGCACCCCCGCCCTGATGACCGGGATCTGGCTGCCCGACACCGTCGGCGACCGCCGCCCGCAGAACCTCCCGGGCACCTGGGACCAGTACCCCAACTGGCGGCTGCCGGTCGCCGACGCGGAGGGCGTCCCGGTCACACTGGAGCAACTGGCCGCCTCGCCCCGGCTGCACCGCCTGATGGACGTCCTGCGCGCCCCGGGGGAGCCCGGGGAGGCCCGGATGCCGTGAACGGGACCCCGTACGGCACCCCCGGGCGCGCGGCCCGCGCGGGCGTTCGCTACGTTTGCACCGTGGACAAGAAGAACGCTATGCGCGCCGGCGCCGTCGCCGCCGGAACGACGCTGATGATGCTGCTGATGTCGTCCCCCGCGCTCGCGCTCACCCGCGACGACGGCGACGACCCGGGTACCGGCCTGAGCGTGATCGACACGCTCGGCCTGTTCGTCCTGGCGCCCCTCGTCCTGTTCGGCGTCATCGCGGGCCTGGTCATGGTGCTCGACAAGTCCAAGAAGCAGGCCTGACCCACCTGCCCGGCGACCGGGGTCCCGCCCCGGTCCCGCCCCGCACGGCACGGGTGCGCCGCACGGTGACCATCACCGCGCGGCGCACGCGCATGTCCGGGCCCGGACGCGGCGGTAGGTTGCGGCCATGACCGAGTGGGACGTCAAGAAGCTCCGCATCCTGCGCACCCTGCGCGACCGGGGCACGGTCACCGCGACCGCCGACGCCCTGCTGATGACCCCCTCGGCGGTCTCCCAGCAGCTCTCCAACCTGGCCAGGCAGCTCGGCGTGCCGCTCCTGGAGGCCCAGGGCCGCCGCGTCCGCCTCACCGACGCCGCCCATCTGGTCCTGCGCCACGCCGAGGCGGTCTTCGCCCAACTGGAGCGCGCCGACGCCGAACTGACCGGCTATCTGCGCGGCGAGGCGGGCGAGGTCCGGGTCGCCGCGTTCGCCACCGCCGTGCCCGCCCTCGTCGTCCCGGCCGTGCAGCGGCTGCGCGCCGACGCCCGCCCCGGCCCCGACGTCCGGGTGCGCGAGGCGGAGGCCGCCCAGGCGTACGAACTGCTCGCCGCCGCCGAGGTCGACCTCGCCCTGTCGCTGGCCGCCGACGCCCCGACGGCCCGCGACCCCCGGTTCACCGTCCTGCCGCTGCTCGCCGACCCGCTCGACGTGGCGCTGCCGGCCGGCCACCGCCTCGCGGACGCGCCCGGGCTGCGCCTCGCCGACCTGTCCGCCGAGCCCTGGATCTACGGCGGCTCGGGCCCTTGGTCGGAGATCACCGTCTCGGCGTGCCGGGCGGCGGGCTTCGTACCCGAGCGCGCGCACAGCGCGTCCGGCTGGACGGCGATCCTCGCCATGGTCGCCGCCGGCCTGGGGATCGCGCTCGTCCCGCGCATGGCCTCGGCCGAACGGCACGGCCGGGAGGGCGTGGTGCTGCGGGTCCTCGAAGCGGACCGGCCCCGCCGCCATGTCGTGGCCGCCGTCCGGCGCGGCGGAGAGGGCGCCCCGGCGGTGGCCCGGGTCCTCGCGGCCCTCCGGGAGGTGGCGGACACACACGGGGACGACGTGACCGTTCAGCTCGGCTGAACAATTCATGCGGAAACTTTCGATGGACCTACCGGCTTGCGGCGTACGACAGTGAACGCATGACCACCGACCAGGATGAGACCCGGCACGACGACCCCCACGCCCATGACGCGGCCCCGTACGGCGGCGGTGACCCCTACGCCGACTACCGCACCGCCGACCTCCCCTTCACCGACCTCGTCGACCTCGCCGACCGGCGGCTCGGCGCGGGCGTGATCGCCGCCAACGACGAGTTCTTCGCCCAGCGCGAGAACCTGCTCCTCCGGGAGCGCGCGGTCTTCGACCCCGAGCACTTCGGCCACAAGGGCAAGATCATGGACGGCTGGGAGACCCGCCGCCGGCGCGGCGCGGACGCCGGACACCCCTTCCCGGCCCCCGACGAGCACGACTGGGCGCTGATCCGGCTCGGCGCCCCCGGCATCATCCGCGGCATCGTCGTGGACACCGCCCACTTCCGCGGCAACTACCCGCAGCGCGTCTCCGTCCAGGCCACCTGCGTCGAGGGCGCGCCCGGCCCGGAGGAACTGCTCGCCGACGACGTGAAGTGGGAGGAGATCGTCCCCCCGACCCCGGTGCGCGGCCACGCCGCCAACGGCTTCGAGATCACCGGCGGACGCCGCTGGACCCACATCCGCCTCTGCCAGCACCCCGACGGCGGCATCGCCCGCCTCCGCGTGCACGGCGAGGTGGTCCCCGACCCGTCCTGGCTGGCCACGCTCGGCACGTTCGACCTGATCTCGGTCCTCAACGGCGGCAGTTACGAGGACGCCTCGGACCGGTTCTACTCCTCGCCGACCCAGATCATCCTGCCGGGCACCTCCCGCAAGATGGACGACGGCTGGGAGAACCGCCGCCGCCGGGTCCGCGACACCAACGACTGGGTCCGCTTCCGGCTGCCCGCCCAGGGCGCCGTCCGCGCGGTCGAGATCGACACCGCCTACCTCAAGGGCAACGCGGCCGGCTGGGTCGCCCTGCACGGCCGGGACGGCGAGAGCGGCGAGTGGTTTGAGATCATCCCGCGCACCCGCCTCCAGCCCGACACCCTGCACCGCTTCCCGCTGGCGGCGGAGGCCGTGGTCACCCACGTACGCCTCGACGCCTTCCCGGACGGCGGAGTCGCCCGGATGCGCCTGCACGGCTCCCTGACCGAGTCCGGCGCGGCCGACCTCAGGGCCCGCTACGAGGCGTCGGCCTCGTAAGGCCGGTCCCCCCCGCTCCCGCCCGGCGGACGGCTGCGCTTCAGCGCCTGTCCGCCGGGCGGTTTCCAGTTACGCGGTCGCGGCGGCCGCGTCCGCCGCACGGGCCCGGAGCGCGCGCTCCACGCCCGAGCGGGACTCGGAGACCAGCCGGCGCAGACCCGCGCCCGGCTCGGCCGAGGCCAGCCAGGCGTCCGTGGCGTCCAGGGTCTCCTGCGAGACCTGGAGCGCCGGGTACAGGCCGATCGCGACCTGCTGGGCCATCTCGTGGCTCCGCGAGTCCCAGACGCCCTTCACCGAGGCGAAGAACTTCTCCGTGTACGGGGCCAGCAGCTCGCGCTGGTCCGTCTGCACGAAGCCGGCGATGACCGCCTCCTGGAGCGAGTTCGGCAGCTTGTCGGACTCCACGACCGACGCCCACGCCTCGGCCTTCGCCTCCTCGCTGGGCCGCGCCGCACGGGCGGCGGCCGCGTGGCGCTCGCCCGCCGCCGTCCGGTCCCGCGCGTACTCGGCGTCGATCTCCTCCTCGTCGACGAGCCCGGTGGCGGCGAGCCGCTCGACGAACGCCCAGCGCAGCTCGGTGTCCACGGCCAGGCCCTCGACCGCCTCGGTGCCGTCGAGCAGCGAGCGCAGCAGGTCCAGCTGCTGCGGGGTGCGGGCGGTGGCCGCGAAGGCGCGCGCCCAGGCCAGCTGGTGGTCGCTGCCCGGCTCCGCCGCGCGCAGGTGCGCGAGCGTCGCGTCGGTCCACTGCGTCAGGCCCGCCTCACGCCACTCCGGCGTCGCGTACAGGTCGATCGCCGTCTTGACCTGGCGGTGCAGCGACTGCACGACACCGATGTCCGACTCCTTGCCGATCCCCGACAGGACCAGGGCGAGGTAGTCGCGGGTGGCCAGCTCGCCGTCGCGGGTCATGTCCCAGGCGGACGCCCAGCACAGGGCGCGCGGCAGCGACTCGGTGAAGTCGCCCAGGTGCTCGGTGACGACCCGCAGCGACTCCTCGTCCAGGCGCACCTTCGCGTACGACAGGTCGTCGTCGTTGAGCAGGATGACGGCCGGGCGCGCGGTGCCGGCCGGGAACGGCACGGTGGTGCGCTCGCCGTCGACGTCCAGCTCGATCCGGTCCGTGCGCACCAGCTTGCCGCCGGCGTCGAGGTCGTAGCAGCCGATGGCGATCCGGTGCGGGCGCAGCGTCGGCTCGCCCTTCGCGCCGGCGGGCAGCGCGGGCGCCTCCTGGAGCACGGTGAACGAGGTGACGTGACCGTTCTCGTCGGTCTCGATCTCCGGGCGCAGGATGTTGATCCCGGCCGTCTCCAGCCACGCCTTGGACCAGGTCTTCAGGTCGCGGCCGGAGGTCTCCTCCAGCGCGCCCAGCAGGTCGGTCAGCCGCGTGTTGCCGAAGGCGTGCGCCTTGAAGTACGCCTGGACGCCCTTGAAGAACTCGTCCATGCCGACGTACGCCACCAGCTGCTTCAGGACCGAGGCGCCCTTGGCGTAGGTGATGCCGTCGAAGTTGACCAGGACGTCGTCCAGGTCGCGGATGTCGGCCATGATGGGGTGGGTCGAGGGCAGCTGGTCCTGCCGGTAGGCCCACGTCTTCATGGAGTTGGCGAAGGTGGTCCAGGAGTGCGGCCACCCGGAGCCCTCGGCGTACGCCAGGCAGGCGATCGAGGTGTACGTGGCGAACGACTCGTTCAGCCAGAGGTCGTTCCACCACTCCATCGTGACGAGGTCGCCGAACCACATGTGGGCCAGCTCGTGCAGGACGGTCTCGGCGCGCGTCTCGTACGCGGCGTCCGTCACCTTGGACCGGAAGACGTACTGGTCGCGGATGGTGACCGCGCCCGCGTTCTCCATCGCGCCCGCGTTGAACTCCGGCACGAAGAGCTGGTCGTACTTGGCGAACGGGTACGCGTAGTCGAACTTCTCCTGGAACCAGTCGAAGCCCATCCGGGTCACGTCGAAGATCGCATCCGCGTCCAGGTACTCGGCGAGCGAGGGCCGGCAGTAGATGCCCAGCGGGACGGTCACACCGTCCTTCTCGTAGCTGCTGTGCACCGAGTGGTACGGGCCGGCGATCAGCGCGGTGATGTACGAGGAGATGCGCGGCGTCGGCTCGAACGACCAGACGTCGTCCTTCGGCTCCGGCGTCGGCGAGTTGGAGATCACCGTCCAGCCGGACGGGGCCTTCACGGTGAACCGGAAGGTCGCCTTCAGGTCGGGCTGCTCGAAGCTCGCGAAGACGCGGCGCGCGTCCGGCACCTCGAACTGGGTGTACAGGTACGCCTGCTGGTCGACCGGGTCGACGAAGCGGTGCAGGCCCTCGCCGGTGTTGGTGTACGCGCAGTCCGCGACGACCTTCAGCTCGTTGGTCCCGGCCCGGAGGTGCGGCAGCGTGATGCGCGAGTCGCGGAAGACCGCCGCGACGTCCAGCGCGCTGCCGTTCAGCTCGACCTCGTGCACCGCGGGGGCGACCAGGTCGATGAAGGTCTCCGCACCGGCCTCGGCGGAGTCGAAGCGCACGACGGTGACGGACCGGTAGGTCCCGCCCTCCTGCGCTCCGGAGAGGTCGAGATCGATCTCGTACGCGTCCACGGTCAGCAGGCGCGCCCGCTCCTGTGCCTCTTCGCGGGTCAGATTCGTGCCAGGCACGCGGTCATCTCCTTGCTCTGTGATGTTTCCCGCCATCCTTCCACGGGACCCGTACCCAGGGCGATGTCCGTTTTCCGCCGGACCGGGAGGTCCGGGCGCGGCACGCTCGGGACCATGACCACTTACGAGGCACGCGCCATCGAACCGGACGCGCTCGACGGACTCCGGAAGACCGACGACGCCGGGCAGCCCTGCGTCCCGTACACCGACACCGAGGGCGGCGCCCCGCTGCGGTGCTGTCTGCGCGGCAGCGAACCGGGGGAGCGCATCGCCCTCGTCTCCTACGCCCCGCTGCGCCGCTGGGCGGCGGCGACCCGGGCCCGCCCGGGGGCGTACGACGAGCAGGGCCCGGTCTTCATCCACGCCGAGGGGTGCGAGGGGCCGGAGCCCGGCCGGAAGGGCTACCCGTTCTCCCGCGCGGGCGCGCTGCGCACCGTGCGCCGCTACGACGCGGAGGGCCGCATCGTGGGCGGCCGGCTCCTGGAGATCCCCGAGGACGAGGAGCGCGGTTACGACGAGGCGCTGAGGGAGGCGTTCGCGGACGCGGCGGTGGCGCTGGTGCACGTACGCGCGGTGGAGTACGGCTGCTGGCACTTCGAGGTGAGGCGCCCCTGAGCCCTGCCCGGGGCCCTGCCCCGGACCCCGCTCCTCAATCGCCGGAGGGGCTGAAATTCAGCCCGTCCGGCGATTGAGGACACACAAGGTCAGCCCCGCAGCTCCGCCGCGACCAGCTCCGCGATCTGGACCGCGTTCAGCGCCGCGCCCTTGCGCAGGTTGTCGTTGGAGACGAACAGCGCGAGACCGTTCTCGGCGGTCTCGTCGTTGCGGATGCGCCCCACGTAGGACGCGTCCTTCCCCGCGGCCTGGAGCGGCGTCGGGATCTCGGACAGCTCGACGCCCGGCGCGTCCTTCAGCAGCTCGTACGCGCGCTCCACGGAGACCGGCCGGGCGAAGCGGGCGTTGACCTGGAGGGAGTGGCCGGAGAAGACCGGGACGCGGACGCAGGTGCCGGAGACCTTCAGCTCCGGGATCTCCAGGATCTTGCGGGACTCGTTGCGGAGCTTCTGCTCCTCGTCCGTCTCGAAGGACCCGTCGTCCACGATCGAGCCGGCCAGCGGCAGCACGTTGAAGGCGATGGGGCGCTTGTAGACGCCGGGCTCCGGGAAGTCCACGGCCGAGCCGTCGTGCGTGAGCTTGTCCGCGTCGGCGACGACCTTGGACGCCTGGCCGTGCAGCTCGGCGACACCGGCGAGACCGGACCCGGATACCGCCTGGTAGGTGGCGACGGTCAGCGCTTCGAGCCCCGCCTCCTCGTGCAGCGGGCGCAGCACGGGCATGGCGGCCATCGTGGTGCAGTTCGGGTTGGCGATGATGCCCTTGGGGCGGTCCGCGATGGCGTGCGGGTTGACCTCGGAGACGACCAGCGGGACCTGGGGGTCCTTGCGCCAGGCGGAGGAGTTGTCGATCACGACGGCGCCCTGCGAGGCGACCTTCTCGGCCAGCGCCTTCGAGGTCGAGCCGCCGGCCGAGAACAGCACGATGTCGAGGCCCGTGAAGTCGGCCGCGGCGGCGTCCTCGACCGTGATCTCGCGTCCCTGCCACTCGATGACGGAGCCCGCCGAGCGCGCGGAGGCGAACAGCCGCAGCTCATCGACCGGGAACTTCCGCTCGGCCAGGATTCCGCGCATGACTGTGCCGACCTGACCGGTGGCGCCGACGATTCCGACCTTCACAGGAACTCCCTCAGACGTACGAACGGGCACGGTTGCCGGTCCATGATGCGTATGTCCACGCCCGCCTTGTCCAATCCATTGTCCGGCCTGCGGACGAGTGGCGCGCAGCACAGTGGGGCGGGTGCCCGGTGAGCACCCGCCCCACTGCCGTACGGATCACATGTTCAGCACCGGGTGGTTACGGTGTGACCTTTTCGATCACGACGCTGCCGGTGCCCGCCGCGGTGCCCCGGGCGTTCACGAGGCTGACCTCGCCGAAGAACTGCCGCCCCTCGGGAGCCGCGCCGGCCACCTTCACCTGGGCGCCGACCTCGGCCGAGGCGCCGGGGGCCAGGTTCACGGCCTTCGACTCGTCGACGGAGATCGTGCCGAGCGCCGCGGAGTAGTACACGTCGCGGTAGTCGTACTCGGTGGTCCCGGCCGGGACGTCGTACCCGTCGATGACGACGGTGTAGGTACCGGCGGCCGGCTTCACCAGGCTGACGGACTCCTCGGAGCCCGCCGTGGTGGAGGCGCCCACCTCGGCGGCACCCTTGTACACGTACAGGTCCAGGTCGGCGTTGGCGTCGCTCGTACCGCCGATGGCGACGTCCAGCTTCTCGACGCCCTCACCGATGGTGACCTCCTTGGTGTACGAGCCACCGGTGGAGATCGACGGGCGCTCGACGTCGGCCGAGCCCAGCGAACCGCCCTTGAGCTTGCCCTCCAGGGCGCCCGCGTCGTTGGTCACCGTCCAGTCGACCGAGGCCGGGGTGCCGATCTTCGCCTCGGCGATGGTCTGCACGGCCGGGTCGAAGGTCGCGCCGAGCAGCGCCACGTCCAGCTTGTACGGGTTGTCCAGCAGCGGCGACGTGCGCCGGGCCTCGACCTCGATCTCCCAGACACCGGGCTGCGGGTCCGTGTAGGAGCGCGCGTCCGGGCGGCAGGTGTTGGCCGGGTTCTCGTAGTTCGGGTAGCAGAACGGCGTACCGCTGTCCTCCATCTGCACCCCGTACGGGTGGATGGAGATGAAGCGGGTCTGGCTGCCCGAGCGCAGGGCGCTCATCGCGACCTCAAGGGTCTTGGCGCCCTCCGGCACGGTCACGAAGTACGACGTGGTGCCGTTGCGCTGCACCGAGCCGGACGCCTTGAACGCGTAGGACGGCTTCGCCAGCTCCTTGGAGACGACGACCGTCGTCAGGATCTGCTGGTCCGTGCCGGCGGTCTTCTTGTCGTCCAGCTGGAGGATCGCGCTGTGCACGCCCGCGGTCCGCGGCTTCGCCTGGACCTTGACCGTCACCGGCTTGTTCAGCGGCAGCGCGACCTTCTTGGGGCCGACCAGCGAGAAGGTGCCGTCGTCGTACTTCCAGGAGAGCTTGTGCGTGACCTTCCTGTCCGGGCCCGTGGTGCGGGTGACCGTGACGTCGTAGGTCTTCTTCTGGCCGGCCTTGAGGCCGCCCTCGCGGTCGTACAGGCCGGTGCCGAAGCCCGGGGTCTTCAGCGCGAAGTCGATCGCGGTGTCGACGGGGGCCTTGACCGTGTACTCGTGCGCCGGGGCGCCCTTCTTGGAGATCAGCTTCCAGGCGTCCACGATGTCGATCAGACCGGCACCCTGGGCGTGCGCGGGCACACCCTTGATCTTGGTGGCGGTGCTGGTCAGCGCGGTGCGCAGGTCGGCCGGGGGCAGCTCGATGTGCTTCTGCTTCGCGGCGGACAGCAGCAGCGCGGTGGCGCCGGCGGCCTGCGGGGAGGCCATCGACGTGCCCTGGAGCATGGAGTAACCGGCCGGCAGGGAGTAGCCCGCCTCCTTGACCGGCGAACCGGGCAGCCAGGTCTGCGTCGAGTTGATCGACGCGCCGGGCGCCGTCAGGGTCGGCGCGAAGCCGCCGTCCTCACGCGGACCGCGCGAGGAGAAGGGCAGCATGTCGTACTTCTTGGTGACGTTCGAGCCGTAGTTGGCGGCCCAGGTCTCCTTGGAGATCGACGCGCCGACCGAGATCACGTGGTCGGCGAGGCCCGGGTCACCGATGGTGTTGACGCCGGGGCCGTCGTTGCCGGCCGAGATGACCAGCTGGACGCCGTAGATGTCGACCAGCCGCTTGTACAGCTCGGCGCGGGCGTTGTTGCCGTCGTTCAGCGGCGGCAGGCCGCCGATCGACATGTTGACGACGTCGACGCCGCGGTTCACGACGAGGTCGATCATGCCCTCGGTGAGCGCGATGTTGGTGCAGCCGCCGGACCAGGTGCAGGCGCGCGAGGAGACGATCTTCGCGCCGGGCGCGGCACCGTTCATCTTGCCGCCGAAGAGGCCGTTGGCGGCGGTGATGCCCGCGACGTGCGTCCCGTGCTCGGACTCGATGACCCCGATGGAGACGTAGTCGGAGGTGTCGCCGGCCGCGTTGTAGACGACGTCCTCGCGGTTCTCCACCACGAACGGGATGCGCTCCACGACGTCCGTGCGCGGGTCGTCCTTGCCGAAGTAGGAGACCTGGTGCTTCTCCTTGTACGGCTTGAGGGCGGTGTCGTCGCGGAAGTCGCCGTTGCCGTTCAGGTCGACCCGGGAGGCGCCGCTGACCGGGTCGTAGAGCACGGCCCAGGTGTCGGTGGTGTCGCCGTCGCGGTTCAGGTCGCCCGCCATGTCGCCGCCCTTGGTGGCGGCCTCGGCGAACAGGCTGATCCGGAACGAGCCCTTGGGCGCGTTGTACGTACGCCCCTTGTACGTGAACACCGGGCCGGAGACGGCGTCCGTCATCCGCAGCCAGGTGCCGTCGCCGTCGCTGACCGGGTCGGTGGCGGTCACCCAGTCGGTGATCTTGCGCTCGCCGGTGGTGGTCTTCTGGAGCGCGGGGTGCGCGATGTCGACGCCCGCGTCCAGGACGCCGATGGTGATCCCGCGGCCGTCGGCCTTCGGGTGCTGCTTCACGAAGTCCACCGCACCCGTCTCGAAGGACGGGTTGTACGGGTTCTTCGCGGGCGTCTTCTTCCCGGGGGCCGGGTAGCTGCCGGTGGACTTCGCCTTGCTCTTCGCGCCGGTCGCCCGGTCCGCGGCGGGCGTCGGGTCGTCCAGCATGATCTCCTGCTTGAGATCGATGCCGAGGACGGAGCCGAGCTTGGACGCCGCCTTGATGGTGGTTTCGGCGGTCGCGGTCGGCACGGTCGCCCGGACGTATCCGAGCTTGTCGTACGCGCGTCCCAGCACGGAGCCCTTGACGGCGTCCAGCTGCTTGGTGACCTGCTCGGTCGCGCCGGGGGCGGTCGCGACCATCATCGTGACGTTCTTCTCGCCCTTGGCCTTGGCCTTGGTCAGGACCTCGGCGTCGGCGGAGCCCAGCTTGTCCGCCGGAGCGGTGCCGGCGGCCTTGACGGGGGCGGAGGCCGGGTCGTCGGCGGCGAAGACGGGGGCGACACCGGTGGCGGCCAGCGCGGCCACCAGACCGGCGGCGGCCGCCACCCGGGCCGCTCGTCTCGCTCCGGATATGGAACCGGGGGATTCGGAGGTCATCAGCATCCCTGTATGTGAAAGAGAGAGTCCGGAAATCGGTACCGGATGACCGCTCACCCTTTCGTAAATGACAGGGGTTTGTGGAGAGTTGTGGGGACCTTGTTGAGTACATGGCGGGATTCCGCCACCGGGGCGGAAGCGTCAGCAGGGACGAACGGGCAGATACGTGACGTAAATCCGGCCATGTGCGGCGCCGGCCGGGGTGTCGCCCTCCGCTCAGCGGGGAAGGATCATCACGTACGCCGCGGGCTCCCGGTCCGCCGCGGCCATCAGCGCTGTCCGGACCACGGCCGCCTGCTGCCCGGGCGCGTCCCGCAGCTTCTCCGGTGTCAGATGGACGACGGTGACCCCGAGCCGTTCCAGGTGCTCGCGCCGCGCCGCGTACGCGGACCACTCGGCCTCGTGCCTCTCGTCCTGCCGGCTGTGCCGCGGAGCCCTGGTGTCCAGCTCCACGGCGACCGCCTCGTCGGGCCAGTAGGCGTCCACCCGGCCCAGGTGCGGGCCGCCGGGCAGCCGCAGGTCCACGTTCCACAGCGGCTCCCCGAGCCCGTGCGCGCGCACCATCCCGTACAGCCGCTCCTCCGCCCTCACCCGGCCCTCGGCGAGCAGCGAGTCGACCGCGTCGACCACCTGGGGCCGGCCGAGCACCTTGGCCCGGTACAGCTCGCCCACCAGCACCGCCGGCTCGCAGTGGCCGCCCCGCACCGCCTCGGTCAGCAGCCGGCGCACCGCGACCGCGTCCCCGAGCCCGGCCACCGCGTCCGCCAGCGCCCGTGCCACCGGGGCCACCGGCAGCCCGTCCACCCACTCCGGGCGCGGCGGTTCGGCGGTCCGCAGCAGCCGGGCGTATCCGGCCGAGCGCAGCCGCCGCACCCGGGGCACCAGCACGTCGACCCGCTCCACGGCGGCGGCGGGCGGTGCGGCGGTGAAGCCGTACAGCGAGAGCGCGGCGAGCCCGGTGAGCACCGCGTCGCCGTACGCCGGCTCCACGGTCCGCGCGGCGTCCGGCCGCCGCCCGGACGCCGGCGGGCGGCCCGCGTACAGCAGCGCGGAGCGCAGCCGCTCCCGGCCGCTGAGCGGGCCGGGGTGCAGGACGAAGACGCCGGGCAGCGGCTGCTGCCACGGACCACCGCCCCGGCAGCGTTCCGCCGCCCGCCCGGCGGGCACGCCCATCGCCTTCAACTGAGCGGCAGTGACGACGCGTTGACGCCCGTCAGTCGGGACGGGGCGGCCGGGCTGGAGCGGGGTGTTCTGGGTCATGCTCCGGTGTATCCCGCCGACGGCCGTGACCTTAACCCCTGTTACAGGGCCGTCGACATACCCGGACAAGAACACCGCCTCGCACGACCACCCGGCCCGTCCGGCGTGTGAGGACGGAACCCTTGCCCGGGACCGGGGCCACCGGGCAAGGGCCTGGGCCGGACGCCCTACGCCACCGCGTCCGTCGCCTGCGCCCGCAGCGCCCGGGCCAGGTCGTCCCGGGCCTCGGCCACCAGCCGCCGCAGCGCCGGCGCCGCGTCCGCCCGGGACTCCAGCCACGCGTCGGTCGCCGCCAGCGTCGCCGGGTCGTCCTGGAGGGCCGGGAACAGCCCCCGGACCACGGCCATCCCGATCTGGATCGACCGCTCGGCCCAGACCCGCTCGATCGCCTCGAAGTACCGCGCGGTGTACGGCGCCAGCAGCTCCCGCTGGGAGGACTGCGCGAAGCCCGCGATGGTGGCCTCCACCAGTGCGTTGGACAGCGCGTCCGACTCCACGACGTCCGCCCACGCCCGGGCCTTCACCTCGGCGGACGGCCGCGAGGCCAGGCACCGCACCTGGTGCCGCTTGCCGGAGGCCGTGTCGTCCCGGGCCAGCTCCGCGTCGACCGCCGCCTCGTCGGCCGCGCTGTGGGAGACCAGCGGCGACAGGAACGCCCAGCGCAGCTCCTGGTCGACGTCGAGCCCGTCGATCCGGGCGGTGCCGTCGAGCAGCCCGGTCAGCAGCTGGAAGTCGGAGTCCGACGCGGCGACCGACGCGAAGAACCGGGCCCAGGCGAGCTGGTGCTCGCTGCCCGGCTCGGCGAGCCGCAGTTCGCCGAGCGCGCCCTCGGCCAGCGCCCGGCCGCCCTCCTCGCGCCAGGCGGGAGCCGCGTAGTTCACCAGCGCGCCGCGCGTCCAGGCGTGCAGCATCTGGAGCACACCGATGTCCGTCTCCCGCCCGGCGAAGGCCAGGACCAGCGCGACGAAGTCCCGGGCCGGCATCAGCCCGTCGCGGGTGAGGTTCCACAGCGCGGACCAGCACAGCGCCCGGGCAAGCGGGTCCGTGATGTCGCCCAGGTGCGCGCGCAGGGTGGCGAGCGACACCTCGTCGAAGCGGACCTTGCAGTACGTCAGGTCGTCGTCGTTGACGAGGATCAGCTCGGGCCGCTCGGCCCCCGCCAGCTCGCCGATCACGGTGCGCGGACCCGACACGTCCGCCTCGGCACGCGCGTAACGCACCAGCTCCCCTTCCGGGTTGCGGCGGTACAGGCCGACGGCGACCCGGTGGGGCCGCAGCTCCGGATGGGACTCGGCGGCCTCCTGGAGGACGGCCAGCTCGGTGATCCGGCCGGCCGCGTCGTACGTCGCGACCGGGGTCAGCGAGTTGACGCCCGCGGTCTGGAGCCAGGAGCGCGACCACGCGGTCATGTCCCGCCCGGACGTCTCGGACAGCACCGACAGCAGGTCCCCGAGCCGGGTGTTCCCGTAGGCGTGCTTCTTGAAGTAGCGCCGGGCGCCCTCCAGGAACGCCTCCCGCCCCACGTACGCCACGAGCTGCTTGAGCACGGAGGCGCCCTTGGCGTACGTGATGCCGTCGAAGTTGAGCTTGGCGTCCTCCAGGTCACGGATGTCGGCCGTGATCGGGTGCGTGGAGGGCAGCTGGTCGGCGCGGTACGCCCAGGACTTGCGGTTGTTGGCGAAGGTGATCCAGCCGTCCTCGAAGCGGGTCGCGCCGGTCATCGCGAAGACGCCCATGAAGTCCGCGAAGGACTCCTTCAGCCACAGGTCGTCCCACCACCGCATGGTGACGAGGTCGCCGAACCACATGTGCGCCATCTCGTGCAGGATGACGTTGGCCCGGCCCTCGTACGCCGCCCGGGTCACCTTGCCGCGGAAGATGTACTCCTCGCGGAACGTGACACAGCCCGGGTTCTCCATCGCGCCGAGGTTGTACTCCGGCACGAACGCCTGGTCGTACTTCCCGAAGGGGTACGGGTAGTCGAAGTTGTCGTGGAAGAAGTCCAGGCCCTGCTTGGTGATCAGGAAGATGTCGTCGGCGTCGAAGTGCTTGGCGAGCCCCTTGCGGCACATCGCGCCGAGCGGGACCTCGAGCGTCGTGCCGTCCTCGAAGGTCCGGCTGTAGGAGTCGGTGACGTAGTGGTACGGACCGGCGACGACCGCCGTGATGTACGTCGAGATCGGCCGGGTCTCCGCGAACCGCCACACCCCGCCCTCGCGGGACTCCTCCGCGCCGTTGCTCCACACCGTCCACTCGGCGGGCGCGGTCACCTGGAAGCGGTACGGGGCCTTGAGGTCGGGCTGCTCGAAGTTGGCGAAGACGCGCCGGGCGTCCGCCGGTTCGTACTGGGTGTAGAGGTAGACCTCGCCGTCCTCCGGGTCCACGAACCGGTGCATGCCCTCGCCGGTCCGGCTGTACGCGCACTGCGCGTCGACCACCAGGACGTGTTCGCCCTCCGCCAGGTCCGCCAGCGCGATCCGCGTCCCGTCGAACACCGCCGCCGGGTCCAGCGCGGTGCCGTCCAGCGTCACGGCGTCGACGGACGGGGCGATCAGGTCGGCGAAGGTCGACGCGCCGCCGCGAGCCGCGCGGAAGCGGATCGTCGTCACCGAGCGGAAGGTCAGCGGACCGTCCGCCATGTCGTCCCCGCCGGTCGCGGAGCGGACGTCGAGTGCGACGTCGTAACCGTCGACGGTCAGCAGCTCGGCCCGCTCACGGGCCTCGTCTCGGGACAGGTTCTCGCCGGGCACGGCACACTCCTTTGTGTCACGTTCGAATAGTTTGATCCTCCCATGCCGACTTCCGGACGCGCGGGCGGGAATGGCCGGAGCGTCGTCCGGTGTTGTCGGCCACAGACTTGTCCACCGACGCGATAGGTCCGTTCGAGGAGAGAGATGTCTGACAACAGCACGGCGACCGGCAGGACCCCCGTCGACTTCTGGTTCGACCCGCTCTGCCCTTGGGCCTGGATGACCTCCCGCTGGATGCTGGAGGTGGAGAAGGTCCGCGACGTCGAGGTCCGCTGGCACGTGATGAGCCTGGCCGTGCTCAACGAGGACCGGCTCGACGAGCTGCCCGCCGACTACCGCGACATGCTGGAGAACAAGGCGTGGGGCCCGGTCCGCGTCGTGACCGCCGCCCAGCAGCTGCACGGCGACGAGGTCGTCGGCCCCCTTTACACCGCGCTCGGCACCCGCTTCCACAACCGGGGCGAGGGCCCGACCCGCGAAGCCGTCGAGAGCGCCCTCAAGGACGTCGGCCTCCCCGTCGAACTCGCCGGTCACGCGGACTCCGACACCTACGACACCGAACTGCGCGCCTCCCACAAGGAGGGCATCGAGAAGGTGGGCCAGGAGGTCGGCACCCCGGTCATCGCCGTCCCCGGCGCCGACGGCGAGCAGATCGCCTTCTTCGGCCCGGTCGTCACCCCGGCCCCCAAGGGCGAGGAGGCCGCGAAGCTCTGGGACGGCACCCTGATGGTCGCTTCGATCCCCGGCTTCTACGAGATCAAGCGCACCCGCACCCAGGGCCCGATCTTCGACTGACCGCCGGTCCGGCGGCGGGCGCACCCTCCCCGCCGCCGGGCTGTGACGCCACCGTGACGCGATATGTGACCTGGCGCACAGCCCGGCCCGGGCGTCCTTTGATCTTCTGGGCGGATGCGCCCCGCCCCCGCCCTCGTCCTGTGTGCCGCCCTCGCGAGCACCGCGCTGCTCACCGGATGCGGGAAGGAGACCGCCGGGGCCTCCGCCTCGCCCGGGGCGACCTGTGCCTCCCTCGCCCCGCTCCCCGACCCCGCCGGGCGGACCTGGGACGACGTCCGGGTGGTCAGCGGCAAGTGCGGCCCCTCCGGCGCCCCGTCCACCGGGTTCGAGGTCACCAACTCGGACACCGAACCGCTCACCTTCACCGTCACGTTCACCCTGGTCAACGGGTTCGGCGAGGCCATGGACACCATCACCCGCACCGTCGAGGGGGTGAAGCCCGGCCAGACCGTGCGGCGGCCCCTGGACACCGAGGACGGACCGGGGTCGGCCCGTACGTACCGCGCCCGGATCGCCAAGGTGCGGGCCGTCCCCGCCGACGGTTCGTCCGGCGCCTGCCCGCCCTCCGGGGTCCGGGTCACCAACGACCGGGGCGATGCCGCGATGGGGCTGCGGGTCGTGGGCATCCACCTCGCCAACTGCGGCACCACCGACTACCGGCTGAACGGCTACCCCGCGCTGCGGCTCCTCGACGAGGGCCGCGACCCGGTGAGCGGGGTCGAGATCCTGCACGGCACCACCGCGATCTCCACCGGCATCGGCGGCGACGCGGAGCCCCGCCCGGTCACGCTGCGCCCGGGCGAGAGCGCGTACGCCAACCTCGCCTGGCGCAACACCACCACGGACGGCGACCCGGTCAACGCCCCCTACGTCGAGGTCACCGCGAAGCCCGGTGCCGAGCCCGTGACGGTCACCCCGGAACTGGACCTCGGCACCACCGGCCGGCTCGGCGTCAGCCCGTGGACGAAGACCCCGGCGGACGCGGGCGCCCCTCAGGAGTAGAAGTCGCGCGGCCAGCCGTGCCGGGCCAGGACCGCCAACTGCTCCGTGGTGAGCGCCTGTCCGTCGCTGAGCGCGGTGTTGCGCTCCACGTTGCGGACGCTGCGCATCCCCGGGATCACCGTGGAGACCGCCGGGTGGCTCAGGACGAACCGCAGCGCGTACTCCGCGATGGCGTCCGGCTCGATGCCCAGGTCCGCCACGATCGCCGCGACGCGCCGCTCGACCTGGGCCGGGCGGTCGTCGCGGAAGTAGCGGTTGCGGAAGTCGCCTTCGGGGAACGTCGAGTCCGCGGTGATCCGGCCGGTGAGGCCGCCCTCGTCGAGCGCGACCCGGACGATCACGCCGACACCGTGCTCCGCGCAGGCCGGCAGCAGTTCCGCGGCCGGCGACTGGTCGAACACGTTGTAGATGACCTGGACGGTGTCCACCACCCCGCTGCGCACGAGCGCGACCGCGCTCTGCGGGGAGTGGTCGTTGACGGACACCCCGAACAGGCGGATCTTGCCCTCCTGCTTCAGCGCCGCGACCGTCTCCAGCCAGTCCCCGCGCCCCAGCCACTCGTCGTTCCAGACATGGAACTGGAGCACGTCGAAGTGGTCCAGGCCGGACGCGGCGAGGCTGGTCTCCAGACTGGCGCGGATGTGGTCGCCGGGGAACGCGTCCGCCGGGTCGGTGCCGTCCGCCGCAGGCCACACCTGGTTCTTCGGCGGCACCTTGGTCGCGACCAGCACCTCGTCACCGGTCCGTTCGCGGACCACCTGTCCGACGATGCGCTCGCTCTCGCCGTAGCCGCGCGCGGTGTCGATGAGGTTCACCCCGAGGTCGACGGCCCGGTGCAGGGCGCGCACGGACTCGTCCCGCGTCGCCCCCACCCAGCTGGACTCCCCGATGCCCCAGGCCCCGTAGCCGATCTCGGACACCGAAAGTCCGCTGCGTCCCAGCTCGCGGTAGCGCACAGTCATCCTCCACGTCATCGTCCCGTTCCGGGCAAATCAGCACGACGATAGGGGAGTCGCACGGCGCCGGCAGCTGGTTTTACGGGTGCTCAGCCGCTCGCCGGGCCGTGGACGGAGACCGGGTCGCCGACCCGCACCACGCCCTCGCGGACCACCGCGTTCTTCGCGCCGAAGCTGAGCTTGTTGCCGAACTCCGGCTCCCTGCGGTACGTGGCCAGGGTGCGCACCGGCTCCGGTCCGGCCCGGCGCCCGGTCCGCTGGTCGACGAGCGGGACGTTGCACCGGATCGCCTTCACCGAGTGGGCGAGTTCGGCGGTGCCCACGGTCATCCGCGCCACCCGGTCCTCGAAGTGCGGCTCGTCGTCGCCGGTCAGCACGATGTTGGCCCGGAAGCGGTCCATGGGCACGGGCGCGGCGTCGCCCCGGGCCGCGATGCGGGCGTTGAGACCGGCCAGCGAGGCGGTCGAGGTGACCAGGACCGCGTGCGCGTCGCCGAAGTTGACCTTGCCGGGGGTCTCGCCCCAGCCGTCGCGGTCGAAGCCGGGACGCACCCGTACCAGCCGGGACGCGGCCCCCAGCGCCTCGGAGAACCACTCCGCGGCCTCGTCCCCCTGGTCGACGGCCTCCCCGAGCTCCCGGCCGAACATGCTGACCTCGCGGCGCGGCCCGTCCGGGGCGACGTCGAACCGCAGCGTTCCGGTGCCCTCGGCGGACAGGGCGAGGGCCGTTCCGGAGTCCAGGACCCGGACGCCGACCGCCGCCAGCGCGGGGTGGGTGCGCTGGCTGCGGAAGGCGCCGTCGGCCGCGTCGACCACCATGAACGTCCGGTCGTGTTCGAGGCCCGTGGCGGTGACCCGCGCGGAGTCGGCCCGGGTGCCGGAGCAGCCCTTGACCGGGTAGTACACCAGCTCGTGGACGGTGATCGTCATGACGTGCTCCTCATGCCGGACATCATGGCAGCCGGAGCGGGCCGACAGAGAGGCCCCCGCCTGTCACGTCCAGACGGGGGCCTCCCCTTCATCCGCCTGCCAGGTGAAGGGTGAGAAGACGATCACGAGGCAGGACGTCCGGTGTGCACCGCTGTGCGGCGCCGGCTCAGGGGGCGAGCAGCAGCACGTCCGCGCGCTCCTTGGCGGCGGCGTAGCGCTTGGCCACGTCCTGCCAGTTGACGACGGCCCACATCGCCTCGATGAAGTCGACCTTCTGGTTCTTGTACTGGAGGTAGAAGGCGTGCTCCCAGGCGTCGAAGACCAGGACCGGGGTGGAGCCCTGGCCCACGTTGCCCTGGTGGTCGTAGACCTGCTCCACGATCAGCTTGCCGCTGACCGGCTCGTACGCGAGCACGCCCCAGCCGGAGCCCTGCGTGGTGGCCGCGGCCTTCGTCAGCTGGGACTTGAAGCCGGCGAAGGAGCCGAAGGACTCGGTGATCGCGTCCGCGAGGTCGCCGACACCGTCCGCGGCCAGCGGCTCCCCGCCGCCGTCACCGGTCATGTTGTGCCAGTAGATCGAGTGCAGGATGTGGCCGGACAGGTGGAAGGCGAGGTTCTTCTGGAGGCCGTTGATCGCTCCCCACGCCTCCTTGTCCCGCGCCTCCGCCAGCTGCTCCAGGGTGTCGTTGGCGCCCTTCACGTACGCGGCGTGGTGCTTGTCGTGGTGGAGCTCGATGATCTGCGGGTTGATGACCGGTTCGAGCGCGGCGTAGTCGTACGGGAGTTCCGGGAGCGTGTACGTGGCCATTGGTTTCGAACCCTCCAACTGCTGACAAGTTGTTATTGCAACCTCTATGCAAGAGCAGGCTAACAGCAGAAACGCGAAACACCGGGTCAGTCCTTCGGCTTAGGACCCGGTGTCTCGTGGGGGCTTTGCAGGGGTTCGGCTCAGGCTCCGGCGACGCGCCGCCGCTGGCGTACGGCCCCGATCGCGGCCAGGGCCACCGTCAGCGCCCCCGACGCCAGGAGCTGGTCGCGGGTGGAGGGCTGGCGGAGCATCAGGACGAAGATGCCGGCCATGGCGAGCAGCGCCACCACCGTCAGTCCCGGGAACAGCCACATCCGCACCACCAGCTTCTGCGGCGCCTCGCGCTCCAGGCGGGCGCGCAGGACCAGCTGGGAGACGGCGATGAAGATCCAGACGACCAGGATCACCGCACCGGTCATGTTCAGCAGCCAGGGGAAGACGTCGTCCGGACGCCAGTAGCTCAGCAGCACGCACAGGAAGCCGAAGGCGGACGAGACCAGGACCGCCGCGCGCGGCACCCCGCCGGAGACCCGGCCCAGCCGCTTCGGGCCCTGACCGCGCGCCACCAGCGAGCAGGCCATGCGCGAGGCACCGTAGATGTTGGCGTTCATCGCGGAGAGCAGGGCGACCAGGATGACGACGTTCATGATCTGCGCGGCCTGCCCGACGCCGAGGTGGTCCAGCGCCGCGTAGAACGGCCCCACCTCGACCACCTTCGGGTCGTCCCAGGGCACCAGCGTGACGACGACCGCCATCGAGCCCACGTAGAACAGCGCGATCCGCCACATCGCCGTCCGCACGGCCTGCGCGACGCCCCGCACCGGGTCCTCGGACTCCGCGGCCGCGATGGTGACCGTCTCCAGGCCGCCGTACGCGAACACGGACGCGAGCAGTCCGACGACCAGGCCGTCCGGGCCGTTCGGCAGGAAGCCGCCCTCGCCGCTGAGGTTGGCGGTACCCGGCGCGTCCGTGCCCGGCAGCACGCCCAGCACCGCCAGCACGCCCAGCACCAGGAACAGCGTGATCGCGGTGACCTTGAGCGCGGCGAACCAGAACTCGAACTCGCCGAACTTGGTCACCGAGGCCAGGTTCGTGCCCAGGAACACCACCATGAACAGCGCCACCCAGGCCCACTCCGGGGTCCCCGGCAGCCAGCCCGTCACGATCTTGGCCGCGCCGATCCCCTCCAGGCCGACGGCCGTGCACAGCAGCACCCAGAACGCCCAGCCCGCCGTGAACCCGGCCCACGGCCCGATCGCCCGCTCCGCGTGCACCGAGAACGAGCCGGACGCCGGATCGGCCGCCGACATCTCGCCGAGCATCCGCATCACGAGCATCACCAGCAGCCCCGACACCGCGTACGCGATGACGATCGACGGGCCGGCGGCGGCGATGCCGGCGCCGGAGCCGACGAAGAGCCCGGCGCCGATGACACCGCCCAGGGCGATCATCGAGAGATGGCGCTGTTTCAGCCCGTGCGACAGGGGCGAGTCGGGGCCGGGGTCCGGCGCGGTGGCCGGGGAGCCGGTGGGGGAGGGCGCGGAGGTCCGGGACATGGACGGGCTCTGTTCGGTCGGTGAGACGGGGACGTCCTCCCAGTCTGGGCACGTGACCCGCTCACCGGTAACCACCGTCCGCTGTACGGTCACCGGGTCCACACCGGGCGCGCACGCGACGGCGCACGGTGGGCCGCCGTCACGTACCGCGCTTTTAGAGGGAGTTCACAGTCCCGCCTCCGCGGGCCTGCCCGGCCCTCCCCGGGTGCATCCCCGCTCACCTCCGTGACCAGCATCACGCTCCGCGATGATTGCGCCACCCTCCTTGTGTGAATCCCACCAACGCCCCGATCGCCGCTTTGTGGGCCGCTGATGGTGATCGGGCACGGTCCCGTCCGATAGCGTCACGGTCAGTCCGTCTCCACCCTCACCCCCGCGGAGTCCCCGATGAGCACTGCTGCCGCCCCCGCCCGCACCGGAGCGGTCCTCGCCGACCTGCTGCCCGCCGCCCGGCACCGCTACGCCGTGGACACCGCCCTGGTGCTCGGCGGCGCCGCGCTCACCGGCATAGCCGCCCAGATCGCCGTTCCGGTCCCGGGCTCCCCGGTCCCGGTCACCGGCCAGACCTTCGCGGCCCTCCTCGTCGGCACCGCGCTCGGCGCCCGCCGCGGCTTCCTCTCCCTCGCCGTGTACGCCCTCGTCGGCATGGCGGGCATGCCGTGGTTCTCGGCCGGCAGCTCCGGCGCGGGCGGCGCCTCCTTCGGCTACGTGCTCGGCATGCTCCTGGCCGCCACCGTCGTCGGCGGCCTGGCCCGGCGCGGCGGCGACCGCTCGGTGCCGCGCACGGCCGGGACGATGGTCCTCGGCTCGGCGATCATCTACGCGGTCGGCGTGCCGTACCTGGCGCTGTCCACCGGCATGTCGGCGAGCGCCGCGATCGCCGCGGGCCTGACGCCGTTCCTGCTCGGCGACGCCCTGAAGGCCGCGCTGGCCATGGGCGCGCTGCCCGCCTCCTGGAAGCTCCTCGGCCGCCGGGGCTGACCCCGCGCGTCCACCCGTGGAGGCCCGCCGACCGCACCGCGGAACGGCGGGCCTCCGCGCGTCTGCCCGGCACCGGGCACACCGCACCCCGTCGTCGGCGCCCGGCCGCCGCACGTGCCACACTCCTCCCATGCGCGTGTACCTCGGATCCGACCATGCCGGTTACGAACTCAAGAACCACCTCGTCGAGTGGCTCAAGGCCCAGGGCCACGAGGCCGTCGACTGCGGCCCCCACATCTACGACGCCCAGGACGACTACCCGCCGTTCTGCCTCCGCGCCGCCGAGAAGACGGCCGCCGACCCGGGCAGCCTCGGCATCGTGATCGGCGGCTCCGGCAACGGCGAGCAGATCGCCGCCAACAAGGTGAAGGGCGTCCGCGCCGCACTGGCCTGGAGCGAGCAGACCGCCGCGCTCGGCCGCGAGCACAACGACGCCAACGTGATCGCCGTCGGCGGCCGGATGCACACGGTCGAGGAGTCCACGAAGTTCGTGGAGATCTTCCTCTCCACCCCGTACTCCGGCGAGGAGCGGCACACCCGCCGCATCGACATGCTCACGGCGTACGAGAACACCGGCGAGCTCCCCCCGATCCCCGCCCACCACCCGCAGCAGGGCTGACCAGCGGGGCCTGTGTCGAGTTCCCCGCCTGCCTCACGACGCCTGGCACGGCACCTCGCCGCACGGCCGCTTCACCCGAGTACGTCCAGTACGAGGGCGAAACGGCCGCACGGCGATGCACCGCACCAGACGCCGCAAGGCCGCCCTCCGGGCGACGGCGGGGAACTCGACACAGACCCCTGTGCCGCCGGTCCGTCCGGCGGCACAGCCATGTCCGGCCCCGCACCACCCAGGAGACCCGCCACCGTGCCCGAGGGACACACGATCCACCGCCTCGCCGCGGACCACCGCGAGCGCTTCGCCGGCCGGCCGGTGCGGACGAGCAGCCCGCAGGGCAAGTTCTCCGACAGCGCCGCCCTGCTCGACGGCCACGTCCTGGAGACGGCCGACGCCCACGGCAAGCACCTCTTCCTCTCCTTCGGCGACACCGGCTGGGTCCACATCCACCTCGGCCTCTTCGGCAAGCTGAACTTCGGTACGGTGCCGGCCCCGCCGCCCACCGACACGGTCCGGCTGCGCCTGCTCAACGAGGCGCACCACGCGGACCTGCGCGGCCCCACCGCCTGCGCGCTGATCACGGACGCCGAGAAGCGCGCGATACACGACCGCCTCGGCCCCGACCCGCTGCGTGACGGCGAGGACGGCGAACGCGCCTGGCAGCGGATCTCCCGCAGCCGGATCACCGTCGCCGCCCTGCTGATGGACCAGAAGGTCATCGCGGGCGTCGGCAACGTCTACCGGGCGGAGGTGCTGTTCCGGCACGGCATCGACCCGTACCGGGCGGGCAAGGACCTCACCCGGAACGAGTGGGACGCGATCTGGGCGGACCTGCGCGCGCTGATGCGCGAGGGCGTACGGAACAACCGCATCGACACCGTCCGCCCCGAGCACCTGCCCGAGGCGATGGGCCGCCCGCCCCGCGTGGACGACCACGGCGGCGAGGTCTACGTCTACCGGCGCGCCCGCCAGGGCTGCCACATCTGCGGCACCGAGATCCGCACCGCCGACCTGGCCGCCCGCAACCTCTTCTGGTGCCCCGGCTGCCAGTCCGCGTGACCCGCACGCAGTACCCGCGAGTACGGCACCGGTCGGGCCGATTTCGAACACATTGTCACGGGGTCCCCCTGCACCGGAGGCCGCCGGGTGGATAAGGTCCCCGCAATGGCCCGACGCGCAGGAGCAGAGACGTACCCGGCCCGATGGCGGAAATCGGCGCACCGGGTCTACACCACGCTGCGCCGGTCCGGGGTCGACTACTTCCGCGGTGACGGCTCCGACTGGATCGCCCTGGCCGGTCTGTTCCTGGTCATCCCGGTCATCACCTGCCTCACGCTGATGGACCCGGTCTGGTGCGCGCCCACCATGCTCGTCCTGCCGATCGTCGCGGCCGGCCTGCTGCTGCGCCCCGCCAGCCTCCTCGGCCTGTACGCGGGGGTCGCCGTCGCCCTCATCGTGGAGTCGGTCTGGCTCGGCCCCTACGAGGACGGCCCGGCCAGGGTCACCCCCGGCACCGTGCTCACCGTCGCCGCCTGCGGGTTCTTCGGGCTGGTCCTCGCCCAGTTCCGGGCCCGGGTCGGGGTGCCCTGGCGGCGCGGCGGCACCATGCTCTTCGACCTGCGCGAACGCATCCGCGTCCAGAGTTCGCTGCCCCGCCTCCCGCAGGGCTGGCACCGCGAGATGGCGCTGCGCCCGGCCGGCGGGCAGTCCTTCTCCGGCGACTTCGTCGTCGCGGCCCGCACCCACGGCGGTCGCACCCTGGAAGCCGTCCTGACCGACGTCTCCGGCAAGGGCATGGACGCCGGCTCCCGCGCCCTGCTGCTGTCCGGCGCCTTCGGCGGGCTCCTCGGCTCGCTGCCCCCGCACGGCTTCCTGCCCGCCGCCAACGGCTACCTGCTGCGCCAGGACTGGGACGAGGGCTTCGCCACCTCGATCCACCTGGTCCTCGACCTGGAGACCGGCGACTACGAACTCCTGTCGGCGGGCCACCCGCCGGCCCTCCAGCTCCACGCCGGCAGCGGCCAGTGGGAGGAGAAGGCGGCGGAGGGCCCGCTGCTCGGGGTGTACGACGGCGCCGAGTTCGACCCGGTCAAGGGCCATCTCGCCCCCGGTGACGTGCTGATGCTGTTCACCGACGGACTGGTGGAGGCGTCCGACCGGGACATCGCGGAGGGCATCGACCGGCTCACCGGCGAGGCCGACCGCTACGTCAGCACCGGCTTCGAGGGCGCGGCCTGGCACCTGATCGAGGCGTGCGCCAAGGACGTCAACGACGACCGGGCGCTGCTGCTCCTGTCACGGAAGTCCTGAACTCACGGAAGTCCTGAACTCACGGAAGTCCTGAACTCGCGGAGTCCGGAACTCACGGAAGTCCCGAACCGGCGCCGACCGGTGCAGGGAGCGCCGGTTCCGGTTTGCCCGGCAGGATGCGGGCCAGCCAGTGCGAGCGCCCGGCGGCCAGCGGGGCCAGCACGGCGAGGACGAGCACATAGCCCGCGATGAACGGGGAGAGCCGCTCGTCGAGACCGGCGCCCGCCGCCATCGTGGCGAGGATCAGGGCGAACTCGCCGCGCGCCACCAGGGTGGTCGAGATGTTCGCGGTGGCCTGCGGGCCGAAGCGGTACACCCGGGCGGCGGCGATCCCGGCGCACACGTTCATCGCGAGGGTGACCGCGACGGCGGCCAGCACCGGCCAGAGCACCGTGGGCAGGTCGCCCGGGTCGATGGAGAGCCCGAACGCGAAGAAGAAGATCGCGCCGAACGCGTCGCGCAGCGGGTGCACCAGCTTGAGGATGCGCTCGCCCGACGACGTGCTGCCGAGCATCAGCCCGACCATGAAGGCGCCGATCGCGTCCGCGACGCCGAACCACTCCGAGATCCCGGCCACCAGGACGGCGGCGCCGAGGAATGAGATGACCAGGAGCTCGTCGTCCCTGGTCCCGATCAGCTTGCCGACGACCCGGGTGCCGAACCGGGCGGCCAGGGCGAGCAGCAGCAGGAAGCCGAACGCCTTGCCGCCGTCGGTCACCGCCGCGGCGAGGCTGTCGGCGCCGGACAGGATGGGCTGGAGGGCCGCGAGGTAGAGGGCGAGGAAGACGTCCTCCACGACGATGATGCCGAGGATGGGCCGGGTCTCCGGATTGCCGATCCGCCCGAGGTCCACCAGCACCTTGGTGACGATGGCCGACGAGGAGATCCCGAGCACCCCGGCGAGGACCAGCGCCTCGGAGGTGCCCCAGCCGAGCGCGAAGCCGAAGCCGAGCCCGGCGCCGACGTTCAGGGCGAGATAGGTGCCCCCGGCGACCGCCATCTTGCGGCCGCCCGCTTTGAGGTCGTCCAGGTGGAATTCCAGGCCCAGGTAGAAGAGGAGCAGCACCAGGCCGAGCGCGGAGAGCATCTCCAGGTCGTGCGGGTCGGCGACGAGGACGATGCCGGGGGTGTGCGGGCCGAGCAGGATTCCGGCCAGGATGAACAGGGGGATCGTGGGCAGTCCGATGCGGCGGCCGGCGCGGGCGAGGACCGCGGCGGCGAGGAAGGCGCCGCCCATGGCGATGAGCGTGTCTGCGTGTCCGATGAGCCTGGCCTTTCGAAGAGTCAAGAGATCGTCAAGGAATGGTCAGAAGTTAGTTTACCGAACGGTTGACGTTGCAACTGTCGGACCGGCCTGCGGAGGTGCGCCTAGAGTCCTCGCCATGACTGCGTCACACGCTCAGCTGACCCTCGCCGAGGTCGAGGCCCTGGCCCGCGAGGCCCACGCCGCCCAGCGGGACAAGGCCGGCCGCCCCTACACGGAACACCTCGCTGCCGTCGCCGAGGGCGTACGGAGCCGAGGCGGCAGCGAGGAGCAGATCGCCGCGGCCTGGCTGCACGACGCGGTGGAGGACGACGCGCTGTCGGCCGAGTGGCTGGCCGGGGCCGCGCTGCCGCAGGCGGTCAAGGACATGGTGCTCGCCGTCACCAAGCGGGCGGGCGAGGAGCCGGAGGCGTACACCCGGCGCATCCTGGCCACCCCCGGCGCCCTGCTGGTCAAGGAGGCGGACCTCGCCCACAACGCCGATCCGGACCGTCTGGCGGTGCTGGAGCCGGCCACCCGTACCCGGCTGACCGCGAAGTATGCGCGGGTCCGGGAGCTGCTGGGGCTCACCGCACCCAACGGGCCCTCGGACCGTCGGGATTGAGCCAACACCGCCCCGTGACACGACGAAGCCCGGCCACCTGGGCCGGGCTTCGTGGCGTGCGGAGGCGTCAGATCCTGGCGGCGTCCCGGCGGAACGCCCAGTCCATGTCCGGCTCGGTCACGCAGCGCAGGACGCGCCGCACCGGCGGCGTGCACAGCAGCGTGACGGCGGTGGAGGCGACCACGGTCACGATCACCAGGCCCGCCGGACCGACCAGCCACGCGTGGTCGTCGAAGATCCCCGCGTAGTCGGCGCCCTTCACCAGGAAGCCGTGCAGCAGGTAACCGCAGATCGTGCCGGCGCCGAGCACCGTGAACCACATGTGGCGGCGCGGGACCAGCGCGAGGAACCCGGCCGTCAGCAGCGTCGCGCAGCCGAACATCGCCAGGGTCATCACCGCGCCCGACCACCACGGCGCCCCCATGTCCTGGGCGCTGGAGTCCCGCAGGAACCAGCCCAGCTGCATCCGGGGCGCCGCCCAGTAGGCGAAGACCAGCGCACCGGCGAAGAGCGGGAGCGCCAACAGCCGGGCCTCGCGGCGGCGGACCAGCGCGAAGTGCTCGGGCTTCAGCTGGAGGCCGAGCACGAAGAAGGGCAGGAACTGCAGGACGCGCGGCAGGTCGAGGTCGTCGCCGATGCTGGGCGCGAGCGAGGCGAGCACGGCGATCACCAGTGAAACGGCCAGCGGATGGCGGAGGTTGCGCCAGATGGGTGTGGTGAGCCGCCAGATGAACAGGGCGGCCAGGAACCAGGTCAGGTACCAGGGCTCCAGCAGGCTGACGGCCGCGTCCGGCTGGTCGTTCGCGTACCGGCGGAACAGCGAGTACGCCGTCTCGAACACCACGTAGGGCACCGCGACACCGGTGACGAGCCGCTTCACCTTCGCCGGGCTCAGGTCGAACGACCGCGAGAAGTAACCCGAGATGAGGATGAAGGCGGGCATGTGGAACGTGTAGACCACCATGTACAGCGCCCGGGCGGTCCGGCTCCCGTCCATGACCGGGACCCAGGAGTGCGCCACCGCGACGAGCACGATGGCGAGGTACTTGGCGTTGTCGAAGAAGGCGTCACGCTGCTTGGCCCCGCTCCGGGCAGGCCGGTCCGCTGCCGGCGCGGGGGCCTCCCGGGTCGCCGCCGGCGCAGGGTGTCTGGGCTCCGCCTCCTCGGTCGCCGGGGGGAGCGTGGCCCTCTGCATTGCGTTCGGAGCGTGGAACATCTCAGGCACCCTAGACGTCTCGATTGCCATCCGTAAAACCGCCGTTGAATAGCGCGTCTTCCCTGCATATCAAATGGCAAACCAGCAAGATGTGACCGTTATGGCCCGTTTAATCCCCGCCAAATGGGGCAATCTGTGCGGCAGTTGACCGAAGCGAATTACCTCGCGTTCGGCGTCGAATTCCCCTGTGAATGAAGTGTGTGGATACCGAAACGATCACCGCCGCATATTCCCGGAGATCATCCGGACGCGCGCCGGCGGCACTCCGGCCCGGCGCACAGGGGGGCGCGAGGGGCGCAAGATGGCGCGATATCGACAGGTCGATACGTCACCCGGCAACACCCCGGCGGGAGTTGGTGGCACGATGGAGGCGACGGAGGGTGCACGGCCGCACATCTCCGGGCCGGCAAGGCGGACCGACCGAGGGTGTGAGCAGTCGTGGCCATTTCGTTGTCTGTGGTGCTTCTGTTGGGAATCGTCCTGGTCGTCATGATCCGGAGCGGTTCCATCAAGACCGGCCCCGCGATAGTCGCGGCGCTCTTCGGCTTCTTCCTGGCGCCGACGGGCATGGGGCCGTCGATCAACCGGTTCATGAACTCGATCATCGACTCGGTGGGCCAGATCAACTTCTGAGCCGCCCGGCCGCCGCAACGCGAAGGGCCCGGTCCAGCGGACCGGGCCCTTCGGCGATTGGAGCGGGCGACGGGAATCGAACCCGCGTAGCTAGTTTGGAAGACTAGGGCTCTACCATTGAGCTACGCCCGCATGCACGGCACCGCAGGTCACACGGACCGCGGCACGACAAGCATCGTAGCGGGTCGCGGGCGCTGCCCGCACACCCCTCGACGGCCCCAGCCGAAACTCGACGCCCCCCGCCGAAAGCGGCCGGCGCGGTGCCTTACTGCATGTACCCTACGTGTCGCACCGACGGGGTGTGGCGCAGCTTGGTAGCGCGTCCGCTTTGGGAGCGGAAGGTCGTCGGTTCGAATCCGGCCACCCCGACCACTGGCAAGATCGCGCGGACAAGATCGCGTTGCGGGAGTTCTCCCCCTTGCCGTTACTATGCAAAATGCGTGCCCGTGTGTCTGATGTACCGGGCTCGGTCCGCGAAGCCGCCCCCCGTGCGGCGGAGCAGAACCCCAAGAAGTCAGCCACCAAGGAGACCGAACCGTGAAGAGCGCCGTGGAGACCCTGAACCCGACCCGGGTTCGGCTCAGCATCGAGGTGCCCTTCGAGGAGCTCAAGGACAGCCTCGACGCGGCGTACAAGAAGATCAACCAGCAGGTCACGGTGAAGGGGTTCCGCAAGGGCAAGATCCCCAGCCGGGTCATCGACCAGCGGTTCGGCCGTGGTGCTGTGCTGGAGGAGGCCGTCAACGACGCGCTCCCGAAGTTCTACACCGAGGCCGTCAACGAGGGTGAGCTGAACGTCCTCGGCCAGCCCGAGGTCGACATCACGGAGCTGAAGGACGGCGAGCTGCTGGCCTTCACCGCCGAGGTCGACGTGCGCCCCGAGATCGAGATCCCGGACTACTCCGGCATCGAGGTCACCGTCGACGCCATCGAGGTCACCGACGAGGACATCGAGAAGGCCGTCGAGCAGCTGCGCGGCCGCTTCGCCTCGACCAACCCGGTCGAGCGCGCCGCCGCCGAGGGCGACGTCGTCACGATCGACCTGGAGGCCAAGGTCGACGGCGAGGTCCTGGAGGACGGCGTGGCCGAGGGTGTCTCGTACACCATCGGTTCCGGCGAGCTCCTCGAAGGCATCGACGAGGCCGTGACCGGCCTGGAGGCCGGTGGCGAGGCCACCTTCACCTCGCAGCTGAAGGGCGGCTCCGCCGAGGGCAAGGACGCCGAGGTCACCGTCAAGGTCACCGCCGTCGCCGCCCGTGAGCTCCCCGAGCTGGACGACGACTTCGCCCAGATGGCCAGCGAGTTCGACACGCTGGAGGAGCTGAAGGCCGACAGCCGCAAGCGCCTGGAGGAGACCAAGCAGTACGACCAGGCCACCCAGGCCCAGGAGCGCGTCCTGGAGGAGCTGCTGAAGCTCGCCGAGGTCCCGATCCCGGAGAAGCTGCTCGCGGACGAGGTCCAGACCCGCAAGCACAACCTGGAGCACCACCAGCTCGGCCAGATGGGTCTCACCCTCGACAAGTACCTGGAGATCCAGGGCAAGACCGCCGAGGAGTTCGAGGCCGAGACCTCCGAGCAGGCCGTCAAGGGCATCAAGACCCAGTTCATCCTGGACGAGCTCGTCAACAAGGAGAAGCTGAACGTCAACCAGGAGGAGCTCACCGAGCACCTCATGCGGCGCGCCGCCTCCTCCGGCATGAGCCCGGACCAGTTCGCCCAGGCCGTCGTCGAGGGCGGCCAGGTGCCGATGCTCGTCGGCGAGGTCGCCCGCGGCAAGGCGCTCGCCGTCGTGGTCGAGGCCGCCAAGGTGGTCGACACCAACGGCGAGGTCGTCGAGCTGGAGGACGACGAGGACGCGGCGGAGGAGACCACCGAGTCCGCGGCCGCCGAGGCCGCCGCCGACTCCGAGGAGAAGACCGAGGCCTGAGCCTCGCGCTGACCCCGTACGACGGGCTCCGGACGCCACCGCGTCCGGAGCCCGTCGTCGTACCGGCGGACGTGACGCCACAACCCTTGTGCCAGCTGCGGACCTTGCGCTCCCAGCGAACAGTCGCGGAAGCGGGATGGCGTTGTTCCACCTGCGCGTTAGGGTCCATGAAGAGGAAGGGTCGGGTAGTCCCGGCCCACCCGGTACGAAGACGCTGAGACGGCCGGAGCCGTCAGAGACGAGCAGGTGGATACGTGACGAATCTGATGCCCTACGCCGCCGGAGAGCCGTCCCTCGGTGGTGGCCTCGGTGACCAGGTCTACAGCCGGCTGCTCGGCGAGCGCATCATCTTCCTCGGCCAGCAGGTGGACGATGACATCGCCAACAAGATCACCGCGCAGCTGCTCCTCCTCGCGGCCGAGCCCGAGAAGGACATCTACCTCTACATCAACAGCCCCGGCGGTTCGGTGACGGCCGGCATGGCGGTCTACGACACCATGCAGTACATCCCGAACGACGTCGTGACCATCGGCATGGGCATGGCGGCCTCGATGGGCCAGTTCCTGCTCACCGGCGGCACCGCCGGCAAGCGCTTCGCGCTCCCGAACACCGACATCCTCATGCACCAGGGATCGGCCGGCATCGGCGGTACGGCCTCGGACATCAAGATCCAGGCGCAGTACCTGCTGCGCACCAAGCAGCGCATGGCGGAGATCACCGCCCGCCACTCCGGCCAGACCGTGGAGACGATCATCCGCGACGGCGACCGCGACCGCTGGTACACCGCGGAGGAGGCCAAGGAGTACGGCCTCATTGACGAGATCATCTCGATCGCGTCGGGCGTTCCGGGCGGCGGCGGCACCGGCGCCTGATCCGGACCCCCGGACAGCGCCGTACCGCACCGCGCATCTCTCGTACGCCGAGACACCCAGCCACAGAACGCCACCAGGATGGTGAACACCCACATGAACAACTTCCCCGGCGCCTCCGCGAGCGGCCTCTACACGGGCCCGCAGGTGGACAACCGCTACATCGTCCCGCGCTTCGTGGAGCGCACCTCGCAGGGCGTGCGCGAGTACGACCCGTACGCGAAGCTCTTCGAGGAGCGCGTGATCTTCCTCGGCGTGCAGATCGACGACGCGTCCGCGAACGACGTCATGGCGCAGCTGCTGTGCCTGGAGTCGATGGACCCGGACCGGGACATCTCCATCTACATCAACAGCCCCGGCGGCTCGTTCACCGCGCTCACCGCGATCTACGACACGATGCAGTTCGTGAAGCCGGACATCCAGACGGTCTGCATGGGCCAGGCGGCCTCCGCCGCCGCGGTCCTGCTCGCCGCCGGCACCCCGGGCAAGCGCATGGCGCTGCCCAACGCCCGCGTGCTGATCCACCAGCCGTCCTCGCAGACCGGCCGCGAGCAGCTCTCCGACCTGGAGATCGCGGCCAACGAGATCCTGCGCATGCGGACCCAGCTGGAGGAGCTGCTGGCCAAGCACTCCACCACGCCGATCGAGAAGATCCGCGACGACATCGAGCGCGACAAGATCCTCACCGCCGAGGACTCCCTGGCCTACGGCCTTGTCGACCAGATCGTGTCGACCCGCAAGAGCGCGGCCGGCGCGCTCGCCTGACACGCCCTGTCCCCTTGGCACGGTTGAGGCATCCGGCTCCGGCCGTGTGAACCGTGCCAAGGGGGGCCCGCATGGGGGGCCGGGCAAGGTACCGTCGGATAGAGGCACAGGAGCCGCTGAACCAGGCGTCTCCCAGGCGAAGGGGAAGCACCTCGTGGCACGCATCGGTGATGGCGGCGACCTGCTCAAGTGCTCGTTCTGCGGAAAGAGCCAGAAGCAGGTGAAGAAGCTCATCGCGGGTCCCGGTGTGTACATCTGCGACGAGTGCATCGATCTCTGCAACGAGATCATCGAGGAGGAGCTCGCCGAGACGAGCGAGGTCCGCTGGGAAGAGCTTCCCAAGCCCCGCGAGATCTACGAGTTCCTTGAGGGGTACGTCGTCGGGCAGGAGCCCGCGAAGAAGGCCCTCTCGGTCGCTGTGTACAACCACTACAAGCGGGTCCAGGCCGGCGAGAACGGCGGCGGGGCGGGCCGCGACGACGCGATCGAGCTCGCCAAGTCCAACATCCTGCTGCTGGGCCCCACGGGTTCCGGCAAGACGCTGCTCGCGCAGACGCTGGCCCGCATGCTCAACGTCCCGTTCGCCATCGCGGACGCGACGGCGCTGACGGAGGCCGGCTATGTCGGCGAGGACGTCGAGAACATCCTGCTGAAGCTGATCCAGGCCGCCGACTACGACGTCAAGAAGGCCGAGACCGGGATCATCTACATCGACGAGATCGACAAGGTCGCCCGCAAGAGCGAGAACCCGTCGATCACCCGTGACGTCTCCGGCGAGGGCGTCCAGCAGGCCCTGCTGAAGATCCTGGAGGGCACCACCGCCTCCGTGCCGCCGCAGGGCGGCCGCAAGCACCCGCACCAGGAGTTCATCCAGATCGACACGACGAACGTGCTGTTCATCGTGGGCGGCGCCTTCTCCGGCCTGGAGAAGATCATCGAGTCCCGGGCCGGCGCCAAGGGCATCGGCTTCGGCGCCACGATCCGCTCCAAGCGGGAGATCCAGGCCAGCGACCAGTTCCAGGAGGTCATGCCGGAGGACCTGGTGAAGTTCGGGATGATCCCCGAGTTCATCGGCCGCCTCCCCGTCCTGACCTCGGTCCACAACCTGGACCGCGAAGCCCTGCTCCAGATTCTCATCGAGCCGCGCAACGCCCTGGTCAAGCAGTACCAGCGCCTGTTCGAACTCGACGGCGTGGAGCTGGACTTCGAGCGCGAGGCGCTGGAGGCCATCGCCGACCAGGCGATCCTGCGCCAGACCGGCGCCCGCGGCCTGCGCGCGATCATGGAGGAGGTCCTCCAGTCGGTGATGTACGAGGTCCCGTCCCGCAAGGACGTCGCCCGCGTGGTCATCACCGCCGACGTGGTCCGCAACAACGTCAACCCGACCCTGGTCCCGCGCGAGCCGCGCACGATCGGCAAGGGCGACGAGGGCCGCCACGAGAAGTCCGCGTAACGCGGTTGCAGAAAGCAGCGAGGGCCGCGGATCCGATGGATCCGGGCCCTCGCCCATGTGGTGGGACTGGAAATCGGCCATGGACAGGGTGACTACCCGACATCAATCTCCGATTGATGGTCCACTGCTGATGGCGTGGTTAGGCTGATGGACGTCTTGATCCACTAGGGAGGGAATGGTCATGAAACGCAGTCTTGCTGCGCTGTTCGTGGGTGCAACGGTTGTGGTTGCGCCCGTCGTCACTGCAACTACCGCTCAGGCCAGTCAGTCAAGCTGCGCGAACTACGTGGGCAGCAAGGGGTATCAAGTCGGGCCCCTGGTAAAGGCTGCTTGTGGCTACCCGGCGACCGACTTCGGTGTCGGCAAGGTGGCGAACCCCTTCTGCATAACCAAACTGACTGCGATCAAGGTCAAGCCTGGGGTGGCCGAAGCGGCGTGCAGCCGCGCCTGACTTGTTGGCGGCTACCTGCCGTCGGTCTCAATCAAAGGTGATGACACCAGTGCAAGGGGCGCCCGGCAGGGCGCCCCTTCGCTGTCGCGGGTCAGATCTTGGTGCGGGAGTTGTTGTAGAGCTTGGCCGCGAGCGCCGCCACCTCGTCCTGGGACATGGACTTGTTGGTCATGGCCGCGCCGACGTCGAAGCCGACGACCGCGCCGACGGTGCTGTAGTCGGCCCAGATGCAGACGGGCATGATCATTTCCTTGGGGCCCTTCGCCACGGTCCCGTCGGCATCGTCGTTGACCATCTTGAAGTCCTGGCACTTCATCAGCGCACCCTTGAAACCGGCCGGCGTCACGCTCTTCGGCTCACCGACGAGAGAGGGCTTGTTCTTCCCGCTCTCGTCCTCGGCCATGCCCTTCTTCGCCTGAGCGAACATGGCGTCGAGGGCCTTGGCGGGGTCGGTCACATCGCCCCAGTTGCCGTAGACCATGAGCATCTTGGCTGTGAGCGGGTTCTTTTCGAGATCACCGCTCGCGTACTGGGCTTCGGCCTTGTGGGGATCCTTGATACCCGCGGCTTCGGCCTCGGCCTTGTCCTTGCTCGTCATCTCGTCCGTGGACGACTTCGTGGTGTCCTTCTTGTAGTCGTCCACAGAGTCGGCGAGCGTCAGCTTGTAGCCCTTGGTGGAGTCCGCGACATCGCTGTTGCCGCCGCCCGAGGTCAGGAAATAGACCCCGCCGCCGATGACCGCCAAGGCCACGACGACCGCGCCCACGATCAGGCCCGTCTTCTTCTTCTGCGGGGCCGGCGGCGGGAAGCCCGGCTGCTGCCCGTAGGCCGGCTGGCCGCCGTACGGCGGAGTGGGCGGCTGCTGTCCGTACGGGCCCGGCTGCTGCGCCTGCGGGTAGCCGTAACCCGGCTGGGGCGGCTGCTGCTGGGGCGGGACGCCCTGGGGGGCCTGCTGCGGGTAGCCGTAGCCGGGCTGGCCCTGCGGCGGCTGGCCGCCGTACGGGCCCGGCTGCTGGCCGTACGGTCCGGGCTGGCCCTGCGGCGGCTGGCCACCGTACGGCCCCGGCTGGTTGTAGCTCATCTGCGGTGTCCCCTGTTCGTGATACTTACGCGTTGCGAACATCCTGACGGAAGGCTCGCGCGCGCGGACCACCGGGAGGCACACCGTTACGGAACAAACCGGTTTCGGGGCACTCCTGTGACGGCTCGGAGGGCCTGTGTTGAGTTCCCCGTCGTCCGCCCGGAGGGCGGGCGTCGGGGCGCAGACGGGGAACTCAACACAGGCCCTAAACTGTCCGCGTGACCGAGAACCCAGCGCAGCAGCCAGCCAGCAACCCCGAACTGCCGACCCAGTACACGCCGGCCGAGGTAGAGGGGAAGCTGTACGAGCGCTGGGTAGAACGCGGGTACTTCGAGGCGGACGCGAAGAGCGACAAGCCGCCGTTCACGATCGTCATCCCGCCGCCGAACGTCACGGGCTCCCTGCACCTGGGCCACGCCTTCGAGCACACGCTGATCGACGCCCTCGTCCGCCGCAAGCGCATGCAGGGCTTCGAGGCGCTGTACCAGCCGGGCATGGACCACGCCGGCATCGCCACCCAGAACGTCGTCGAGCGCGAACTCGGCAAGGAGGGCAAGTCCCGCCACGACCTGGGCCGTGAGGCGTTCGTGGAGCGTGTCTGGCAGTGGAAGAACGAGTCCGGCGGCCAGATCTCCGGCCAGATGCGCCGCCTCGGCGAGGGCGTCGACTGGACCCGCGAGCGGTTCACGATGGACGAGGGCCTGTCCAAGGCCGTCCAGACCATCTTCAAGCGGATGTACGACGACGAGCTCATCTACCGCCGTGAGCGCATCGTCAACTGGTGCCCCCGGTGCCTCACCGCGATCTCGGACATCGAGGTCGAGTACCAGGAGGACGACGGCGAGCTCGTCTCCATGACGTACGGGGAGGGCGACGAGACCATCGTCGTCGCCACCACCCGCGCCGAGACGATGCTCGGTGACACCGCCGTCGCCGTCCACCCCGACGACGAGCGGTACAAGCACCTGGTCGGCAAGCAGATCAAGCTGCCGCTGACCGACCGCACCATCCCCGTCGTCGCCGACCACCACGTCGACCCGTCGTTCGGCACCGGTGCCGTCAAGGTCACCCCCGCCCACGACCCGAACGACTTCGAGATCGGGCAGCGCCACGACCTGCCGTTCCTCACCGTCCTGGACGAGCGCGCGGTCATCACCGTCCCCGGGCCCTTCGAGGGCCTGGACCGGCTGGAGGCCCGCTCCGCGATCGTCGCCGCCCTGCGCGCCGAGGGCCGGATCGTCGCCGAGAAGCGGCCGTACGTCCACTCCGTCGGCCACTGCTCGCGCTGCAAGACCACCGTCGAGCCCCGGCTTTCCATGCAGTGGTGGGTCAAGGTCGCCCCGCTCGCCAAGGCGGCCGGTGACGCCGTCCGCGACGGCAAGGTCCAGATCCACCCCCAGGAGATGGAGAAGCGCTACTTCGACTGGGTCGACAACCTCCACGACTGGTGCATCTCGCGCCAGCTCTGGTGGGGCCACCGCATCCCCGTCTGGCACGGCCCCGACGGCGAGATGGTCTGCGTCGGCCCCGACGAGGAACCGCCCACCGGCGAGGGCTGGACCCAGGACAGCGACGTCCTGGACACCTGGTTCTCCTCCGGCCTGTGGCCGTTCTCCACGCTCGGCTGGCCCGAACAGACCGAGAGTCTCGCGAAGTTCTACCCGAACTCCGTCCTGGTCACCGGTTACGACATCCTCTTCTTCTGGGTCGCCCGGATGATGATGTTCGGCCTGTACATCAACAAGGACGTCCCGCCGTTCGAGCAGATCGTCCTGCACGGCATGGTCCGCGACGAGCACGGCAAGAAGATGTCGAAGTCCTTCGGCAACGTCGTGAACCCGCTGGACTGGATGGACAAGTACGGCTCCGACGCGCTGCGCTTCACGCTCGCGCGCGGCGCCAACCCGGGCACCGACGTCCCGATCGGCGAGGACTGGGTCCAGGGTTCCGCGAAGTTCTCCAACAAGATCTGGAACGCGACCCGGTTCGCCCTGATGAACGGGGCGACGATCGAGGGCGAGCTGCCGTCCGCCGACGAGATGTCGGTGACCGACCGCTGGATTCTCTCCCGTCTGAACAAGACGGTCGCCGAAGTCGACGCGTACTACGACGACTACCAGTTCTCCAAGCTGAGCGAGGCGCTGCGGCACTTCGCCTGGGACGAGGTCTTCGACTGGTACGTCGAGCTGTCCAAGACCACGTTCTTCGGCGGTGGCCGCCCGGCGGAGGTCTCCGGCCGGGTCCTGGGCGAGGTCCTCGACGTGATGCTGCGCCTGCTGCACCCCGTCGTCCCCTTCGTCACCGAGACCCTGTGGACCGCGCTCACCGGCCGCGAGTCCGTCGTCGTCGCGGACTGGCCGAAGGACTCGGGTTTCCGCGACGACGCCGCCGAGCGGGAGATCGAGCTCGTCCAGCAGGTCGTCACCGAGGTCCGCCGCTTCCGCTCGGACCAGGGCCTCCAGCCCGGCCAGAAGGTCCCGGCCGAGCTGATCCTGACCGGCACCCCGCTCGCCCCGCACGAGACGGCCATGCGGCAGCTGCTGAGGCTGCAGCCGGCCGGGGACGGCTTCCAGGCCACCGCCTCGCTGCCCGTCGCCGGGGCGACCGTCGCCCTGGACCTGTCGGGCACGATCGACGTGGACGCCGAGCGCAAGCGGCTGACGAAGGACCTGGAGGCCGCGAAGAAGGAGGTCGCCCAGGCCGACGCCAAGCTCAGCAACGAGGCGTTCCTCAGCAAGGCCCCTGATCACGTCGTCGAGAAGATTCGCGGGCGCCTGGGCAAGGCTCAGGCGGACATCGAACGGATCCAGGGACAGCTGGACGGCTTGCCGCAAGGCTGAGCTTCGCCCTCCCCGCTCGCGCGGGGGTGAGCCGGACCTTGAGGCTGCCCGCAGGGACAAGGCACGGGCGTTCCCGCGCGAGCGGGAGAGACGGGCCCCGAACCACGAGGTTCGGGGCCGACCCGTATCCGCCCCCGGGCGGCTGCGCGCGATGTCCGATGCCATCCGTAGACTGGGGCCCGTGAGTGAGCCCCGCCCCGACCGGCCCGACGCGTCCGACCCCGACGACACCTTCGCGGAGATCGTGGACGAAGCGACCCAGCGCGACCCCGACCTGGCGGTGATCGAGGCCGGGAGCCGGACGTTGCGCGCCGCCTCCGGGCCGCCCCGTGCCGAGGAGCTGCCCGCCCGGCCCGCCGACCCCGAGGTCGACAAGGCGCTGCGCGCGGTGGAGCAGGAGCTCGCCGGCCGCTGGGGCGAGACCAAGCTGGAGCCGTCCGTCACGCGCATCGCCGCCCTGATGGACGTGCTCGGCGAGCCGCAGCGCGCGTACCCCTCGATCCACATCACCGGCACCAACGGCAAGACGAGCACCGCCCGCATGATCGAGGCCCTGCTCGGCGCCTTCGACCTGCGCACCGGCCGCTACACCTCGCCGCACGTCCAGTCGATCACCGAGCGGATCAGCCTGGACGGCGCCCCGGTGGCCCCGGAGCGGTTCATCTCCACGTACGAGGACATCAAGCCGTACGTCGAGATGGTCGACGCCCAGCAGCCCTACCGGCTGTCCTTCTTCGAGGTGCTGACCGGCATGGCGTACGCGGCCTTCGCCGACGCGCCGGTGGACGTCGCCGTCGTCGAGGTCGGCATGGGCGGCACCTGGGACGCGACCAACGTCATCGACGCCTCGGTCGCCGTCGTCACCCCCATCTCGCTCGACCACACCGACCGCCTGGGCTCCACGCCCGGCGAGATCGCGACCGAGAAGTCCGGGATCATCAAGCAGGGCGCCACGGTCATCCTGGCCCAGCAGCCCGTCGACGCCGCCCAGGTCATGCTGAAGAAGGCCGTCGGGGTCGACGCCACCGTGGCCCGCGAGGGCATGGAGTTCGGCGTGGTCTCCCGCGAGATCGCGGTCGGCGGCCAGCTGCTGACCCTGCGCGGCCTCGGCGGGGAGTACACAGACGTCTTCCTCCCGCTGTACGGCGCCCACCAGGCGCACAACGCGGTGGTGGCGCTCTGCGCGGTCGAGGCGTTCTTCGGCGTCGGCGCCGAGCAGCCCGGCGCGCTGGACGCCGGCATTGTGCGCGCGGCGTTCGCCTCGGTGGTCTCGCCCGGCCGCCTCGAAGTCGTCCGCTCCAGCCCGACCGTCGTCCTGGACGCCGCGCACAACCCGGCGGGCGCCCGCGCCACCGCCGAGGGCCTGTCCGAGGCGTTCGGCTTCTCCCGGCTGATCGGGGTGGTCGGTGCCAGCGGCGACAAGGACGTGCGGGGTCTCCTGGATGCCTTCGAGCCGATCTTCGCCGAGGTCGTCGTCACCCAGAACTCCACCGAGCGCGCCATGGACGCCGACGCCCTCGCGGCCGTCGCCGTCGAGGTCTTCGGCCACGACCGGGTGCAGGTCGAACCCCGGCTCGACGACGCGCTGGAGGCGGCGATCACGCTCGCCGAGGAAGAGGACGAGTACGCGGGCGCCGGCGTCCTGGTGACCGGTTCCGTGATCACGGTCGGCGAGGCCCGGCTGCTCCTGGGAAGGCGCTGACCATGCGCATGCTCTGTGCGTCCACGCTGATCGGCGAGTTCTTCGTGATCGGGTTCGCCGGACTCGTCGCGATGAAGTCCGACGACCTGTCGAACGCCACGGTCTGGACGGTGTGCGGCATCGGGATGCTCCTCTCCGTGCTGCTCTGCGGCATGCTCACCCGGCCGGGGGGCGTCCAGCTCGGCTGGGCCCTCCAGGTCGCGCTGGTCGCGAGCGGCTTCGTGATCCCGGTGATGTTCATCCTGGGCGTCGCCTTCGGCGCGCTGTGGTGGGCCTCGGTGCACTACGGCCGCCGGATCGACGAGGTGAAGGCCCGCTGGGCGGCCCAGGCCGAGGCGGAGACCCCCGCCGCCGGCTGACCGCCCCCACCACGGCAAACCCGGCGGCGGGCCCGTCGCCGGGCCCCTGTAATGTCGCCTCACCGCACCCGTATGCCTGCAAGGAGCCGCACATGACCCAGCGCACCCTCGTTCTTCTCAAGCCCGACGCCGTCCGTCGCGGTCTGGTCGGCGAGATCGTCGGCCGCATCGAGCGCAAGGCCGGCTGGAAGATCACGGCGCTGGAACTGCGTACCCTGGACCGCGCCACGCTGGAACAGCACTACGCCGAGCACGTGGGCCGCCCGTTCTACGAGCCGCTGGTCGAGTTCATGCAGTCGGGTCCGATCGTCGCCCTGGTGGCCGAGGGCGAGCGGGTCATCGAGGGCGTCCGCGCCCTGGCCGGCCCCACCGACCCGATCGCCGCCGCGCCCGGCTCGATCCGCGGTGACTTCGGCACGATCACCCGGGAGAACCTCATCCACGCCTCGGACTCCGAGGAGTCCGCGGAGCGGGAAATGAAGCTTTTCTTCCCCGGACTTTCCTGAACCCGGATCAGCCGAACAGCGCTCGCGACCTGGGGCGACCGAATTAATTCGGTCGCCCTTCGGCATAGGGTGTCCGATCGCGGGAACGCATCCCCCCGACGTAACGTCACCATGAGTGGAACGGCCACCCGTTCTGCCCAGCAGGGCGGCGTACCCTCGCGCTGTGCCGGCACATCCGGCACTACGATGGAACCTTCCACGCCCGCAGCGCCCATCCTGCCTACCAAATCAAGCCATCACGGCTTTCACTTGGGAGGCCCGACGCATCCTCATGGGGAACAAGGGGAACTCAATGTCGTTCATCGGCCGTGACATGGCTATCGACCTCGGGACTGCCAACACGCTGGTGTACGTCAGGGGGCGCGGCATCGTTCTGAACGAGCCGTCCGTCGTGGCCATCAACACCAACACCGGCGGAATTCTGGCGGTCGGCGCCGAGGCCAAGAAGATGATCGGCCGTACGCCCGGCAACATCGTCGCCGTACGGCCCCTGAAGGACGGCGTGATCGCCGACTTCGAGATCACGGAGCGGATGCTCCGCTACTTCATCCTGAAGATCCACAAGCGCCGCTACCTGGCCCGCCCCCGGGTCGTGGTCTGCGTGCCCTCCGGCATCACCGGGGTCGAGCGACGCGCCGTGATCGAGGCGTCGACGCAGGCCGGCGCCCGCCAGGTGCACATCATCGAGGAACCCATGGCGGCGGCCATCGGCTCGGGCCTCCCGGTCCACGAGGCCACCGGCAACATGGTGGTCGACATCGGCGGCGGCACCACCGAGGTCGCGGTGATCTCGCTCGGCGGGATCGTCACCGCCCAGTCCATCCGGGTCGCCGGTGACGAGCTGGACAACGCGATCATCCAGCACATCAAGAAGGAGTACTCACTCCTCCTCGGGGAACGCACCGCCGAACAGATCAAGATCACCATCGGCTCGGCGTACGACCTGGAGAAGGACGAGCACACCGAGATCCGCGGCCGCGACCTGGTCTCGGGCCTCCCCAAGACCGTCGTCATCTCGGCCGGTGAGGTCCGCAAGGCCATCGAGGAGCCGGTCAACGCGATCGTCGACGCGGTCAAGACGACGCTCGACAAGTGCCCGCCGGAGCTGTCCGGCGACGTCATGGACCGCGGCATCGTCCTCACCGGCGGCGGCGCGCTGCTGCGCGGCCTGGACGAGCGGCTGCGCAACGAGACGGGCATGCCGATCCACATCGCCGAGGACCCGCTGGACTCGGTGGCGCTCGGCTCCGGTAAGTGCGTCGAGGAGTTCGAGGCGCTCCAGCAGGTCCTGGACGCCCAGCCCCGACGGTAGTCATCCCACGACCCCCGCGCGGACGCTGCCGCTCCGCGCGGGGGACCGCCGACATACAGGCACGATCATTCCTACGAGGAAGGCACGGCCGCCGCACTGTGAGGGACACACGAGAGAGCCGGCTGCTCCTGGTGCTGCTGATCGCCATCGCGTTCGCGTTGATCACGGTGGACATCCGCGGCGGTGAGGCGTCACCGGTGGACGGCGCCCGGCAGGCCGCCGCCACGGTCTTCGGGCCCGTGGAGAACGGCGTGGCGTCGGCGGTCGACCCGGTGGGCAACGCCATAGGGGCGGTCCGCGCCTCCGGCAGCCGCCACGACAAGATCGCCGCGCTGGAGAAGCAGAACGCCGAGCTGAAGGCGAAGCTCGGCAGCGACGACCGCAACCGCAGCCGGGTCCGCCAGCTGGACGAGATGCTGAAGAAGTCGGCGACCGGCCAGTACGGCATCAAGGCCGCCGAGGTCATCGCCATAGGAGCGGCCCAGGGCTTCTCCTGGACGGTCACCATCGACGCGGGCTCCAAGGACGGCCTCAAGCGCGACATGACCGTCCTCAACGGGGACGGGCTGGTCGGCCGTGTCACCACCGTCGGCCCGGACACCGCGACGGTGCTCCTCGCCAACGACCCGGACTTCACCGTCGGCACCCGGATGGAGTCCACCGACGAGCTGGGCTTCGCCACCGGCCAGGGCTCGCGCCCGCTGGCCGTGCAGTTCCTGAACGGCAAGGCCCGGGTCAAGAAGGGCGACCGGCTCGTCACGTTCGGGTCCAGCAAGGACAAGCCGTTCGTGCCCGGCGTCCCGGTCGGCGAGGTCGTCCGCGTCGACCCCTCGGGCGGCGATCTCACCCGGACCGTCTACGTACGCCCGTACGTCTCCTTCACCAAGCTGGACATCGTCGGCATCGTCGTCCAGGCCCCGCGCGAGGACCCCCGCGACATGGTCCTGCCGAAGAAGCCGAAGGCGCCCGCCAAGCCGAAGCCCACCCCGACCGTCACCGTCACCATCTCGCCCAACGGCGACATCGTCGACACCGAGGGGAACGTGGTCGGCAACATCCACGAGAGCCCCAGCCCGGACCCCAGCGGGAACGCCACTCCGAACGCCGACAACGCGGCCAACGAACAGAGGTAGAGCTGATCCCCATGCACGTCAACCGGACCCTGCTCTCCATCGTTCTGGTCGTCTTCGCCCTCGTCGTCCAGGTCTCCGTGCTGGCCCGGCTCCAGCTCCCCGGCGCCGTGCCCGACCTGCTGCTCATGGTCGTCCTCGGCCTGGCCTTCGTGTACGGGCACGTCGCGGGCGCCCTCATCGGCTTCGGCGCCGGCCTCCTCGCGGACCTGGCGCCCCCGGCCGACCACGCCGCCGGGCGCTACGCCCTGGTCCTCTGCGTCATCGGCTACCTCGCGGGCCTGGCCCGGCCGGAGAACGGACAGCTGAAGTCCGCGTTCCTGCCGATGGCCGTGGTCGTCGCCGCGGCGATCGGATCGACCCTGCTGTACGCGGGTGTCGGCGCGCTGGTCGGCGACACGGCGGCCCGTCATGTGGGCCTCGGCAGCCTGCTGTTCACCGCCGCGGTGTACGACCTCCTCCTGGCGCCGTTCACCGTGCCGCTGATCATGGCGCTCGCCAGACGCACCGTGAACGACCCCGTCGCCGAGTCCTCCTCGGGGGGCGGCGACGTGGCGGCCGGCTGGCTGGCGGCGGGGACCGGGCTGCGGATCGGCAGCCAGCGCGGCGGACTGCGCGTGAAGGCGGCCCGCAACCGGGCGGCACGCGCCGGACGGATCAAGGGAGTCAAGCGACTGTGAGGCAGCATTCCGCCGGGCCCCGCCCCCGGACCACCACCGGGGGCGCCCCGTGAGCAACATCCCCGAGACGGGCCGCACCCAGCGCGTCCAGATCCGGTTGATCGTCATCCAGGTCCTCGTCTTCTCGCTGCTCCTCACCCTCGGCGGCCGCCTCTGGTACCTCCAGATCCGCAACGGCCAGGAGTACTCGGACGAGGCGAAGAACAACCACGTCCAGCAGGTCGTCCAGCCCGCCGCCCGCGGCTCCATCCTCGACGCGCGCGGTGTGCCGCTCGCCGACAACGAGACCCGCCTCGTGGTCTCCGCCAGCCGCACCGAGCTGATGAAGATGGACGACGACGGCAAGGCCGTGCTGACCCGGCTCGCCGGCGTACTCGACATGAAGCCGAAGGACGTCTTCGACAAGGTCCGGCTCTGCGACGCCAAGACCCCGCAGCCCTGCTGGAACGGCTCGCCCTACCAGCCGATCCCGGTCACCGACGAGGCCACCACCCAGCAGGCCCTGACGATCCGCGAACGCGCCGAGGACTTCCCCGGCATCACCGCGGAGCCCACCGCGGTCCGCCGCTACCCGGCGCCCGGCAAGGCCAACACCGCCCAGGTCCTCGGCTACCTCTCGCCCGTCACCGACGAGGAGATCACCAAGGCCCAGGACAGCGACTCGCCCTACCTGCGCTCCGACATGGTCGGCCGCTCCGGCCTGGAGCGCACCTACGACAAGGAGCTGCGCGGCAAGGCGGGCGTCACCCGCTACGAGGTCGACAACCTGGGCCGGGTCATCGGCCAGGCCAAGAACGACAAGGCGGAGGCCGGCGCCAGCGTCGTCACCTCGATCGACGCCCGCGTCCAGGCCGTCGCCGAGTACGAACTCAACGACGCGATGAAGAAGGCGCGCCAGGAGTTCGACCACAACACCGGCGAGAACTACAAGGCGGACTCCGGCGCCGTCGTCGTCATGGAGGCCAAGACCGGCCGCGTCGTCGCCATGGCGTCCCTGCCCAACTACGACCCGAACGCCTGGGTCGGCGGCATCTCCGCCAAGGACTACGCCGCGCTGACCGGCAAGAAGTCCAACTTCCCGCTGCTGAACCGGGCCATCCAGGGCCAGGCCGCCCCCGGCTCGATCTTCAAGGTCGTCTCCTCGACCGCCGCGGTCAACGCCGGCTACCCCTTCGACGGCCACTACCCCTGCCCCAGCTCGTACTCCATCGGCGGGCAGACCTTCACCAACTACGAGTCCCAGGGCTACGGCGACATCACCATCGGCCGCGCCCTGGAGGTCTCCTGCGACACCGTGTACTACGGCCTCGCGCACAAGGAGTGGGCGAAGGACGGCGGCAACAACCCCAAGAAGCACCCCAAGGACTGGTTCTACAAGACCGCCCACCAGTTCGGCCTCGGCAAGACGACCGGCATCGACCTCCCCAACGAGGTCAGCGGCCGCGTCCCGGACCGCGAGTGGAAGAAGAACTTCGCCAAGGCCAACCACGACGCCTGGTGCAAGCAGGGCAAGAAGGACGGCACGTACGTCGAGAAGATCGCCTACGAGAACTGCCTCGAAGGCGACAAGATGCGCGCCGGTGACTCCGTCAACTACTCCATCGGCCAGGGCGACACCCTCGTCACCCCGATCCAGATGGCCACCATCTACGCGGCCATCTCCAACGGCGGCACGCTCTACGACCCCACCGTCGGCAAGGCCATCGTCAGCGGCGACGGCAAGACCGTCCAGATGATCGAGCCCGAGTCGCACGGCAAGCTGCCCTTCTCCAAGAAGACGCGCGACCAGATAGACGAAGCCCTCGCGGGTGTCGCGACCCGCGGTTCGGCCGCCTGGCGATTCGGCGGCTGGCCGCAGGACAAGATCCCGATGCACGCCAAGACGGGTACCGCCGAGGTCTACGGCAAGCAGACGACCTCCTGGTTCGCCACGTACACCAAGGACTACTCGATCGTCATGACGATCTCCCAGGGCGGTACGGGTTCCGGCGCGTCCGGGCCCGCCGTCCGCAACATCTACAACGCCCTGTACGGGCTCGACGCCACCGGCAAGCAGGACCTCAAGAAGGCCCTCCTGCCGACGCCGCAGAAGGGGCTGCCGAAGATCCAGGCGGACGGCACCATCGACGCCCCGACGGTCAAGCCGTACCACCCCGCCTCGGAGAAGCCCGCCGGCGAGCAGACGCTCGCCGCGGTGCTGGGGAGGCGCGACTGATGGCCGGATTCTCCGTCCCGCGCTACGGCCCCGAGCGGTCCGGCTGGGGCCGTCTCATGGCCCGCGACTCCGTGGTGCGCCGGCTCGACTGGCCGCTCCTCGGCTCGGCGGTCGCGCTCTCCTTCATCGGCTCGCTGCTGGTCTGGTCGGCGACCCGGGGACGCGACTCGCTGACCCATGGCGACCCGTACTACTTCCTCTTCCGGCACGCGCTCAACACCGGCATCGGCATGGCGCTGATGATCGGCACGATCTGGCTCGGCCACCGCACCCTGCGCGGCGCCGTGCCGATCCTCTACGGGCTGTCCGTCGTCCTCGTCCTGGCGGTCCTCACCCCGCTGGGCGCCACCGTCAACGGCGCCCACGCCTGGATTCTGCTGCCCGGCGGCTTCTCCATCCAGCCCTCCGAGTTCACCAAGATCACCATCATCCTGGGCATGGCGATGCTGCTCGCCGCCCGCGTCGACGCCGGCGACCAGGTGCACCCCGACCACCGGACCGTCGCCAAGGCCCTCGGCCTGGCGGCGCTCCCCATGGTGATCGTCATGGGGATGCCGGACCTCGGCTCCGTGATGGTCATGGTCGTCATCGTGCTCGGTGTGCTGCTGGCCTCCGGCGCGTCCAACCGCTGGGTCTTCGGGCTCCTCGGCGCGGGCGTGGCCGGGGCGGTCGCCATCTGGCAGCTGGGACTGCTGGACGACTACCAGATCGCCCGCTTCGCCGCGTTCGCCAACCCGGCGCTCGACCCGGCCGGCGTCGGCTACAACACCAACCAGGCCCGCATCGCGATCGGCTCCGGCGGCCTGCACGGCACCGGCCTCTTCCAGGGCACCCAGACCACCGGGCAGTTCGTCCCCGAGCAGCAGACCGACTTCGTCTTCACGGTCGCCGGCGAGGAGCTGGGCTTCCTCGGCGCCGGGCTCATCCTCGTCCTGCTCGGCGTCGTCCTGTGGCGCGCCTGCCGCATCGCCCGCGAGACCACCGAGCTGTACGGCACGGTCGTCGCCGCCGGGATCATCGCCTGGTTCGCCTTCCAGTCCTTCGAGAACATCGGCATGACGCTCGGGATCATGCCGGTCGCCGGACTCCCGCTGCCGTTCGTCTCCTACGGCGGCTCCTCGATGTTCGCCGTCTGGGTGGCCATCGGCCTGCTCCAGTCGATCCGGGTGCAGCGGCCGATAACAGCCTGAGCGGTTTCCCGGCAGCGCGTTAGATTCGTCGTATGGCGGACTCCAAGCGCGAGATCGAGCGGAAGTACGAAGCCACCGACGCCACCCGGCTGCCCGACCTGGGCCGGGTGGCCGGCGTCGGGTCCGTCGCGCACGAGGGCGCCATGGAGCTGGACGCCGTCTACTACGACACCGAGGACCTGCGCCTCGCCGCCGGCAACGTCACCCTGCGCCGCCGCACCGGAGGCTCCGACGCCGGCTGGCACCTGAAACTCCCCGTCGCCGAGGGCGTCCGCGACGAGATCCGGGCCCCGCTCTCCGACCACGTGCCGGCCCGCCTCACCGCCCTGATCCGCTCCCGGACCCTGGGCGCCCCCGTCGTCCCCGTGGTCCGGCTGGTCTCCGTCCGCGACGTCCACGTCCTCACCGGCGACGACGGCACCCCGCTGGCCGAGCTCAGTGTGGACGAGGTCCTCGCGGAGCGGCTGAACGGCGGGGACCGCACCGCGGCCTGGACCGAGATCGAGGCCGAGCTCGCCGACGGCGGCGACCCCGCCTTCCTCGACACCGTCGGCCGCGCGCTGGCGGAGGCCGGCATCCGGCCCTCCGCCGCCCACTCCAAGCTCGCCCGCGCACTGGCGGAGACGGGACGGGCCCCGGAGCAGGGCGGCCCGGCCGAACCGCGCACCGCCGGCGACCACGTCCTCGCCTACGTACGCCGCCAGGCCGAGGCGATCGTGGCGCTCGACCCGGCCGTGCGGCGGGGGCTGCCCGACTCCGTGCACCGGATGCGCGTCGCCACCCGACGGCTGCGCAGCGCCCTGCGCACCCACCGCCGCGTCCTGGACCGCGAGGCCACCCGCCCCCTGGGCACCGAGCTGAAGTGGCTCGCGGGGGAGCTGGGGATCGACCGGGACCGAGAGGTGCTGGACGCCCGGCTGCGCGCCCGGCTCGGCGAGCTGCCCGCCACGCTGGTCGTCGGACCGGCCCGGGCGCGGCTGCGCCTCCGGTCGGCGGCGGAGCACGAGGACGCGCGCCGGCGCACGACCGCCGCCCTGGACTCCGCGCGCCACCTGGACCTGCTGCGCGCCTTGGACGCGCTGCTCGCCGTTCCTCCGCTGCTGCCCGGGGCCGCCGCGGCGCCGGCCGACGAGCTGTCCCGCGCGGTCCGCAAGGACCACAAGCGCCTCGCCGGACGGGTGGCGCACGCCCTGGAGCTGCCGCCGGGGCCGGACCGGGACGCCGCGCTGCACAGCGCCCGCAAGGCCGCGAAACGCGCGCGGTACGCGGCGGAGGCCGCCCGCCCCGCACTCGGCAGGCCCGCGAAGAAGGCGGCCAAGCGGCTCAAGGCCGTACAGAGCCTCCTCGGCGACCACCAGGACGGCGTCGTCGCCCGCGAGACCCTGCGCGCCCTTGCCGTACAGGCGCACGCGGCGGGGGAGCCGTCGTTCACCTGGGGACTGGTGTACGGGCGGGAGGAGGCGGCCGCCGCCGCGACCGAGCGCGAGCTGCCCGGGGTCTGGCGGCGGGCGCACCGGGCCCGCCTCCGGCGGGCGCCGGGAGGCTGAGCAGCGAGGTACGCTGGATGGTCACCCCTGCCGGCTCTCGAAAGTTCGCGATGTCTGTCGATTCGGTCTTCCCACAGCTCGAAGCTCTGCTCCCGCATGTGCAGAAGCCCATCCAGTACGTCGGCGGTGAGCTGAACTCCACCGTCAAGCCGTGGGACGAGTGCGACGTCCGCTGGGCGCTGATGTACCCGGACGCGTACGAGGTCGGGCTGCCCAACCAGGGCGTCATGATCCTGTACGAGGTACTCAACGAGCGCCAGGGCGTCCTCGCCGAGCGCACCTACAGCGTCTGGCCGGACCTCGAAGCGCTGATGCGCGAGCACGAGGTGCCGCAGTTCACCGTGGACAGCCACCGCCCGGTCAAGGCGTTCGACGTCTTCGGGCTCAGCTTCTCCACCGAGCTGGGCTACACCAACATGCTGACCGCCCTGGACCTGGCCGGCATCCCGCTGGCCGCCGCGGACCGGGGCGTCGACGACCCGATCGTGCTCGCGGGCGGCCACGCCGCGTTCAACCCGGAGCCGATCGCGGAGTTCATCGACTGCGCGGTCATCGGCGACGGCGAGCAGGCGGTCCTGGAGATCACCGAGATCATCCGCGCCTGGAAGGCCGAGGGCCGGCCCGGGGGCCGCGAGGAGGTCCTGTTCCGCCTCGCACGGACCGGCGGCGTGTACGTCCCCGGCTTCTACGACGTGGAGTACCTGCCGGACGGCCGCATCGGCCGCGTCGTGCCGAACAGGTCGGGCGTGCCGTGGCGGGTGTCCAAGCACACCGTGATGGACCTGGACGAGTGGCCGTACCCGAAGCAGCCCCTGGTCCCGCTCGCCGAGACCGTCCACGAGCGGATGTCCGTGGAGATCTTCCGCGGCTGCACCCGCGGCTGCCGTTTCTGCCAGGCCGGCATGATCACGCGCCCCGTGCGGGAGCGAAGCATCACCGGCATCGGCGAGATGGTGGAGAAGGGTCTCAAGGCGACCGGCTTCGAGGAGGTCGGCCTGCTCTCGCTGTCCTCCGCCGACCACACCGAGATCGGTGAGATCGCCAAGGGCCTCGCCGACCGCTACACCGACGACAAGATCGGCCTCTCGCTGCCCTCCACCCGCGTCGACGCGTTCAACGTGGACCTGGCCAACGAGCTGACCCGCAACGGGCGCCGCTCCGGTCTCACCTTCGCCCCCGAGGGCGGCTCCGAGCGCATGCGCAAGGTCATCAACAAGATGGTCTCGGAGGAGGACCTGATCCGCACGGTCGCCACCGCGTACGGCAACGGCTGGCGCCAGGTGAAGCTGTACTTCATGTGCGGGCTGCCCACCGAGACCGACGAGGACGTCCTCCAGATCGGCGACATGGCGGTCAACGTGATCGCCAAGGGCCGCGAGGTCTCCGGCCAGAACGACATCCGCTGCACGGTCTCCATCGGCGGCTTCGTGCCCAAGCCGCACACCCCGTTCCAGTGGGCGCCCCAGCTCAGCGCCGAGGAGACCGACGCCCGGCTCGCCAAGCTGCGGGACAAGATCCGCGGCGACAAGAAGTACGGCCGCTCGATCGGCTTCCGCTACCACGACGGCAAGCCCGGCATCGTGGAGGGCCTGCTCTCGCGCGGCGACCGCAGGGTCGGCTCCGTCATCCGCGCGGTGTACGAGGCCGGCGGCCGGTTCGACGGCTGGCGCGAGTACTTCAGCTACGACCTGTGGATGAAGAGCGCCGGGGCGACGCTGCCGGAGTTCGGAGTGGACGTCGACTGGTACACCACCCGCGAGCGGACCTACGAGGAGGTCCTGCCCTGGGACCACCTGGACTCGGGCCTCGACAAGGACTGGCTCTGGGAGGACTGGCAGGACTCGCTGGACGAGACCGAGGTCGAGGACTGCCGCTGGACCCCGTGCTTCGACTGCGGGGTGTGCCCGCAGTTCGACACATGGCCACAACTGAGCGAGAGCGGTAAGAAGATGCTTCCGCTCACGGTGGTAAAGCCCTCGTGACCAGCGCAGATGCTGTCCGGCGGATGGCTGAGTCGCTCGCGGGCATGACCGATGCGGAGCGGGCCGAGATCCTTCGAGGGCTCGGGGCGAGAGAGCGTGAGCAGGCTTCGCGCACGCTGCGGCGAACGCCGCTCCCCGCCCCTCGGCAAGACGGCGGGCGCATCGTCTCGGCCGTGGAGTGGGTGTAGGTAGGTAGAGGGCGTCCGGCCCGACACAGAGCCGGACGCCTTTTGCGTGCCTTCCCTGGGACGCAACCGCCCCTGGCCCGGCTGGGGTGAACACGCCCCCTTGACCAGCACAGTCCGGCAGGGTGAGGGTCGTGCAACCAGGCGCAACGCGCTCGACAGGGAGGGACCTTATGGCCTTACGGTTCGTTGGTAAAGATCCTGAGTCCGGAGATCACGGATCACCTGCTGTGTGGGTGGACCAGGAGTCGAAGGATCTTGTGATCCAGGGGTGGACAGCAGATGAGCAGACCACGGGCGAGAGCTCGCGGGACGTTCTGATCCCCGGGCATGAGTCGGTGATCAGGGTTCCGAAGCGGATGGTCCCGCTTCTCAGGGAGGCGCTTCGTGTCGCAGAGTCTGACTGACTTCTCTGACCTCATCCGGTCAGTGCAGGAGTCAGCCGTGCATCTTGAGATGCGCGACGGGTACGGCGTGGACAACGAGATCGAAGGCTTCGCGGCGTGGCAGGAGGGGCACCGGCTGGACCCGGATGACCGGAGTTCCTGGTGGCGTCCGTGGCTGGACCTGGTGCAGGAGGTCACGGCTAAGGGTGTCGTCATCCGACGTGCCCGCATCGTGTCGGAGCCGGTCAGCGATTACATCGCGTTCGAGCACTCCGGCACCTTCACCAACGTGGCGGCCGGAGAGCAGATCCGTTGGCTGCCCCGCCGCAGTGCTTCGGATCTGGCCCTGCCGGGCAACGACTTCTGGTTGTTCGACGGCAGGCTTGTTCAGTTCAACGTCTTCGACGGCGTCGGCAGGTGGGTCCACACCGACCAGACGGAGGACGCGGCCGTAGCCAAGCTGTGCGCGTCGGCGTTCGAGGCGGTGTGGGAGCGGGGTATCCCGCACGAGAAGTACACCGTCTGATTCCTGGCCGGTCAGCTCATGCCTACCTCTCCGCTTTCCAGTGCCCAAGCCGCGCGTCAGGCGGTTGCCTCCCGCCTGCAAGGGCTGATGAAAGACGCGGGGTTGTCTGGTCATGAGCTGGCCGTTCGGTGCGGCTGGCACCGGGCGAAGTCTTCCCGCATCGCGCGGGGGATCACGCCTCCCTCGGATGCGGACATCCGGGCGTGGTGCTCGGCCTGCGGAGCGGACGGCCAGGCGGCTGACCTCATCGCCGCGTCGCGGAACGCCGAGTCCATGTACGTCGAGTGGCGGCAGATCCACAAGGACGGCATGCGCCGTGTCCATGAGCAGACTGTCCCGCTCTACCAGCGCACCCGCTCGTTCCGCGTCTACGCCTCGAACGTCATGCCGGGCATGCTCCAGACCGCCGGGTACGCGACAGGGCTTCTGAGAGCCATCACGGCCTTTCAGGGCACACCGGATGACGTGGCTGACGCGGTGGCTGCCAGGCTCGACAGGTCGCGGGTGATCCGTGAGGGTGACCACCGCTTCGCGCTGCTCCTCGAAGAAACAGTTCTCCACTACCGGGTCTGCGATGACGAAGCCATGCGGGACCAGCTTGAGCATCTGCTCACTGTCATGCGTCGGCCGAACGTGGCGCTCGGCATCATCCCGAAGCAGGCACGCCGAACGGTGTGGCCGCTCGAAGCCTTCTACTCCTTCGACGATCAGCAAGTGGCTGTGGAGACGCTGACGGCTGAGATCAACCTGACCACTCCCGGCGAGATCCACACTTACCTACGCGCTTTCGTTGAGCTGTCACGGGTGGCCGTGCGGGGCGAGCCGGCGAAGGGCCTGATCCGTGACGCGCTCTCCACGCTCGGGTGATCCCGTGCAACAGCGTGCAACAAGGTAGAGCCGCATGCCCGTAGGTCCCTAGCGTCGTCTGCACACCGAGGCAGGCGGAGGCGGCGACATGGTCAGGGTGAGCGAGGAGGCCCCGGAGCGGGGCGTGCTGGAGTACGTGACCTATGCCCCTGCGGGGCACGACTGTGCTGCGTGTCTGCGTCCTTTGCAGCCCATGGAAGCTGCCCGTCGCATCGTCCTCGACCGGGCGTCCGGGCCACCTCTGGCCACGTACCGCCACGCGAACGACTGCCCGAAGGCGGTGGCTGCCTGATGGAGATGCGGACCTGGAGACAGTCGCGCACCACGGCGACGGAAGCGGCCGAGTCCTTGCGCGCAGCCTTCGCCGTACTGGGCATCCCCGAGAGCGCGTGGAGCAGCGTGCGACCCGTGGTGACCAACACCGGAGGCGCGTACGTCCACCTCGGCATGATCCGCGCTGACGCGGTCGAGCAGATCGCGGCGGCACTCCGCGTGCCGACAGAGCACTGATGCCGGGCTTAGCGAAGTGGACGCTGCGCCACGTAGGCCGGTACGCGGGTCCGCTCTACCTAGCCATGGTCCTCGGTGGTTCCGCCCTGGTTGTGGCCGGAGTCATCGCCATGCGGTAGCTGCCGTGAGGCTGATGCCTTCCCAGACTCCCCGCCGGATTCCCGGCGGGTGTTCCCGAGTAGAGAGGTAAGTCCGATGGTGGAAGAGAACGCCGGATCGGTGGCCCCCGAGGGGGGTGGCCTGCTCATCGCGAAGCGCAAGATCGTGGCCGCGCGGACGCGGACCGAGCAGGAGTCGGACAACACCAGTGGCCGTTCCGACGGCAACGACTAGCGGGGTAGCCCACGATGCTTGATGCAGCTTCGTGGGCGGGGCGTCTGGGTGGGGATGCGTTCCTCGCCCAGACGTACCACCGCTCCTACGCGCACTTCCCTGGCACCGCCGATACGGCGGGCCTGTTCTCCTTCGACGACTTGAATCGGATCATCGCTTCGCAGCGTCTTGAGCCGCCCCGGCTGCGCCTGTCGCTCGACGGCGAGATGGTCCCCCTTCACCGCTACGCGATCCCGACCACGAACCGTCGCGCGGTGAGCTGGTCCCGTATCCAGCCGGCCGAGTTCCACGCCCAGCTCAAGGACGGGGCGTCGCTGGTCCTCGACTCGGTAGAGAAGATCCACCCGGCCGTGGGTGCGGCTGCCGAAGGTCTCGAACGGTTCCTCGGCACGTCCGTACAGGCCAACGCATACGCGTCCTGGACCGATCGGGAGGGCTTCGGGCTGCACTGGGACGACCACGACGTGGTGGTGGTGCAGGTTCACGGCTCTAAGCGGTGGCGCTTGTACGGCTCCACCCGAGAGGCTCCGACCTTCCGGGACGTGGAGTCTCCCGAGACACCCGAGGGTGACCCGGTAGCCGACATCGTTCTGTCCCCTGGTGACGTGCTCTACCTGCCGCGCGGCTGGTGGCACGCGGTCACCGCAGACCAAGGGACAGAGTCGTTACACCTGACGTTCGGCATGGTTCCGCACACGGGCGCGGATCTCATGCTCTGGGTCGTGGATCAGCTCCGGTCGTCCCTCGCACTGCGTAAGGACGTCCCGCGGTTTTTGCCCCCGGTAGATCAGTCGGACTTCATCGGTGCCCTGCGTGATGAGGTGCTGGACATGATGGCTGACCCCCGCTTGGTGGAGCGGTGGGCGGAGTCCATCGACACGACCGACCTCGGCCACGCGATCCCCTCCCTGCCTTACGTGGACGGGCTGCCCGCACAGCCGGGGATCACGGTCAAGATGACCACCTCCCGGGGCCGCCTGACATCGAACGGCGCACACGGCACCGTGACGCTTTCGGCGGCCGGTACAGCCTTCGACTTCGCCGAGTCGGCCGAACCTGCCCTGAGGACGCTGCTGACGGGTGCGCCCGTCACGCTCGGGGACATCGCCGATCGTGCGGGACTGGAGGTCAAGGACATGGCCGAGCTTGTCTCGGCCCTCATAGAGGGGCACGTCGTCGCGGTCGTGGGGTCAGAGCGGTGACGGCCGTGCTGTCCCTGGGGACGTACCGCGTGCGTGCCGTGGGTCAGGCGGCACGTACCGCCCTGGCTGCGGGTAGCCCATGGGTGGACACGGCACCCAACTACGCCCACGGCTACGCACACGAGGCGCTGCGCCCGGTACTCCGGACGTACCCGACCGTGCGGGTATCCACGAAGACGGGGTTCTTCACGGGCAAGCAAGGGCACGCCGCTCAGGCGGAGAGGGTACTCAGCCAGGAAGAGGCCGCCTGTGGGCACAGCCTCGCTCCGCACTTCGTTCGATGGCAGACGGAGCGTTCGTTGGCCGTGCTCGGCCGGGCGGACATCGTGTTCGTGCACAACCCTGAGCACCACGGGCACGGCCTCGACCGTTCCGCTCTACACGGGCGTGTACGGGAAGCGTTCGCCGTGCTGGAGGAATACTCCCAGGCTGGCCGGATCGGCGGTTACGGGGTAGCTACGTGGTCGGGTCTGACCTCCGAAGCGTTCACGGTCCCCGAGCTGCTCGGCCTGGCCCGAGAGGCAGCGGGCTCGGTAGAGCACCACCTCACGGGCTTGCAGATGCCGGTCAGCCTGATCATGGACGACCTGATCAGACGAGCGCTCAACGGGGTTGGACCGCTGATGGGCGCGAAAGACGCGGGGCTCATCACGTTCGGGTCTGCTCCCTTGCACGGCGGCGAACTGCTCAGTGCCATGACACCGGAACTGGTGGACTTCATCCGCCCCGGCCTGTCGCCCGCAGCCGCTGCCCTGCTGGCTGCCGGATCGTGCCCCGGCCTCGATGTGGTCCTGACTTCGGCGAGCACCCGCGAGCACTGGGACGATGCGGCGAAAGCTCTGGCTGCCTCTCTGACGGCCGGAGAACTCAGGAAGGTGACCGATGAACTCTCCTCCGAGTGAGGACGTACAGACCCTGATGGAAGCCGCCCACGACCGGGCGGCGAAGGCTCTGGCCCTGACGTGCACTGGCCCGTTGGCGTGGGGGTTCCAAGGGGTCACCCTCGGCCGGAGAGCGGGGGACCGGTGGCTACGGGTGAGCCGCACTGCTCTGAGGAACGCGGGCCGGATGCAGGGGGAGGGCATCGTCGGCGCATCCCTGCTGGTGTCTGACGCTGTCCCGCGTCCACGCCTGCACGCGGTGCACGACTGGACTGACAGCGAGTGGGCGTTCGAGGCGGAAGCCTTCGACTACGTGGCACAACCCGTTGTGTCCCCGGGCCGGGCGGACCTGGACCGCGACCCCGGCTTGCCTGACGCATGGTGGGACGACCTGTGCCAGGCACTCGGCACGCTGAGCGAAGCGGACGGAGTGAGGGTCACCGTCCGGGACGAGTGGATGGAACGCGCCTTCCCGCTGTTCCTCGGTATCCCTGCCCCGGCCAAGGTGGAGCGGATGACAGGGCACGGTGACCTGCACTGGGGCAACCTCACGGTCGTGCCCATGAACCTGCTGGACTGGGAGCGGTGGGGGCGGGTGCCCCTCGGCTTCGACGCGGGTCTACTCCACGCGAACAGCCTGCTGGTGCCGGGCGTAGCGGACCGCATCCGGAAAAGGTTCGCTTCGATCCTGGACAGTCCAGCCGGCCGAATCGGAGAACTCGCGGCCCTGGCTGAGATGCTGCAAGCCGTCGCCCGTGGCTGGTACCCGGACCTTGCTCCCTGTCTGCTCGCTCACGCGGAGATCCTGACGGGCGTTCGCCCGCCGGTACCGGCTCACTCCGAAGTCACGGCCTGACGGGGAGGGGCCTTTGGTGCGGAAGTCTCTGCCCCTGCGCGGCACGCCGCACACAGGGGCAGAGGTCCGTCTCAGGCGCTCTCGCCGATGTGCCGGTACAGAGTGGCGCGGGAGATCCCCAGCGCCTTAGCGATGGCGCTCACGCTCTCGCCCTTGGCGTACCGGGCACGGGCCACGGCTAGCTTGTCGTCGTCCACCACGGTCGGGCGTCCTCCGTGGTTGCCCTTGCGGGCCGCAGCGTCCAAGCCTTCCAACGTCTTCTCCCGGATGCCTTCCCGCTCGACCTCCGCACTGACGGCGAGAACTGCGAACACGATCGCGCCCGCCCCGTTCGGGTCGTACACACCCTGGAGGGGACCGGACAGGAGTTCCAGTTGGATGCCGTCCGCCTGAAGGGCGGAGGACAGGGACATCAGCTCTGCCGCACTGCGAGCGAGACGCTTCATCTCGACCACGGTCAGGATGACCGGCTGGTTAGGTGCTGCCTGCTTGAACTCGCGTGCCAGCGTGAGCGCCTTCTCCAGCTCCGGGCGTTCCTTCACACGGGTACTGATCTTCTCCGAGAACACGCGGGTGCACTGCGCCCCGGCAAGCGCGTCCAACTGGGACTGGAGTTCCTGACCCACGGTCGAGCAACGAGCGTAGCCAAGCCGGATCGCTGCGCCCGGCGTCCCTTCGGGTGCCTGTGCCACGGTTGCGCCCTGCGCCCATGCCTTACCGGGGTTGCGGTCGGCCGGAGTCTTCACGGTCAGCTCAGCCTTGAGCGCGGGCACCAGAGCGAAGCGGCCTGTGTGGTAGTTCGCTGCCACCTTGCCCGCGCCGGTACGGCAGGGGCTTCCTGCGGGTGCCTGGCACTTCGGGCAGTCGTGGCGCTCGACCTGTTCGGCCGGGGTGATCGTCTTCGTCATGACAGGACCGTCTCATAAACGTGTCTCGAAAGTCAGTGATGAGACGGATCTTTTGAGACGGGTTATGAGACGGCGAGACGGAAGCGAAACGGACACCGACGGGACGGTGGCAGACCGTCTCACTATCGATGGTTATTGAGACGCATGGCCTTGGTCACTCTTAGCGACGCCGGTCGATCGCCACTCACCGCCCGGGGTGCGCTCGATACCGAAGTGCCGAAGCACTGTTTCGAGCTGCTCTTCACCAAGCCTCGGCGCGCGAGCAAGCCAGTAAGCGATCCACTCATCCCTTGTCACGGTCTGGACAACGCCGACCGGACCGCTCGGGTTACGCCCGTCGAAGCAGGCTGGCGAGGGGGCGGGGGGTGACCCCCGAAAGGGGCAAGCTCGCACCGCCTAGTCTTAGCAGCTCAGATCGTGCCACGGTTTCAGACCTTCCCAGGTGGGCTCTCGGGTCCGGCCGGCTGCGGGGTAGCGCCTGGTCACAGGCTTGCGCCTGCCGCCTGGGCGACGGCGGAAGAGTGCAAGGAATAAGGGCTGACTGGCGCCCCAGGTGGCTGCGACAGGTGGCCGCGTAGCGGCCAAAGGAGTAGGCCCCTACTGCTTGCGGGCAAGCTCTCTGGGGGCGTGGCAGCGCCCCGCTGGGCTTGCTTCCCGGGCTTCTTCCTTCGGCCCTTGCGGGCCGCTCTGTCGTAGTGGCTGCGGACTGTGGCGGCGTAGCCGCCGCCTGCCGCTTATCCCTTCGCCGCTGCCCTGCCTTGTGGGCGCTGCCGCGCCCTGCTTCCGTTCGCCGTAGAGCCAAGGGGCTACGCCTTGTCGGCCCCGGAGGGGGCCGCACTGCACTGGAGCCAAATAGATAAGAGAGGGCGTGAACGTTCGTGCAGGTCAGGTGCTGTATGAGCACACGCCAGGCGTGCTCTGACTACACGCGTGGTGTGCGGTCACCTGTCCTGGTGGACGCGGCAGGGTACCGGCGCACCCTTGGCCTTCTGGAACAGGTGAGGCGGAAGCACCAGGCAGGCCGCGCCGGAACGGGGCGAGATGAGGTGGAGATCCTTGGCGCGTGCTACCGCGTTGCGGGTGCTCTGGTCGGATAGCCGCTTGCCGTCCTTGCCGAGCAGTGCGGCCAGGCGGCCCGGCTCGAACGCGGCGTGTCCGTGGCGGTCGGCCCATCCGATGGCGGCGAAGTGGACCCGGTACGCGAGCGGGTGCCCATGGTCCTGCGCCATGCGCCGGTACTCATGCTGAGAGACCCCGCCCCACGGGCGGTCATGACCGAAGCTGATAGTCACTGGTCGCGGCTCCCGTCGTTGGGGCCGCAGGTGTGGGCGTGTCCATCGATGAGGGGCGACGCACACGCCTCACAGGTCCAGACGATTTCGCTCGTGATGTTCAAGGGTTCGCGACTCCTGTCGATGGAGCGCAGCACGTAGCCACGGCTCGGCGGTTGGAAGTCGCGCAGTTCCGTCCTGCGCTTCGGGAGTCCCTCGACGTCCCTGCGAGCCCCTCGGGATCGCGGCCTCTCGCGGAGTGGCCAGCTCTACCACCGCTGAACGGTGGGAGCTACGGTCCCCGCTCCGTCAAGGAGCGGGGAGGTATTCCTACGTGGCGGGTTGCTCGGCTGTCAAGCCGAGCCCCTCCCTGTCCCTGCTGTCAGAGCTTCGCTGCGAAGTCGTCGCTCTTGATGACGAGCCGTTCGCGTACGTCACGGGGAATCTTCAGACGCAGATGTACGGAGGGCGCACGCACGCCCTTGACCTTGGTGCGTGTGACCTCGCACGTGATGCCCACGCGGCGGAGGTCCTCAGCCATGACTTCCATCCCTCCGGACTCCCATGCTTCACGGAACGTCTTCCCGTTGTGGATGAGAGTCCATCGGTCCTGTGTGGTCTCGGGATCGATCGCACTCAGTTCGTCCGTGAGCTTGTCGAGCGTCTTCTCTGCCTGCTCCTGAGTGAACCGCGTCTTCGTGTAGCGGCCTCCCGGTTCAAGTCCCTTCATGTAGTAGGCGATGGCCTCTTCGAGCCGCTTCACCTCTGCCCGAGCCTCAGCACCCTGGGCGTACTCGCGTACTTGCACGGGGAAGTCGCCGAGCACCCGCAGCACGTCCCCTACAAGTACGTCGTACACACCCTGCGGGTCCGGGGCACCGAGCCCCCCGCTCCTGCACTTTTGGCACCGGAGGTACCGGTACTGGCCGAAATTGTTGGACGTGACGTGCACCGTCATGTTGGACGTGCAGTCGGCGCAGACCAGGACACCGAGGAACTGCGTAGCGCCGTGCGTCTGACGCTGGGGCTGGTTCTTGCCGCGCCGGTCGATGGCTTCTTGGAGTTCGTTGTATTCGTCCTCGGTGAAGATCGGTTCGGCCACCCTGATCGGCTTGCCATCGTGTCCGAGGATCAGCTTGGAGCGGCGCACACCCTTGTTCTTGTTCTCCTCCACTCGGTATCCCATGAGCGCCGGGTTGCGGAGGCGACGGAGGAGAGTCGTCGTGGTGAGCCCTTCGGACATGAGACCGGAGCGGACGAGGCAGAGAGACATGCGCCGGGCCGACACTCCCCGTAGTGCCATGCGGCGGGCCCAGCGCAGCGCCTTGTGTGCGTTCGGCTCGATGGCAAGGCTTGGCCTTCCGTTCGCCTTCGTCGTCACGTAGCCGTAGGCAGGCTTACCGACGAACCATGCGTCTTGAGTCCGCGTGTAGTCCCAGAGCGAAGCGACGCGGGTCGACGTGTTCGCCGCCTCGATCTCGGCGATACCCCCGATGAGCGTGACCATCATCCGACCGACAGTGGATTCAAGGTCGATCGAGTCGTTCTTCGAGGCCAGGTTCTTTCCGTACCGCTGGCACCACTCGATCATGGTGGAGAGATCCGACATGCGGCGGATGAATCTGTCGAGCTTCCAGAAGAGCAGAGCATCGAACTCGGGTGATCGGTTGTTCAGCCACTCGCCGAGCTCCTTGCGCTTCCACGGTGGAACCTTCGTCGCCGAGACGTTGAGATCGGAAGCGACGCCGACGACGCGGTACCCCTTGTCCCTGGCCAGTAGGCGAAGGTCGAGTTCCTGCCGCACCGGCGAGGTGGTGTCCTCCGTAAGTACGGACAGGCGGATGGAGAGCAGAGCGCGCGGGGCGTCCGCAGGAAGCAGAGCCTCCGCCTTCTTCAGCTCCTTGAGTAGTGCCAGGTCCGCAGCAGTCCACTCGGCTTCGATGTCGTACGTCTTCATGGCTCGGAGAGTAGCGATGGATTTAGTCGCGTGTCCATCTGCCCGCAGATGGACACCAGCATCCAGATCGGCCCCACCGGCAAGAAGCTTCTGCCGCTCACGGTCGTGAAGTGAGCCGCGAAGTGGCCGCGGGCGTGTGACAGCTCGGTGACGAAGGCCCGGTCCGGGGAAACCCCCGGCCGGGCCTTCGCGTCATTGGGTGCATGGAACAGGGAAAGCACCGGGCACCGACGGAGTACGGCGCCCACCAGGCGCCCGCGCACTACGAGGGCGGAGACGGCTGCCTCACCACGCTCATCCGGATTCCGGTCCGGATCGTGGTGCTCCTGGTCGTCCTGCCGGTACGGATGGTGTGGGACGTCCTCGTCGTCACCGCCCGGGCCGCCGAACGGGTGCTGTTCCGCCCGCTCGGCCGGGCCCTGGCCTGGCTCTTCGACGTGCTGGTGGTGGTCCCGGCGCGGTGGCTGTGGCGGTACGTCTGCGTTCCGCTGGGGCACGCCCTGCTCTGGCTGGCCCGCGCGGTGTTCGTATGGCCGTGGGTCGCGCTCTGGCGCCACGTCGTGGTGCCCGTGGTGCGGTACGGGATCGTGGTGCCGCTCCAATGGGTGTACGCGCATCTGCTCACCCCGCTCGGACACGGGCTGCGGTGGCTGTACCGCGAGGTGCTGGTCCCGGCGGCGCGGTGGCTGGGCTCCGCCCTGAAGTGGCTGCTCACCATGGTGTTCGTGATGCCGGTGGTGCTGCTGTGGCGGTACCTCCTGGTGCCCGTCGGGCTTGTCGCGGCCTGGCTGGTCCGGTACCTCGTGGTGGTCCCGCTCGTCTGGGTGTACCGGCGGGTGCTCACCCCGCTGGGCCACGGCATCGCCTGGGTGGTGGATCTGGTGATCCGGGGGATCGAGGCGTTCTTCCGGGGCCTCGGCGTCGCGCTGCGGTGGCTCGTCGTCGTGCTTCTCGTCACGCCCGTCGTCTGGGTGTACCGGCGCGTCCTGACCCCGGTCGGCCGGGAGGTCGCCGCCGCGCTCGGCATCGCCTGGCGGGTCGCCGGACACATCTCCCGGGCGGTCGGCCGGGCGCTCGCCTGGCTCGCCCGGAACCTGATCGCCGCGCCGGTGCGCTGGGCGTACCGCACGGTGTGCGTCCCGGTCGGCCACTTCGTGCGCGACGCCTTCCTGGCACCCGTCGGGCGGGCCCTGCGCGCGGTGGGCCGAACGACCGGCCGGACGCTGCGCGCGGCCCGGGAAACCGTCCGCCGGGCCAGGCGCGATGCCTGGCGCGCCCTGGTCGGCGCGCCCGCCGAACCCGAGCCCGGGGAACCCGGAAGCCCCCGTGCGCGTACTCTGGGTAGTGCAACGACCGTGCCCGGCGCGGCGCCAGGACCAGAGTTCTCCCCGCTCCCGGAGAAATCCGCACAGCAGGGGTGAGCCGGACCGGACCGCCGGGGCACCCGCATTTCGAGGGCGGCGCGCGACCGCGCCCGCCCCGCACCGAGGAGAAGAACCACTGGGCAAGCGACAGCCCGAAGGCCCGCCGCCCGCACCGGCGGTGCAGCGCATCCGACTGCGCTACACCAAGCGCGGCCGCCTCCGGTTCACCAGCCACCGCGACTTCCAGCGTGCCTTCGAGCGGGCGCTGCGCCGCTCCCAGGTGCCCATGGCCTACTCGGCGGGCTTCACCCCGCACCCCAAGGTGTCGTACGCCAACGCCGCCCCCACCGGTACGGGCAGCGAGGCCGAGTTCCTGGAGATCGCCCTCACCGAGCCCCGTGACCCGGGTGTCCTGCGTGAGCTGCTCAACGACTCCATGCCGGACGGCCTGGACATCACGGACGCCGTCGAGGCCCGCACCTCGGGTCTCGCCGACCGGCTGACCGCCTCCGTCTGGGAGATCCGCCTGGACGGGGTGACCCCGGAGGAGGCGGAGAAGGCCGTGTCCGCCTTCGTCGCGGCGGAGACCGTCGAGGTCGAGCGCCGTACGAAGAACGGGATGCGGGCCTTCGACGCCCGTGCCGCCGTGGTCGACCTCCAGACCCTTGATCGTCCGGCTGATAGGCCGGGTGACAGGGCCTGTGCGATACTGCGCCTGGTTGTTCGGCACGTGACACCTGCCGTACGGCCTGACGACGTCCTGTCCGGTCTCCGCGTAGTGGCCGACCTGGCGCCGCCGGTCCCCGCAGCGGTGACCAGGCTGGCGCAGGGGCTCTTCGACGAGGAGTCCGGCACGGTGACCGACCCGCTCGCGCCCGACCGCGAGGCAGCCCCGGCCGCATCAACCACGGCCACCGGGACCGCCGTCGCGACGGCGCCCGAAGGTGCAGGTTCCGCGTAAGGCGGTCGTCGTAGCGCAGCCCTCGCGCTCGGGAGCCACCTGGGCCGGGCCGCGCGCTGACCCATAAGACTTTCGCCAGGCCGTCCGCACACCGCGTACGGAACCGGCGAGCCAAGATTCAGCTCCCGTGCGGCGCCCGCGCCCCGGACGGCGGTGCCGCGGCCACCCGCGGACCGAGCCGGACCGGAATCAGGTGCGGCGCCCGGGAGCGCGACGGGAGAAACGCCCGCATGCCCCAGCCGAACGAACCCGGCACCGCCGGGAACGCAGAAGACAACAACACCCCCGGGGACAAGCTGCCCCCGCGCCGCAGGCGCCGCGCCGCCTCCCGCCCCGCCGGCCCGCCGTCGGCCGGGACGCAGGCCACCGCGGACGCGTCGGCCATACCGGCCGTTGACGCCGCAGAGTCCCCGAGCAGCGCCGATCCGGCCGCCGAGGCCGCCCCGGCCCGCCCCCGCCGCCGCGCGGTCCGCAAGGCCACGTCCCCGGCCGGCGCGCCGAAGCCCGCCGAGCAGGCCGAGACCGCGGCACCCGAAGCCGCGGCGCCCGTGACCGCCGAGCCCCTGACCGCCGAGCCCGAGGCCGCGGCGCCCGCCGCCGAGCCCGTGGCGGAGCCCGCCGCCGAACCGGTCGCCGAGGCCCCCCGCCGCCGCGCCGTGCGCAAGGCCACGTCCCCCGCCGGTGCGCCGAAGGCCGCCGAGCAGGCCGAGACCGTTGAGGAGGCCCCCGTCGTGGAGAGCCCCGAGCCCGCCGAGAGCGCCGCTCCGGCGCGCCCGCGCCGCCGTGCCGTCCGCAAGGCGACCTCGCCCGCCGGTGCGCCGAAGGCCGCCGAGCCGGTCGAGATCGTCGAGGAGGCCCCCGTCGCGGAGAGCCCCGAGCCCGCCGCCGAACCGGTGGCCGAGGCCCCCCGCCGCCGCCGTGCGGTGCGCAAGGCCACCTCGCCCGCCGGTGCGCCGAAGGCCGCCGAGAGCGTGACGGAGACCGACGAGGCTCCGGAGCCCGTCGCCGAGCCGGTCGCCGAAGCCGTGGCCGAGCAGCCCGCCGAGGCCCCGCGCGGCCGTACCCGCCGCCGGGCCTCCGCCCCGGCCGGTGCCCCGCAGGCCGCCGCGCCCGTGGAGCCGGCGGCCGAGGTCACCGACGAGGCGGCAGAGGCGGAGGAGGCCGAGGAGGCCGAAGAGGTCACCGAGGCGCCCGCCGAGCCGGTCGCCACCGAGCCCGTCGCCCCCGAGGCACCCGCCGAGGCCCCCCGTGGCCGCCGCCGCGCCACTCGCAAGGCGACCTCCCCGGCCGGTGCGCCGAAGACCGCCGCCGCCGAGCAGCCCGCCGAGGCCCAGACCGGCGAGAGCCTGCCCGAGGCCGCCGTGGAGGAGCTGGCCGCCGAGCCCGTCGAGGTCGAGGAGGCCGCCCCGCGCGGCCGTCAGCGCCGCCGGGCCACCGCCGCCGCCGGCCGCCCCGAGTTCACCGCCGAGCCGGAGGAGCCCGCGCGCCGCGGCCGCAGGGCCGCCCGCCCGGCCGTCGCCGTCTTCCAGGCGCCGGTCTTCGCCGAGCCGATGTTCCAGACCCCGGAGACCGCGGCAGCCGCGGCAGCCGCCGCCTCGCACGAGGAGCCCGAGGACGAGGTCGCCCCGCTCCGTGAGGAGCAGGCCGCGCCCGCCGAGACCGCGTCCCAGGGCGGCTCGCGCCGCCGGCGCCGCCGTCGCGGTGAGGCCGCCGAGGCCGACGCCACCGAACCGGTGACGGCCGCCCCGGCGCAGGAGCGGGCCGAGGACGAGCAGGAGCCGGAGGCCGCCGACGCCGAGCAGGACGGCGAGGACACCGACGAGTACGGCGACCGCCCGTCGCGCCGCCGTCGCCGGGGCGGCCGTCGCCGCCGCCGGGGCGAGGCCGCCGAGGACGAGGGCGCCGAGCCGCAGACGGACGACGAGGCCGCCGACCGGGCCGAGGACGAGCCCGAGGCCGCCCAGGAGACCGGGGATGAGGCCGACGAGGAGGACGACGAGCGCGAGTCCGCCGCCTCCGGCACGAGCAGCAGCCGCCGTCGCCGGCGCCGCCGTCGTCGCAGCGGTGACGCGGTGTCCGAGGCGGAGAACGGCTCGGACGACCCGGAGCGCACCGTCGTCAAGGTCCGCGAGCCCCGCAAGAAGGAGGACCGGGAGCCCGGCACCGGCTTCGACGAGGTCCAGTCCATCAAGGGCTCGACCCGCATGGAGGCCAAGAAGCAGCGCCGCCGCGAGGGCCGCGAGCAGGGCCGCCGCCGGGTGCCGATCATCACCGAGGCCGAGTTCCTGGCGCGCCGCGAGGCCGTCGAGCGCGTCATGGTCGTCCGCCAGAGCGGCGAGCGCACCCAGATCGGCGTCCTCGAGGACAACGTGCTCGTGGAGCACTACGTCAACAAGGAGCAGGCCACCAGCTACGTCGGCAACGTCTACCTGGGCAAGGTGCAGAACGTGCTGCCGTCCATGGAGGCCGCCTTCGTGGACATCGGCAAGGGCCGCAACGCCGTCCTGTACGCCGGTGAGGTCAACTTCGAGGCGCTCGGCATGGCCCACGGGCCCCGCCGCATCGAGACCGCGCTCAAGTCCGGCCAGTCGGTCCTGGTCCAGGTCACCAAGGACCCGATCGGCCACAAGGGCGCCCGCCTGACCAGCCAGGTCTCGCTGCCCGGCCGCTACCTGGTCTACGTGCCCGAGGGCTCGATGACCGGGATCAGCCGCAAGCTGCCCGACACCGAGCGCGCCCGGCTCAAAACCATCCTCAAGAAGATCGTCCCCGAGGACGCGGGCGTCATCGTGCGCACCGCCGCCGAGGGCGCGAGCGAGGACGAGCTGCGCCGTGACGTCGAACGCCTCCAGCAGCAGTGGGAGGACATCCGGAAGAAGGCGAAGGGGACCGGCAGCTCCAACGCGCCGACGCTCCTGTACGGCGAGCCGGACATGACCGTCCGGGTCGTCCGGGACATCTTCAACGAGGACTTCTCCAAGGTCATCGTCAGCGGCGACGACGCGTGGGAGACCATCCACGGCTACGTCTCGCACGTGGCGCCCGACCTGACGGACCGGCTGTCGCGGTGGACCTCCGAGGTCGACATCTTCGCGACGTACCGGATCGACGAGCAGCTGATGAAGGCGCTGGACCGCAAGGTCTACCTGCCGAGCGGCGGCTCGCTGGTGATCGACAAGACCGAGGCGATGGTCGTGGTCGACGTCAACACCGGCAAGTTCACCGGCCAGGGCGGCAACCTGGAGGAGACGGTCACCAAGAACAACCTGGAGGCGGCCGAGGAGATCGTGCGCCAGCTGCGGCTGCGCGACCTCGGCGGCATCGTGGTGGTCGACTTCATCGACATGGTGCTGGAGTCCAACCGGGACCTGGTGCTGCGGCGCCTGCTGGAGTGCCTGGGCCGCGACCGTACGAAGCACCAGGTCGCCGAGGTCACCTCGCTGGGCCTGGTCCAGATGACCCGCAAGCGGGTCGGCCAGGGGCTGCTGGAGTCCTTCTCCGAGACCTGCGTCCACTGCAACGGCCGCGGTGTCATCGTCCACATGGAGCAGCCCACGTCCGTGGGCGGCGGTGGGGGCGGCAAGCGCTCGAAGAAGCGCCGCGGCGGCGGTCAGGACCACGACCACGGCCACGAGCACGTCCAGGAGCACACCGAGGCCGAGACCGAGGCCGAGGTGGCCGCGGAGGCAGCCGCGCCGGTGGCCCTGCCCGAGCCCGAGTTCGTCCCGGACGAGGAGCTGTACAGCAGCGCCGCCGAGGCCGAGGCCGCCGTCGCACGCGGCCGTGGCCGCCGCCGGGCCACCCGCAAGGCGTCCGCCCCGGCCGGCGCCCCGAAGACCTCCGCCGCCCCGGTGGAGGAGACCGTGGCCGAGCCGGCCGCCGAGCCGGAGCCCGTCGCGGCCCCGGAGCCGGTGGCCGAGACGCCCGAGGTGCCCGAGGCCCCGCAGGGCCGGACGCGCCGCCGGGCCACCCGGAAGGCGACCGCTCCGGCGGGCTCGCCGGCCCCGGCCGAGGCGGCCGTGACCGAGGCGGCCCCGGCGGAACCGGCCGAGCTCGCGTCGCCCGCCGCCGAGGAGCCGGCCCCCGGCCCCGACCCGGTGGCCGCCGAGGACCCGGTGGTCGAGGCGTCCCACGCCGAGGCCCCGGCCGAGGAGCCGGCCGCGCCGCCGCGGGTCCGGCGCCGCGCCACCCGTAAGGTCAGCGCGCCCGCCGGTCCCCCCGCGGGGGCCGAGGACGCTGCGGTCGTCGTCGTGGAGACTCCGGAGGCCCCCGAGGCCACGGAGACCCCCGAGGCGGAGCCCGACGCGGCTCCGGCCAAGAAGGCGGCCCGCAAGACCGCCAAGAAGGCCACGGCGAAGAAGGCGGCGGTCAAGAAGACCGCGGCCAAGAAGACGGCCGCGAAGAAGACGACGGCCAAGAAGGCGGCGGCGAAGAAGACGGTGGCGGCGGAGCAGCAGACCGCTCAGGCCGTCACGGCCACGGCCGACGAGGACTGATCCGTCCCGCGTGACACGGTCCGGCCGGTCCCATCCCGGGGCCGGCCGGACCGTGTCACGGCGCCGGGCCCTCCCGCCCCCGACACGAAAGCCCCACATGCGCAAGATCCAGAAGGCCGTCATACCGGCCGCCGGGCTCGGCACCCGGTTCCTGCCGGCGACGAAGGCGACTCCCAAGGAGATGCTGCCGGTCGTGGACAAGCCGGCGATCCAGTACGTCGTGGAGGAGGCCGCCGCCGCCGGCCTGAGCGACGTACTCATGATCACCGGGCGCAACAAGCGCGCGCTGGAGGACCACTTCGACCGGAACTACGAGCTGGAGTCGGCGCTGACCCGCAAGGGCGACGCCGAGCGGCTGGTCCGGGTCCAGGAGTCGAGCGACCTCGCGACGATGCACTACGTCCGCCAGGGCGACCCGCGCGGCCTCGGCCACGCCGTCCTGTGCGCGGCGCCCCATGTGGGCGACGAGCCCTTCGCGGTGCTCCTCGGCGACGACCTGATCGACCCGCGCGACCCGCTGCTGACCCGGATGACCGAGATCCGGGAGCGCGAGGGCGGCAGCGTCGTCGCGCTGATGGAGGTGGCGCCCGAACAGAGCCACCTCTACGGGTGCGCGGCGGTGGAGCCCACCCCCGAGGACGGCATCGTCCGGGTCACCGGCCTGGTCGAGAAGCCGGAGCCGGGCGACGCCCCCAGCAACCTCGCGGTCATCGGCCGCTATGTCCTGGCTCCCGCCGTCTTCGCCGTGCTGCGCGAGACCGAGCCGGGCCGGGGCGGCGAGATCCAGCTGACCGACGCGCTCCAGCAGCTCGCCGCCGACGAGAAGCTCGGCGGCCCGGTGCACGGCGTGGTCTTCCGGGGCCGGCGCTACGACACCGGCGACCGGGGCGACTACCTGCGGGCCATCGTCCGCCTCGCCTGCGAGCGCGAGGACCTGGGCCCGGACTTCCGCAGCTGGCTGCGCACCTACGTGGCCTCGGAGCTCTGACCCGCCCGCCCGGCCCGTACTCCTGATCCCAGACACCCGTAACACCGCACCGCACCGAGGAGAACCCCATGATCGGCATGATTCTGGCCGCCGGCGCCGGCCGTCGTCTGCGTCCCTACACCGACACGCTGCCCAAGGCGCTCGTGCCCGTCGGCCCCGAGGGCGACGAGGAGAGCCTGACCGTCGTGGACCTGACGCTCGGCAACTTCGCCGAGGTCGGTCTCACCGAGGTCGCGATCATCGTGGGCTACCGCAAGGAGGCCCTGTACGAGCGCAAGGCGGCGCTGGAGGCCAAGTACGGCGTCAGCATCACGCTGATCGACAACGACAAGGCCGAGGAGTGGAACAACGCCTACTCCCTGTGGTGCGGCCGGGACGCCCTCAAGGACGGCGTCATCCTCGCCAACGGCGACACCGTGCACCCGGTCTCCGTCGAGAAGACGCTGCTGGCCGCCCGCGGTGACGGCAAGAAGATCATCCTCGCCCTCGACACGGTGAAGTCCCTCGCCGACGAGGAGATGAAGGTCGTCGTCGAGGACGGCAAGGGCGTGCGCCGGATCACCAAGCTGATGGACCCGGCCGAGGCCACCGGTGAGTACATCGGCGTCACGCTCATCGAGGGCGAGGCGGCCGAGGAGCTGGCCGACGCGCTGAAGACCACCTTCGAGCGCGACCCGGACCTCTACTACGAGGACGGTTACCAGGAGCTCGTCAACCGCGGCTTCAAGGTCGACGTGGAGCCGATCGGCGACGTCAAGTGGGTCGAGATCGACAACCACGACGACCTCGCCAAGGGCAGGAAGATCGCGTGCCAGTACTGACCCGGCTGATACCCGCGCCGGTCGTCGTGGACATCCGGGCCGGAGCCCTCGCGGATCTGGCGGGCGTCCTCGCCGATCAGCGGATCTCCGGCTCGGGCAAGCTCGCGGTGGCGATCAGCGGGGGCTCCGGCCGGGCTCTGCGCGAACGGCTCACGGACAGCCTGCCGGGCGCCTCCTGGTTCGAGGTGGGCGGCGGCACGCTGAACGACGCCGTGAAGCTCGCCGAGGCCATGAAGTCCGGGCGGTACGACGCCGTGGTCGGCCTCGGCGGCGGCAAGATCATCGACTGCGCCAAGTTCGCCGCGGCGCGCGTCGGGCTGCCCCTGGTCGCCGTGGCGACGAACCTGTCCCACGACGGGCTCTGCTCCCCGGTCGCCACGCTCGACAACGACGCGGGCCGGGGCTCGTACGGGGTGCCGAACCCGATCGCCGTGGTCATCGACCTCGACGTCATCCGTGAGGCCCCCGTCCGTTTCGTCCGGTCCGGGATCGGGGACGCCCTGTCCAACATCTCGGCCGTGGCCGACTGGGAGCTGGCCCACCGGGTCAACGGCGAGGACATCGACGGCCTGGCCGCCGCGATGGCCCGGCAGGCCGGCGAGGCCGTGCTGCGCCACCCGGGCGGCCTGGGCGACGACGCGTTCCTCCAGGTGCTGGCGGAGGGCCTGGTGCTCACCGGGATCTCGATGTCGGTGGCCGGTGACAGCCGCCCGGCCTCCGGCGCCTGCCACGAGATCAACCACGCCTTCGACCTGCTCTTCCCGCAGCGGGCCGCCAGCCACGGCGAGCAGTGCGGGCTCGGCGCGGCGTTCGCCATGCATCTGCGGGGCGCCGTCCAGGAGTCCGTACGCATGACGCGGGTGCTGCGGCGCTACGGGCTGCCGGTCACCGCCGAGGACATGGGCTTCGACGCGGACGAGTTCGTCCGGGTGGTCGCGTTCGCGCCGAAGACCCGGCCGGGCCGGTACACGATCCTGGAACACCTGAACCTGTCGGAGGACGGGATCAGGGACGCGTACGCCGAGTACGTCAGGAGCGTCGCGGCCTGAGGCGCCGGGCCCGGTTTGACCGGCTGTGCGGGGCCCCGTAACCTTGACCGTCGGCGTTTGTTCGCCACACCTCTGAGCACCGACCTCCCGCTCGTACGGGAGAGGCCGCTCGTCCACTCCGGATCGTCACGGGTTCCCGGACCCGTGTGAGCGGCTGGCATCAGAGGTTTCCGCTTCGAGTGAGAGTGAGATCCGCGTGTACGCCATCGTGCGCAGCGGTGGTCGCCAGCACAAGGTTGCTGTCGGCGACATCGTTGAGGTTGACAAGATTTCCACTGCCAAGGTTGGCGACACGGTAGAGCTCTCTACCCTGCTCGTTGTCGACGGCGACGCCGTGACCAGCGACCCGTGGGTGCTCGACGGCATCAAGGTCCAGGCCGAGGTCGTGGACCACCACAAGGGCGCGAAGATCGACATCCTTCGCTACAAGAACAAGACCGGCTACCGCCGTCGCCAGGGTCACCGCCAGCAGTACACGGCGATCAAGGTCACCGGTATTCCCGCGGCTGCGAAGTAAGGGACTGAGAACACATGGCACACAAGAAGGGCGCATCGTCCACCCGGAACGGGCGCGATTCCAATGCTCAGCGGCTCGGCGTGAAGCGCTTCGGCGGCCAGGCCGTCAACGCCGGTGAGATCCTGGTCCGCCAGCGCGGCACCCACTTCCACCCGGGCACGGGCGTCGGCCGTGGCGGCGACGACACGCTGTTCGCCCTCGCCGCCGGTGCGGTCGAGTTCGGCACGCACCGTGGCCGCAAGGTCGTGAACATCGTTCCGATCGCCGGCTGAATTCCCGGCGCTCGTAGAGCGGTATGACGTGGAGGCGGACCTCACTTCCCGAGAGGGGAAGTGGGTCCGCCTTTCGCGTGTTGCCCTTACGGGGGCGAGCGAAGTCTTTCCGCAGGTATGCAACTGGAGGTTCCACCCATGACCACCTTCGTGGACCGCGTCGAACTGCATGTCGCCGCGGGTAACGGAGGCCACGGCTGTGCCTCCGTTCACCGTGAGAAGTTCAAGCCGCTCGGCGGCCCGGACGGCGGCAACGGGGGCCGCGGCGGCGATGTGACCCTGGTCGTCGACCAGTCCGTCACCACGCTCCTCGACTACCACCACCACCCCCACCGCAAGGCCACCAACGGCCAGCCCGGCGGCGGCGACCACCGCACCGGCAAGGAGGGCCAGGACCTGGTCCTGCCCGTCCCGGACGGCACCGTCGTCCTCGACCGCCAGGGCAACGTGCTCGCCGACCTCGTCGGCCAGGGCACCGCCTTCGTCGCCGGCCAGGGCGGCCGCGGCGGCCTCGGCAACGCCGCGCTGGCCTCCGCCCGGCGCAAGGCCCCCGGCTTCGCGCTGCTCGGCGAGCCCGGCGAGTCCCGCGACATCGTCCTGGAGCTCAAGACCGTCGCCGATGTGGCCCTCGTGGGCTACCCGAGCGCCGGCAAGTCCTCGCTGATCTCCGTCCTCTCGGCCGCGAAGCCGAAGATCGCGGACTACCCGTTCACCACCCTCGTCCCGAACCTGGGCGTGGTGACCGCCGGCGAGACCGTCTACACCATCGCCGACGTCCCCGGCCTGATCCCGGGCGCCAGCCAGGGCAAGGGCCTCGGCCTGGAGTTCCTGCGCCACGTCGAGCGCTGCTCGGTGCTCGTCCACGTCCTGGACACGGCGACGCTGGAGTCGGACCGTGACCCGGTCTCCGACCTCGACATGATCGAGGAGGAGCTGAAGCTGTACGGGGGTCTTGAGGACCGGCCCCGCATCGTCGTCCTGAACAAGATCGACATCCCGGACGGCCAGGACCTCGCGGACATGATCCGCCCCGACCTGGAGGCGCGCGGCTACCGCGTCTTCGAGGCGTCCGCCGTGGCCAGGACCGGGCTCAAGGAGCTGTCGTTCGCCCTCGCCGGCATCATCGCCGAGGCGCGCGCCGCCAAGCCGGTCGAGGAGGCCACCCGCATCGTCATCCGGCCCAAGGCCGTGGACGACGCCGGCTTCACCGTCACCCTGGAGGAGGACGGCATCTACCGGGTGCGCGGCGAGAAGCCGGAGCGCTGGGTGCGCCAGACCGACTTCAACAACGACGAGGCCGTCGGCTACCTCGCGGACCGGCTCGCCCGGCTCGGCGTCGAGGACCAGCTGCGCAAGGCCGGGGCCCGGGCGGGCGACGGCGTGGCGATCGGCGCCGAGGACAACGCGGTCGTCTTCGACTGGGAGCCGACGGTGACCGCCGGTGCCGAGATGCTGGGCCGCCGCGGCGAGGACCACCGCCTGGAGGAGCCGCGTCCGGCCGCTCAGCGCCGCCGCGACCGCGAGGCCGAGCGCGACGAGGTCGCCGAGGAGTACCGGGACTTCGACCCGTTCTCGTAAAGCACCCGCAGGACAACGACCGCGGGCCCGGTCCCTTCCGGATGACGGAAGGG
>NZ_JBHUXS010000006.1:0-398214 GCF_042669245.1 Streptomyces sp. NPDC057249 | reverse complement strand
GGCCCCGGGACTTCGGTCCCGGGGCCGCCGCCGTTGTACGAGGGTGCGTACGAGGAGGCTCAGGCGCGCGGCACCAGGGCGCCGGAGGCCGCGTCGACCACCTTGCGGCCGTCCAGCGGCCGGTCCAGCGTGACCGTACGGGTCAGCTCCTTCGCGATCATCACGCAGACCTTCCCCGGCTCCGCCTTCTTCTCCGCCACGGTCACCCGGACCGCGTCCCCGTCCTCACGCGCGGCGGCGGTGTACGTGCTGCACACCCCGCCCCAGAACGTCACCGAGAGCGTCCGCCCGTCCGCGCTGTACGACGTGACCGCCCGGTCCTTCGGCGTGGCGTCGCCCGTGGACTCGCCCGGCACCGGCTCCCGCGTCAGGTACTCCGGGTCCACCGCCACCTGAGTGACCGTGTCACCGACGCCACCGGCCGGCTTCACCGAGAAGATCCAGGACGGTACGAGCAGCTGCTCGCCGCCCGTCGTGTGCACCGCCAGGCCGAAGACCGCCTTCTCCACCGTCACGGTCGTCGCCGGCCGCTCCGCACCGGTCTTCGCCCCGCAGCCGACCCCGTCCGACAGCGGGGCCGGCGAGGCGCAGCCGCCGATCTCCCCGGCCGGTGGCTGCGCCGCGTTGAGGCGCTCCAGCGCCTCGGCCGCGCCGATCACCGGATAGGCGTCGCCCTTCTCCAGCGCCTTCAGCTTTCCGGCGCCCCCGGTCACCTGGCCGTCGGGGCCGACCTGGACGCCGGTCGCCCAGCCGTACGTGGGCAGCCCGTCCACCACCGGATCGGCGTTGACCACCCGGACCGAGCCCATCAGCTGGCCCGCGTCGAGCGCGGCGTCGTCCTGGCCCGCCGCCTTCAGCACCGGCGCGGCGGCGGCCTTCGCGGTCTTCTCGTCCACGGGCTGCCCGGAGCCGCCCGGGGCCACCGAGCAGACGGCCCCCTTCTTGCAGTTGTCCGTCCCGCCGGAGCCGTACCGGGTGAAGGTCCAGCTCCCCGGCGCCTGCTTGTTCACCCGCAGCACCGGACCCGAGCCGTCCCCGTCCGAGCCGACCTTCCAGGAGGTGGCCTCCGACTGCGGGGTGCCCGCCAGTCCGAGCGCCTTCGCCAGCCTGGCCACCTCGGCGGCCGTGACCGTGCCCCCGGCGCGCTGGACGGCGGCCTTCGCCGGCCCGTCCGGCAGCTTGCCGGACGCGCGGTAGACCAGCCGCCCGCCGTGCGGATCGGGCTCGCCGGGAGCGATGCCCTCCCGGGAGGGGGCGGTCGGCGTTCCGGCGTCGTCCAGGGCCAGGGGCGGGGGAGTCCCGCCACCGCCGGGCGCCGCGCTCCGCGTGTCGTCGCCGCCGTCCGCCGCGGTCGCGGCCCAGTACGCGCCGCCGCCACCGGCCAGCAGGACGGCGGCCGCCACCGAGGCCGCGACCAGCGGGGAACGCCGCCGGGTGGTGGTCACGTCGTTGTCGGGTCGCTCGGTGCTCACCGGATCGCTCCTTCGCCTGCATCGCCGTCGTGCGCTCGGCCGGCGCACGGCCCGCCGTGTGGGGCGGACAGGGCTGGGACGGATCAGCGAGGCACCTGGTTCCCCGGGGTCTGCCCAGGGTCCTAGGGCCGGTCCTCCATCGCGTCGAGCAGCCGGGCGGAGGCGGGCGGCACGGTGACCCCGTGGATCAAGGCGGGCGCGACGCGGGTAGGGGTGGTCCTCGTGGGCACCACCCAGTGCGGGGCCATCCGGGCGCAGTCTCCGCGCAGCTCGGCCAGACCGGTCTCGGACTCGCGCGGGGCGATGTGGTTCGGCATAACGGCACCGTAGGCACCACGGAGCCCGCGAAGAAAGCCCTACTATCGGGTAGTTTTTCCGCTTCGGGGCCGGCGCGAGCGGGTAGCGTGAACTGTCACGTCACCCCTGGGACGCGGACATCCGTTCCCTTCGACCTCCGCAGGAGACGTCTCCCCGTGCGTATCGCAGTCACCGGCTCCATCGCCACCGACCACCTCATGACCTTCCCCGGCCGCTTCGCCGACCAGCTGGTCGCCGACCAGCTGCACACGGTCTCGCTCTCCTTCCTGGTCGACAACCTGGACGTACGCCGGGGAGGGGTCGCCGCCAACATCTGCTTCGGCATGGGCCTGCTCGGCACGAAGCCGATCCTGGTCGGCGCGGCCGGCTCCGACTTCGACGAGTACCGCGCCTGGCTCGAACGGCACGGCGTCGACACCAGCGGGGTACGGATCTCCGAGGTCCTGCACACCGCCCGCTTCGTCTGCACCACGGACGCCGACCACAACCAGATCGGCTCCTTCTACACCGGCGCCATGAGCGAGGCCCGCCTCATCGAGCTCAAGGCCGTCGCCGACCGCGTGGGCGGCCTCGACCTCGTCTCCATCGGCGCCGACGACCCGGAGGGCATGCTCCGCCACACGGAGGAGTGCCGTACGCGCGGCATCCCGTTCGCCGCCGACTTCTCCCAGCAGATCGCCCGCATGGACGGCGACGAGATCCGCATCCTCCTGGACGGCGCCACGTACCTCTTCTCCAACGAGTACGAGAAGGGGCTCATCGAGTCCAAGACCGGCTGGACCGACGAGGAGATCCTGGGCAAGGTCGGCCACCGGGTCACCACGCTCGGCGCCCAGGGCGTGCGCATCGAGCGGGCCGGCGAGGAGCCCATCGAGGTCGGCTGCCCCGAGGAGAACGTCAAGGCCGACCCGACCGGAGTCGGCGACGCCTTCCGGGCCGGCTTCCTCTCCGGTCTCGCCTGGGGCGTCGGCCTGGAGCGCGCCGCCCAGGTCGGCTGCATGCTCGCCACGCTCGTCATCGAGACCGTGGGCACCCAGGAGTACACCCTGCACCGCACCCACTTCATGGACCGCTTCACCAAGGCGTACGGCCACGAGGCCGCCGCCGAGGTCCACGCGCACCTCGTCTGACGCGCCGCTCAGGAGAGCCGGCGGACCACATAGGCCGCGCCCCGGTCCGCCGGCTTCTCGCCCACGTACTCCTGCTCGCGCATCGCGCACCAGGCCGGGATGTCCAGCCGGGCCGCCTCGTCGTCGGAGAGCACGGTCACCGTGGCGCCCACCGGCACCCCTCCGATCACCTTTGCGAGCTCGATCACCGGGATCGGGCACCGCTTGCCCAGCGCGTCGACCACCAGCGAGTCGTCCGGGGCGGGGGAGGGGGCCGCGGCGGCCGGCGCGCCGAGCTGCTCGCGGACCCCGGCGACCAGGCCCGGCAGCACCTCAAGGAAACGGTCGACGTCCTCCTCCGCGGTGCCCCGGGGCAGCGACACGCGGACGTTCCCCTCGGACAGGACGCCCATCGCCTTGAGCACATGGCTCGGCGTCAGCGTGCTGCTGGTGCAGGACGAACCCGACGAGACGGAGAAGCCGGCCCGGTCCAGCTCCCCGAGCAAGGTCTCCCCGTCGACATAGAGACAGGAGAAGGTCACCAGGTGCGGCAGCCGCCGCACCGGATCGCCGACCACCTCCACATCGGGCACCAGTGCGGGTACCCGGGCCCGGATGCGGTCCACCAGGGCCCGCAGCCGGACCGCCTCGGCGTTCGCCTCCGCCCGCACCGCGCGCAGGGACGCCGCCGCCGCGACGATCGCCGGCAGGTTCTCGAACCCCGGCGCCCGCCCCGACTCCCGCTCGTCCGAGGGCCCCTGCGGCGCGAACCGGACCCCCTTGCGCACCGCGAGCAGCCCGACCCCGGCAGGCCCGCCCCACTTGTGCGCGCTGCCGGCCAGCAGCGACCAGCCCTCCGGCACCGGGCCCCAGGCCAGCGACTGCGCCGCGTCCACCAGCAGCGGCACCCCGGCCGCCCGGCACAGCCCGGCCGCCTCGGCCACCGGCTGCTCGGTGCCCACCTCATGGTTGGCGGACTGGAGGCAGGCCAGCGCGGTGTCCTCGGTCAGCGCCCGCCCGAAGGTCTGTGCGTCCACCGCGCCGGTCCGCTCCACCGGGACCCGGGCGACCGTGCCGCCCCGCTCCTCGTGGTCCGCCGCCGCGTGGAGGACCGACGAGTGTTCGACCGCCGACACCACCAGGCGGCGTCCGACACGCCGACGCCCGGCGAGCGCGCCGGAAATTCCGGAATGCACCGCGCCGGTGCCCGACGAGGTGAAGGTGAGCTCGTCGGGGCGGCACCCGACACCCTCGGCGGCGGCCTCCCGGGCCGCGTCGAGCAGCAGCCGGGCACGGCGTCCCTCACGGTGCAGCCGGGCCGGATCGGCCCAGCCCTCGTCCAGCGCGGCAAGCAGCGCCTGGCGGGCGACGGGATGCAGGGGGGCGGCGGACGCCGCGTCGAAGTAGGGCACCCGGTCACGCTAGGCCCTGTCGGGAAAATACACGAGTGCCGGCGCAGGAGGCGATGAGAGGGAAGGTCGAAGCCCGCGGCGGCCCCCCCCCCCGGCCCCGGGCGGGGGGCGGGGGACGCGGCGTCTATTTGGGGCCCCGGGCACCGGTCGGCCCTGTCGTCACATTCCCGTCTGCCGGGCGACGACGGGAATGTGACGACAGGGCCTAGCCCGGAGCGCCCCCGCCGCCCGCCACCGGCCGCTCCGCCCGGTGGAGGGGGCGTCAGATGGCAGCCGGAGGCGCGAATTCCACCCCTTCGGGGAGTCGGGCGGCGCGTTGGGCACCCTCCCCGCGCGACCCCAAATAGCGTCCAGTAGGGTTTGGTCCGCATAAACATCCAAACCCCTGCCCGTACAGGGCCGGCGACCGACCAGCGAGACGGCCGCGCCGACCGTGCGGGCGAGACTCTCGGGAAGGCGCTACGTGAGTCCCAACGGCTCCGACCGCTCGTCGCGGCGCCCGATGCGGCGGAAGCTGCCGCAGGTGCTGACTGCGGGCCTGATCCTGGCGACCGCCACCGGTTGCACGTACAAGGACTTCCCCCGCCTTGGTATGCCTACGCCGGTAACGGAAGAGGCCCCACGGATCCTTTCCCTCTGGCAGGGCTCGTGGGCGGCAGCGCTCGCCACGGGCGTGCTGGTCTGGGGCCTGATCCTGTGGAGCGTCATCTTCCACCGGCGCAGCCGCACCAAGGTGGAGGTACCTCCGCAGACCCGGTACAACATGCCCATCGAGGCGCTGTACACCGTGGTCCCCCTGATCATCGTCTCGGTGCTGTTCTACTTCACCGCCCGGGACGAGACGAAGCTCCTCACGCTCTCCTCGAAGCCCGCCCACACCATCAACGTGGTCGGCTACCAGTGGAGCTGGGGCTTCAACTACATCGAGAACGTGGACGGCTCCACCGCCACGGGCAACGAGGTCCCCAAGGAGCTCGACGCCATCCCGAACAGGTTCCGCAAGGACTTCCCCAAGGGTGCGGACGGCGTCTACGACGTCGGCATCCCGGGGGACCGGAACCCGCAGACCGGCAACCCGGGGCCGACCCTCTGGCTGCCCAAGGGCGAGAAGGTCCGTTTCATCCTGACTTCGCGTGACGTCATCCACTCCTTCTGGGTGGTGCCGTTCCTCATGAAGCAGGACGTCATTCCGGGCCACACCAATGCCTTCGAGGTGACCCCCACCCAGGAGGGCACCTTCATGGGCAAGTGCGCCGAGCTCTGCGGCGTCGACCACTCCCGGATGCTCTTCAACGTCAAGGTCGTCTCCCCGGAGCGCTATCGGGCGCACCTCAAGGAGCTGGCGAAGAAGGACCAGAAGGGCTACGTGCCGGCCGGCATCGAGCAGACTGACCCGGCCAGGAATGCGGAGACGAACAAACTGTGAGCATCCTCAACGAACCTCAGGGTGCCGCGGCAGCAGACGACTCGTACGAGGACGAGCTGCCGGTCCGGCGCAAGCAGCCGGGGAACGTCGTCGTCAAGTGGCTGACCACCACTGACCACAAGACGATCGGCACGATGTACCTGGTCACATCGTTCGCCTTCTTCTGCATCGGCGGCCTGATGGCGCTCTTCATGCGCGCCGAGCTGGCCCGGCCGGGCACGCAGATCATGTCGAACGAGCAGTTCAACCAGGCGTTCACGATGCACGGCACGATCATGCTGCTGATGTTCGCGACGCCGCTGTTCGCCGGGTTCGCGAACTGGATCATGCCGTTGCAGATCGGCGCGCCCGACGTGGCGTTCCCGCGGCTGAACATGTTCGCGTACTGGCTGTACCTCTTCGGCTCGATCATCGCGGTGGCCGGCTTCATCACCCCGCAGGGTGCCGCCGACTTCGGCTGGTTCGCCTACTCCCCGCTGTCGGACGCCGTCCGTTCGCCGGGTGTCGGCGCCGACATGTGGATCATGGGTCTGGCCTTCTCCGGCTTCGGCACGATCCTCGGTTCGGTCAACTTCATCACCACGATCATCTGCATGCGCGCGCCCGGCATGACGATGTTCCGCATGCCGATCTTCACCTGGAACGTCCTGCTGACCGGTGTGCTGGTCCTGCTGGCCTTCCCGGTCCTGGCGGCCGCGCTGTTCGCCCTGGAGGCGGACCGCAAGTTCGGTGCCCACGTATTCGACGCGGCCAACGGCGGCGCCTTGCTGTGGCAACACCTCTTCTGGTTCTTCGGCCATCCAGAGGTGTACATCATCGCCTTGCCGTTCTTCGGGATCATTTCCGAAGTGATCCCGGTCTTCAGCCGCAAGCCGATGTTCGGTTACATCGGCCTGGTGGCCGCGACGATTTCCATCGCCGGCCTCTCGGTGACCGTGTGGGCCCACCACATGTACGTCACCGGCGGTGTACTCCTGCCGTTCTTCTCCTTCATGACGTTCCTCATCGCGGTACCCACCGGGGTGAAGTTCTTCAACTGGATCGGCACGATGTGGAAGGGCTCGCTGTCCTTCGAGACACCGATGCTCTGGGCGATCGGCTTCCTGATCACCTTCACCTTCGGTGGTCTGACCGGCGTCATCCTGGCCTCGCCGCCGATGGACTTCCACGTCTCCGACTCGTACTTCGTGGTCGCGCACTTCCACTACGTCGTCTTCGGCACCGTGGTGTTCGCGATGTTCTCCGGATTCCACTTCTGGTGGCCGAAGTTCACCGGCAAGATGCTGGACGAGCGGCTCGGCAAGATCACCTTCTGGACGCTGTTCGTGGGCTTCCACGGCACGTTCCTGGTGCAGCACTGGCTGGGCGCGGAGGGCATGCCGCGGCGTTACGCGGACTACCTCGCCGCGGACGGCTTCACCGCGCTGAACACCATCTCGACCATCTCCTCGTTCCTGCTCGGCCTGTCGATCCTGCCGTTCTTCTACAACGTCTGGAAGACCGCCAAGTACGGCAAGAAGATCGAGGTGGACGACCCGTGGGGCTACGGCCGTTCGCTCGAATGGGCGACTTCCTGCCCGCCGCCGCGGCACAACTTCCTCACGCTGCCCCGTATCCGCTCCGAATCCCCGGCGTTCGACCTGCACCACCCGGAGATCACCGCGCTGGAGCAGCTGGACCACGCCTCCGAGGGTGACAAGGCCCTCGCCGGCGGCAAGGAGGCGGGCAAGTGAAGATCCAGGGCAAGATGTTCCTCGGTCTGGCGCTGTTCATCCTCATCATGGCCATCACGTACGGCGTGTGGTCGAAGGAGCCCGTCGGCACCACCGCGCTGTTCCTGGGCTTCGGCCTGAGCGTCATGATCGGCTTCTACCTGGCCTTCACGGCCCGGCGGGTCGACGCGATGGCGCAGGACAACAAGGAAGCGGACGTCGCGGACGAGGCCGGCGAGGTGGGGTTCTTCTCCCCGCACAGCTGGCAGCCGCTCTCGCTGGCGATCGGCGGTGCCTTCGCCTTCATGGGCATCGTCTTCGGCTGGTGGCTGCTCTACTTCTCGGCGCCCATCATCCTGGTCGGCCTCTTCGGCTGGGTGTTCGAGTACTACCGCGGTGAGAACCGCACCCAGTGAGACCGGTCCGCCGGTAGCACACCGCTCCACCTGACGGGGGGCCGACACTTCGACACGAAGTGCCGGCCCCCCGTTTGCAGTCGCCCCGCGCGCTGAAACGGACGAATGTTCTTAGCGTGAGTCCATGAACCACACGCTGCGCATCCGTCCCGTAGTGAGCTGCACTCTGCTGGCCGCGACCTTGGTCGCCGGGGCGGCAGCCTGCGGGGATTCCGATGGTCACCCCCTGTCGGCCCAGCCGTTCGACGCGGCCGACGAGGTCTCCTTCAACACGCCTGACGGCGGCAAGAAGATCGACCCCGACAAGCCCCTGGAGATCCGGGTCGACGCCGACGACGGCCGGATCACCGACGTATCGGCCGTGGACGCCGCAGGACGGCATCTGGCGGGCGAACTCGACGCCGACGGACACCGGTGGCACTCCACCGCCCCGCTGGCCGCAGGGACCCGTTACACCGTCAAGGTCCGCATGGAGGACGGCGACGGGGCCCCCGGCACCCGCACGATGTCCTTCGACACCGCCAAGGCCACCAAGTTCCTCAAGGTCACCTTCGGCCCCCGGGCGGGCACCTACGGCGTCGGCCAGCCCCTCGTCGCCACGCTCAGCGCCCCCGTCACGGACAACGCCTCACGCGCCACCGTCGAGCGCGGCCTGCGGGTCCGCTCCACGCCCTCCGTCGTCGGCTCCTGGTACTGGGTCGACGACAAGACGCTGCACTACCGGCCCAAGGAGTACTGGCCGGCCAACGCCGGCATCGAAGTCAGCTCCAACCTGACCGGCATAAAGGTCACCGACTCGCTCTACGGGGCCCCCGCCAAGGCGCTGAAGATCACCACCGGGGACCGCATCGAGGCCGTCACGGACGCCTCCGAGCACTCCATGACGGTGCTCCGCAACGGCGAAGTGATCAACACCATCCCAGTCACCACGGGCAAACCGGGCTTCGACACGCGCAACGGCGTCAAGGTCGTGCTCGGAAAGGAGCAGTACGTACGTATGCGCGGGGAGTCCATCGGGATCGCCGCCGGGTCCGCGGACTCGTACGACCTCGACGTCTACTGGGCCACCCGGGTGACGTGGAGCGGCGAATACGTGCACGCGGCGCCCTGGTCCACCGGCTCGCAGGGGTACGCCAACGTCAGCCACGGCTGCACCGGGATGAGCACCAGTGAGGCCGAGTGGTTCTTCAACACCGTGCGGGAGGGCGACATCGTCAGCGTCGTCGGCAGCGACGGCGAGACGATGACGCCCTTCGACAACGGCTACGGCGACTGGAACCTGTCCTGGGCCAAGTGGCAGAAGGGCAGTGCGCTGAACAACGACACCACCGCACCGCGGGTCGACACGGTCCGGGCGGCGCGGCTGCGCCCCCAGGTCTGACCGTGCGACCCGTCCGTGGGGGCTCAGGCCCCCACGGACAGCCGTGTGCGCAGCAGGGCGGCCAGGGAGTCCGCGAACTCCACCGGCTCCACCGGCAGCGTCACCGCGGCGTCCGCACGGCTCCAGGTGGCCAGCCAGGCGTCCTGCGGGCGCCCGATGAGGACCAGGACCGGCGGGCAGCGGAAGACCTCGTCCTTGATCTGCCGGCAGACGCCCATGCCGCCCGCCGGAGCGGTCTCGCCGTCCAGCACGCAGACGTCGACGCCCCCGCGGTCGAGGGCGTCCAGGACGGCGGGCAGCGTGGCGCACTCCAGGAACTCCACCGGCGGCACGTCCGCCGCGGGCCTGCGCCCTGCTGCCAGCCTCACCTGCTCACGGGTGTGCGCGTTGTCGCTGTAGACCAGGACCGTGGCGGTCGGCTGCATGGTTCCTCCGTGACATCCGTGTCTTCGGGGCACTCGGGGCGCTCGGTGGGCGAGAGCCGTCCGATGCGCGGATCGTACTCCGCCCGACAGCGTGTCAGCACCGGTTCGCACAGCCCTTCCATGGGCCGTTCGGGCAGGACACACCCCTCTGACACACCGAACGGCACCCCCCGGAGTGAGGGCGGGATAAGCGACCGACATAATGTCGGTCGTGGCGACAGCAACGACAGTAGAAACCGGGCACGCGCACCCGTCGGTCAATCGGCCGAACCTCACCAGCGTCGGAACCATCATCTGGTTGAGCTCCGAGCTGATGTTCTTCGCGGCCCTCTTCGCGATGTACTTCACCCTGCGATCGGTGACCGGACCGGAACACTGGAAGGAAATGGCGTCCGCCCTGAACTTCCCGTTCTCGGCGACGAACACCACGATCCTGGTGCTCTCCTCACTCACCTGCCAGCTCGGCGTCTTCGCCGCGGAGCGGGGCGATGTGAAGAAGCTCCGTGCGTGGTTCGTGATCACTTTCGTGATGGGTTCGATCTTCATCGGAGGCCAGGTCTTCGAGTACACCGAGCTGGTGAAGAAGGACGGCCTCTCGCTGTCCTCCGACCCGTACGGCTCGGTGTTCTACCTGACCACCGGCTTCCACGGTCTGCACGTGACAGGCGGTCTCATCGCCTTCCTGCTCGTTCTGGGCAGGACGTACGCGGCCAAGAGGTTCACCCATGAACAGGCGACCGCCGCCATCGTCGTGTCCTATTACTGGCACTTCGTCGATGTCGTGTGGATCGGCCTCTTCGCCACGATCTACATGATCAAGTAACCGGGCCCGAGCCCGAACCACATCCAGCATCGACGCAGAAGATCCTGACACCGGGGTAATCCGTGAAAAAGCTCTCCGCACGACGACGCCATCCGTTGGCGGCGGTCGTCGTACTACTCCTCGCGCTGGCGGCCACCGGGGGGCTGTACGCCGCGTTCGCGCCCGCGAGTAAGGCGCAGGCCGACGACACCGCCCAGTCCCTCGCCATCGAAGAGGGCAAGAAGCTGTACTCCGTCGGTTGCGCCAGCTGCCACGGAACCGGCGGTCAGGGCACCACCGACGGGCCGCAGCTTGTCGGCGTGGGCTCCGCCGCCGTGGACTTCCAGGTCGGTACGGGCCGCATGCCCGCGCAGCAGCCGGGCGCCCAGGTACCGAAGAAGAAGGTCATCTACAGCCAGGCCGAGATCGACCAGCTCGCGGCGTACGTTGCGTCGCTCGGCGCCGGTCCGGTCGTTCCGACCAAGAGCCAGGTCAGCCCTGAGGGTGCGGACATCGCCAAGGGCGGCGACCTGTTCCGTACCAACTGCGCGCAGTGCCACAACTTCACCGGCAAGGGTGGCGCGCTGACGAACGGCAAGTACGCGCCCGACCTCGACGGCGTGAGCCCGAAGCACATCTACGAGGCCATGCTGACCGGCCCGCAGAGCATGCCGTCCTTCCCCGACTCGACGATGCCCGAGAAGCAGAAGCGGGACATCATCGCCTACGTCAAGACCGTGAACGGCTCCGAAGCCGAGTCCCCCGGCGGCCTCGCTCTCGGCGGCCTGGGTCCGGTCAGCGAGGGTCTGTTCGGCTGGATCTTCGGCCTGGGCGGTCTGATCGCAGTTGCCATTTGGGTCGCGGCCCACACCGCTAAGGCCAAGAAGTCATGAGTAGCCAAGAGATTCCAGAAGAGAACCTGCCCGACGAGCAGGGCGCCGCGCACGACGCGGTGGACAAGGCGCACGACGACCCGTTCGCCGACCCGGGGCTGCCGGCCCACAAGCCGCGCATCCAGGACATCGACGAGCGGGCCGCGAAGCGCTCCGAGCGCACCGTCGCGTTCATGTTCCTGTTGTCCATGCTGGCGACGGTGGGCTTCATCGCCTCCTACGTCATCTTCCCGGTCGACAAGATCGTCTTCATCTTCCCGTTCGGTCATGTCAGCGCGCTCAACTTCTCCCTGGGTCTGACCCTGGGTCTGGCGCTCTTCCTGATCGGCGCGGGTGCCGTCCACTGGGCGCGCACCCTGATGTCCGACGTCGAGGTCGCCGACGACCGGCACGCCATCGAGGCGACCCCCGAGGTCAAGGCGAAGGTCCTGTCCGACTTCGCGGACGGCGCCCGGGAGTCCGCGCTCGGCCGGCGCAAGCTGATCCGCAACACCATGTTCGGTGCGCTGGCCCTGGTGCCGCTCTCCGGCGTGATGCTTTTGCGCGACCTGGGTCCGCTGCCGGAGAAGAAGCTCCGCAAGACCCTGTGGGCCGAGGGCAAGCAGCTCGTCAACATGAACACGATGGAGCCGCTGCGTCCCGAGGACGTGGTCGTCGGTTCGCTGACCTTCGCCATGCCCGAGGGCCTGGAGGAGCACGACGAGGACTTCCAGACGCAGATCGCCAAGGCCGCCCTGATGATCATCCGCATCGAGCCGGACGACATCAAGGACAAGCGCGAGCGCGAGTGGGCGCACGAGGGCATCGTGGCCTTCTCCAAGATCTGCACGCACGTCGGCTGCCCGATCAGCCTGTACGAGCAGCAGACGCACCACGTGCTCTGCCCGTGCCACCAGTCCACCTTCGACCTCTCCGACGGCGCCCGCGTCATCTTCGGTCCGGCCGGCCACGCCCTTCCGCAGCTGCGGATCGGCGTGAACAGCGAGGGCAACCTCCAGGCGCTCGGTGACTTCGAAGAGCCCGTCGGTCCTGCATTCTGGGAGCGCGGATGAGTACTGCGACGAACACACCCGGCGCAGCGGCGCCGGGCAACCGCAAGGCGCCCGCCGGTGAGCGGGTGGCCGACTGGGCCGACGGCCGGCTGGGGATCTACTCCCTCGCCAAGGCCAACATGCGCAAGATCTTCCCGGACCACTGGTCCTTCATGCTCGGTGAGATCTGCCTGTACAGCTTCATCATCATCATCCTCACGGGTGTGTATCTGACGCTGTTCTTCCACCCGAGCATGAACGAGGTCGTCTACCACGGCCCGTACGAGCCCATGCAGGGCATCCGGATGTCGGAGGCGTACGCCTCGACGCTGGACATCAGCTTCGACGTCCGCGGTGGTCTGCTGGTCCGGCAGATCCACCACTGGGCCGCGGTCATCTTCCTGGCCGGCATGTTCGTGCACATGATGCGCGTCTTCTTCACCGGCGCGTACCGCAAGCCGCGCGAGATCAACTGGCTGTTCGGCTTCCTGCTGTTCGTCCTCGGCATGTTCACCGGTTTCACCGGTTACTCGCTGCCGGACGACCTGCTCTCCGGTACGGGTGTCCGCTTCACCCAGGGCGCGATCCTGTCGACGCCGATCGTGGGTACGTACCTGTCGATGTTCCTGTTCGGCGGGGAGTTCCCCGGCGGCGACATCATCGCGAGGTTCTACTCGATCCACATCCTGCTGCTGCCGGGCATCATGCTCGGGCTCGTGGTCGGCCACCTGATCCTGGTCTTCTACCACAAGCACACCCAGTTCGCGGGTCCCGGCAAGACGAACAAGAACGTCGTCGGCATGCCCCTGCTGCCGGTGTACATGGCGAAGGCCGGCGGGTTCTTCTTCCTGGTCTTCGGCTTCATCGCGATCATCGCGGCGATCGCCTCGATCAACCCGATCTGGGCGCTCGGCCCGTACCGTCCCGACCAGGTGTCCACGGGCGCCCAGCCGGACTGGTACATGGGCTTCGCGGAAGGCTTCGTCCGTGTGATGCCGGGCTGGGAGATCAACCTCTGGGGCCACACGCTGGTCCTGGGTGTCTTCATCCCGCTGGTCCTGTTCGGTCTGGTCCTCGGTGCGCTGGCCCTGTGGCCCTTCATCGAGTCATGGATCACCGGCGACAAGCGCGAGCACCACATCCTGGACAAGCCGCGCAACGCGCCGACCCGGACGGCCCTCGGGGTCGCCTGGGTGACGATCTACTTCGTCATGCTGATCGGCGGCGGCAACGACATCTGGGCGACGCACTTCAGCCTCTCGCTCAACTCGATCAGCTGGTTCGTCCGCATCGCCTTCTTCGTCGGCCCGGTCATCGCGTTCGTCGTGACCCGGCGGATCTGCCTCGGCCTCCAGCGCCGCGACAAGGAGAAGGTGCTGCACGGCCGCGAGTCCGGGCTCATCAAGCGGCTGCCGCACGGTGAGTTCGTCGAGGTCCACGAGCCGCTGTCGCCGGAGGCGCGCTACAAGCTCACCGCGCACGAGCAGTACAAGCCGCTCGAAATCGGCCCGACGGTCGACGAGAACGGCGTGGAGCGCAAGGTCTCCAGGATCACCAAGGTCCGGGCGCGGCTCAGCAAGAGCCTGTACGGCGAGGACAACCAGATCGCCAAGCCCACCGCCGAGGAGTACAAGGAGATCACCAGCGGCCACGGCCACCACTGATCACCCGTTCTGATCGCCACGGCGAGAGCCCCGTCCATCCGCTGGACGGGGCTCTTTGCCGTCCCCGGGGCTCGATAGGGTGGAGCCCTCCCTTATCGGCTGTGGACCCCAGGAGCGGACCATGAACGTTGTGACCCCGGACGGCGGCGACAGCGTGGCGGCCTTCTCCTGGCCCAGCGTGCTGACCCCCCTGCTGCGTGGCGAGGACCTGAGCGCCGACGCCACCGCGTGGGCCATGGACCGCGTCATGAGCGGCGAGGCCACCGACGCGCAGATCGCCGGTTTCGCGGTCGCCCTGCGGGCCAAGGGTGAGACGGTCACGGAGGTCTCCGGCCTGGTCCGCGCGATGTACGAGCACGCCACGACCATCGACGTGCCCGGCCGGACCGTCGACATCGTCGGCACCGGCGGGGACATGGCCAAGACGGTCAACATCTCCACCATGTCCGCCATAGTGATCGCGGGGACCGGCGCCAAGGTCGTCAAGCACGGCAGCCGCTCCGCGTCGTCGGCCAGCGGCTCGTCCGACGTGCTCGGGAAGCTCGGCGTCAACCTGGAGTTGTCCCCGCGGCGTGTCGTGGAGGTGGCCGAGGAGGCGGGCATCACCTTCTGCTTCGCGGTGAAGTTCCACCCCGCCCTGCGCCACGCGGCCAAGGCCCGCGCGGAGCTGGGCGCGCCCACCACGTTCAACATCCTGGGCCCGCTCACCAACCCGGCCCGGGTGCGCTCCCAGGCGATCGGGGTGGCCGATCTCCGCATGGCCCCCATCGTCGCGGGCGTGCTCGCCGAGCGCGGCAACTCCGCCCTGGTGTTCCGGGGCGACGACGGCCTGGACGAGCTGACCACCACCGCGACCTCGCGGGTCTGGGTGGCCCGGGACGGCGTCGTCCGCGAGGAGACGTTCGACCCGCGCGACGTGGGCGTCGACCTGGTCCCGGTGGAGGCGCTGCGCGGCGCCGACGCCTCGTACAACGCGGACGTGGCGCGCCGGCTGCTGGCCGGGGAGACCGGTCCGGTACGGGACGCCGTGCTGCTCAACTCGGCGGCGGCGCTGGTCGCGCTGGACCCGGGCGAGGGGTCGCTCACCGAGCAGATCCGGGCCGGTATGGCGAAGGCCGCCGAGGCCATCGACTCGGGCGCGGCGGGGCGGGTGCTGGAGAGATGGGTCGTCGCCAGCAACGCGTGAGCGCGGCGGTGTGAGGCAGGGCGCAGTCCGGATCGCGGACTGCGCCTTGCGCGTTCCCGTACGTATGGCAAGATGCTGCGCAGGTCATGAGTGACAGCGACTACGGCCCCGGCCCGCTGTCCGGCAACCCTCCGTCCGTGGCGGGGTGCCCCGGGTGAAGACCGGGCCGCAGGCAGCGAGGTCTGCGGCAAGCGCGGACCCCTCGACGTCGCGTGACGTCCACCCGTGGGGTCCTTGGTCCTCAGGGAGCCTCTTGTGAGCAAGCGAATGCGTTAGGGCCCGAGGCCCTTCTCCGCACACCCCTCTTCTCTTTCACTCCGTGCTGCCGCGTATCCGCGGGTACGCGGAATTCGCCTGCCTGTTACGGGAGTTCGCCATGTCTGTCTTCACCGCTGCCGCCGACCAGTCGCTCTGTGCCCCGCTGCCGGTTCTGGGTGACGATGTCCTCGTCCCGCTGGTCACCGGTGGCGAGGTCGGCTACGCCGCGCTGGACTACGCGGCGAGCGCCCCGGCGCTGAAGCGGGTCTGGGACGACGTGGCCGCGTACGCCCCGTACTACGGCAGCGTGCACCGGGGCGCCGGGTACCTGTCGCAGCTGTCCACGGACCTCTTCGAGTCGAGCCGGGCCACCGTGGCGGAGTTCCTGGGCTGCCGTCCCGAGGACCAGGTGGTCTTCACCCGGTCCACCACGGACTCGCTCAACCTGCTGGCCGCCGCGCTGCCCGCCGACTGCCGGGTCTTCGTCTTCGAGACCGAGCACCACGCCTCGCTGCTGCCCTGGCGCGACGCCCACGTCACCTACCTGAACGCCCCGCGCACCCCCGCCCAGGCCGTCGCCACCCTGGAGCGGGCCCTGGCGGACCGTGAGCCCTACGGCCCCGCGCTGGTCTGCGTCACCGGCGCCTCCAACGTGACCGGTGAGCTGTGGCCCGTACGGGAGCTGGCCGCCGCCGCCCACGCGCACGGCGCCCGGATCGTCCTGGACGCCGCCCAGCTCGCCCCGCACCACCCGGTGGACATCGCCGAGCTGGACGTCGACTGGGTGGCCTTCTCCGGGCACAAGCTGTACGCGCCGTTCGGCTCGGGCGTCCTGGCCGGCCGGGCCGACTGGCTGCGCGACGCGGAGCCGTACCTGGCCGGCGGGGGTGCCTCGCGCACGGTGGCCCGGCGCGCGGACGGCGGTGTGGACGTCGAGTGGCACACCACGGCCGCCCGGCACGAGGCCGGCTCGCCCAACGTCATCGGCGTCCACTCCATCGCCTCCGCCTGCAAGGCGCTCACCGAGGCCGGATTCGACCGGCTGGTCGCCCGTGAGCAGCGCCTCGTCCGCGAGGTCCTGACGGGGCTGGCCGAGGTCCCCGAGGTGAAGGTGCTCTCGCTGTTCGGCGACGACGCGCCGAGGGTCGGCGTGATCTCGTTCGTGGTGGAGGGCTGGAACAGCTCGCACTTCGCCGCCGCCCTCTCCGCCGAGTACGGCATCGGGGTGCGCGACGGCCTCTTCTGCGCCCACCCGCTCGTGCGCACCCTGCTCGGCACCGACCCGGGCGAGGCGGGGGAGTGCGGCGCACCGGAGGCGCAGCCCGGCGAGCGGTCCCTCAACGCGATCCGGGTCAGCTTCGGCGCGGGGACCCCGGACGAGCACGTCGAGCGCTTCCTGCGGGCGGTCCGGGAGCTGGTGAGCGACGGGGCACGCTGGAAGTACCGCACCGAGGACGGCCGTTGCGTGCCGGACCGGGGCGCCGCCCAGGTCTGAGGGCGGCGCTGCCCGCCTACGCGTCCAGGCCGATGGAGAACGCGGCCTCCAGGTCGTGCTGCGAATAGGTGCGGAAGGCCACGTGGGTGTCGGTCGCCTCGACGCCCTGGATCTTGCTGATCCGGCCGGGGATGACCTCGGCCAGGTCGTCGTGCTTGGCCACCCGGACCATGGCGATCAGGTCGTAGGTGCCGGTGACCGAGAAGACCTCGCTGACGCTGTCCAGCGCGGCGATGGCCTCGGCGATCTCGGGAATCCGGTCCACGCTGGTTTTGATGAGCACGATCGCGGTGATCACGGCTGTGTTTCTCCCTCGGTGGCCGTGGCTGAAGACTTCACTCTAGGGCCTTCGGCGGTGCGCCTGTAGCGGCCCCAGGCGTAGAAGAACCCGGTCGCGAAGCCGACGACGTGGGCCAGGTACGCCACGCCCGGGCCGCTGCCCGCGCCCTCGGCGGCCAGCCACTGGAGCACGAACCAGAAGATCAGCACCACCCACGCGGGGAAGCGCAGCGGCAGGAACAGCAGGAACGGGAAGACGCTGGTCACCCGGGCCCGGGGGAAGAGGTAGAGGAACGCCCCGAGCACCGCCGAGATCGCCCCCGACGCGCCGACGAGTGTCTGGTCGGACGTGGCGTGCGCGGCGGCGTACGCGAGCAGCGCGAGGTAGCCGCAGCCCAGGTAGAACAGGGCGAACTCGGTGTGCCCCATGCGCTCCTCGGCCATCGCGCCGAACACGTACAGGAACAGCATGTTCCCCAGCAGGTGCAGCCAGCTGCCGTGCACGAAGAGCGCGGTGAACGGGGTGAACAGGGCGTGCGCCGAGCCGTCCCACAGCTCGCTCGGGATCACTCCCCACCGTTCGAAGTAGCCGGCCTGCGCGGCGAGCAGCGCGTCGGCGCCGCCGCGCACCGGGACGAAGCCGGACAGCGGGCTGATCACGAAGACCGCGCAGCACAGGGCGATGAGGGCGTACGTCACCGGTGGCCCGCCGGATGTGGCCGCGCGCAGGAGCCTGCCCGCGGCGGCCCGCCGATCGATCATGAACAGAGCATGACGCAAACGGAGCGAACGGGACAGACCGCCTCGCCGTGCCGGGGGGAAGCGCCGAGGCCGTAGGGTGACAGGTGGACATCCGCAGTTCGACGGCGCACCGCGAGACCCTTGTCCGGCAGCTCACGGCTCGACGAAAGAGGACGCACGATGACGACCGTTCCCCAGCCGACCGACACCACCCGCTGGCGCTGCACGCTCTGCGGGAACCTCACGCGCTTCGACGTGACGCGGTCCTCGAAGGTCGTGGAGTACGTGCACCTCGACCTGGCCGGTGAGTCGAGCGTCGAGGAACGCGAGGTCGTCAGTGAGACCATCGAGTCGGTCCGCTGTCGCTGGTGCAACGCGGTGGACCAGATCGAGCTCGTCGACAGGCCGGGTGCCGACTCCTGACGGGGCCGTGCGGAGACAACACATGGGGTGACGGATGGTGGAGCAGCCCGAGGGCGGCGCCGTGTCGGCCGACGGGGCCGACGACGCCGTGGAGGCGCTCGACCGCCCGCTGCCCGAAGGGGTGCGGCGCCGGGTCGTCGCGCTGGTGTCCGACGCGTTCGGCGGCCTCACGGTCGCCGAACTGCCCGCCCAGCTGAGGCAGTACGCCCGCTTCACCGCGTCCCGCCGCGCCAAGTTCGCCGGGAACGCCATGGCGGCGGCCGTGGCGAACGACGACCGGTTCCGCCGCCGCATCGGTGACCGGCTCCGTGAGGTCCAGCCGGAGCTGACGGGTGCCGTGGAGTCCGGCGCGCCGCCCGCCGCCGCCGACCCGGTGGACGTGGCGGCGGCGGCGTACCTGCTGCGCCCCGAAGGCTGGGTGAAGCTGGTCGCGGCGGCCGGCGAGGAGGTCCAGCGCGCCGACGCCGAGCGGGCCGGCGAGGAGAGCCGGCGCGAGGTGGCGCGGCTGCGCGAGGAACTGGCCGAGGCCAGGGCGCACACGAAGAGCGAGACGGAACGGCTCCGCGCCGAACTGGACGCCGCCCGCAAGGAGGCGGACTCCCTCCAGCGCAAACTGCGCAGCGCGCTCAGCGAGGTCAAGCGCGGTGAGGCGGCGGTGCGCCGGGGCCGGGCCGAGACCGAGGCCGTGCGCGCGGAGGCCGCCGCCCAGGTGTCCGCCGCGGAGAGCGAGACCCGGCGGCTGAGGGCGCGGCTCGGGGAGGCGGAGGCGTCCGTCGAGGCGAGTCGCAGGGCGGCCCGGGAGGGGCGCTCGGTCGAGGACATGCGGCTGCGGCTGCTGCTGGACACGGTGCTCGAAGCGGCCGGCGGGCTGCGGCGCGAACTGGCGCTGCCGCCCTCCTCGATGCGGCCGGCGGACAGTGTGGACGCGGTGGAGCCCGGCCGGATGTCGCCCAAGGACATCGCGGCCAGGGCCCTTTCGGAGACCGACCCGGCGCTGCTCGACCAGCTGCTTGCGCTGCCGCAGGCCCATCTGATCGTGGACGGCTACAACGTCACCAAGACGGGTTACCCGCAGATGCCGTTGGAGAAGCAGCGGCTGCGGCTGCTCGGCGGGCTCTCGGTCCTCGCGGCGCGCACGGGCGCGGAGATGACGTGTGTGTTCGACGGGGCGGAACTGGCCGCCCCGGTGCTCCTTGCGCCGCCGCGCGGGGTGCGGGTGCTGTTCAGCAAGCCGGGGGTCACCGCCGACGAGCTGATCCGCCAACTGGCGCGCGCGGAGCCGCCGGGACGGCCCGTGGTGGTGGTCTCCACCGACCGCGAGGTGGCCGACGGAGTGGCGAAGGCGGGGGCCAGGCCCGTTGCGTCCGCCTTGCTCCTGAAGCGGCTTTCGCGGGTTTAGCGCTCCTTGCGGGGAGTTCGCCCGAGATCAGGGAACGGACCGTCAAGTCGCCGCTACACGCCGTGGGGTGTGGGTAAAGAAGTGCCGTGTGTGACGAGTTTTTTCCTGTGAGGATTTGAACTGATCACAAGATGGTCACTAGGGTCGGGCCTCGAACCTTCGCGCGGTCGATCACCCACCCGGGGTGGCGGCGAAGGAACCGCCGAGTCCGTGACGTGCACGGAGCCGGGGATCTTCTCCCCCACAGATCCGGTAGGCGGCTCGAGGAAGAAGGAGCTCGCCTTCGTGGCGTCCCACCGTCGTCCCAAGCAGCCGAGCCGCACTCGTGTGACCGTGCTCACCGCGACCGCAGCCGCGGCCGTCGCCCTGTCCTCCCAGGCCGCTCACGCCGACCCCAAGCCGACCAAGAACGAGGTCAAGGCGAAGGTCGACAAGCTCTACCACGAGGCCGGAGCGGCCACCGAGCAGTACAACGGGGCCAAGGAGAAGCAGGAGAAGCTCGAAAAGCAGATCGGCGCGATCCAGGACAAGGTGGCCCGTGGGCAGGAGGAGCTCAACCAGCTCCGGACCGGCCTCGGTTCCCTCGCCGCCGCGCAGTACCGGTCCGGAGGCATCGACCCCTCCGTCCAGCTCTTCCTCTCGTCCGACCCGGACAGCTTCCTGGACCAGGCGTCCGCGCTCGACCAGCTGACGGCCAAGCAGACCGAGGCCCTGTCGAAGGTCCAGGAGAAGCAGCGGGCCCTCGCGCAGCAGCGCAAGGAGGCCCAGGACAAGCTGAGCGACCTCGCCTCCGTCCGCAAGACGCTCGGTGAGAAGAAGAAGCAGCAGCAGGACAAGCTGGCCGAGGCGCGCCGCCTGCTCAACACCCTGACCGAGGCCGAGCGGGCCAAGATCCGCCAGGACGAGGCCCGTGCGAGCCGTGACGCCGGCACCCGGGTCGAGCTCGGCAACGAGGTCCCCGCCTCCGGGCTCGGCGCCGCCGCCCTCAACGCCGCCGCCACCCGCCTGGGCAAGCCGTACGTGCCCGCCGCCACCGGCCCCAACTCCTTCGACTGCTCGGGCCTGACCATGTGGGCCTACGCCCAGGCCGGCGTCAACATCACCCGCACCACGTACACCCAGGTCAACCAGGGGCACCGGATCGGCGTCAGCCAGCTGGCCCCCGGCGACCTGGTCTTCTTCAACGGCAACGAGCACGTGGGCCTCTACGCGGGCAACGGCCAGGTCCTGCACGCCCCGTACCCCGGCGCCTACGTGCGCTACGAGTCGATGAGCACCATCGGCAGCATCTACGCCGCCGTGCGCATCTGAACCGCGCCCGAACGGGCGAATTCCCGCGCCCCGTACTGACGCCCGCCCCGCCGGAGACCACAGGTCACCGGCGGGGCGTCACTGTGTGTGGCCCCCACCGGTCCGGCGCGTCTTTGTCCGCTCCGTGATCGCGCGGCTACTGTCTGCCTGCTGTCGCGGCTCCCGTACGTCGGTCCGCCCACCCGGGCGGCAGGGCCGCGCGCGTCCGCGCACAGCGGAGCACAGCGGAAGGGAGTGCGGCGTCCTGTGGGGTCCCATCGCCGTTCCACACAGCCCGGTACCGGTCGCGGTGCCCGGGCCACCGTCCTGACGGCGGCGGCCGCGACCGCGGCCGCGACACTCGGCGCCGCCCCCGCGCACGCCGAGCCGCACGACACCCCGCAGTCCGCCGGGGCCCGCGTCGACCACCTCTACGCCGAGGCCGAACGCGCCACCGAGCGGTACAACAGGGCCGGCGAGGACGTCACCCGGCTGCGCGGCGAGGTGAGCCGCGCCCAGGACCGGGCCGCCCGGGGCCAGGAACGCATCAACCGGATGCGCGAGGAACTGGGCTCCGCGGCCCGGGCGGAGTACCGGGCGGGCGGCATCGACCCCTCGCTGGCCCTGCTGCTCACCTCGGACCCCGACAGCTACCTCGACCGGGCCGCCGCCGTCACCCTGGCCGACGCCCAACGGGCCACCGCCCTCGCCGAACTGCGCAAGGCCCAGCGGGCGCTCGCCCAGATCCGGTCCGAGGCCGCCCGCTCACTGGCCGGCCTGGAGCGCGGCCGGGAGGCCGTCAGCCGCCACAAGCGGACCGTCGAACGCAAGCTCGCCCGGGCCAGGCAGCTGCTGAAGTCGCTGCCGGCCTCCGAGCGGGCCGCCCTGGCCCGCGCCTCGCGCGACGGCCGCGACCCGGGCGCCGGGCTCCCGGCGGGCTCGTCCCGCGCCGCCGCGGCCGTCCTGGCCGCACAGCAGGCGCTCGGCCGGCCCTACGTGTGGGGCGCCAACGGGCCCTCCGGGTTCGACTGCTCCGGACTGATGCAGTGGGCCTGGGCCCGGGCCGGGGTGAGCCTGCCCCGGACCTCGCAGGCCCAGCGGTACGCCGGGCACATGGTGCCGCTGTCCGAGGCCCGCCCCGGCGACCTCGTCGCCTACCGGGCGGACGCCAGCCACATCGCGATGTATGTCGGGAACGGCCAGGTCATCCACGCCCCGTACCCGGGCGCCCCGGTCCGCTACGACCCCGTCGGCATGATGCCCGTCTCCTCGGTCACCCGGGTCTGACCGCGGCGACTGCCCGTACGCTCGTCATGTGGTCGAACAGGTGCGCAGGCGAGGCGGGCGGCGGGCGGCGGGTGCCCTGCTCGCCGCGCTGCTGTGTGCCGCCGGCTGCTCCGCCCCGGCCGACCGGGCGCCCGACAGCACCTCCCGGGGGGTCCGCGCCACCCTGGACCGGCGCGCCGCCGCCGTGCTGCACCACGACCCGGCCGCCTACGCCGCCGCCGTCGACCCGGACGCCACCGCGCTGCGCACCGCCCAGCGCCGGGAGCTCGCCCGGCTGGCGGACGTGCCGCTCGGCTCCTGGGCGTACCGGCTGACCCACCTCACCCCGCACGGGGCGGACCGGGTCACCGCCGACGTCACGCTCGGCTACCGGATCGCGGGCTACGACAGCGCCCCGGTCTCCGTCGACCGGGTCGTCGACCTGGCCCGCGACCCGGCGGACGGCCGCTGGTACGTCACCGCGGACCGGGCCGCCGACGGCAGCGCCGGGCAGCTGTGGGAGCAGGGCGACGTCGAGGTGGTGCACGGGAAGCACAGCCTGGTCCTGGGCGTCGGACGCTCCCGGGACGAGCTGGACGCGATCGCGGCGACGGCGGACGAGGCGGTGCCCGCGGTCTCCGCCGCCTGGCCCGAGCGGTGGGCGGGGCGGGTGGTGGTGCTGGTGCCCGGCAGCGTGACGGAGATGGGCCGGCTGCTCGGGTCACCCGCCTCGAACTACAAGGGCATAGCGGCCGTCACCACCGGCGAGACCGGCTCCACCGGAAAGGCCCCCGCCGACCGGGTGATCGTCAACCCGGAGGCGTACGCCCTGCTCGGCGGCTTCGGGCAGCGCGTCGTCCTCACCCACGAGACCGCCCATGTGGCCACCCGCGAACGGACCTCGCCGGCCACCCCGACCTGGCTCTCCGAGGGCTTCGCGGACTGGGCGGCCTACCGGGACCGGGACCGCACCGCCGAGGAGATCGCGCCCGAGCTGGCCGACGCGGTCCGGGCCGGTGACGTACCGGCCGGGCTGCCCGAGGACGAGGACTTCGCCTTCGCGGGGGAGGCGGACCGGCTGGCGAGGGCGTACGAGGGCGGCTGGCTGGCCTGCGAGCTGATCGCGGACCGCTGGGGCGAGGAGAAGCTGTTCGCCTTCTACCGGGCCGTCGGGGCCCACCACGGGCGCGACGGGGCGGTCGAGGACGCCCTGCACGAGGTGCTGGGCACGACCCCGCAGGACTTCACGGCGCGCTGGCGGGTGTATCTGCGCGACCGGCTCGACTGAGCACGGGCTCCGCCGCCTCCGGGTCCGCCCCGCGCCCCGGGACCCGTACCACCGTGTCCCGCCACAGCCGCACGGCCGCCAGCACGCACGCGGCGACCAGCAGCCCGTTGCGCAGGAACATCAGCGTCAGGCCCTGCGCGTCGCTCGACACCACATGGACGAAGCCGATCGGGAACTCCAGCTGCGTCACCCCCGTGGCCGCCACCACCAGCAGGGCCGGCCACCCCATCCGGCTCTCCCGCAGCACCAGGCACACCGCCGCGAGACCGACCAGCCACAGCATGTACTGCGGGCTGATCACCCGGCTCGTCGTGGTGAACAGCAGCACCGCCGTGAACGCCGCGTCCGCCGGCGTACTCACCCCGAACGTCCGCGCCCGCAGCCGCCACACCAGCAGCCAGCCGAACGCGGCCACGCTCAGCCCCAGCGCCAGCGTGCTCACCAGCGGGACGTGCGGCCCCAGGAACTCCAGCGAGCCGTAGTGCAGCTCCACCCGGCCCTCCCAGCCGAACTGCCGCCACACATGGAAGACCAGCGCCCCCAGCGACTCGACCTCGGTGCCCCGGTCCCGCTGGAAGCCGAGGAACGCCAGCGCGCCCGGCGCCGCCGCCACGCACACCAGCAGCAGCCCGGCCGCCACCGCCGCAGCCGTCGCCCACGCCAGCCGGGTCGCGCGCCCCCGGGCCGTCCCGGCCAGCAGCAGCGCCGGCCACACCTTCAGCAGCGCCCCGAACGCGGCCAGCGCCCCCAGCACCCGGGGGTGCCGCAGCCCGGCCAGCAGCGCCGCCACCGCCACGGCGGTGACCATCACGTCGTACCGGGCGTACGCGGTCGTGCCGAGCAGCGGCACGCCCGCCACCCACACCCACACCCCGGCCGCCCGGCGGCCCGGACCGTCGCTCGCGCGCAGCAGCATCCCCAGGACGAGCGCGTCGCACAGGAACGCCAGCACGAAGAAGGCGGTGGCGTAGTCCAGGAACGGCAGCAGGGCGGGGGAGAGGACCGCCAGGGCCGCCACCGGCGGGTACTGCCAGGTGACGTCCGACTCCGGGTAGGTGCCGGAGCGCAGCACCTCCGACCAGCCGTGGTAGATCACCGACACGTCGCTCGTCACGTCGAGCCCGGGAGGGGTGAGCACCTTGGTCACCCAGAGCAGCAGCACCGCCCTGGTGAGCGCCCACACCGCGAAGGCCGCCGGACGCGTGCCGCTGGAACCCGTCATGACCTGCCCTCACCCGTCCTGTACGCCGTACGAAACAGCCATGATGCCCGTACGCCGGGGGCGCGGGCCATCAGGCACGGCCGCCGGGGCCCGGTACTGTCGGCGGCGATGGACAAGACCTTGATCGTGACCAACGACTTCCCGCCCCGCCCGGGAGGCATCCAGGCGTTCCTGCACAACATGGCGCTGCGGCTCGACCCCGACCGGATCGTCGTCTACGCCTCCACCTGGAAGCGGGGGGCCGAGGGCACGGCCGCCACCGCCGCCTTCGACGCCGAGCAGCCCTTCACCGTCGTCCGCGACCGTACGACGATGCTGCTGCCGACCCCGCGGGTGACCCGGCGCGCCACGGAGCTGCTGCGCGCGCACGGCTGCTCGTCCGTCTGGTTCGGCGCCGCGGCCCCGCTCGGCCTGATGGGCCCGGCGCTGCGCGAGGCGGGTGCCCGGCGCCTGGTCGCCACGACGCACGGCCACGAGGCGGCCTGGGCGCAGCTGCCCGCGTCCCGGCAGCTGCTGCGCCGGATCGGCGAGGGCACCGACACGCTGACCTACCTCGGCGAGTACACCCGCTCCCGGATCGCCGCCGCGCTGACCCCGGCCGCCGCCCGCCGCATGGTGCAGCTGCCGCCCGGGGTGGACGAGAAGACCTTCCGCCCGGATTCCGGCGGCGACGAGGTCCGGGCCCGGCTCGGGCTCAGCGAACGCCCCGTCGTGGTCTGCGTGTCCCGGCTGGTGCCCCGCAAGGGCCAGGACACCCTGATCCTCGCGATGCCCGCGATCCTGGCCGAACAGCCGGACGCGGTCCTGCTGATCGTGGGCGGCGGGCCCTACGAGGACGACCTGCGCGCACTCGCCGCGCGCACCGGTGTGGCGGACTCCGTGCGGTTCACCGGGCCGGTGCCCTGGCCGGAGCTGCCCGCGCACTACGGGGCCGGGGACGTCTTCGCGATGCCCTGCCGGACCCGGCGCGGCGGCCTCGACGTGGAGGGCCTGGGCATCGTCTACCTGGAGGCGTCCGCGACCGGGCTGCCGGTGGTGGCCGGTGACTCCGGCGGCGCCCCGGACGCGGTGCTCGACGGCGAGACCGGCTGGGTGGTGCGCGGCGGCGAGCCCGGCGAGGCGGCGGAACGGATCACCGCGCTGCTGGGCGACGCGGAGCTGCGGCGGCGCATGGGGGAGCGGGGCCGGGCCTGGGTCGAGGAGAAGTGGCGCTGGGACCTGCTCGCGGAGCGGCTGAGGGAACTGCTCTGACACATGGCCGAGGGGGCCCGCACCGGTGTGGCGCGGGCCCCCTCGGCCATGTGACGCCTCACGAGCGGTAGAGCGACTCCACCTCGTCCGCGAAGTCCTTCGCCACGACGTTCCGCTTCAGCTTCAGCGAGGGCGTGATGTGGCCCGCCTCCTCGGTGAACTGGGCGCCCAGCACGCGGAACTTGCGGACCGACTCGGCCTTGGAGACCGCTGCGTTGCCGTCGTCCACCGCGCGCTGCACCTCGGCGAGCAGCTCCGGGTCGTCGCGCAGCGACAGCGCGGTCGAGCCGGCCGGCTTGCCGTGCTCCTCGGCCCAGCGGCCCAGGAACTCCTCGTCCAGCGTCACCAGCGCGCCCACGAAGGGCCGCCCGTCGCCGACCACCATGCACTCCGCCACCAAGGCGTGGCCGCGGATGCGGTCCTCGATGACGGCGGGCGCGACGTTCTTGCCGCCGGCCGTGACGATGATCTCCTTCTTGCGGCCGGTGATCGCGAGGTAGCCGTCCTCGTCCAGCGTGCCGATGTCCCCGGTGTGGAACCAGCCGTCCGCCAGCGCCTCGGCCGTCGCCGCCTCGTTGTTCCAGTAGCCGGAGAACAGGTGCTCGCCGTGGAGCAGCACCTCGCCGTCGTCCGCGATGCGCACCACGGAACCGGGCAGCGGCTGGCCGACCGTGCCGATCTTCTGCCGGTCCCACGGGTTGAAGGCGGTGGCCGCGCAGGACTCGGTCAGCCCGTAGCCCTCCAGGACGGTGAAGCCGATGCCCCGGTAGAAGTGGCCCAGCCGCTCGCCGAGCGGGGCGCCGCCGGAGATCGCGTGCTCGCCGCGCCCGCCGAGCACCGCGCGCAGCTTGCCGTAGACCAGGCGGTCGAAGACCTTGTGCCGGAACTTCAGGCCCAGCGAGGGGCCCTGCGGGGTGCCCAGCGCGCGGCTGTAGGCGATGGCCGTGTCGGCGGCCCTGTCGAAGATCTTGCCCTTGCCGTCGGCCTGCGCCTTGGCGCGCGCCGCGTTGTACACCTTCTCGAAGACGCGCGGAACGCCGAGGATCAGCGTCGGGCGGAACGCGGCCAGTTCGTCGGTGAGGTTCTTGATGTCCGGGACGCAGCCGAGCTTGATCGGTGCCATCACCGAGGCGACCTCGACCAGCCGTCCGAAGACGTGGGCGGCGGGCAGGAAGAGCAGGACGGAGCACTCGCCGGTACGGAAGAGGGGCTTGAGGCGTTCCACCACGTTGCCGCACTCCGCGAAGAAGCTGCGGTGCGTCAGCACGCAGCCCTTGGGGCGGCCGGTGGTGCCCGAGGTGTAGACGATGGTGGCCGGGTCGTCCGCGCGGGCCGCCGCGCTGCGCAGGTCCACGGTCTCGTCGGAGACCCCTTCGCCCTCGGCCCGGAGCGTGTCGACGGCGCCCTTCTCGATCTGCCAGACGTGCCGCAGGCCGGGGAGCCGGTCGCGCACGGAGGCGACGGCGGCGGCGTGCGTGTCGCTCTCCACCAGGACCGCGACGGCCCCCGAGTCACCGAGAATCCACTGCACCTGCTCGGGCGAGCTGGTCTCGTACACCGGCACGGTGACCGCGCCGGCGCTCCAGATCGCGAAGTCCAGCAGCACCCACTCGTACCGGGTGCGCGACATGAGGGCGACCCGGTCGCCGGGCTCGACGCCCGCCGCGATCAGGCCCTTGGCGGCCGACCGGACCTCGGCCAGGAACTGGACGGCGGTGACGTCCGTCCAGACGCCCGCCACTTTGCGGCTCATCACCGCGACGTCGGGATGCTGAGCGGCATTGCGGCGGATGAGATCCGTCAGGTTGCCGTCCGAGGGGACCTCGTACAGGGCCGGAAGGCTGAACTCGCGCAAGACTGCTGCTCCTCATCGGGCTCCGGTGCCACGGCTCTGTGTGACGCACCGGCGCGGTCCAAGATGGCGGGTGCTCCGTGGGGTGAGCACGACTGGACTGCCCGGACGTTACCCACCAGTACTCGGTTCCGGATAGGGGGTCCCGGCCAGATGTCTTATGCGTCACACATATCGGGACGTCCTTTCGCGCACAGTAGTCCACCCGTACACACACCAGGAAGTAACCGCAGGTCCGGGGCCTCTGCGCAGGCTCTAGGCTGTTTTCATGCGAGCAGGAGCGAACACCCGCGTCCATGTGGTCAGCGACGTGCACGGCAACACCGGGGCACTGGCCCGCGCCGGGGACGGCGCCGACGCCCTGATCTGCCTCGGTGACCTGGTCCTCTTCCTCGACTACGCGGACCATTCGCGCGGCATCTTCCCCGACCTCTTCGGCGTCGAGAACGCCGACCGCATCGTCGCCCTGCGCACCGCCCGCCGCTTCGAAGAGGCCCGCGCCTTCGGCCGGCAGCTGTGGCAGGGCATGGACCGCAACGCCGCGATCACCGAGGCGGTCCGCAGGCAGTACGCCGAGATGTTCGCCGCGCTGCCCACCCCGACGTACGCCACCTACGGCAACGTGGACATCCCCGCCCTCTGGCCCGAGTACGCCGCCCCCGGCACCACCGTCCTGGACGGCGAGCGCGTCGAGATCGGCGGCCGGGTCTTCGGCTTCGTCGGCGGCGGCCTGCGTACGCCGATGCGCACCCCGTACGAGATCGACGACGAGGAGTACGCCGCCAAGATCGAGGCGGTCGGCGAGGTCGACGTGCTCTGCACCCACATCCCGCCCGAGGTGCCCGAGCTGGTCTACGACACCGTGGCGCGCCGCTTCGAACGCGGCAGCCGGGCCCTGCTCGACGCCATCCGCCGCACCCGCCCGCGCTACTCCCTCTTCGGCCACGTCCACCAGCCGCTGGCCCGCCGGATGCGGATCGGCGCGACCGAGTGCGTGAACGTCGGCCACTTCGCCTCCACCGGCCGGCCCTGGGCGCTGGAGTGGTGAGCACCCGGCCCGGCGTCGCGCACCGGGGCCTGGGACGGGCCGCCGGGCGCACGCGATAGCCTTCTGGCGGCAGGCTCCTGCCGACGGACCGGTACACCGCACTGGAGGGCCACAGCGATGGCTGAACACACCAGCTCGAGCATCACGATCGAGGCGGCGCCGGCCGACGTCATGGGTGTGATCGCCGACTTCGAGCGCTACCCGGAGTGGACCGGCGAGGTCAAGGAGGCCGAGGTCCTCGGCACCGACGAGCACGGCCGCGCCGAGAAGGTCCGCCTCGTCCTGGACGCCGGCGCGATCAAGGACGACCACACCCTCGCCTACACCTGGACCGGCGACTACGAGGTCAGCTGGACCCTGGTCAAGTCCCAGATGCTGCGCGCCATCGACGGCTCCTACGCACTCGCGCCGCTGGGCGCCGGCGACCGCACCGAGGTCACCTACCGGCTGACCGTCGACGTCAAGATCCCCATGCTCGGCATGATCAAGCGCAAGGCGGAGAAGGTCATCATCGACCGCGCCCTGGCCGGCCTGAAGAAGCGCGTCGAGTCCGTCCCGAAGGGCTGAGCGCGTGCGTACGGTCCTGGTCACCGGACCCGGCGGAGCCGGCCGTACGACCGTCGCGGCGGCCACCGCGCTCGCCGCGGCCCGCGACGGCGCCCGCACCCTGCTGATCTCCGCCGACCCGATACCCGGCTTCCCCGACGCCACCGCGCCCGCCCCGGTGACCGCCGGGCTGTGGTCCGTCCGTATCGACTCCGCCGCCCACTTCCGCGGCGAACTCCTCGCCCTCCAGGAGCAGTTGTCGTCCGTCCTCGAACTGCTCGGCGGCAACCCGCTGGACGGCGAGGAGCTGACCGAACTCCCCGGCAGCGGCGAACTCGCCCTGCTCCACGCCCTGCGCCGCGCGGCCCACGGCGACGGGGCCGGCGAGGCGTACGACCTCCTCGTCGTGGACCTGCCGCCCCTGCGCGACGCCCTCCGGCTGCTCGCCCTCCCCGAGCAGCTGCGCCGCTACCTGCGCCGGCTGCTCCCCCCGGAGCGCCAGGCCGCCCGCGCCCTGCGCCCGATGCTCGCCCAGCTGGCCGGTGTGCCCATGCCCGCCCAGTGGCTGTACGAGGCCGCCGCCCGGCGCGACGCCGAGCTGGCCCAGGTCCAGGCGGTGATCGAGGACCGGGCCACCACGCTCCGGGTCGTCGCCGAGCCGGGAGCGGCCGCCGACGAGGCCCTGCGCGCCGCCCGTACCGGCCTCGCCCTGCACGGACTGCGCGCCGAGGCGCCGGTCGCCAACCGGCTGCTGCCCGGCCACTCCCCGGACCCGTTCTTCGCCGCGCTCGCCGCCCAGCAGGAGAAGTCCCTCGGCCACTGGGCGGACGAGGGGGCGGCCCCGGTCCGGATCGCGCACCTCGGCCGCGACCCGCAGGGCCCCGACGACCTCCTGGCCCTCGCCGGCCCGGACGGCGCGGGTGGCGCGCTCGCCGTGCCCGGCATCGGCGAAGAGGGCGGCCGGGCCCCGGACCCCTGGTGGACCGAGGAGGCCGGCGGGCCCGACGGCGACGGGATACTCGCCTGGTGCCTGCGGCTGCCCGGCGCCGTCAAGAAGGACCTCCAGCTCGTCCGGCGCGGCGGCGAACTCCTGCTGACCGTCGGCCCGTTCCACCGCATCGTGCCCCTGGAGCCCGCCCTGCGCCGCTGCACCGTCTCCGGCGCGGCCCTCACCGACGGGGTGCTGCGGGTCCGCTTCACGCCCGATCCCGCGCTCTGGCCCCGGACGGGCTGAACGGCGTACCCCCGTTCGGGTACCGTCGAAGGTACGTGTCCGGTATGCCGGGCCGCCGGCCACGAAGCCCAGGAGTCCGCCATGAGCGAAGCCACCGATCGCCCCGCCGACGACAACGCCTGGGCCGACGCGTGCGCCGAGGACCTCGCCGCCGAGCAGGCCCGCCGCCGCGCCGCCTACGGCCCGCCGCCCGGCTCCGCCGCCGAGGAGCTGCGCAAGCTGGTGGACGCGGTGGCCGACAAGCTCGGCTCGTTCCAGGCACCGCTCCTCGGGATGGCCGCGCAGGGCGCCGTGCAGCAGGTCATCCAGCAGGCCAAGGCAGCCGTGGAGCCCGTGATCGAGCGCAATCCAGACGTTTTCGATCACATCGCGGCGGCCGGTAGCGAACTGCTCGCCGCCTACCGCTCGGCGGTCCAGGGCCAGGAAGGCCGCTGGACCCGGGGGGCGGGGGACCCCGCGGGCACCGAAAAGAAGGCGGAAGGCCCCGAAGGGCCCCGCGACGAGGGGTCCGGCGCCGGCGAACACATCGACCTGGACTGACCGGCGCCGACAGGACGGGGCCCGGCCTCGGGTACGGTTGCCTCAGCGGGGCTCGACCGGAACTGAGGGATTCATGGGACTCACCATCGGCGTCGATATCGGCGGCACGAAGATCGCGGCTGGAGTGGTCGACGAAGAGGGACGGATTCTCTCGACCTTCAAGGTGTCGACCCCGCCGACCGCCGAAGGCATCGTGGACGCGATCGCCGCGGCGGTGTCCGGCGCCAGCGAGGGGCACGCGGTCGAGGCGGTCGGCATCGGCGCGGCCGGATACGTGGACGACAAGCGGGCCACCGTGCTGTTCGCGCCCAACATCAACTGGCGCCACGAGCCGCTGAAGGACAAGGTCGAGCAGCGCGTCGGCCTCCCCGTCGTCGTGGAGAACGACGCCAACGCCGCCGCCTGGGGCGAATACCGCTTCGGTGCCGGCCAGGGCCACGACGACGTCATCTGCATCACGCTGGGCACCGGCCTCGGCGGCGGCATCATCATCGGCAACAAGCTGCGCCGCGGACGCTTCGGCGTGGCCGCCGAGTTCGGCCACATCCGGGTCGTCCCGGACGGTCTGCTCTGCGGCTGCGGCAGCCAGGGCTGCTGGGAGCAGTACGCCTCCGGCCGCGCCCTCGTGCGGTACGCCAAGCAGCGCGCCAACGCCACCCCGGAGAACGCCACGATCCTGCTGGCGCTCGGCGACGGCACCGTCGACGGCATCCAGGGCAAGCACATCAGCGAGGCCGCCCGCCAGGGCTGCCCGGTGGCCGTCGACTCGTTCCGCGAGCTGGCCCGCTGGGCCGGCGCCGGACTCGCCGACCTGGCCTCGCTGTTCGACCCGTCGGCCTTCATCGTCGGCGGCGGCGTCTCGGACGAGGGCGAGCTCGTCCTCGGCCCGATCCGCAAGTCGTTCCGGCGCTGGCTGATCGGCGGCGAGTGGCGCCCGCACGCCCAGGTGCTCGCCGCCCAACTCGGCGGCAAGGCAGGGCTCGTGGGTGCCGCGGACCTGGCCCGCCAGGGCTGAGCCCGGCCCGCACACGGAAACATCGGACGCCCGTCACGCCCCGGGGAGTGTCCGCGAAGTGGCGTCGTGGGCCAGACGACACTTCGCGGACACGACCTGGCGCGGCGGGCGTCCGCCGTATCGTGAGGGCATGGCCACGATGTCGCTGCCCGATTCGTGCACCGAGCCGGACGGCTCGGCCGTCATCCGCGTGCTCAGCTACAACATCCGCTCCATGCGCGACGACACCACCGCCCTCGCCCGGGTCGTCCGCGCCTGCGCCCCCGACCTGGTCCTCGTCCAGGAGGCGCCGCGCTTCTTCCGCTGGCGCAAGTACGCCGCCCGGCTCGCCGCCGCCACCGACCTGGTCGTCCTGGGCGGGGGCGCCACCGCCGCCGGGCCGCTGCTGCTGTGCTCGCTGCGCGCCACGGTCGAGCGCACCGAGGACATCCTGCTGCCGCGCACCCCGGGGCTGCACCGCCGGGGTTTCGCCACCGCCGTGGTCCGGTTCGCGGGCGCCCGGGTCGGAGTGGTCAGCTGCCACCTGAGCCTCCAGCGGCAGGAGCGGCTGGCCCAGGCGGAGCGGCTGGTGGAGACCGTGGACGCGCTGGGCGTGGCGCACGCGGTCATCGCCGGTGACCTCAACGACGTACCGAGCGGACGGGCCTTCAGGCGTCTCGCCGGGCGCTACCAGGACTGCTGGGAGACCAAGCCGCAGGGCGGCACGTACACCTTCCCCGCGCACGAACCCCGCCGCCGGATCGACGCCGTCTTCGCCACCGACGGCGTCGAGGTGCTGGGCTGCGGGGTCCCGGACGGGCTGCCCGGGGTCCGGGAAGCCGACCTGCGGGCCGCGACCGACCACCGCCCGGTGCTGGCCGCGCTCCGGGTGCCGGCCGACCGGCCCTAGGGCCTGTCCGGCGGACAGGCCCTAGACCACCGCGCCCCGCCCCGGGTCGTCGTCCCCGTCCTCGCCGGAATCCATCCGCGCCACCAGCGTCACGAAACCGCCCAGGAAGCCGCCGACGCAGACCGTCGTCAGCCACCAGGTCATCTCCCAGGAGAGCAGCACCGCGAGCAGCATCAGCACCGGGCCGCCGATCACCGCGAGCCAGGCGAACTTCGCCGTGACGTCGGCCTCCGGCAGCGGCGGCGGCTCCGGCGGCACGAAGTGGCCCTCGTCGTCGTCCCCGCCGGCCGGGGCCGCCGCGTCCGGATCGGCCGGCTCGTAGTCGCGCGGGCCCACGCCCGGAGCGAAGACCACGGAGCCACCGAGCGGCCGGTCCGCCTCGGGCTTCGGCTTGGGCGGCCGTTTGCCGAGCCCCTTGTCCGCGGCCGGGGCGGTCAGCGGACCGTCGTCCGGCATCGCCAGATCCTCGACGGACCGGAAGGGCCGCGCGCCCGGCGGGTCCGGCGGCTCCTCCCCGTACCCCGCCACGATGGCCCGCCAGACGGCCTCCTCGTCCAGCGGTTCGTCTCCCGCACCGGCCGGTGCGTCGGGTGCCTTGCCCTTCCCGTCGTCGCCGGCGACGGCCGCCCCCTCCGAGGGGAACGGCTCGCGCTCCTCCTCGCTGCCCGCGCGCTCCGCGTCGTGCTCAGCCACCGGACGTGCCCCCCTTCTTCCCGCCCTGATCCGTCTCGCCCGGAACGAGGCGGCCGATGAACGCATGACTCTCGTCGAAGATCCGCTTCGCATCATGGTCCAACGTCGCGACGTGGTAGCTCTGTTCCAGCAGGACCTCCCGGATGTCCGTCGAGGAGACGCGGCTCAGGATGCGCGCCGAGTCGGCGGGCGGTACGACGTGGTCCTGCGGGCTGTGCAGCAGCAGGAGCGGCTGGGTGACCTGGGGCAGGTCGCCGTCGACCAGCCGGAAGAACCTGCGCACCGAGTGCGCCGCGTGCAACGGCACCCGGTCGTAGCCCACCTCCGCGACGCCCTCCAGGGCGATGTCGCTGACCAGGCCCTTCGTCGTCGGCACCAGATGGCGGACCACCGGCAGCGCGTGCGCCGCGAGGCCGTGCACCTTGTTGGCCGGATTGACGAGCACCAGACCGCTGACCGCGTCCCCGTGCTTCGCGGCCAGCCGCAGCGCCAGCGCACCGCCCATCGACAGACCGAAGACGAACACCCGCGCGCAGCGCTCCAGCAGCCCGCGGAGCTCCCGGTCCACCTCCGCGTACCAGTCCTGCCAGCCGGTCACCTGCATGTCCTGCCAGCGCGTGCCGTGCCCGGGGAGCAGCGGCAGCGAGACCGTGAGACCGCGCTCGGCCAGATACCCGGCCCAGGGGCGCAGCGACTGCGGGGAACCGGTGAATCCGTGACAGAGGAGGACGCCGACCTCTCCGCCCTCGTGGCGGAACGGCTCGGCTCCGGGAAGGACCGGCACCGGGGTCTCCTGTTCATGAGGCTCGCGGCGGAGCGAGCGGGGAGCGGGAAGGGGTTCGGAAGCATGTACGGGACGCGCGAGGATTACTTCACCGTACGCGACCGGACCGACACCGACCAGGGCCGTCACCTGCCCGGACCGCGGACACCCGCCCGCGCCGGGCGGGAGGAAGGGGGACACGGCGGGTTAAGGTCTGTCGGACAGCACACAGGAGGCATCCGAGTTGATCTACGGCGCAATGAAGTTCTCCATCGGCGGGTCGCTGAAGCTCGCCTTCAGGCCGTGGGTGGAGGGCCTGGAGAACATCCCCGCGCGCGGGCCCGCGATCCTCGCCAGCAACCACCTGTCGTTCTCCGACTCCTTCTTCCTGCCGGCCGTCCTGGACCGCAAGGTGACCTTCATCGCGAAGGCCGAGTACTTCACCGCGCCCGGTGTGAAGGGCAAGCTCACCGCCGCCTTCTTCAAGGGCGTCGGCCAGCTCCCCGTCGACCGCTCCGGCGCGCGCGGCGCCGGTGAGGCGGCGATCCGGGCGGGCATCCAGGTCGTCGAGAGCGGCGGCCTCTTCGGCATCTACCCCGAGGGGACCCGTTCGCCCGACGGCCGGCTGTACCGCGGCAAGCCGGGCGGTCTCGCCCGCGTCGCACTGGCCACCGGGGCGCCGGTGATCCCCGTCGCGATGATCGACACGGAGAAGATCCAGCCGCCCGGCCAGGTGATCCCCAAGCTGATGCGCCCCGGCATCCGGATCGGCAAGCCGCTCGACTTCAGCCGCTACCACGGCATGGACGGCGACCGCTTCATCCTGCGCTCGGTCACCGACGAGGTGATGTACGAGATCATGAAGCTCTCGGGCCAGGAGTACGTCGACATCTACGCGACCGCCGCCAAGCGGCAGATCGCCGACGAGGCCAAGCGCCGCTCCGAGGCCGCGAAGAAGACGGACGGCGGCAGCGCCTAGCGGCGGTCCGCCGGGGGACGGGGGAGGACAGCATGGTGAAACGCGTACGCGTGGTCCGGATGTCGGTGGAGCAGCCGCTGTGGCGTGCCCTGACGGCGTACCGCGTGCTGACAATGGTCTACGCGGTCCTGCTCGCCGCCTTCGCCCGGCACGACTACGAGCGGCCCTGGATAGCGGTCACCTTCCTGTCGCTGATGGTGGTCTGGACGCTCGCCACCCTGCCGAAGGTGGCCGGCGCCGCCGCCTGCACCAGGCGCTTCCTGGGCGCCGACCTGGCCATCGCCCTGATCGGGATCATCGTCACCCCGCTCGCCGACTTCCAGGCGCAGCACGTCGACGGACCGACCCTGCCGTCCATCTGGACCGCCGGTTCCGTCCTCGCCTTCGCGATCAAGGGCGGCTGGCGCTGGGCGGGCTTCGCCTCCAGCCTGGTCGCCGTCGCCAACCTCATCGAGCGCGGCGAACCGAGCCGCGACACCCTGCACAACGTGATGCTGGTCTGGGTCGCCTCCATCGCCATCGGTTACGTCGTGGAGGTGGCCCGGGCCAGTGAGCGCACCCTCGCCCGCGCCCTGGAGATCGAGGCCGCCACCCGCGAACGCGAACGTCTGGCCCGGGACATCCACGACGGCGTGCTCCAGGTCCTCGCGATGGTGCAGCGGCGCGGCGCCGCGATCGGCGGCGAGGCGGCGGAGCTCGGCCGGATGGCCGGGGAGCAGGAGGTCGCCCTGCGCACCCTGGTCTCCAGCGGCCTGGTACCGCCCACCCGGCTCTCCGAGGACGCCTCCGAGGGGGCGGTCGTCCGGACCGTCGAGACGGACGACGGCGAACCGGGCGCCGGGGACGGCGGCGAGACCGATCTGCGGACGCTGCTCGCCCCGCACGCCGGGTCCCGGACCAGCTTCGCGGAGCCGGGCGCGCCGGTGCTGCTTCCGTCCGCCGCGGCGGCGGAACTGGCGGCGGCGGTCGGCGCCGCCCTGGACAATGTCCGGGTGCACGCGGGCGAGGGCGCCCAGGCGTGGATTCTGCTGGAGGACTGGCCGGACGAGGTGATCGTCACGGTCCGGGACGACGGGCCCGGCATCCCCGAGGGGCGGCTCGCGCAGGCCGAGGGGGAGGGGCGGCTCGGGGTCGCCCTGTCGATCCGCGGCCGGCTGCGCGATCTGGGCGGCACGGCAGAGCTGATCTCGGTGCCCGGACAGGGCACCGAGGTCGAATTGAAGGTTCCTAAGGTTTCACGGGGGAAGGCGGGTTCGGTCCGATGAGCACGACACACGAAGAGGGCGCCGGGCAGCGGGCGGTCAGGGTGATGGTGGTGGACGACCACCCGATGTGGCGCGACGCCGTGGCCCGCGACCTCACCGAGGCCGGCTTCGACGTGGTCGCCACCGCCGGCGACGGGCCCCAGGCCGTCCGCCGGGCCGGCGCCGTCACCCCGGACGTCCTGGTCCTCGACCTCAATCTGCCCGGCATGCCCGGGGTGCGGGTCTGCAAGGAACTCGTCGGCAGCCAGCCCGGGCTGCGGGTCCTCGTGCTCTCCGCCAGCGGTGAGCACGCCGACGTCCTGGAGGCGGTCAAGTCCGGCGCCACCGGCTACCTGATGAAGTCGGCGAGCACCCAGGAGCTGACCGACGCCGTCCGCCGCACCGCCGCCGGCGACGCCGTCTTCACCCCGGGCCTGGCGGGCCTGGTCCTCGGCGAGTACCGCAGGCTGGCCTCGGAGCCCGCGCCGGCCGCCTCCGACGAGCCGAAGGCCCCGGAGCTGACCGACCGGGAGACCGAGGTGCTGCGGCTCGTGGCCAAGGGGCTCTCGTACAAGCAGATCGCGGAGCGGCTCGTCATCTCGCACCGGACGGTGCAGAACCACGTGCAGAACACCCTCGGCAAGCTCCAGCTGCACAACCGGGTCGAGCTGGTGCGCTACGCCATAGAGCGCGGGCTCGACGACGCCTGAGCGGCGGACCCCGGCACCCGGCCGTATATTCGCGATGACCGGCAGCCCAGCGCGCAGACAGGGGAGACGTCGTGGAGATCCTGGCCTTCGGAGTGCAGTCCGACGAGAAGCCGCTGATCGAGAAGGCGTTCGCCGGGAAGCACGAAGTCCGCTGCCTGGACGTCTTCCTGAACCGGGACACCGCCCCCATCGCGGCCGGCTACGAGGTCATCTCCACCAGCGTCAACGCCGACCTGGGCGGCGCGGTCCTCCAGACCCTGGCGGCCGGCGGCACCCAGATGATCGCCCAGCGCTCCACCGGGTTCAACAACATCGACCTGGACGTCGCCGAGCGCCTGGCCCTCCGCGTCGCCCGGGTCTCGTACTACTCGCCGTACTCGGTCGCGGAGTTCGCCTGGACCCTGGCCATGGCGGTCAACCGCCGGGTGATCCGGGCCGCCGGCCGCACCCGCGACTTCGACTTCCGCCTCGACGGGCTCCTCGGCCGCGACATGCACGGCCGCACCGCCGGCGTCATCGGCACCGGCAAGATCGGCGAGGCGTTCACCCGGATCGCCCACGGCTTCGGCATGGAGCTGCTCGGCTGGGACGTCGCCGAGAACCCGGCCTGCGCCGAGCTGGGCATGCGGTACGTCGACAAGGAGCGGCTGCTCGCGGAGTCCGACCTGGTCAGCCTGCACGTGCCGCTGCTCCCGTCGACGCACCACCTCATCGACGAGGACGCCCTCGCCCTGATGAAGGACGACGCGATCCTGGTCAACTCCAGCCGGGGCGGCCTCGTCGACACCTCGGCCCTGGTCGGCGAGTTGCGCGCGGGCCGCTTCCTCGGCGTCGGGCTCGACGTGTACGAGGCGGAGGCCGGGCTGTTCTTCCTGGACAAGTCCCTGGAGGGGGTGGACGACGACACCCTGGCCCGGCTCGTCACCTTCCCGAACGTCATCGTCACCTCGCACCAGGCGTACTACACCGAGGACGCGGTCGGCCAGATCATCGACGCCACCGTCGAGAACGTCGGCGACTACCTGGCCGGCCGCCACAGCGGCAACGTCCTGGTCCCGGCCCGCCCCGGGACCTGACCCCGCGCCTCGGATCACTAGCCGCGCACCGGCAGCCCCGCCAGCAGCTCGGACACGATCGCCGCACCGCGCAGCGTCAGCACCGACTCCGGGTGGAACTGCACCGAGGCGAACCCGGCCCCGCGCAGCGCGTGCAACTCCCCGGACACCTCGTCCCGGCTCGCCTCGATGCCGTGCGCCGCCAGCTCCGCCGCCCCCGAGTCGTCGCAGCGCGCGGTGAAGCTGTTGTAGAAGCCGACCGTCTCGGGCCGCCCGAACAGGTCGATACGGGTCTGCGCCCCCTGGTACGGCACTGCCTTGCGGACGATCTCCAGGCCCAGTTCGGCCGCGATCAGCTCATGGCCGAGGCACACCCCGAGCAGCCCGTGCCGGTGGTCCCGCACCAGCTCGGCGGCGATCGCGCGCAGCAGCCGCATCTTCGGGTCGGCCGCGTCCCCCGGATTCCCCGGGCCGGGGCCGAGGACCACGGGCCCCTCGTGCGCCCGCACCGCCTCGCGCAGTCCCGGCTCGTCGTAGCGGCGCACGGTGACGTCGAGCCCCGAGGCGCGCAGCAGGTGCCCGAGCATCGCGGTGAACGTGTCCTCGCCGTCCACCACCAGGGCGTGGCCGACGCGGTCGGCGGCGCGCTCCTGCATCCGCAGCCAGAACGGGGCGAGCCCGTCCCGCCGGGCGTCCAGGGCCGCCCGCACCCGGGGGTCGGCGGCCAGCCGGGGCCGTTCCCGCTCCGCCGCGGGGCGGGCCGGGCGGACGCCGAGGGCGGCCAGGACCCCGGCCGCCTTGGCGTGTGTCTCGGCGACCTCGCTCTCCGGGTCCGAGTGGCGCACCAGGGTGGCCCCGACCGGCACCCGCAGCGTGCCGTCCGCGTCGATGTCGGCGGTCCGGATCAGGATCGGCGAGTCCAGGGTCCGGGTGCCGTCGGCCTCCTGGCGCAGCAGGGCCAACGCGCCCGCGTAGTAGCCGCGCCCGCCGTGCTCGTACCGCTCGATGACCCGGCAGGCGTTCTGCACCGGGGAGCCGGTGACGGTCGCCGCGAACATGGTCTCCTTCAGCACCTCGCGTACGTCGAGCGAGGAGCGTCCGCGCAACTCGTACTCGGTGTGGGCGAGATGGGCCATCTCCTTCAGGCGCGGGCCGATCACCACTCCGCCCATGTCGCCGACCGTGCACATCATCTTCAGTTCCTCGTCCACCACCATGGAGAGCTCCTCGGTCTCCTTGCGGTCCCCGAGGAAGGCGAGCAGGTTCTCGGGGGTGGGCCCCTCGGCGGGATAGCGGTAGGTGCCGCTGATCGGGTTCATCACGACGGTCCCGCCGGACATCCGCACATGCACCTCGGGGCTCGCGCCGACCAGCGTCCGCCCACCCGTCGCCCGCCGCCGCCCCGATGAGGAGAGCCCTTCGGGCTCGCTGTCACCTGTGTGCACGACGAACGTCCAGTAGGCCCCCCGCTCGCCGGCCAGCAGCCGCCGGAACAGGGCCAGCGCGTCCGCCCGGCCGAACCCGTCGATCCGGCCCCGGAACGTCCGCCGGATCACGAAGTTCGCGCCCTCGCCCCGGCCGATCTCGTCCTCGATCACCCGGCGTACGGTGCCGGCGTACTCCTCGTCGCTGACGTCGAACGCCCCGTCGTCCACACGGACTTCGTGGCGGGGGAGTGCCGACAGCGCCTCGTCCAGGGACATCGTGTACGCCTCGTCCGCGACCAGGACCGAGAGCGGCGTGCCGTCGTCGCGTACGTCGAAGCCGCGCTCCGCGATCTGCCGGAACGGCACCAGCGCCAGCGACGGGCGGTCGCCCACGGGGATGTCGGCGAGGCGGTCCGCCTCGTGCACCCGGCCGATCAGCACCTCGACGGTGTCGTGGTCGTGGCCGGGGGTGCGGCGGCGCAGCAGGGCGAACGGCGGGCAGTCGTCGCGCAGGAGTCGGTCGAAGCTCATGGGTCGGTTCCTTCCAGGGAATCAGCTGGGAGGAACGGCCCGTGGACACGGAAAAGGCCGCCCCTCGGGCGGCCTCTGCGTCAGTGTGTACGCGCGATCAGTGGGCCGCCGGATGAGCGGTCCACCACCAGTTACGGGTCGAGTGCGCGAACATGCCCCGTACCCTAACCCACGCCTGACGGCAGCGGGGCCCTTTCCCACCCGGACGGATGGGAAAGGGCCCCGCGCGCACGAGACGTCCGGTCGGCTAGAACAGGGTGTCGTAGATCTGCCAGCCGTCCCCGACCTGCGACTTCGTCGCGAACGGGGCGGTCACCGTGCCGGTGGAGTGGTAGAACCAGAAGTCTCCGGCCGAGTCCACGCCGACCAGGTCGCCCCGGCCGTCACGGTCCAGGTCGCTCGGGCCGAGCAGCAGCTTGTACTTGCCCCAGCCGGAACCGATCTTGACCCGCTTGTCGTACGGCTTGGTGGCCGAGCCGGTGCCCGTGTAGATCCACAGGACCCCGGACTTGTCCCGGGCCACGAAGTCCGCCTTGCCGTCGCCGTTCAGGTCGCCGGTGGAGACGATCGCGTCGTAGATCTGCCAGCCGTAGCCGATCTTCGCCTTGGGCTCGAAGGGCTTCGACGGCTCGCCGGTGCCCTTGTAGAAATAGATGTCGCCGGCGCTGTTGCGGGCGATCAGGTCGGGCTTGTCGTCACCGTCGAGATCGCGCATGCCGTTGAGGCTGCTGTACTGGTTCCAGCCGCTGCCGATCTTGAGCCGGCCCAGGTACGGCTTGTCCGGGTTGCCGCTGCCGCGGTAGTACCAGAGGACGCCGTCCTTGTCGCGGGCCACGAAGTCGCCCGTGCCGTCCGCGCGCAGCGCGGTCATGGCGGTGATCGCCGTGTAGCCGCCCCAGCCGTAGCCCACCTGGTAGCGGCGGTAGTACGGCGAGGAGGCGCTGCCGGTGCCCTGGTACTGCCAGATCCGGCCCGCGCTGTCCCGGCCGATCATGTTGTACCGGTCGGTGGCGGACACCGGGGCGACGCTGGTGGAGGTCTGGACGTCGGCCGCCTTCACCCACGCCAGCCGGTGGTTGTAGCGGATCGGCAGGTAGGAGGTGTCACCGATGACGTCGGTCTGGACGGAACCGAACCAGTCGTCCCCCTTCACCTCGTCGCCCGCCAGCGCGTACGACTGGCCCGAGGGCAGCGTGTACTTCGTCAGGTAGTCCGGGTCGTCCGTGGGGGCTTCCAGGCCCGCCGCGTCATAGGCCGCGGTCTCCGGGTAGGAGCGCCCGTAGATCCGCACGGTCACCCCGGCCTTGGCCTTCACCACGTGCGGGGCCGCCGCCAGCGGCACGGTGTACTGGCCGCCGGGGTTGTAGAACCACGCCTTCTTCCCCGCGTACCAGATCGCCGTCCAGTTGGTCCGGGACTCCGCCACCACGTAGGTGCCGCCCGCGCGGACCTTGTTGCCCCAGTTGGAGCCCTCGCTCCACAGCGACGTGAAGTAGGGGTCGGTCAGCGTGGACGCGCTGGTGGACGGCGAGGTGTACAGGTAACCGAAGTTCGCCGGCCGCTTGGTGACCGCCTTGGTGCCGTAGGTCAGCTTCGGCTGGTTGGCCGTGGTGAACGGCGGCACCACGCGCACCAGCTGGCCCGTCTTGACCGGGCCGCCGGCGCCGCCCGCGCCCGTCGGGGCGTCCATCAGGCCCATGAAGTGGTTCCAGTCCCAGAACGGGCCCGGGTCCCAGTGCGTCCCCGAGATGTTCCGGTCCAGCTGAACGGGCACCTCGTCGTGGCCGACGATGTGCTCACGGTCCAGCGGGATGCCGTACTTGCCGGCCAGGAACTTCACCAGGGCGGCGGTCGACTCGTACTGCGACTCGCTGTACCAGCTGCCCTCCTTGATGGCGTAGCCCTCGTGCTCCACACCGATGGTGTGCATGTTCAGGGTCCAGTTGCCCGCGTGCCACGCCAGGTCCTTGTTCTCGACCATCTGCGTGACCAGCCCGTCCGAGGCGCGCACCAGGTAGTGCGCGCTGGCGAGCGTGGCCGGGTTCGTGAGCGTGGCGAGCGAGCTCGCGTAGTCGCCCTCGGTGTCGTGGATCACGATCCGCCGGATGTCGACGCCCTTGTCGGGGCGCACCGCCGGGGTGTAACTGCGCTGGCCCGAGCTCGACGTCTTGGCCGGCACGAAGTTGCAGTTCAGACCGGACGGGCACTCCGGGGTGGGGGTCGCGGCGGTGCTCGCGAAGGACGCGGCCAGCGGCACGTTCGCCGGCTTGACCGGCTCGACCGACGGGTCGGCGGGCAGCGAGACCTGCTGGCCGTCCTGGGTGACCGCGCTCTCGCCGGTCCTGATCGAGTCGAAGACGCGCTTCGCGAAGAGGTCGGCCCCCTTCTTGTCCGGCGACTGGCTGAACCGCGCCACCGCCGGATACCACTGCGAGGCGTCGTCGGACAGGGAGCCCTTCGCGTCGCGCTGGTACTGGGCGAGCAGGGCCGCGCCCGCGCGGATGCTGTCCTCGGTGTCGTCGCGGACCGACGCGGTGTCCGTGTCGATCAGCTCGGCGGCCTCGTCCAGCGTGTGCAGCCGGGGGTCGGAGGTGTCGACCGTCTTCTTCGGCAGCGAGCGCAGCGCCTTCGCGGCGTCGAAGGTCTTCTCGATCTCCGGCCGCCCGGACATGTTCATGTGCGCCAGACGTTCCTTGTCGTCCGGCTGCTCCACGTCCCCGGCCGACACACTGGTCAGCCCCATGACGTTGTACGCACCGCTCGTGCTCGGCTCGCCGTCGTGGCTCTCCCAGCGCGTCTGCCGGTACGAGACCGCCATCAGCACGCTCTGGGGCACGTCGAACTCACGGGCCGCGTCCTCGAACTGGGCCTGGAGCACGGCGGCCGGCGAGGCGGCCCGGGCGGCCCCGGTGTCCGGGTCCTGCGAGGCCATGGCCAGGGTGCCGATCGTCGCGGTCGCGACCACGGCGGCGCCGGCGCCGATCAGCAACCGTCTCTTCTTGAGGTCCCTACGGTGATTCCGCTTCAAGTCCCCACCCTCGGTGTCCACTTGTTCAACGTTGTTCTACGCCGAAAGCCGTGAGGCTAGCAGGCCGCCCGGACAGCCCCGGCACCGGCCGTGCCGAGACGTCCGTCTCAGTGACTGGGCAACCGGGAAACGGAGAGGGCGCGACCCCGTAATGTGGACGCCGTGACCGTGAACGCCAATACCTCCGTCGCCGGTGGCAACACCTGGCGAGACCTTCCCGCGGCGCAGCAGCCCGAGTACCCCGACTCCGAGGCGCTGCGCGATGTACTCGCGGACCTCGCGTCGTATCCGCCGCTCGTCTTCGCGGGCGAGTGCGACCAGCTGCGTGCCCGTATGGGAGCCGTCGCCAAGGGCGAGGCGTTCCTGTTGCAGGGCGGAGACTGCGCCGAGGCCTTCGACGCCGTGTCGGCCGAGCACATCCGCGCCAAGCTGAAGACGCTGCTCCAGATGAGCGCCGTCCTCACCTACGCGGCCTCCGTTCCCGTCGTCAAGGTCGGCCGGATCGCCGGCCAGTACTCCAAGCCGCGCTCCAAGCCGACCGAGACCCGCGACGGCGTGACCCTGCCGACCTACCGGGGCGACTCCGTCAACGGCTTCGCCTTCACCGAGGCCGACCGCGTCCCCGACCCGGAGCGGCTGAAGCGGATGTACCACGCGTCCGCCTCCACGCTGAACCTCGTGCGCGCCTTCACCACCGGCGGTTACGCCGACCTGCGCCAGGTGCACGCCTGGAACCAGGACTTCGTGAAGTCGTCCCCGTCCGGCCAGCGCTACGAGGCCCTGGCCCGCGAGATCGACAACGCGCTGAACTTCATGAAGGCGTGCGGCACCGACCCCGCCGAGTTCAAGGCCGTCGAGTTCTACGCCTCGCACGAGGCCCTGCTGCTGGACTACGAGACGGCGCTGACCCGCACCGACTCGCGCACCGGCCACCTGTACGACACCTCGGGCCACATGGTGTGGATCGGTGAGCGGACCCGCCAGATGGACGGGGCGCACATCGAGTTCGCCGCCAGGGTCCGCAACCCGATCGGGATCAAGCTCGGCCCGACGACCACCGTCGACGAGGCCCTGGGCTACGTCGAGCGCCTCGACCCCGAGCGCGAGCCCGGCCGGCTGACGTTCATCGTCCGGATGGGCGCCGACAAGGTCCGCGACAAGCTGCCCGAGCTGGTCGAGAAGGTCACCGCCTCCGGTGCCACGGTCGCCTGGGTGACCGACCCGATGCACGGCAACACCTTCGAGGCGGCCTCCGGCCACAAGACGCGCCGCTTCGACGACGTCCTGGACGAGGTCAAGGGCTTCTTCGAGGTGCACAAGGGCCTCGGCACGCACCCCGGCGGCATCCACGTCGAGCTGACCGGCGACGACGTCACCGAGTGCGTCGGCGGCGGCCACGAGATCTTCGTGGACGACCTCCACCAGCGTTACGAGACGGCCTGCGACCCCCGGCTCAACCGCAGCCAGTCGCTCGACCTGGCCTTCCTCGTCGCCGAGATGTACCGCGACCAGTAAGGGCCGCGGCGGCACCGTAGGACTGTGGGGCACGGATCGATGTGATCCGTGCCCCACAGGGCGTTCCCGGGCTTCTGTCACCCCCGGGCGGCGGGTAAGGTTAGGTTAGCCTCACCGATCATCGGAGCGGCGCCCACGAACCGTTCCCGCCCGGGAGGTGAACCGCATGTACGTCTGCTCGTGCTTCGGCGTTACCGAGCAGCAGGTCAAGGACCATGCGGCGGCCGGGGCCTGCACGCCCCGCCAGATCGCCTCGGCCTCCAAGGCGGGCACCGACTGCGGCGGCTGCGTGCGCACCATCCAGGCGATGCTCGGCCGGGGAGCCTGCCCGCGCCGCGAGCTCCTGGACCGGAAGCAGGCGCCCGTCACCGCCGCCGCTCCGGCGGCCGGGCTCCCCGAGGCCGCCTGAGGGCCGTCAGCTGTCCGGCTGCTCGATGAGCTGCGCGATGTACAGCGGCTCGCCCAGCTTCTCGACCAGGTCGAGCTGGGTGTCGAGGTAGTCGATGTGGTGCTCCTCGTCCGCGAGGATCGACTCGAAGATGTTCGCCGATGTGATGTCGCCCTTGTTGCGCATCAGCTCGATCCCGCGCTTGAGGCGGTCGATCGCCTCGACCTCGATCTGCCGGTCCGCCTGGAACATCTCGGTGACCGTCTGTCCGACCCGTACGTGGAACAGCCGCTGGTAGTTCGGCAGGCCGTCCAGGAAGAGAATGCGGTCGGTCAGGATCTCCGCGTGCTTCATCTCGTCGAAGGACTCGGCGCGCGTGTATTTCGCGAGCTTCGTCCAGCCGAAGTTGTCCTGCATCTTCGCGTGCAGGAAGTACTGATTGATGGCAGTCAATTCGGCGGTCAGCTGTTCATTCAGGAACTCGATGACCTCGGGGTCGCCCTGCATCGCAGAGGCTCCTTCCAACGGTGAACCGGGCACGTTGGCGGCATCCTCGCACCCGCCCCGGTGACCGTCCAGTAAGTGCACGCTTAGTATGAGTTGTCCGAATCGCCTCCGCCCTGGTCACGACCACCCCTGCCTGTCTGTCACCATGGAGTCATGGGTCAGCCGGAAAGCCGGGAACACCGCGCGTCAGAGCAGTCCGAGCTTCCGCCGGGCCAGCGGCTGCAGCGCGGGTGGCCGGTGACCCACTACGGGCCGGTCCCGAAGTTCAAACCGGAGCGGTGGGAATTCCGCGTCTTCGGTGCGACCGCCGACGGTGAGAAGCACTGCTGGAACCACGAGGAATTCTCGGCGCTGCCGTTCTCCTCGGTCGTCGCCGATCTCCACTGCGTCACTAAATTCAGCATGCTGGGCGCCGAGTGGGGCGGTGTGCTCGCCCGCGACGTGGTCGCCCTCGCGCCCCCCGCCCCTCAGGTCACGCATGTGATGGTCTGGGCCGAGTACGGCTTCAGTTCCAACGTCCGGCTGGACGACTTCCTCTCCGACCGGACCCTGTTCGCCACCCACAAGGGCGGCGAACTGCTCACCGCCGAACACGGCTTCCCGCTCCGGCTCGTCGTCCCCCATCTGTACGCGTGGAAGGGCCCCAAGTGGGTCCGGGGCATCGAGTACATGACCGCCGACCGCCGCGGCTTCTGGGAGGAGCGCGGGTACCACAACATCGGCGACCCCTGGCGGGAACAGCGCTACTCCTACCAGGAGGAGCCCGGGGACGGCCCCGAGCTCTGACCGGGCCGCCCCGGCGGGTCACCCGCCGTCGCGCAGCGCCTGGAGCCGGGCCACGTCCGCCGCGTGGCCCTCCCTGCCGCCCGGCGTCTCGATGACCAGCGGCACGCCCTCGGTGGCCGGGTGCGTGAACAGCTCGCGGAACGGCTCCTCGCCGATGTGGCCCGAGCCGATGTTCTCGTGCCGGTCCTTGTGGGCGCCGGAGACGTCCTTGGAGTCATTGGCGTGGATGAGCTTCAGCCGGCCCTCGCCGACCGTCTCCACCAGCAGGTCCAGCGTCTCCTTCATCCCGCCCGGCCCGGCCAGGTCGTGCCCCGCCGCGAAGATGTGACAGGTGTCCAGGCAGACACCGAGCTTCGGATGGGCGTCCAGCGCCTCGAAGTACGGGCCGAAGTCCCAGGTCCGCGAGCAGAGCGAGGAACCCTGGCCGGCGGTGGACTCCAGCAGCAGGAACGGGTCGTCCTCGTGCGTCAGCTCGTCCAGCAGCGGCAGCATCTGCGTCCGCACCTGCGCCAGCGCCTCCTCGCGGGGCCGCCCGCCGGTCGCCGACCCCGTGTGCACCACGACGCCGAGCGCCCCGATCCCGCGGGCGCGGCGCAGCGAGTGGCGCAGGGACTCCACGGACCGCTCCACCGTCGCCGGGGTGTGCGAACCGAAGTTGATCAGGTACGGGGCGTGTACGTACGCCGGTACGGACTCCGCGGCGCACTGCTCGCGGAACAGGGCGTCCTGCGCCGGATTCCCGGCCGGGGTGGCCCAGCCGCGCGGATTGGCGACGAAGACCTGGACGGCCTCGGCGCCCATCTCGCGGGCGTAGGGGAGGCCGACCTTGGCGAGGCCGCCGGCCACGGGGACGTGGCCGCCGACGGGGTTGCGCGTACGGATCTCTACAGTCCCTTGGTCTTGATGGTGATGACGCTGCCCTCGGGGGCCTGGTCGCCACCGTCCACGGACTGGCCGGCGACCTTGTCGCTGAAGGAGAGGAACCCGCGGTCGACCTTGACCTCGAAGCCCGCGGCCTTCAGCTCGTCCTCGGCGTCGTCCACGTCCTTGCCGACCACGTCCGGCACGTCGATCATGCGCGGCCCGGAGGAAATCGTCACCGTCACGGTGTCGCCCTCGGCCGCCTCGGCGCCCTCCTCCGGCGACTGGACGGCGACGTCGCCCTCCTCCTCCGGCGAGTGCACCCGGCCGGGCTTCACCTTCACCTTCAGGCCCTCCTCGGCCAGCGTGTCGGTGGCGTCCTCGACGGAGAGCCCGGTGACGTCCGGGACGTCGACGGGGCTGCCCTTGGAGACGACGATCGCCACCGCCGAGTCCGCGTGGCGCTCGGTGCCCGCCTCGGGGTCCGTACGCACCACCTCCCCGGCCGCCACGTCCTCGTCGAACTCCTTGGTGACCATGCCCGGGAGCAGGCCCGCCTCCTTCAGCCGCTGCTTGGCGTCGGCGAGCCGGTCGCCCGCGACATCGGGCACCTGGATGATCTCGGGGCCGCGCGAGACGACGAGCGAGACCGAGCCGTTGCCCCTGATCCGCGCGCCGGACTCGGGGTCGCTGCTGATCACCTTGCCCCGGTCGACGGTGTCGCTGAAGGCCCGCTCCACGCCCTTCAGCTCGAGGCCGGCGTCGGAGAGCCGCTTCCCGGCCGCCTTCTCGGTCTGGCCCAGCAGCGAGGGGACCTTCGTGAACTGCCCGGAGTTGATGTACCAGACACCGCCGCCGACGCCCAGGACGATGAGCACCGCCAGGACCGCCGCGATCAGCCCGCGCCGGGGGCCGGCGAGCGGCCCGGTCCGGCGGGGCGGCCGCGGGTGTCCCGGGGGCGCGGGCGGGGGCATCTCCAGCCGGCTGGTGTGGTGGGCGGTGCCCAGGTCCTTCGGCAGGACCCGGGGGATCACCGTCGTCCGCGCGTCGCTCCCGGCCGCCTCGGCGTCCGGACCGGGCTCCGGCCGGGCCTGCGGCGGTACGGCGTCGAGCTGCGCGTCCGTGAGCGCGGCGCGCGCCCGGCGGGCCCCGGCGAGCAGCCCCACCGCGTCGAACGGGCGGGCCTCCGGGTCCCGGGCGGTGGCGCTCGCCACCAGCGCGTCCAGCTCGGGCGCCAGACCCGGGACGGCGGCGGACGGCGGCGGCACGTCCTCGTGCAGATGCTGGTAGATGACCTGGGCGGGGGACTCCCCGTCACGCGGCTTGTCGCCGGTCAGCATCTCGTAGAGCACGACCCCGCAGGCATACACGTCGGCGCGGGTGTCCGCCGTGCCGTGCTCGATCTGCTCCGGGGCGAGGTACGAGACGGTGCCGAGGATCGTCCCGGTGGTGTTCGTCACCGCGTCCACGGCCCGGACCAGGCCGAAGTCGGCGACCTTGACCCGGCCGTCGTCCCCGATCAGCACGTTCTCCGGCTTCATGTCGCGGTGCACGAAGCCCGCCCGGTGCGCCGCGCCGAGGGCGGCGAGCACCGACTCCAGGATGTCCAGCGCGGCCCGCGGCCGGAGCGCGCCGCGCTCGGTCAGCACGTCGCGCAGCGTGCACCCGGCGACGTACTCCATGGCCAGGTAGACGTACTGGCCCTGGGCGCCCTGGTCGAAGACCCCGACCACGTTGGGGTGGGCGAGATGCGCCACCGACTTGGCCTCGCGGATGAAGCGCTCGACGAACGAGGCGTCGGTCGCCAGCGCCGGGTGCATCACCTTGAGGGCGAGCACCCGGTCGAGCCGCATGTCCATGGCCCGGTAGACCGTGGCCATGCCGCCCACGGCGATGCGGGCATCGACGCGGTAGCGGCCGTCGAGCAGCTGCCCGACGAGGGGGTCCTGGAGGGTCGTATCCACCATGCGAGTCTACGAGCCGCCGCGGACAGGCCCGCCGCGGCGGAGCGAACCCGGCGCAGGACTGCAGCCGAGCCGTGACAGGCGCGTGTCAGAACGCCGGCCGCTCCGGATCGAGCACCGCCCGTCCGGCGGCCGGCGACGACGCCTCCGCGAAGTGGCGGCGCGGGATGCGCCCGGCCCGGTACGCGAGCCGCCCGCCCGCCACCGCGTGCCGCATCGCGGCGGCCATCAGCTCCGGCTCCTGGGCCCGGGTCACCGCCGAGGCGAGCATCACCGCCGAGCACCCCAGCTCCATCGCGAGCGCCGCGTCCGACGCGGTCCCGGCGCCGGCGTCCAGGATCACCGGCACCCCGGCCCGCTCGGCGATCAGCTGGAAGTTGTGCGGGTTGCGGATGCCCAGGCCCGAGCCGATGGGGGAGCCGAGCGGCATGACCGCCGCGCACCCCACGTCCTCCAGCTTCCGGGCCAGGACCGGGTCGTCGTTGGTGTACGGCAGCACCGTGAACCCGTCGTCCACCAGGATCTCGGCGGCGTCCAGCAGCTCGACCGGGTCGGGCAGCAGGGTCCGCTCGTCCGCCACCACCTCCAGCTTGACCCAGTCCGTGCCCAGGGCCTCGCGGGCCAGCCGGGCGGTGAGCACGGCCTCCCCGGCGGTGTAGCAGCCGGCGGTGTTCGGCAGCACCCGGATGGACAGCTTCCGCAGCACGGAGAGCACCGAGCCCTGCACGGACGGGTCGAGGCGGCGCATCGCGACGGTGGTCAGCTCCGTGCCGGACGCGATCAGCGACCGCTCCAGCACGTCCAGGCTGGGCGCCCCGCCGGTGCCCATGATCAGCCGGGAGGTGAACCCGGTACCGCCGAGGGTGAACAGGTCGTCGGACACCGTCAGCCTCCCTGGACCGCGGTCAGGACCTCGACCCGGTCGCCGTCGGTGAGCGCGGCGGCGGACCACTGGCCGCGCGGCACCACGGTCTCGTTGAGCGCGGCGGCCACCCCCGTCGGCGCGTCGGTCAGCGTCGCGACCAGGGCGTCCAGGGTGGTGCCCGGCGCGACGGCGGCCGGTGCGCCGTTCACGGACACGGTGAGCGGGGTGGGCTCGGTCATGCGGGCTGCTCCTGGGGTGCGGGGGCCGGGGCGAACCGGCCGGGGGAGAAGGGGCGGGCCGCCTCGGGCAGCTCGCCGTCGGCCAGCAGCGACGCCATGGCGTCCCCGGTGGCGGGGGTGAGCAGCACGCCGTTGCGGCCGTGGCCGGTGGCGAGGTGGAGGCCGGGCAGTGCGGTGCGGCCGAGCAGCGGGGCGTTGTCGGGGGACGCGGGGCGCAGGCCCGCGCGGGTCTCGGTGAGCGGCAGCTCGGTGATGCCGGGCACCAGCTCGTGGGCGTCGCGCAGCAGCTCGTAGACCCCGCCCGCCGTGACGGTGGTGTCCCAGCCCATCTCCTCGGTGGTGGCGCCGACGACCAGCTCACCGTTCTCGCGCGGCACGAGATAGACGTGGCTGCCCCGGACCACCGCGCGCACGGTGCGCGAGAGGAAGGGGGCGTACGCCGGGGGCACGGTCAGGCGCAGCACCTGGCCCTTGACCGGGCGCACCGGTGGCAGGACGCGGGCGGGCACCCCGGCGAGCCGGCCGCTGAGGCTGCCCCCGGCCAGGACGACCTGGCCGGCGGCCACCTCCGTACCGTCGTCGAGCACGGCCCCCGCGGCCCGGTCCGCGACCACGGACAGGCGGTCGGCGCGGCGGCGGTGGAAGACCACGCCGGCCCGTTCGCACGCGGTGAGCAGCGCGGCGGCGAGGCGGCGCGGGTCGACCTGGTGGTCGCCGTCCACCCGGAGGCCGCCGCGGACGCCCGGGGCGAGCATCGGTTCCAGGCGGCGGCACTCGCGCCCGGTCAGCCACTCCGACTCCAGGCCCGAGCGGCGTTGCAGCTCGTGGAGTTCGCGCAGATGGGCGCGGTCGTCGGCGTCGAGCGCGACGGCCAGGGTGCCGCAGGCGCGGAAGCCGATGTCCTGCCCGCTCGCCTCCTCCAGCTCGGCCGTGAACGACGGGTAGCGCCGGGCGGAAAAGAGGTTGAGCCCGAGCAGCGTCTCCTCGCCGTAGTGCAGTTCGGTGACGGCGGCCAGCATCCCGGCCGCCACCCGGGCCGCTCCGCCGCCCGGCTCGGGGTCGGCGAGCGCGGTGGACAGGCCGAGCCGCGCGGCCCGCCAGGCGGTCACCAGACCGATGACTCCGCCCCCGATGACGAGGACGTCGGACCCTTCGGTGGGATGGGTGCGCATGGGCGTCCAGCCCCTCCCTTCGCCGGCATGACCCGGATCAGGTTCGTACGGTCGGAGGCCGCCAGCCTCCCTCTCAGCCCGGTGCGCCCGGGCTCCCGCGTGTCTTACGGGGCCACCCTAAACCCCGTCCCCCCGGGGCCGGACGGGGCGCCCTTTCCTGACGCTCGGTCAGCTACGTAAGGTGGGCGGGTGAGCGAGCAGCAGAGGGCAGAGCGGACGGAACGCCGGGTCGTCGTCGCGGGCGCGGGCATGGCGGGTGTGCAGACCGCCGTCGCCCTGCGGGAACAGGGCTTCGCCGGACCCGTCACGCTGATCGGCGCCGAACCCCACCAGCCCTACGACCGGCCCCCGCTGTCCAAGGCGGTGCTGCTCGGCAAGGCCGAGGAGTCCGCCTTCGACATCGACTTCGAGGCGCTGGGCATCGCCCTGCGGCTGGGCTGCGAGGTCACCGGGGTGCGCGCCGGCGACCACGAGCTGGACACCTCCCAGGGCCCGGTCCCCTACGACGTCCTGGTCCTCGCCACCGGTGCCGAACCCGTCGCCCTGCCCGGCTCCGACGGCGTCCCCGGCGTCCATCTGCTGCGCACCCTGGACGACGCGGCCCGGCTGCGGCCCGTCCTGGAAGCGGGGCACCCGGTCGTGGTCGTCGGGGCCGGCTGGATCGGCGCCGAGTTCGCCACCGCCGCCCGCGCCGCCGGCTGCGAGGTCACCGTCGTGGAGGCCGCGGACCGCCCCCTGGCCGGCGCCCTGCCCGCCGAGGTCGCCGCCCCGATGGCCGCCTGGTACGAGGAGAGCGGCGCCCGGCTCCTCACCGGCGCCCGGGTCGCCCGCGTCGAGCCCGGCACGGTGGTCCTCGCCGACGGGCGCACCCTCCCGGCCGGCGCGGTCGTCGTCGGCATCGGCGCCCGCCCCGCCACCGGCTGGCTCGCCGGCTCCGGCATCGCGCTCGGGCCGGAGGGCTCGGTGACCGCCGACGCCGCGCTGCGCACCTCGCTGCCCGATGTGTACGCGGTCGGCGACTGCGCCTCCTTCCCCTCGGCCCGCTACGGCACCCGGCTGGTCGTCCACCACTGGGACAACGCCCTCCAGGGGCCCAGGACCGCCGCCGCCCACATCGCCGCCGGCGGGGACGCGGCGGACGTCCCGCCCTACGACCCGGTGCCCTACTTCTGGTCCGAGCAGTTCGGCCGGTTCGTGCAGTACGCCGGACACCACGCGGACGCGGACACCCTGCTGTGGCGCGGCGATCCGGCCGGGCCCGCCTGGTCGGTGTGCTGGCTGCGCGACGGCGCCCTGGTCGCGGTGCTCGCGGTCGGCCGCCCGCGCGACCTGGCCCAGGGGCGCCGGCTCGTCGAGGCGGGGGCCCGGCTCGACGCGGAGCGGGCCGCGGACCCCTCCGTCCCGCTGAAGTCGGCGGTTCTGCCGCAACGGCCCGGGACCTGAAGGGCCGAGTCCGGGTTTCGGCTGTCAGTCCGGGATGGCAGGCTTGTCCCGTGACCGAGATTGACGCAAAGATCGATGCTCTCGTCCCTGCCTGGCTCCACCTGCCCGACATCGCGGAAATGCTCGATGTCGAGGTGACGCGTGTGCGGCAGCTGGTCAAGGAGGGCCAGCTCATCGCCGTACGCCGTGGGGAGAACCGGGCGCTTCAGGTGCCCGCCGCCTTCATCGACGGCGACAAGGTGGTCAAGGGCCTCTCCGGGACCCTGACGCTCCTGAAGGACGACGGCTTCTCCGACGAGGAGATGCTCGAATGGCTCTTCACCCCCGACCCGACCCTGCCCGGCACCCCCGCGCAGGCACTGAGTGAGAATCGCGGCACGGAGGTGAAGCGCCGCGCCCAGGCGCTCGCCGTCTGAACCGACCGGGGAAGCGGGCCGCACCGCGCGAGCGGGCGGCCCGCTTCCCCGCGCCCGCACCACCGATCCACCGTCAGCACCGTCTTCCCCGGGGGGAACCGCACCATGTCCACGCCTCGCGCGCAGCTCTCCGACGCCCGGCTCTACCTGTGCACGGACGCGCGCAGGCGTCAGGGCGACCTGCCCGACTTCCTCGACGCGGTCCTCGCCGGCGGGGTGGACATCGTCCAGCTCCGCGACAAGGGCATGGAGGCCGGGGAGGAACTCGACCACCTCGCGGTCCTCGCGGACGCCTGCAAGCGGCACGGCAAGCTCCTCGCCGTCAACGACCGGGCCGACGTGGCCCACGCCATCGGCTCCGACGTGCTGCACCTCGGCCAGGGCGACCTGCCGGTGCCGGCGGCCCGCGCGATCATCGGCGCCGAGCCGGTCGTCGGCCGTTCCACGCACGCCGAGGCCGAGGTCGACGCCGCCGTCACCGAGCCCGGCGTGGACTACTTCTGCACCGGTCCCTGCTGGCCCACCCCGACCAAGCCCGGCCGCCACGCCCCCGGCCTGGACCTCGTCCGCTACGCCGCCTCGCTCGCCCCCGCCCGCCCCTGGTTCGCCATCGGGGGCATCGACGCGGACAACCTCGACCAGGTGCTGGACGCCGGTGCCCGCCGGATCGTCGTGGTGCGGGCCCTCACCGAGGCGTCCGACCCCGGCGAGGCCGCCGCCGAGCTGGCACGACGGGTCCGCGAGCGCGCCGGAGCCTGACCCGGGACGGCCGCTTCCGGGCGCCGGCCCGGAACCGGTCTGGGACGCATCTGTCCGAAGGATGGACAAGAATCAGTCAATTCCGGCAAATGACTCCGGTTCTGTTGGGAGCCCGTCCCGCCCTGGTTAACCTGCCCGTATGGCCCTTGGCACACCTTCCACCAGGACAGATCGCGCGCGCACGGTGCGTGAGATGCTCGCGACCGGCGAGACCTCGTACTCGTTCGAGTTCTGGGCGCCCAAGACCGAGAAGGGCGAGCGCAACCTGTGGAACGCGCTGCGCCGGGTCGAGGCCGTCGCGCCGAGCTTCGTCTCGGTGACGTACGGCGCCGGCGGCTCCACCCGCGCCGGGACGGTGAAGGCCACCCAGGACATCGCCGCCGAGTCCACGCTCACCCCCGTCGCCCACCTCACGGCCGTCGACCACTCGGTCGCCGAACTGCGCAACATGGTCGGCCAGTACGCGGACGCCGGCATCCGGAACATCCTCGCCGTGCGCGGTGACCCGCCGGGCGACCCGATGGGCCCCTGGGTCGAGCACCCGCAGGGCGTGAAGTACGCGGCGGACCTGGTCCGGCTGATCAAGGAGGCCGGCGACTTCTGCGTGGGCGTCGCGGCGTTCCCCGAGCGGCACCCGCGCTCCGACGACTGGGACACCGACGTCCGCCACTTCGTGGACAAGTGCCGCGCGGGCGCCGACTACGCGATCACGCAGATGTTCTTCGACCCCGAGGCATATCTCCGGATGCGTGACCGGGTGGTCGCGGCCGGTTGCGAGACACCGATCATCCCCGAGGTCATGCCGGTCACCAGCGTCCGGCAATTGGAGCGATTCCCCCAGCTCAGCAACGCGACGATGCCGGACGAGCTGAAAGACACCATCCTCGCCGCCAAGGACGACCCCGCCGCTGTACGCTCCATTGGCATCGACTTCGCAACGCGGTTCTGCGCGAAGCTGCTCTCCGAGGGTGTGCCCGGACTGCACTTCATCACGCTGAACAACTCGACTGCGACGCTCGAGATCCACGAGAATCTCGGACTGCACAAGCAGTCGTGACCGGCCGTACCCGCCACCACCCGGGGCGGTGGCCGTAGAAGGGGGCGGGCATGGGCTGGACGGTCCTCTACATCGCGTTCGGCGTCGTCGCGCTGTGGCTGCTCGGCGAGGTGCTGCTGCAGTACAAGGCCCGGCTGCGCTGGCGCCTCCTCGCCTTCACCGGCTTCCTCGGTGTGGTGATCGGCGTCCTGATGCCGTCCGTGCCCGTCATCGCCCTCGGCGCGGTCGCCTTCGCCACCGGCCAGACGTACGTCACGCTCTCGTTCCGCAAGGGCTTCTCCACCGGCTGGGCCATAGGGGGCAAGCCCGGTGAGAGCCGCCGCCGGCGCGGCGCGGCCGAACGCAGGCCCACGCTGGAGGTCTCGGACCTGGAGGTGGAGTACGAGGGCGGCGCCCCCGACGCCCCGCCCGTCCCGCAGTCCGCTCCTGCCCCCGCCGCCGTCTACGCGACCGAACCGATGCCCGAGGACACCGGGCAGTACGGCGTCTACACCGATCCCGTGCCGCCCCGCCCGGCCCAGGAGCCCCAGGCCGCGCAGGGCCACGACGCGTACGACCCCTACGGCTACCCGGCCCACCAGCCCCAGGGCCAGGACACCTACGCCGGGGCCGGGCAGTACGACTACGGCACCGACCCGCAGAGCTACGCCGCCTACTCCGACCCGTACATCGGCACCACCGCGAGCACCCCGCAGTACGGCACGTACGACGGCTACGGGAACTACGACGGCTACGGCGACGGCCGGCAGTACGCCGATCCGTACGCGCAGGGCGACGGCTACGGCTCGGAGACCCCGCCGGGCGGCGTCTGGGTGCCGCAGCAGCGCGAGGGCGAGCAGCACCCGCAGCAGCCCGCCGCCCCGGCCCCGTACCCGAACGGCTACGACACCGGCCACGACGAGCAATACCGCTACTGACGGCGCCCGCCGCCGGTCCCCGCCCCGCTCATCGCGAGCCGCGGAACCCCTCCCCCTCCACCACGGTCCCCGCGACCAGCGCCCCGGACATGCCGGCGTGCGCGAGCCCGCCGCCCGGATGGGACCAGCCGCCGGCCAGCAACAGGCCCGGCAGCCGGGTCCGGTTGGCGGGGTGCAGGAACGCGCCCCCGGCACCGCCCAGCGCCGGCGGCGGCACGGCACCGCCCTCGGCGCCCGTGTCCGACGCGGTCTCGGCGGGCGTCCGCACCCGCGTCCCCAGCACCCGCTCCCGCAGGCCCGGCACCGCGGCGCCCGCCGCCTCGGTCAGCGTCTCCGCGAACCGGGCCCGCAGCGCCTCGTCCGTCCAGTCCACCCGGCCGTGCGGGGCCACCGTCGCCACCAGCGTCACCGCCTCGTGCTCCGCGTCGGGACGGGTCGACGGGTCGTCGGGGCGCAGCACGGTCACCGTGGGGTGCGCGGCGATCCGGCCCCCGAACACCGCCTCGCGCTCGGCCGCCGAGTCCGCCGGGTGCACCACGGTCCGGTGCACGGCGTCCGCGGGCCGGCCGCCGCGCAGCGACAGCATCACCACGAACCGGCCGCTCGCGCCCGCCCCGTCCGCACGCACCGTCACATCCCCGTCCGCCCACAGCTCCTGACCCGGCGCCAGACCGGGCCACGGCCGGGCACCGAGCACCACGTGGGCGGCCTCCGCGACCGTCCCGTCCGCCAGCTCCACGCCCGCCGCGCGGCCGTCCTCCGCCACGACCCCGGCCACCTCGGCGCCGAAGACGAACTCCACCTTCCGGGCCAGGCACCGCTCGTACACCGCCCGGGCCAGCTCCCGCATGCCGCCGCCCACGTACCAGGTGCCGAACGTCTCCTCCATGTACGGCAGGAGGGCCGCGCCCGCCGGGGCGCGCGAGGGGTCCAGGCCGTACCCGAGGGCGTATCCGTCGAGGAGGGCCGCCAGCCGGGGGTCGGTCAGCTCCCAGGCGCCGATCTCCGCCACCGTCCCGGCCCGCCGCGCCGGGCGCAGCAGCCGCCGGTGCTCCTCGGCCGGATACGGGTCGCGGCCCAGCACCTGCCAGTCGGTGCGCAGCGGCTCCTCCAGGAGCGGCCGGCGCGAGCGGTCCCAGGCGTCCCTGGCCCGGTCAAGGAAGGCCCCCCACCGCGCGCCCGCCGCGCCGCCGAGGGCGGCGTCCAGGGCGGCGACGGTCCCGGCGCGCGAGGCGTTCGGCAGGGAAACGGAGGTGCCGTCCGCGAAGAGGTGCCGGCTCGCCGGGTCCACCTGGGTCAGCGTGACGCACCGCTCCAGCGGTTCCTTGCCGGTCTTCACGAACAGGTCGCGGTAGACCGCGGGGAGGTGGAGGAGCCCGGGGCCGGTGTCGAACGTGAATCCCCCGTCGGCGTACCGGCCGAGCGAGCCGCCGTACGTCTCCGACCGCTCGTACACCGTCACCCGGTGGCCTGCCACGGCCAGCCGGGCCGCCGCCGCCATCGCGCCCATCCCGGCGCCGATCACCGCAATTCGTGCCATGCAGGCGACCTTAACGGCCGCCGCCGACAGCCCCGCCGTCAACCCCAGGGAGCGCTGGACGGGGGCCCGACGGGCTGGTGCGCCCGGCGCTTCTCCGCGCGGCGCTCGGCCCTGCGGCGCCAGAACCGGCGGATGCGGGAGGCGAGGAAGAACACGATCGCCAGACCCACGACGAGGAGCGTCCCGGCGAGCGTGGCGGCTATCCACGGATGGAAGATCGCGAAGGTGATGACGCCCGCGACGCCCAGATCCTCGGCGGCACTCAGCGCGATGTTGCTGAACGGCTCGGGGGAGGTGTTGACCGCCATCCGCGTCCCGGCCTTGACCAGATGGCTCACCAGGGCGGTCGAGCCCCCGATGGCACCGGCCGCGATCTCCGGGAGCGAACCGCTCTCGCCGGCCAGCAGCGCCGCCACGACCGCGCCCGCCACCGGCCGGACGACCGTGTGCACCGCGTCCCACACGGTGTCGACGTACGGAATCTTGTCGGCGACGACCTCGCAGAGGAAGAGGACCGCGACGACCACGAGCACGTCCGTGCGCTGGAGCGAGGCGGGCACCTCGTCGCTGACACCGGTCGCGCCGAATATGCCGAGCAGGAGGACCACCGCGTACGCGTTGATCCCGCTCGCCCAGCCGCTTGTGAACACCAGAGGGAGTACCGACACGCAGGCGATCGTAGCCAGCGGGTCCGGCATCCCGGCAGGGCGCGTGGTACCCGGCTCTGAGTACCCGTACTCAGGGCGCGGGTTGAGTAGCCGCACGGATGGGCCTTGACCTGCCGGAACGGCAGAGTTGGTGTCCACGGAAGGGGCGCCGCCCCGCCACCGCCGGCACGGGGCGGCGGTGGCGGGGCGGCGCCGCCCTTCCGAACGGGGGTGCGCGGCGGAGGACTTCGGGACCACGGGGGCAACGGGTCACGGGGGAAGGTCCTCCGGCAGCACGGAAGGCGCCGGTCGGGCGGGCTCGGGGGACGGGCCGCGCGCGACCGGCGCCTTCGTGCGTACGGGGGCGGGCGCGGCCTCAGTGTCCGCTGACGCGGCCGCGCAGCAGCAGGGACAGCGCCGAGTGCACGTCGTCGATCGAGCGCTCCGGCTGGAACGCCTGCCAGTCCAGCGCCGCCACCAGCACCATCCCGACCAGCGCCGCCGCGGTCAGCGGCACGTCGATCTCCTCGCTCAGTTCGCCGCTCGCCACGCCGTCCGCGATGACGCCCTCCACCACGGCGACCGCCTCGCGGCGCACCACCAGCAGCGTGGACTGCCAGGCGCGGTTGGTACGCCACAGCTCGGCCACGTACAGCTGGGTGAAGGCCGGGTAGCGGTCGATGAAGACCAGGCCGGCCCGGATCATGGCGTCCAGTGCCTCGACCCGGCTGCCGCCGCGGGCGCCGGTCTCCTCGGCCGCCGTGCGCAGCGAGGAGGTGAGCAGCCCGACGCCGTGGCGCAGCAGCTCCTCGAAGAGCTCGGTCTTGCTCTTGAAGTTGTAGTAGACCGTGCCCTTGGCGACCCCCGCCCGGTCGGCGATCTCGTCCACCGTGGTCGCCGAGAAGCCCTTCTCGGCGATGAGGGTGACGGCGGCTTCGTAGAGCTTCTGCCGGGTGGCCTGGCGGCGCGCGCTGCTACTGCTTTCCATGGACCTGATTCTCACAGGTCCCGGCACGGTCACAGGCTCAGCTCCGGATGCAGCCGCTCCAGTGTCCACATCTGCTTGCGGCGGGCCGACAGGGCGGTCAGCGCGAGCGCCCCGGCGGTGAAGGCGGCGAGCACCGCACAGCCCTGCCAGACCGGGCCGAGCCCGCCGCCCGTGATGAGCCGGCGCAGCCCCTCCACGACGTAGCTCATCGGCAGGTACGGGTGGATCGCGTTGAAGAAGCCCGGACTGGTCTGGACGGGGTAGGTGCCGCCGGCCGAGGTGAGCTGGAGCATCAGCAGCGCGAGGACGAGGATGCGCCCGGCCGCGCCGAAGCAGGCGTTCAGCCACTGCACGATCGCCGCGAAACAGCAGGTGACCAGCGCCAGGAAGCCGAGGGTCCCGGCGGTGTGCGCCATGTCCAGGCCGGGGCCCCAGTGCAGCACGGACATCAGCGCGGCCGTCTGGAGCAGCCCGACCCCGGCCACCGGCAGCCAGCCTGCGAGGGCGATCCGCCAGGACGGTGCCCCGGCGGCCAGCGCGCGCCCGCTGAGCGGCCGGATCAGCATGTACGCCACCATCGCGCCGACCCAGAGGGAGAGCGGGATGAAGTAGGGCGCGAAGCCGGTGCCGTAGTTCGGGGCGGAGTGCAGGGACTGCGAGGCCAGCCGCACGGGGTCGGCCATGACCTCCGTACGGGCGTCGCGGTCCTTCTTCCCGTAGTCGGGAATCCGGCCGACACCGTCACCGAGCCCCCGGGCGAGTGTCGCTGATCCGTCCGTGAGGCGGACCAGCCCCTTGTCGAGGCTCGTGGCGCCCTTCCTGAGCTTGCCGACGCCCGTGTCCAGGTCGGCCGATCCGGTTTTCGCCGTGCCCAGGCCGGTGTGCAGCCGGTCCGCGCCGGTGGCGACCTTGTGCGCGCCGGTGTTCAGCGCGTTGATCTTCTTGACCGCGGCTTCCAGGTCCTCGTCCAGGTGCGGGGAGCGCGCGGCGAGTCCCTTCGCCTGCTTCTCCAGCGTGGTCAGCTGGGTGCGGAGCTTCTTCAGGTCCCCGTTCTGATTCCTGACCAGCGCGTTCACGTCGTCGGCCACGGCGGCGACGTCGGCCGCCGCCGTCACGGCCCGCTTGAGCGGCGGGCAGACGGCGGGGTCGGGGACCGGCTGCGCCGCGCACCGGGTGCGGTGGACCTCGGTGAGGTCGTCGGCGGCGGTGTGGGCGGCGGTGGCGGCGGTGGGCGCCGCCTTCACGAGCAGGTCCAGGTTGTCCCGTACGGTCTTCGACGTGTCGGCGACCAGCCGGGCGGTGTCGCCGATGGCCTTCCCGTTGTCCTTCAGGAACGGGCGCACGTCGGCGGCGACTCCGTTGACCTTGTCGGCGAGGAGCTGGGTGCCGTCGGCGACCTGGCGCGAACCGGTCTCCAGGTCTCCCGCGCCCTTGTCCAGCTTCACGATCCCGCCGGCCAGCTTGCCGCTGCCCTTCTCGGCGTCCTTCAGCCCGTCCGCGAGGTCCTTGGAGCCCTTCTTCGCCCTGCCGATCCCGTCCTTGAGATCGGTCGCGCCCCTGGCCGCCTTCGCCGTCCGGTCGTGCAGGTCGGAGAAGCTGATGAAGATCCGGTCCAGGAACCCGCGCGAGGCGTTGGCCGAGGCGGCGGTGCGGACCTCGGAGAACACGGTCCGGGATATCTGCCCGACGATGTAGTTGTTCGCGTCGTTGGTCCGCACCTGGAGGGCGCCGGTCTCGGGGGAGTCACCGGCGCTGGAGGCGATGCGCGCGCTGAAGTCGGCGGGCATCCGCAGCGAGAGGTAGTACGTGCCGTCCTCGACGCCCCGGTCCGCCTCCTCGGCGCTCACCTCGTGCCAGTCGAACGTCTTCGAATCGAGGAGCTTGCCGGTGATCTCGTCGCCGGCCGCGATCCGCTTGCCGTCGGCGGTGGCGCCCTTGTCCTCGTTGACCAGGGCGACCGGGATGCGGTCCAGCCGGCCGTACGGGTCCCAGAAGGACCACAGGTACAGGGCGCCGTAGAGCAGGGGGAGCAGCAGGAGCGCGGCGAGGGCGGCGCGCGGCAGCCGCCCCCTGCCGAAGCGCCTCAGCTCAAGCGCGGCCAGTTTCGGCGAACGCATCGGCCGGTTCCTCCTCGTGCGTGGTGGCGTCGGTGGTGTCGGGGGCGGTGCCCGTGCGTACGGTGACGGCGTCCTCGGGCGCCTCGCTGCAGACGGCCAGGACGGTCGTGCCGGTGGCGGCCACGGAGCGCAGCAGCGCCCAGACCTCGGCCCGCTCGGCGTCGGACAGCTTCAGATCGGTGTCGTCCACCCCGAGCAGCCGGGGCCGGCCCATCAGCGCGAGGGCCACGGACAGCCGGAGTGCCTCGGTCCGCTCCAGATCCCGTACGGCGGTGCGCTCCGCCTTGGGCAGGGCGGCGGGGTCGAGTCCGGCGGCGTCCAGGGCGGCGTCGATCCGGGCGCGCGCGGCGGCGCTCCGCTCACGGGGCCGGCGCAGCAGGGCGCGCGGGGAGCCGTCGTAGCGGCGCAGGAGCAGGGCCCGTTCGCGCAGGTGCTCGGCGACCGTGAACGCCGGGTCCAGCTCGCTGACGCCGGGCACCGGGCCGAGGGCCGCGACGCGGCGGACGGCGGCGGCCCGGCGCGGCAGGGCGAGGCCGGCGGTGGCGGCCTCGCCCTCGGTGGGGCGCATACGGCCGGTGAGGGCGAGCAGGAGGCAGGTGCGGCCGGAGCCGGACGGGCCTTCGACGGCGATCAGGGCGCCGGGCTCCGCGCGGAAGCCCACCCCCCGGAAGGCCCAGCCGCGCGGCCCGCGGAGCCCCAGGCCCTCGGCGGTGACGGCCGCCCCGTGCGGACGCTCCACGCCCTTCCCCCTTCATTTGAACTGACTGGTCAGTTCAAAAAGTAGCGTGAACGTGCGATCGAAGCAAAACGCCAGGTCAGCACCGTGCGAGGGGTGATTGTCAGTGGGGGCCGTCACGATGGATACAGACGGCCACGGAGCCGTCACCGAGACAGGAGGTTCTGTCATGGCCCACTCGTCCGCAGCCGCCGCTCCGCGACGCCGCGCAGACGGCCCTGCTCCCTCACCGACCGGCCCGGCCCGCGATGTCCACCCCGTCGTCCGGCGCACCAGCGCACCGCCCGCCGCCCTCGATCTCCTCGCCCAGGCCCGCGCCGGTCTGGACGAGGCAGCTGTCCTTTCCGTGCCCAACGAGCGGTACGCCACCGCACACCTCGCCGCCCTGCGCACCGCGGCGGCCGTCCTCGCGGCTCGGGCACGCCCGGAGCCCGCGCGCCGGCGCCGGGAACCGATCCGCAGCGCCTGGGAGATCCTTCCGGAGCTGGCCCCCGAGCTGGCCGAGTGGAGCGCCCTCTTCGCCTCCGGCGCCGCCCGGCGGGCCCGCGCCGAGGCGGGCATACCCGGCGCGGCCAGCCGGCGGCAGGCCGACGACCTGCTGCGCGACGCCGCCGTGTTCCTGCGCCTCGTGGAGCGGCTGCTCGTGCTCCAGCCGGTGCTGCCCCAGCCGCGCGGGGAGCGGCCCGAGGCGGGGTGACCACGGGGGCGGCGCCAGGCAATAAGGTGGGCGGTACCTGTCATCTGCGCTGTTCACGCTCCGCCCCCGGGCGGCCCGTGCCGAGGAGTCAACTGCCGTGTCGGACCCGCTGCGCCCCCGTGCCTCCCTCCGTACCGCCGTGGTCTGGGAGGTCCTGAAGGACGCCCTCGACCGCCGGGTCGAGGCGACCGGCCGGGACGCCCTGGACGTGCTGGACACCGGCGGCGGCACGGGCAACTTCGCGGTGCCCGTCGCCCGCCTCGGCCACCGCGTCACCGTGGTCGACCCCAGCCCCAACGCGCTCTTCGCGCTGGAGCGCCGCGCCGCCGAGGCCGGGGTCGACGACCGGGTGCGCGGGGTGCAGGGCGACATCCTCGGCCTGTTCGACGTGGTGGAGCGCGGGGGCTACGACGCGGTGCTCTGCCACGGCGTCCTGGAGTACGTGGACGACCCCGCCGAGGGCGTACGGCACGCGGTGGAGGCCCTCCGTCCGGCCGGTGCGCTCAGCCTGCTCGCCGCCGGTCTCGGCGGCGCCGTCCTGGCCCGCGCCCTGGCCGGCCACTTCAACGAGGCGCGGCACGCGCTGGGCGACCCGCAGGGCCGCTGGGGCGACGGGGACCCGGTGCCCCGGCGGTACACGGCCGAGCAGCTGGCCGAGCTGGTCACGGCCGCCGACGTCGAGGTGGGCGCCGTGCACGGGGTCCGGGTCTTCGCCGACCTCGTGCCCGGGGTCCTGGTGGACACCGAGCCGGGCGCGATGGAGGCCCTGCTCCGACTGGAGGCCGCCGCAGCCGAACTGCCCGCCTTCCATTCCGTGGCCACCCAGCTGCACGTCCTGGGCACCAAGCGGGGCTGAACCCCGGAGGATGACCGGCGGGAGCGGGGCTGATCAGCGACGCAGCGGCAGACGGAGTAGGCACCGACAGCCCCGTTCGGCGCTCCGGCCCCGTATGATCGGGGGACACCATCCGGCATGACGGATCGGAGGTTGGGGAATCAACTCAGCAGCTGAGCCGTCGTGGCGGCCCGGACTGGCTGTTTGGCAATGAGGGCGGGTTTCACGGGGGCGATTCCCTGCCTATCCTGGAAGGGCCGCATACCGGCCGCCCCCCGCGGCCGACGACGAGGAGGACTCCGTGCCGCTCTCGGAGCACGAGCAGCGAATGCTCGAGCAAATGGAGCGAGCGCTGTACGCCGAAGATCCCAAGTTCGCGACAGCGCTCGAGGGAAGCAAGCTGCGTACGTACACCCGGCGACGGGTCTACCAGGCGGTCGCTGGCTTTCTGGTGGGTATCGCGCTCCTCATGGGCGGAATGGTCGCCCGGCTGACCTGGGTCAGCGTGGTGGGCTTCCTCGTCATGCTGGGCTGCGCGGTGCTCGCGGTCACGGCATGGCGCAACGCGCCCAAGCCGGGTGAACAGCAGTCCGTGCGCACCGGTGGTGCGGGTGACCGCAGGCAGTCCCGGCAGCGTCGGTCCGTGATGAACCGGATCGAACAACGGTGGCAACGCCGCCGCGACGAGCAGGGACAGTAGGCACAGAACGCTTCCGATGAAGGGGCGGCCGCGACACGCGGCCGCCCCTTCACGCGTGCGGGGGCCTTGGGCGGCCGGCATCGGTGCGGACGCGGCGCCCGCGTGGGCGTCGGCCGGGGGCGCGACCCCCGGCGCTCCGTGGGCCTGCGCGGTGGGGAGGCGTCCCGTGCTCCCGCGATCCGGTCTGTCGGCCGGGGCCCGGCATCCGGCCCTCGGTGCCTCGGCCCGGGGCGGTCGCGCCTCGGTGCCTCGGTGCCTCGGTGCCTCGGCCCGGGGCCCGGACCTCAGCCGGGACGCGCCCCCGGCCCGGGCCGCCTGTGGCCCCCCTCAGCCCTCCTGGCGGGTCGGGCGGCGGGTCCATGCCGGGCGGGGCGGCAGGCGGAAGCGGGCGGACAGGGCCGCCCTCCGCTTCGAGAGGGCCCAGGCCACCCGTACGGACGAGCGCGGGGTGAGGAGCGCGCGGAGGCGGGCCGGGCGGCCGGCCGACAGGCCCAGGCCGGTCCGTACCGCCCGCGCGTCCTCGGCGAGGCCCGGCGCCGGGCGCGCCTCACGGGCGTAGAGCACCTGCTCGACCGCATCGGCGACCCGGTGCACCGCGTCCGCCGCCTCCGTGTCCAGCCGGCCCAGGCGCACCAGCCGCTCGGCCGCCCGGCGCGGCGTCAGCGCCTCGTCCGGGGGAATGCCGTGGTCCCACGCCGTGTCGGTGACCTCCCGCCACACCGCCAGCGTCCGCGCGGTCGCGTCGGCCGGGGTGCGCCCGCCCGAGGAACCCAGGCGGCGGGCCCGCGCCCGCAGCCGCCAGAGCATCGGCAGCAGGGGCAGCACCAGGAGCAGCACCACCGCGGCGGTCACGCCCAGCACGGTGCCCGCCGGTGTCCCCGGGTCCGCCGGCGCGGCGGCACCGGGCGCCGCCGACTGCCCGCACTCGCCCTGCTTCCGCATCTGCGCCGGGCAGCTCTCCGACGCGGACGGCGTCACCGCGACCGGCGCCGAGGCGTTCGCCTCCGGCCGGGCCGGGTCCGCCGTGTCACCGGACGGCGCGTCGGGCAGGGTGTACGACGGGACGGAGCCCCGCGTGGGCGTCGGCTCGAAGCGCGTCCAGCCGATCCCCTCGAAGTACAGCTCGGGCCAGGCGTGCGCGTCGCGCAGCCCCACCGAGTACGAACCGTCCGCCTGCGCGCTGCCCGGTGTGAAGCCCACCGCGACCCGGGCCGGGATGCCCAGCGTCCGGGCCATCGCCGCCATCGTGAACGAGAAGTGGACGCAGAAGCCCTGCTTGTCCTTCAGGAAGCGGGCGATCGCCGCGCTGCCCGTACCGGAGTCGACCGAGGTGTCGTACGTGAATCCGCCGTCGGTGGAGAAGTAGTCCTGGAGCCGCACCGCTCGCTCGTAGGAGTTGGCCGCCCCCGCGGTGACCTCGTCGGCCGTCCGCGCGACCACCTCCGGCAGCGCATCGGGCACCTGCGTGTACTCGCGCAGCAGCTCCGGCGGCACCGCACCCGCGCGGGCCAGCTGGTCGGCCGTCGGCTGCACGTCGAGGCTGGTCACCGTGTACTGCGCACCGCCGGTGGTCTCTCCGTCGTCACCGACGAGGGTGCGCCCCTCGGGCTCGAAGCGCCACCGGCCGCCGACCCGCACCTCGGCCGCCGGGTAGGGCAGCGGCAGATACGTCTGCTTGTAGGAGGCCGACGCCGAGACGGTCGACCTGACCTCCGTGACCGCGACGGACGGGGAGAGGCCGGCCGGGGTCGGCAACCGCTTCGGCACGTCCTGGAGCGCGCGCGTCGACGCGCGCCACTCGTTCCCGTTGAACCGGTCCAGGGCCAGGATGCGCAGATAGAAGTCGCCCGGACTGCTCGCGTTGGTGCGGTACGACATCACCTGCCGGTTCTCCGGCTGGTTGAGGTTGTCCTGGAGCGAGACCAGCGGGTTCACCGCGGAGATCGTGCCGCCCCCGCCCCCCTTGCCGCCCCCGCCGCCCGTACCGGCCAGCAGGCCGCCGTCGAGCGCCGGCAGCGCCGCGGGCACGACCAGCGCGATCCCGAGGGCCACCGCCCCGATCCGGCGCCCCGTGCGCACCGGGGCGAGCGCCCGGCCGCCGCCCGAGGTGTCGAGCCCGGCGGACGAACCGCCCCGGGGCCGCGCGGCCCCGGCGAAGACCCGGCCCCACTGGGCGAGCCGGTCGCGCCCCTCGGCCAGCAGGAGCAGCAGGTAACCGCAGGCGGCCAGGACGAACCAGAGCCAGCCCGCGCCGCCCTCAGCCAGCCCGGCGGCCACCGAATACAGCGCCAGCAGAGGCAGCCCGGCGGGCGCCGCGCTGCGGAACGTCACCGCCAGCGTGTCCACCACGAGCCCGACCAGCAGGACACCGCCCACCAGCATCAGCCGGATGCCGGGGGTCGCCGGTGCCGGGATCGCGTACTGCCCGACGTCGTCCCCGCCGGCCGTCAGGAGGTCCGCGAGCTGCCGCAGGGCCTGCGGTCCGGGCAGCACGCCCGCCACCGCCTGCTCCCGGGCGAACGCCACGGTCAGCAGCATCACCATGACCAGCGCCTGGGCGGCGGCCGTCAGCATCCGGGGCAACGGCACCCGGCGGCCCAGCATCCCCACCCCGCACTGCACGGCCAGCAGGAACGCCGCCTGCACGAGCCAGCTGACCGGGTCCACCAGCGGCAGCATCGAACAGGACGCCATCAGCGTCGCCGCGAAGGCGGCCAGCGCCAGCCGGCCCCGGCCGCTCACGACCGGCCCCCGAATCCCGCCGGACCGGCGGCGGCGCCGGACCCGGCCACCGCGCCGTGCCGGCCCGCCAGCTGCCACAGATCGGCCAGCCGTGCGCCGGGCCGCACCGGCACCACCGTCCACCCCGCCTCGCGCAGCAGCCGCAGCCGCCGCTCCGCCGCCTCCCGGGTGGCGGGCGACTCGCCGCTCACCCAGGCGGCGCTGTCCAGGACGAAGGCCACGGCCCCGCCGCTGCGCTCCCGCATCCGGGCGGCCATACCGGTCTGCTCCTCGTCCAGATCGCCGAGGAACGCGATCAGCAGCCCCTCGCCGCCCCCGCGCAGCACGTCGTGGGCGCGGGAGAGGCCCCCGCCGTCGGAGTGCTCGATCTCGGCGAGGGTGTCCATCATCAGCCCGGCCGCGTCCGCGGCGGCCTGGGTGGCGGCGAAACCGCCCTCGCCCTCGCCCGGCACCGCGTTCCCCGAGTCCGTCAGCAGCCGGACCGCGAAGCCGCGCTCCAGCATGTGCACCAGCGCGGACGCCGCCCCGGAGACGGCCCACTCGAACGCGGAGTCCGGCCCCGTCCCCCGGTAGGCGGCCGCCCGGGTGTCCAGCAGGACCGTGCACCGGGCGCGCTGGGGCTGCTCCTCGCGGCGCACCATCAGCTCGCCGTAGCGCGCGGTGGAACGCCAGTGGACCCGGCGCAGATCGTCCCCGTAGCGGTAACCGCGCGGGATCACGTCGTCGTCACCGGCCAGCGCCAGGGACCGCTGTCGCCCCTCGCCGTAACCGGAGGACTCACCGGCCAGCGGCACCGGGGGCAGCGGTTCGGTACGGGGGATCACGACCAGGGTGTCGTAGGCGCTGAACGAGCGGGTCAGCTCGCACATGCCGAAGGGGTCGCTCAGCCGCAGTTGCAGCGGCCCGAGCGGATAGCGTCCGCGCAGGTCGGAGCGGACCCGGTAGGACACCTCGCGGCGTCCGCCCGCCTCCACCCGGTCCAGCACGAACCGGGGCCGCGGCCCGAGCACGTACGGCACCCGGTCCTGGAGCATCAGCAGCCCCGTGGGCAGCCGTGAGACGTTGTCCATGCGCAGGTGGACGCGGGCCTCGGAGCCGGCCGGGACGCGCGAGGGGGAGAGCCTGCGGGTGCCCGTGACCCGGTAGCGGGTGCGGTAGAGCACCGTCACGGAGACCAGCGGCAGCACGGCGAGCAGCAGCCCGACCCGCAGCAGGTCGCCCTGGCCCAGCACATAGGCGCAGACCGCCGCCGCGATCCCGGCCGCGAGGAAGGACCGCCCACGCGTCGTGAGGCCGCCGAGCGCGGCCCGCACCCCGCCCTTGTCGTCGCCGCCGTCCACCGCGACGGCCCCCGACGCGGCCATCACGGACGCCGCGCGCCGGGCTGCTGCGCTCCGCCGTACGCCGGGCCCGCCGGATAGGCGGGGGCCTGGGTACCGGCCCCGCCGGAGGCGGTGGGCACCGGGGTCTGGTGAAGGATCTCCCGCACCACCTGCTCGGCGGTGCGGCGGTTGAGCTGGGCCTGCGCGGTGGGCAGCAGCCGGTGGGCGAGCACCGGGACGACCAGGGCCTGCACATCGTCCGGCAGGCAGTAGTCACGGCCGGCCAGCGCGGCGGACGCCTTGGCGGCGCGCAGCAGATGCAGCGTGGCGCGCGGGGAGGCGCCGAGCCGGAGGTCGGGGTGGCCGCGGGTGGCCGCGACGAGCTGGACCGCGTATCTGCGGACCGCCTCGGCGACGTGGACCGCGCGTACCGCCTCGATCAGCTTCACGATGTCGTGCGCGTGCGCCACGGGCTGGAGGTCGTCCAGCGGCGAGAGGCCGCCGTGCACGTCGAGCATCCGCAGCTCGGCATCCGCGCTGGGGTAGCCGATCGACACCCGGGCCATGAACCGGTCGCGCTGGGCCTCGGGCAGCGGATACGTGCCCTCCATCTCCACCGGGTTCTGCGTCGCCACGACCATGAAGGGCTCGGGCAGCTCGTAGGTGTGCCCGTCGATGGTGACCTGGCGCTCCTCCATCGACTCCAGGAGCGCGGACTGGGTCTTCGGCGAGGCGCGGTTGATCTCGTCGCCGATCACGACCTGCGCGAAGATCGCGCCGGGCTTGAACTCGAAGTCCCGGCGCTGCTGGTCGTATATGGACACACCCGTGATGTCCGAGGGCAGCAGGTCGGGCGTGAACTGGATGCGCCGCACCGAGCAGTCGACGGACCGGGCCAGCGCCTTGGCCAGCATGGTCTTGCCCACGCCCGGGACGTCCTCGATCAGGAGGTGGCCCTCCGCGAGCAGCACGGTCAGCGAAAGCCGCACGACCTCGGGCTTGCCCTCGATCACGGCCTCCATCGACCCGCGCACCCGATCGACGGTGGTGGTCAGATCTGTGAGGCTCGCTCGATCGTCATAGGTCGTCACCCCGGCCCTCCTCGGCCCCGCCCCACGCTCACCAGGAGCAGGGGATTTCCCCAGTCACGGGCCGGCGCCCTCGTGCGGCCCGGCCCACCCCGAATTGCGGACACCGCGCCGGACGGGGTCCGGCGCGTGTCACTCACGCATTCTTGTTGCCGTTACCGCTTCGTGTCACTCGCCTGTGGACAACCAGGGGTGATATGTCGGATTGGGTGAGGATTTCGTCACCGGAAGGTGGTGGTCCGGCGTCGGTCGGACCTTCGGTCAGGAGGCGGGCAGGACCTCGCGCAGCTTGCCGGTGGTCACGTCGAAGACGAATCCGCGCACGTCGTCGGTGTGCTTGAGGAACGGCGAGGTGCGGGCCCGCTGCATCGACTGCCGCACGTCCTGGTCCGCGTCGGTGTACGCCTCGACGGCCCAGGACGGCCGCTGCCCGACCTCGTGCTCCAGCTCCTGGCGGAAGTCCTCCGTGATCGACTCCATGCCGCAGCCCGTGTGGTGGATCAGGACGATGCTGCGGGTGCCCAGGGCCCGCTGACTGATCGCCAGCGACCGGATGACGTCGTCGGTGACCACGCCGCCCGCGTTGCGGATGGTGTGGCAGTCGCCCAGCGAGAGACCGAGCGCCTTGTGCAGGTCGAGACGGGCGTCCATGCAGGCGACCACGGCGACCTGGAGTACCGGCTTGGCGTCCATGCCGGGGTCCTTGAAGTCTGCCGCGTAACGGCTGTTCGCCTCGACCAGGCGGTCGGTGACGGTGGCGGTGGGGGCGGGGGAGTGCGCGGAAGTCGACATGCCCAAGACGTTAGCCCTCACCACCCGCCCCAGGGCGAGAGGGAAGCGGACAAAAAACGTCAACGGTGCTTGTTGTGAGGTAATCCACAAGCCCGCTCCGGCCGCCCGCTCGGATGAACGGGCGGCGGCCGACGCGCTGCCGGGTTGATTGATCGGGAATCGATCGAGTGGCAGGGTGGACTAAAGTGACGGGAAGTTACCGACACCCTGCACATTTCGAACTTTTACCCGTGTGCGCGGCGTACGTACGGCCCGGCCCTCTCCCGCTCGCCGGTCGGCTGACGCCCCTTCCCCGGCGCCGGCGGACCTCCCCTTCGCGAGCGGGCGGGGACCAGGCCGTACGTCCCGCCACCCGGGAGCTGAGCCTGAGAGGGCGCATGAGCCAGACCCGACACGTCCCGGTGATGCTCCAGCGATGCCTGGACCTGTTGGCACCGGCTCTGGAGGCCCCCGGCCCGCAGCCCCCCGTGGTGGTCGACTGCACCCTCGGCCTCGGCGGCCACAGCGAGGCGCTGCTCGCCGCCTTCCCCACCGCCCGGCTGATCGCCCTCGACCGGGACAAGGAGGCCCTGCGGCTCTCCGGCGAGCGGCTCGCCCCCTTCGGCGACCGCGTGACCCTGGTGCACGCCGTCTACGACGAACTGCCCGAGGTGCTCGACCGGCTCGGCATCCCCCGGGTGCAGGGCGTCCTGTTCGACCTCGGCGTCTCCTCGATGCAGCTTGACGAGTCCGACCGGGGCTTCGCCTACGCCCGCGACGCACCGCTCGACATGCGCATGGACCAGACGACCGGCATGAGCGCTGCCGAGGTCCTCAACACCTACCCGCCGGGCGAACTGGTGCGCATCCTGCGCGCGTACGGCGAGGAGAAACAGGCCAAGCGCATCGTCTCCGCCGTCGTACGCGAGCGCGAGAAGGAGCCCTTCACCAACAGCGCCCGGCTCGTCGAGCTGATCCGCGAGGCCCTGCCGCAGGCCGCCATGCGCACCGGAGGCAACCCGGCCAAGCGCACCTTCCAGGCCCTGCGCATCGAGGTCAACGGAGAGCTCACCGTCCTGGAGCGGGCCATCCCGGCCGCCGTCGCCGCCCTCGCCGTCGGCGGGCGCATCGCGGTCCTCTCGTACCAGTCCCTGGAGGACCGGCTCGTGAAGCAGGTCCTCGCGGCGGGCGCCGCCAACACCGCACCGCCCGGCCTGCCCGTCGTCCCCGAGCGCTACCAGCCCCGGCTGAAGCTCCTCACCCGGGGCGCCGAACTCCCCACCGAGGAGGAGGTCGCCGAGAACCGCCGCGCCGCCCCCGCCCGGCTGCGCGGCGCCCAGCGCATCCGCGAGGACGAGCGGTGAGCCGGCGGACGGCCGTGCGCGCCGGGGACGGAGCGGCGCGGTGAGCAAACCGGCCGGGCAGCGACAAGGGCGCGTCGCACGGCTCACCCGGCTGATGCCCGCCGGGCCGAGCACCGCCGCCCGGACCCCGTTCGTCCTGCTGGTCGTGGTGCTCCTCGGCGGCGGCCTGATCACCCTGCTGCTGCTCAACTCGGCGCTCAACGAGGGCTCCTTCGAGCTGAGCGAGCTGAAGAAGCGGACCACCGAACTGACCGACGAGCAGCAGGCCCTGCAGCGCGACGTCGACGCCTCCTTCGAGCCCGACGCCCTGGCCCGCCGCGCCCGTGAGCTGGGCATGGTCCCCGGCGGCAGCCCCGCCTTCCTCGACCCGGACGGCACGGTCCGGGGCGTCCCGTCCAAGGCCGCTCCGGCCCCGGTCGCCGCGCCTCCGCCGAGCACGCCCACGCCCACGCCCACGCCCTCGCCCACACCCGGCCCCACCGCCCCCTCCGCCGGCACCCCGGCGCCCGGGCCCGTCGGGTCGACGCCGCCCTCCGGCACACCGGCAGCCCAGCCCTCCACGAGCCCTGGCAGGTGACGCAGTGCCCCCCAAGGAACCGCCGCGCCGCCGGGTCCCCGGCCCCGCGCGTCCCCGTAACGCCTCCGCGGCGTCCGGCCGCCCGCGTCCCCAGCAGCGACGGCGGCCCCCGTCCGCCGCGCCGCGCGGAGGAGCGCCGCGCGGTGGCGCGTCCCGTGCCCGCCCGGCCCGCCCGCTGCGGCTGGGCAGCCCGCGCCCCCGGCTGCGGCTGGTCAGCCTCGCCCTGACGCTCGTCATGATCGCGTTCGTCGTACGGCTCCTCCAGGTCCAGGCCGTCGACGCCCACGCGTACGCCGCGAAGGCCGAGACGAACCGCTACCTGAGCTACACGGTCGCCGCCGAGCGCGGTGAGATCACCGACCGCAGCGGCATCGCGCTGGCGACCAGCGTGGACGCGTACGACATCACGGCCGACCCCAAGATGTTCACGCCGGCCGACAGCAAGGCGCCCGACGCCCCTCAGCAGGCCGCCGCCCTGCTCGCGCCGATCCTCGGCGTCGACGCGGAGGGACTGGTCAAGAAGCTCTCCAAGCCCAAGAGCCGGTACGCGGTGCTGGCGCGCAGGCAGACCCCGCAGGTCTGGAAGCAGATCAAGGACCTCAAGTCCGTGTTCGCCGAGAAGGCCGCGAAGGACAAGGCGGCCGGCGGGCCCGGGGCCAACGTGCTGGCGGGCGTCTTCCAGGAGGCCACCACCAAGCGGGTCTACCCCAACGGCACCCTGGCCGCCGGGATACTGGGTTACGTCAACGCGGCGGGCGAGGGCGCCGGCGGCCTCGAATCCCAGCTCGACAAGCAACTCGCGGGCGAGGACGGCACCATCAAGTACGCCCAGTCCGGAGGCCGCAGGGTGCCCACCGCCGGCACCAAGGAAGTGCCCGCGGTTCCCGGCTCCGACATCGAGCTGACCATCGACCGCGACATCCAGTGGGCGGCCCAGAAGGCCATCTCCGACCAGGTGGCGAAGTCCAGGGCCGACCGCGGTTACGTCATCGTGCAGAACACCCGCACCGGCGAGGTCCTCGCCATGGCCAACGCCCCCGGCTTCGACCCCAACGACCTCTCCCAGGCCGACGCCGCCTCGCTCGGCAACGCGGCCCTCCAGGACGTCTACGAGCCCGGCTCCACCAGCAAGGTGATGTCCATGGCCGCGGTGCTCGAAGAGGGCGCCGCCACCCCGCTCACGCACGTCACGGTCCCCAACCGGCTGCACCGGGGCGACCGTCTGTTCAAGGACGACATCGACCACCCCACGTGGCATCTGACGCTCAACGGCGTCCTCGCCAAGTCCAGCAACATCGGCACCATCATGGCCACCGGCGAGCTGGGCAGGACGCAGGCCCGGGCGAACAAGGTGCTGTACTCCTATCTGAGGAAATTCGGCATCGGATCGCCCACCGGGCTCGACTACCCGGGCGAGACGGCCGGCCTCCTCGCCAAGCCCGAGGACTGGTCCACCTCGCAGCAGTACACGATCCCGTTCGGCCAGGGCCTCTCCCTCAACGCCATGCAGGCCGCCTCGATCTACTCCACGATCGCCAACGGCGGCGTACGCATCGAACCGACGCTCGTACGCGGCACCAGGGGCCCGGACGGCCGCTTCACCCCGGCCGAGGCGCCCGAACAGACGCGCGTGGTCAGTGAGAAGACGGCGAAGACGCTCGCCACCATGCTCGAATCCGTGGTCGCCGACCAGGAGGGCACCGGCACCAAGGCCCAGATCCCCGGCTACCGGGTCGCGGGCAAGACGGGCACCGCCAACCGCGTGGACCCGGTGCGCGGCGGCTACCACGGCTACACCGCGTCCTTCGCCGGTTTCGCGCCCGCCGACGACCCCCAGGTCACCGTCTACTGCGCGATCCAGAACCCCACCAAGGGCAGCCACTTCGGCGGCCAGACCTGCGGACCCATCTACAAGCAGGTCATGGAGTTCGCCCTCAAGACGCTCCAGACACCCCCGTCCGGCCGCGCGCCGGCCAAGCTGCCGGTGTTCTTCGGAACCGGCGAGTGAACTCGCGGAGACCACCAGTGACAACCATCACCCCCGACCCCGGGAACCGGAACGAGAACGTCCGGTCACCGGGCCCCTCACTTCGCGAGAGGCCGGGTGAGCCCGGTACGCTCACCGCCGTGCCCCACGCCGAACAGCCCCGAACGACCCAGAAGGACGCGCCTGTGAACTACCCGGGAGCGCCTCGCCCGGACCGCCTGCGGCCCACCTCCCTGGTCACGCTGGCAGAGCGACTGGGAGTCGAACCGCCGGGCACCGGCGACATCACCGGCATCACCCACGACTCCCGGGCCGTGCGCCCCGGCGACCTGTACGCGGCCCTGCCGGGCGCCCGCCTGCACGGCGCCGACTTCGCCACCCAGGCGGCCGGCCTCGGCGCCGCGGCCATCCTCACCGACCCCTCCGGCGCCGACCGCGCCCGGGCCACCGGGGTGCCGGTCCTGGTCACCGAGGACCCGCGCGGCCGGATGGGCGAGCTCGCCGCCGAGATCTACGGCCACCCCGGCACCGGCCTCCTCCAGGTCGGCATCACCGGCACCTCCGGCAAGACCACCACCGCCTACCTCGTCGAGGGCGGCTTCCGCGGCGCCGGACGCACCTCCGGGCTCATCGGCACGGTGGAGATGCGGATCGGTGACGAGCGCATCAAGTCCGAGCGCACCACCCCCGAAGCCACCGATCTCCAGGCCCTGTTCGCCGTCATGCGCGAACGCGGCGCCGACGCCGTCACGATGGAGGTCTCCAGCCACGCGCTGGTCCTGGGCCGGGTCGACGGCTGCGTCTTCGACGTCGCCGTCTTCAACAACCTCAGCCCGGAGCACATGGAGTTCCACTCCGGCATGGAGGACTACTTCCAGGCCAAAGCCCAGCTGTTCACCCCGCGCCGCAGCAGGCAGGGCGTCGTCAACTACGACGACGAGTACGGCCGCAGGCTCGTCACCGAGGCGACGGTGCCGATCACGACCTTCTCCGCCGAGGGCCACCCGGACGCCGACTGGCGCGCCGAGGACGTCGTCGTCGGCCGGCTCGGCTCCCACTTCACCGTCGTCGGGCCCAAGGGCGAGCGGGTCACCGCCAAGGCCCCGCTGCCCGGCCCGTTCAACGTCGCCAACACCCTGGCCGCGATCGTCGCCCTCGCCACCGCCGGCATCGACCCGCAGACCGCGGCGGACGGCATCGCGACCGTGCCCGGGGTGCCCGGCCGGCTGGAGCGCGTCGAGGCCGGACAGCCCTACCTGGCGCTGGTCGACTACGCGCACAAGACCGACGCCGTCGAGTCCGTGCTGCGGTCCCTGCGCAAGGTCACCAAGGGCCGGCTGCACATCGTCCTCGGCTGCGGCGGCGACCGCGACACCACCAAACGCGGCCCGATGGGCGCGGCGGCCGCCCGGCTCGCCGACACCGCCGTGCTGACCTCCGACAACCCCCGGTCCGAGGACCCCCTCGGCATCCTCGCCGCCATGCTCGCGGGCGCCGCCGAGGTGCCCGTCCACGAGCGCGGCGACGTCCTGGTCGACGCCGACCGCGCCGCGGCCGTCGCCGCCGCGGTGGCCCGGGCCGAGCCCGGCGACACCGTGCTCGTCGCCGGCAAGGGCCACGAGCAGGGCCAGGACGTCCACGGCGTGGTCCGCCCCTTCGACGACCGGGTCGTCCTGCGCGAGGCCATCGAGCGCTCCCTGGGGCACGAAGGCGCCGGAGCCCGTGCCTCCCACCACGAGAACAACAGTCAGGGATGACCAAGTGATCGCCCTTTCCCTCGCCGAGATCGCCGAAATCGTCGGCGGGCAGACGCACGACATACCGGATCCGTCGGCAACCGTCAGCGGGCCCGTCGTCATCGACTCCCGCAAGGTGACCCCCGGCAGCCTCTTCGTCGCCTTCGCCGGCGAACGGGCCGACGGCCACGACTACGCCGAGCGCGCCGTCGAGGCGGGCGCGGCCCTCGTCCTGGCCACCCGCCCCGTCGGCGTGCCCGCGATCGTCGTGGACGACGTCGTGGCCGCCCTCGGCGCGCTCTCCCGCGCCGTCGTCGGCCGCCTCGGCGCCACCGTCGTCGCCCTCACCGGCTCCGCGGGCAAGACCTCCACCAAGGACCTCATCGCGCAACTCCTGGAGCGCAAGGGGCCCACCGTCTACCCGGAGGGCAACCTCAACAACGAGATCGGCCTGCCGCTCACCGCGTTGCGCGCCACCGACGAGACCCGGCACCTGGTCCTCGAAATGGGCGCCCGCTACATCGGGGACATCCGCTACCTCACCGGACTCGTCCCGCCGCGCATCGGCCTGGTGCTGAACGTCGGCAGCGCGCACATCGGCGAGTTCGGGGGCAAGGAGCAGATCGCCCAGGCCAAGGGCGAGATGGTCGAGTCGCTGCCCGAGGACGGCATCGCCGTGCTCAACGCCGACGACCCCCTCGTACGCGCCATGTCCTCCCGTACCAAGGCGCGCGTCGTCCTCTTCGGCGAGGGCGCGGATGCGGACGTACGGGGCGAAGACGTGCACCTCACCGACGACGGACGCCCCGCGTTCCGCCTCCACACACCCACCGGGTGCAGCGAGGTGACCATGCGCCTGTACGGTGAGCACCACGTGTCGAACGCGCTCGCCGCGGCCGCCGTCGCCCATGAGCTGGGCCTGTCCGCAGACGAGATCGCCGAAGGGCTCTCCGAGGCGGGCACCCTCTCCCGCTGGCGCATGGAGGTCACCGAGCGTCCGGACGGCGTGACGTTCGTCAATGACGCCTACAACGCCAACCCCGAATCCATGAAGGCCGCGCTCCGCGCGCTGGCCGCCATGGGGAAGGGGCGTCGTACGTGGGCGGTGCTCGGCCTGATGGCCGAGCTCGGCGACGCCTCGCTCGCCGAGCACGACGCGGTCGGACGGCTCGCCGTCCGGCTCAACGTCAGCAAGCTCGTCGCGGTCGGGGGCAGAGAAGCCTCCTGGCTGCAACTGGGCGCATACAACGAGGGTTCGTGGGGTGAGGAGTCGGTGCACGTGTCCGACGCACAGGCTGCCGTCGACCTGTTGCGCAGGGAACTGCGCCCGGGAGACGTGGTGCTGGTGAAGGCGTCCCGGTCGGTCGGCCTTGAGCAGGTCGTCACAGCGCTGCTGGAGAACGCGACCGAGGGCGAGGTCGCGGGCCGATGAGGCAGATCCTCTTCGCGGGAGCCATCGGGCTCTTCCTGACCCTGGTCGGCACGCCGCTGCTGATCAAGCTCCTGGCCCGCAAGGGATACGGGCAGTTCATCCGCGACGACGGCCCGCGTACCCACGGGTCCAAGAAGGGCACGCCCACGATGGGCGGCATCGCCTTCATCCTGGCGACGCTCATCGCGTACTTCCTGGCGAAGGTGATCACCGGCGAGGAGATGCGCTTCTCCGGTGTGCTGGTCCTCTTCCTGATGACCGGCATGGGACTCGTCGGCTTCCTGGACGACTACATCAAGATCGTCAAGCAGCGCTCGCTCGGCCTGCGGGCCAAGGCGAAGATGGCCGGCCAGCTGATAGTCGGGATCGCCTTCGCGGTGCTCTCGCTCCAGTTCGCCGACGCCCGCGGCAACACCCCGGCCTCCGACAAGCTCTCGTTCGTCGAGGACTTCGGCTGGTCGATCGGCCCGGTGCTCTTCGTCGTCTGGGCGCTGTTCATGATCCTCGCCATGTCCAACGGCGTGAACCTGACGGACGGTCTGGACGGCCTGGCCACCGGCGCGTCGGTGATGGTCTTCGGCGCGTACACCTTCATCGGGCTCTGGCAGTTCCAGGAGTCCTGCGCCAACGCCGGCACCCTCACGAACCCGAGCGCCTGTTTCGAAGTGCGCGACCCCCTCGACCTCGCGGTCGTGGCCTCCGCGCTGATGGGCTCCTGCTTCGGCTTCCTGTGGTGGAACACCTCGCCGGCCAAGATCTTCATGGGGGACACCGGCTCGCTCGCCCTCGGCGGCGCGCTCGCCGGCCTCGCGATCTGCTCCCGCACCGAATTCCTGATGGCGATCCTCGGCGGCCTCTTCGTGATGATCACGATGTCCGTCGTCATCCAGGTCGGCTCGTTCAAGATGACCGGCAAGCGCGTCTTCCGCATGGCCCCGCTCCAGCACCACTTCGAACTCAAGGGGTGGTCCGAAGTCCTTGTCGTGGTCCGCTTCTGGATCATCCAGGGCATGTGCGTGATCGTCGGACTCGGCCTCTTCTACGCAGGGTGGGCAGCCAAGAAGTGAGCAACGTGGACTGGCAGGGCAAGCACGTCACGGTCGCCGGGCTGGGGGTCTCCGGAATCCCTGCGGCCCGGGTGCTGCACGGCCTCGGCGCCGTCGTCACCGTGGTCAACGACGGCGACGACGAGCGCTCCCGCGCCCAGGCCGCCGAACTGGAGGCGCAGGGCATCACCGTGCGCCTCGGCGACGGCGACACCCTGCCCCCGTCCACCGAACTCGTCGTCACCGCCCCCGGCTGGAAGCCCGGCAAGCCGCTGTTCGCCGCGGCCGCCGAGGCGGGCGTCCCGGTCTGGGGCGACGTCGAACTCGCCTGGCGGCTGCGCGGCCGGGACGGCCGCGAGCCGGCCCCCTGGCTCGCGGTCACCGGCACCAACGGCAAGACCACGACCGTACGGATGCTCGCCTCCATCCTGGAGGCCGCCGGGCTGCGCACCGCCGCCGTCGGCAACATCGGCGTCTCCCTGCTGGACGCCGTCCTCGGCGAGGAGACGTACGACGTGCTCGCCGTCGAGCTCTCCAGCTACCAGCTGCACTGGGCGCCCTCGCTGCGCGCCCACTCCGCCGCCGTGCTCAACCTGGCCCCAGACCACCTGGACTGGCACGGCTCCATGGCGGCGTACGCGGCCGACAAGGGCCGGATCTACGAGGGCAACCGCGTCGCCTGCGTGTACAACGCGGCCGACCCGGCCACCGAGGAGCTGGTGCGCGAGGCCGACGTCGAGGAGGGCTGCCGCGCCATCGGCTTCACCCTCGGTACGCCGGGCCCCTCGCAGCTCGGCGTCGTCGACGGCATCCTGGTGGACCGCGCCTTCGTGCAGAACCGCCAGAAGCAGGCCCAGGAGCTGGCCGAGGTCGCGGACGTGAATCCGCCGGCCCCGCACAACATCGCCAACGCCCTGGCCGCCGCCGCCCTGGCCCGCGCCTACGGCGTCGAGCCCGCCGCCGTCCGCGACGGGCTGCGGAACTTCCGCCCCGACCCGCACCGCATCGAGCACGTCGCGGACGTGGCCGGGGTCGCGTACGTGGACGACTCCAAGGCCACCAACACGCACGCCGCCGAAGCCTCGCTCGCCGCCTACGACTCCATCGTCTGGATCGCCGGCGGCCTGGCCAAGGGCGCCACCTTCGACGAGCTGGTGACCGGCTGCGCCAAGCGGCTGCGGGGCGTCGTGCTCATGGGCGCGGACCGGGCCCTGATCCGCGAAGCCCTCGCGCGACACGCCCCCGAAGTACCCGTGGTCGACCTCGACCGGACCGACACTGGGGCGATGTCCGAGGCGGTCCGCGAAGCCGCACGGCTCGCCCGGCCGGGAGACACCGTACTGATGGCCCCGGCCTGCGCCTCCATGGACATGTTCGTCAACTACAACAAGCGGGGCGAGGCCTTCGCGGACGCCGTCCGCACACGCGCCGCCGAGAGCGTCTGACGGGCCCGGCCGCCGCGCCCCGGGCACGAGCAGTGGAGGGGACAGGGACATGCCGGCCGAAGAGAGCGTGCGGGTACGGCCCGCTGACAAGGCCCGGCGGCCCGCGTCGGTGCGGGTCCGGAGCACCGGCAGCCCCCGCAGCCCGCGCGGCGGCGGAGCCCGCCGGCTGTACGAGCGGGCACGACGGGCCTGGGACCGCCCGCTGACGGCGTACTACGTGATCCTGGGCGCCGGACTGCTGATCACCGTGCTCGGCCTGGTGATGGTCTACTCCGCCTCGATGATCAAGGCGCTGGAGCTCGGCAAGCCGGGCACCTACTTCTTCCGCAAGCAGTTCCTGGCCGCCGTGATCGGGGCCGGGCTGATGGCGGCCGCCGCCCGGATGCCGGTGAAGCTGCACCGCGCGCTGTCCTACCCGCTGCTGATGGGCGCCGTCTTCCTGATGGTCCTGGTCCAGGTGCCGGGGATAGGGATGTCGGTCAACGGCAACCGCAACTGGCTCTACCTGGGCGGGCCCTTCCAGCTCCAGCCCAGCGAGTTCGGCAAGCTGGCGCTCGTGCTGTGGGGGGCCGACCTGCTCGCCCGCAAACAGGACAAGCGGCTGCTGACCCAGTGGAAGCACATGCTGGTGCCGCTGGTGCCGGTCGCCTTCATGCTGCTCGGGCTCATCATGCTCGGCGGCGACATGGGCACTGCGATCATTCTCACGGCCATCCTGTTCGGCCTGCTCTGGCTGGCCGGGGCGCCCACCCGGCTGTTCGCCGGAGTGCTCGCCACCGCGGGGCTCATCGGCTTCCTGCTGATCAAGACCAGCCCCAACCGCATGTCCAGGCTGGACTGCATGGGGGCCAGCGAGCCCGGACCCGGTGGCTCCTGCTGGCAGGCCGTGCACGGCATCTATGCTCTGGCGTCAGGCGGATGGTTCGGTTCCGGCCTCGGCGCGAGTGTGGAAAAATGGGGCCAACTTCCCGAACCGCACACCGACTTCATCTTCGCCATCCTCGGGGAGGAACTGGGGCTGGCGGGGACGCTGTCGGTGCTCGCCCTCTTCGCGGCTCTAGGCTATGCGGGTATCCGCGTGGCCGGACGCACGGAGGACCCCTTCGTGAGGTACGCAGCGGGAGGTGTGACCACCTGGGTCACGGCGCAGGCCGTGATCAACATCGGTGCGGTGCTCGGCCTGCTGCCGATCGCCGGTGTCCCGCTCCCGCTGTTCTCCTACGGGGGATCGGCCCTGCTGCCGACCATGTTCGCCGTCGGGCTGCTGATCGCGTTCGCGCGGGACGAGCCCGCCGCGAAGGCGGCCCTGGCCGTGCGGAGGCCCGGGGTGAGATGGAAGACGATGAGACGGCGCGTCAAGAAGCGTCCGTCCGGAGAGCGGTGAAATTCGGTGCATGTCGTACTCGCCGGTGGGGGGACCGCCGGCCACATCGAGCCCGCGCTTGCCCTCGCGGACGCCCTGCGCAGGCAGGACCCGAGCGTGGGGATCACCGCTCTCGGCACGGAGCGCGGACTCGAGACCAGACTCGTACCCGAGCGGGGGTACGAACTGGCGCTGATCCCGGCCGTACCGCTGCCGCGCAAGCCCACTCCCGAACTCATCACCGTCCCGGGCCGGCTGCGCGGCACCATCAAGGCCGCCGAGCAGATCCTGGAACGCACCCGGGCCGACTGCGTGGTCGGCTTCGGCGGGTACGTGGCCCTGCCGGGCTATCTCGCCGCCAAGCGCGCCGGCGTCCCGATCGTGGTCCACGAGGCCAACGCCCGCCCCGGCCTGGCCAACAAGATCGGCTCGCGCTACGCGCACGGCGTGGCCGTCTCCACGCCCGACAGCAAGCTGCGCGGTGCCCGCTACATCGGCATCCCGCTCCGCCGCACCATCGCCACCCTCGACCGGGCGCGCGTCCGGCCCGAGGCGCGCGCGGCGTTCGGCCTCGACCCCAACCTGCCGACGCTGCTGGTCTCCGGCGGCTCGCAGGGCGCCCGCCACCTCAACGAGGTGGTGCAGCGCGTCGCTCCGCTGCTCCAGCGCTCCGGCATCCAGATCCTGCACGTGGTCGGGCCGAAGAACGAATTGCCGCGCGTGGACAACATGCCCGGGATGCCCCCCTATATCCCGGTACCGTACGTGGACCGGATGGATCTCGCGTACGCCGCGGCCGACATGATGCTCTGCCGCGCGGGCGCGATGACCGTCGCCGAACTCTCCGCCGTCGGACTGCCCGCCGCCTACGTCCCGTTGCCCATCGGCAACGGCGAACAGCGGCTCAACGCCCAGCCGGTGGTCAACGCCGGCGGCGGGCTGCTGGTGGACGACGCCGCGCTCACCCCCGAGTGGGTGCAGGGCAACGTCCTCCCGGTGCTGTCCGATCCGCACCGGTTGTATGAGATGTCCCGGGCCGCCGCGGAGTTCGGCCGCCGGGACGCCGACGATCTGCTGGTCGGCATGGTGTACGAGGCGATTGCCGCACGCCGTAACGCGTGAGGCGGACGGGTCCGGGGGCGATGGCTCCCGGACCCGGCATAAGGAGCGAGCGTGGCCGGACCGACGACCGCCCAGCGCGGTGCAGGGAAGCAGGAGGACGCCCCGGACCGGCAGCCGCGTTCACGCCCCGAGGGGCGCCGCGTCTCCCGCCGGCTGCTGCTCCTGATCGCCGGAGCCGTGCTGCTGCTCGGCTCCGGCGTCGTCTGGGCGCTGTACGGCTCCTCCTGGCTGCGGGTCGAACAGGTCAGGATCACCGGTGTGCGGGTGCTGACGCCGGCCGAGGTGGAGCGCGCCGCGGCGGTGCCGATGGGCGCCCCGCTCGTCTCCGTGGACACCGGTGCCATCGAGAAGAGGTTGCGCCAGAAGTTGCCTCGTGTCGACGAGGTGGATGTCGTTCGGTCATGGCCGCACGGCATCGGACTTAAGGTGACCGAGCGAAAGCCGGTCCTGTTGGTGAAAAAGGGCACGAAGTTCATCGAAGTGGACGACGAGGGCGTGCACTTCGCGACGGTGGAGAGGCCTCCCGGGCACGTACCCCTGCTGGAGGTGGCGACCGGCCGTTCCGCGAGCCTGCGCCGCTTCGGCAGTGACCGGCTGGTGCGGGAAGCGGTCCGGGTCGCCGGTGACCTCCCGGACGGCGTCGCGGAGGACACCCGGGTCGTCCGGGTCGATTCGTACGACGCCATCTCCCTGGAACTCAGCGGGGATCGCACGGTGATGTGGGGAAGTGGTGGAGCGGGTGCGGTGAAGGCGAAAGTCCTCACCGCTCTCATGAAGGCCGCACCCAAAGCGGGACACTTCGACGTGAGTGCCCCCACCGCGCCCGCGGTGTCGGGTGGTTGACGCACATTTGGCCTGGCCAGCACCCTGGTTGGTCAGCGCTACGGGTGATCACATAGGGTGAAAAGAAAAACGGGAGGTTCGGCGTGTTCGTTGAACGTGCGCCACTTGTCGACTTAGTGTCCTGTTCGGAAGAGTCCATGAAGCAGACACACTGGTAACCCTAAACTTGAACGTTAGGGTTTGGGTCGGCGTTCGGACCGTCCCAATCGGCATCCGTCGTCGCGGCGGGATCACCGCGAAGCGACGACACGTAACTCGAGGCGAGAGGCCTTCGACGTGGCAGCACCGCAGAACTACCTCGCAGTCATCAAGGTCATCGGTGTCGGCGGCGGTGGTGTCAATGCCATCAACCGAATGATCGAGGTCGGTCTCAAGGGCGTCGAGTTCATCGCGATCAACACGGATGCGCAAGCCCTGTTGATGAGCGACGCCGACGTCAAGCTCGACGTCGGCCGCGAACTCACCCGCGGCCTCGGCGCCGGGGCGAACCCGGCCGTCGGTCGTAAGGCGGCAGAGGACCACCGTGAGGAGATCGAGGAGGTCCTCAAGGGGGCCGACATGGTCTTCGTCACCGCAGGCGAAGGCGGCGGCACCGGCACCGGTGGCGCACCCGTCGTCGCCAACATCGCGCGCTCGCTCGGCGCCCTGACGATCGGTGTGGTCACCCGCCCGTTCACCTTCGAGGGCCGGCGCCGCGCCAACCAGGCGGAGGACGGCATCGCCGAGCTCCGCGAAGAGGTCGACACCCTCATCGTCATCCCCAACGACCGGCTGCTGTCCATCTCGGACCGCCAGGTCAGCGTGCTCGACGCGTTCAAGTCGGCCGACCAGGTCCTGCTCTCGGGTGTCCAGGGCATCACCGACCTCATCACCACCCCGGGCCTGATCAACCTGGACTTCGCCGACGTCAAGTCGGTCATGTCCGAGGCCGGTTCCGCGCTCATGGGCATCGGCTCCGCCCGCGGCGACGACCGCGCGGTGGCCGCGGCGGAGATGGCGATCTCCTCGCCGCTCCTGGAGGCGTCCATCGACGGCGCCCGCGGTGTCCTGCTCTCCATCTCCGGCGGCAGCGACCTCGGTCTCTTCGAGATCAACGAGGCCGCCCAACTGGTGAGCGAGGCGGCCCACCCCGAGGCCAACATCATCTTCGGCGCGGTCATCGACGACGCCCTCGGCGACGAGGTGCGGGTCACCGTCATCGCGGCGGGCTTCGACGGCGGACAGCCGCCGGCCCGGCGGGAGAACGTCCTCGGCGCGAACAGCGCCAAGCGCGAGGAGCCGGCCCCGACGCCGGTCCGGTCCGCGCCCGAGCCGGTGCGCCAGTCCGGCGGGCTCGGTTCGGTGCCGCCGCGCGAGGAGCCGCCGGTGCAGGCCGAGCCGGTTCCGGTGTCGGGTGAGACCCACCTCCCGCCGGTCGTCTCGCCCCCGCACGTCCCGCCGGCCCGTCCCTACTCGGACTCCCAGGCCGAAGAGCTGGACGTACCGGACTTCTTGAAGTGATAGGTCCGCATGACGCAGTGAGCCCGACGGTCTCTGTCTTTTCGCGGGGCGGCGCTCACTTCTCCTTCACCGACAGGTGGGGCGGAGTGAGCGCCGCCCCGTACGCGGAGCTCAACCTCGGCGGCGCGGTCGGCGACGACCCCGCCGCCGTCCTCGCCAACCGCGAGCGGGCCGCGCGTGCCCGGGGGCTCGATCCGGCGCTGGTCGTCTGGATGAACCAGGTCCACGGCCGGGACGTGGCCGTGGTCGACGGACCCTGGGGCGAAGCGGCGGAGATCCCCGCCGTCGACGCGGTGGTCACCGCGCGGCGCGGGCTCGCGCTCGCCGTGCTGACCGCCGACTGCACGCCCGTCCTGCTCGCCGACCCGGAGGCCGGCGTCGTCGCGGCGGCGCACGCCGGGCGGCCCGGGCTGGTCGCCGGGGTGGTTCCGGCCGCGGTCGAGGCCATGGTCCGGCTGGGCGCGGAGGTCTCCCGGATCATCGCGCGGACCGGGCCGGCCGTCTGCGGGCGCTGCTACGAGGTGCCGGCCGCGATGCGGGACGAGGTCGCCGCGCGTGTGCCCGGCTCCCGGTCCGAGACCAGCTGGGGCACCCCGGCGGTGGACGTCACGGGCGGGGTGCACGCCCAGCTGGCGGAGCTCGGCGTCACCGACCGGCAGGCGTCGCCTTTCTGCACTCTGGAATCGGGCGACCACTTCTCGTACCGACGCGACCGCACCACCGGGCGGCTCGCCGGATATGTCTGGCTGGACTGATAGGGCATGACGGAACGCAAGGAACAACTCGCCGCGAATCTGGCGCGGGTGGAGGAACGGATCGCTTCGGCCTGCGTCGCGGCCGGACGCGCGCGGGAGGAGGTGACCCTGCTCGTGGTCACCAAGACCTACCCCGCGAGCGATGTGCGGATTCTGCACGGACTCGGTGTGCGTCAGGTCGCGGAGAACCGCGACCAGGACGCCGCCCCCAAGGCCGCCGAGTGTGCGGATCTGTCCCTCTCCTGGCACTTTGTCGGTCAGTTGCAGACCAACAAGGTCCGTTCCGTGGCCGGTTATGCCGATGTCGTGCAGTCTGTGGACCGTACGAAGCTGGTGACCGCCCTCTCGACGGCGGCCGAGCGCCGCGAGCGCGCACTCGGCTGCCTCATCCAGGTCGCCCTCGACGCGGAGAGCGGCGAGCGGGGGGCCCGCGGGGGTGTCGCCCCTGACGGGATCGCGGAGTTGGCGGACGCGGTGGCCGCCGCGCCCGGGCTCCGGCTGGACGGGCTGATGACCGTCGCGCCGCTCTCCGGCCCCTTCGCCGGGCGGCAACGGGCCGCGTTCGACCGGCTGATGGAATTCTCATCCCGGCTGCGCGGGAACCATCCGGCTGCGAACATGGTCTCTGCGGGGATGAGTGCGGACCTCGAGGACGCGATCGCGGCCGGAGCGACACATGTACGCGTCGGTACTGCGGTACTCGGAGTCCGCCCCGGGCTCGGGTAACGTCGCCAAGCAAGTCGGACCACAGCAGAAAATATGGTCATTACCGCCCAGGGCGGGGAGGGCCGGAGTGGATCGCGGGCACTTGGTGACAGATGCCGATCCACCACAGAGCGGAGGACTCAGAGCATGGCCGGCGCGATGCGCAAGATGGCGGTCTACCTCGGCCTCGTGGAGGACGATGGGTACGACGGCCCGGGGTTCGACCCCGACGACGAATTCGAACCCGAGCCGGAGCCCGAGCGCGACCGGCGCCGGCACCAGCCCGCGCATCAGGTGGAGCGGGACCGCGAGCGCGACGAACCGGTACGCGCGGTCCAGCCGCCGGCGCAGCGGGAGCCGGTCCAGATCCCGGCGGAGCGCGAGCGACCCGCCCGGATCGCACCCGTGGCATCCATCACACCTGAACGTCCGAACATGGAGAAGAACGCACCGGTGATCATGCCCAAGGTCGTGTCCGAGCGCGAGCCCTACCGGATCACGACGCTGCACCCCAGGACGTACAACGAGGCCCGTACCATCGGGGAACACTTCCGTGAGGGCACTCCGGTGATCATGAATCTCACGGAGATGGACGATACGGACGCAAAGCGACTTGTCGACTTTGCCGCGGGACTCGTCTTCGGTCTCCATGGCAGCATTGAGCGAGTGACACAGAAGGTGTTCCTGTTGTCGCCTGCTAACGTCGATGTCACGGCGGAGGACAAGGCCCGCATCGCAGAGGGCGGATTCTTCAACCAGAGCTGAGAACACGACACCGGGAACAACCCGGCCGAGAGGCCGGTGCTACGAGAGCCAGGGGAGAGGGAAGCGCGAGAGATGGGCGTCGCACAAAGTGTTGTCTACATCGCGTTGATGTGTTTCCTCATCGTGCTGATCTTCCGGCTCGTCATGGACTACGTCTTCCAGTTCGCACGTTCATGGCAGCCGGGCAAGCCGATGGTGGTCGTCCTGGAGACGACCTACACGGTCACCGATCCACCGCTCAAGCTCCTGCGGCGGTTCATCCCGCCGCTGCGTCTCGGGGGCGTGGCACTCGACCTGTCCTTCTTCGTTCTGATGATCATCGTTTCCATCCTGATCAGCATCGTGATCAGGCTGTGAGCGATACGGTCTTGCCGACTGCCGACGACTACGTAGAGGTGAAGAAGAGATGCCGCTGACTCCCGAGGATGTGCGGAACAAGCAGTTCACGACAGTCCGCCTCCGAGAGGGCTACGACGAGGACGAGGTCGATGCCTTCCTCGACGAGGTCGAGTCGGAGCTGACCCGCCTGCTCCGTGAGAACGAGGACCTGCGCGCCAAGCTGGCCGCCGCCACGCGTGCCGCCGCGCAGAACCAGCAGCAGGGCATGCGCAAGCCGCCGGAGCAGCAGGAGCGGCCGGGTGCCCCGGTGCCCGCCGCCATATCGGGCCCGCCGGTCCAGCAGCAGCCCCCGCAGATGGGTCCCCCCCAGCTGCCCGGTGGTGCTCCGCAGCTGCCCGCCGGTCCCAGCGGTCACGGCCCCCAGGGCCCGCACGGCCCCGGTCCGCAGGGCCCGCACGGCCCCGGCCCGATGCAGGGCGGTCCCATGGGCGGCCCGATGGGCGGCCCCATGGGCGGTCACAACCCGCAGCAGCAGATGCAGCAGATGCAGCCCCCGCCGCAGATGCAGCAGCAGGGCCCCGGCGGCGACAGTGCCGCCCGTGTCCTGTCCCTGGCCCAGCAGACCGCCGACCAGGCGATCGCGGAGGCCCGTTCCGAGGCCAACAAGATCGTCGGCGAGGCGCGCAGCCGCGCCGAGGGCCTGGAGCGGGACGCCCGCGCCAAGGCGGACGCGCTGGAGCGGGACGCGCAGGAGAAGCACCGCGTGGCGATGGGCTCGCTGGAGTCGGCCCGCGCGACGCTGGAGCGCAAGGTCGAGGACCTGCGGGGCTTCGAGCGCGAGTACCGGACCCGTCTGAAGTCCTACCTGGAGAGCCAGCTGCGTCAGCTGGAGACCCAGGCCGACGACTCGCTGGCTCCGCCGCGCACCCCGGCCGCCGCGTCGCTGCCGCCGTCGCCCTCGCTGGCTCCGGCCGGTGCGGGTGCCATGGGGCACACGATGGGCGGCAACCACGGCGGTCAGCCGATGGGCGGCGGAAACCCGTCCATGGGCGGTGGCCCGTCGTACGGCGGTCAGCAGCAGATGTCGCCGGCGATGACGCAGCCGATGGCGCCGGTGCGGCCGCAGGCGCCGCAGCCGATGCAGCAGGCCCCGTCGCCGATGCGCGGGTTCCTGATCGACGAGGACGACAACTGAGCGGGGCGCGCTCGTTGAGCGCGTAGCCGTCGGCAGGCTGAGGGCCGGGCCCCGGGGTTTCCCCGGGGCCCGGCCCTTTTGCGTGCGCGGCCCGCCGCGGCGCCGTTGCGGGGGCGCTGCCCCCGTACCCCCGCTCCTCAATCGCCGGAGGGGCTTGATTCTGCCGCGCCGCTACCGGCAAAGGGCCCGGCCGAAACGGTCTCCGGCCGGGTCCCTCGGCTTACGGCTACGCCTTGCGGAGGCGGAACACCAGGCCCAGGCCCTCGTCCTCGAACGGGGCGCCGTACGCGCCGTCCGCCTCGCCCTCCGCGTAGTCCAGCGCCAGCACCTCGTCCGCGATCAGCGTCGCGTGCTCGGTCAGGGCCTCCGCCGTGGCCGGGGACGTGGCGGTCCAGCGGACGGCGATGCGGTCGGCCACGTCCAGGCCGCTGTTCTTGCGGGCCTCCTGGATCAGGCGGATCGCGTCACGGGCCAGGCCCGCCCGCCGCAGCTCCGGGGTGATCTCCAGGTCCAGGGCCACCGTCGCGCCCGAGTCGGAGGCGACCGACCAGCCCTCGCGCGGGGTCTCCGTGATGATCACCTCGTCCGGCGCGAGGGTGACCGTCTCACCGTCCACCTCCACCGACGCCGTGCCCTCGCGCAGGGCCAGCGACAGCGCCGCCGCGTCCGCGTTCGCGACCGCCTTGGCCACCGCCTGGACGCCCTTGCCGAAGCGCTTGCCGAGCGCCCGGAAGTTCGCCTTGGCCGTGGTGTCGACCAGCGAGCCGCCCACCTCGGAGAGCGAGGCGAGCGAGGAGACGTTCAGCTCCTCCGTGATCTGGGCGCGCAGCTCCGCGGACAGGGCCTCGAAGCCCGAGGCCGCGACCAGCGCCCGGGACAGCGGCTGGCGGGTCTTGACGCCCGACTCCGCACGCGTGGCCCGGCCCAGCTCCACCAGCCGCCGCACCAGCGCCATCTGCGCCGAGAGCGCGGGGTCGACCGCCGCCGGGTCCGTCTTCGGCCAGGAGGACAGGTGCACCGACTCCGGCGCGTCCGGGGTGACCGGCACGACCAGGTCCTGCCAGACCCGCTCGGTGATGAACGGGGTCAGCGGGGCCATCAGCCGCGTGACGGTCTCCACCACCTCGTGCAGCGTGCGCAGCGCCGCCTTGTCGCCCTGCCAGAAGCGGCGCCGGGAGCGCCGCACGTACCAGTTGGACAGGTCGTCCACGAACGCGGACAGCAGCTTGCCGGCGCGCTGCGTGTCGTAGCCCTCCAGCGCCTGCGTGACCTGGTCCACCAGCGTGTTCAGCTCGCCGAGCAGCCAGCGGTCCAGGACCGTGCGGTCGGCGGGCGCCGGGTCCGCGGCCGAGGGCGCCCAGTCCGACGTACGGGCGTACAGGGCCTGGAAGGCCACCGTGTTCCAGTAGGTGAGGAGCGTCTTGCGGACGACCTCCTGGATCGTGCCGTGGCCCACGCGCCGGGCCGCCCAGGGGGAGCCGCCCGCCGCCATGAACCAGCGCACCGCGTCCGCGCCGTGCTGGTCCATGAGCGGGATCGGCTGGAGGATGTTGCCCAGGTGCTTGGACATCTTCCGGCCGTCCTCGGCCAGGATGTGGCCCAGGCAGACCACGTTCTCGTAGGACGACTTGTCGAAGACGAGCGTGCCGACCGCCATCAGCGTGTAGAACCAGCCGCGCGTCTGGTCGATGGCCTCCGAGATGAACTGCGCGGGGTAGCGGCTCTCGAAGACCTCCTTGTTCTTGTACGGGTAGCCCCACTGCGCGAACGGCATCGAGCCCGAGTCGTACCAGGCGTCGATGACCTCCGGGACGCGGCGCGCCTCCAGGCCGCAGCCCTCGTGCGTACAGGCGAAGGTGACGTCGTCGATGAACGGGCGGTGCGGGTCCAGGCCCGAGAGGTCCGTGCCGGCCAGCTCGCCCAGCTCGGCGCGGGAGCCGACGCAGGTGAGGTGGCCCTCCTCGCAGCGCCAGATCGGCAGCGGGGTGCCCCAGTAGCGGTTGCGGGACAGCGCCCAGTCGACGTTGTTGGTCAGCCAGTCGCCGAAGCGGCCGTGCTTGACGGAGTCCGGGAACCAGTTGGTCTTCTCGTTCTCCTGGAGCAGCCGCTCCTTGACCGCCGTGGTGCGGATGTACCAGGACGGCTGCGCGTAGTAGAGCAGCGCGGTGTGGCAGCGCCAGCAGTGCGGGTAGCTGTGCTCGTACGGGACGTGGCGGAAGAGCAGGCCGCGGTCCTTGAGGTCCTCGGTCAGCGCCTCGTCGGCCTTCTTGAAGAAGACCCCGCCGACCAGCGGCAGGTCCTCCTCGAAGGTGCCGTCGGGGCGGACCGGGTTGACCACCGGCAGGCCGTACGCCTTGCAGACCAGGAGGTCGTCGGCGCCGAAGGCGGGGGACTGGTGGACCAGACCCGTACCGTCCTCGGTCGTCACGTACTCGGCGTTGACGACGTAGTGCGCCTCGGCCGGGAAGTCGACCAGGGCGAACGGGCGCTCGTACGTCCAGCGCTCCATCTCGCGGCCGGTGAACGACTGGCCGGTGAGCTCCCAGCCCTCGCCGAGCGCCTTCTCGACCAGCGGCCGGGCGACGACGAGCTTCTCCTCGCCGTTCGTCGCGACGACGTAGCTGACGTCCGGGTGCGCGGCGACGGCGGTGTTCGAGACCAGGGTCCACGGGGTCGTCGTCCAGACCAGCAGCGCCGCCTCGCCGGCCAGCGGGCCGGAGGTGAGCGGGAAACGCACGAAGACCGAGGGGTCGACGACCGTCTCGTAGCCCTGCGCCAGCTCGTGGTCGGACAGGCCGGTGCCGCAGCGCGGGCACCAGGGGGCGACGCGGTGGTCCTGGACCAGCAGGCCCTTGTTGAAGATCTCCTTCAGCGACCACCACACGGACTCGACGTACTCGGGGTCCATCGTGCGGTACGCGTCGTCCAGGTCGACCCAGTAGCCCATGCGGGTCGTCAGCTCGGCGAAGGCGTCGGTGTGCCGGGTCACGGACTCGCGGCACTTGGCGTTGAACTCGGCGATGCCGTACGCCTCGATGTCCTTCTTGCCGTTGAAGCCCAGCTCCTTCTCGACCGCCAGCTCGACCGGCAGGCCGTGGCAGTCCCAGCCGGCCTTGCGGCCCACGTGGTAGCCCTGCATGGTCCGGAAGCGGGGGAAGACGTCCTTGAAGACGCGGGCCTCGATGTGGTGGGCGCCGGGCATGCCGTTGGCGGTCGGCGGGCCCTCGTAGAACACCCACTCGGGGCGGCCCTCGGACTGGTCGAGGCTCTTGGTGAAGACCTTGTTCTCGCGCCAGAAGTCGAGCACGGCGTGCTCGAGGGCGGGCAGGTCGACCTGGGCGGGTACCTGGCGGTACTGCGGCGATGTCATGTGCGGGCTTCCTCCGGCGGACGTCTTCCACTTCCGTCGGAGGGACGAGAACCGAGCCGGTCCCCGCGGTACCACCCTCCTTGGCCCCGGGCGTGCGCCCCGGACCCCCTCATTGGGGTGCGATGCCGGTTCTACTGGCCTTCGGGCCCGTGGGAGGTCCCCACTGACCCGGGCTTTCTTCCGGCGGCTCCGGGTTGATCTTCACGACGCGCTCGCCCCCGGGCTCCCACCGTCCCCGGGTCGCTGCCGGCTGCGTACGACGCTACTCGTCCCATCCACGCCTTTCGCTGGGGCCAGTGTACGGGCCGCGGGCCACCGCGGCCGACCGGTTTGCGGAGGGGCCGGGCGTGACCCGAATGGCCACACGGGGCGCATCCGGCCGGCGCGCGGCCCGGCGCACGGCGGAAAGCCGGATTACCCGCCGGGGAGCTGGGCACAACGGATGCAGGCGCGCAGTGATCCGGACACGGGGAGGGGCGATGCGGCGGCGTGCCCCGTTGCCGCGGGCCGGGGGTCGACTTATCGTCCCAGCACGACTCGCGAGCAAGATCACAGTGTGTGAAGGGGCCGCGGCCATGGTGGAGAAGAAGGCGCCCGGCGAGAAGACCTCCGCCAAGAAGGCGGCGGCCCGGAAGACCGCGTCGAAGAAGACCACGCCGAAGAAGACCGGGGCCACCGCGGCCTCGGCGACCACGGGGGCGGCCGAGGCCGCCGAGCAGACGGGAGCCCACACGGTGGTAGCCAAGAAGAGCGCGGCCGGTACCCGCACCGCGGGCGAGGACACGGCACCCGTGCCGCCCGCCCGGGTCGCCACGGCGCCGGGAGACCTGGCCGTACGGCCGGGCGAGGACCCGTGGACCCCGGAGGAGGTCACCGCCGCGCGGGACGGGCTGACCGACGAGGCCACCCGGCTCCGCAACGAGCTGGAGGCGTCCGGTCTGGCGCTGGCCGGGCTGATGCGCGACTCCGGCGACGGGGCGGGCGACGACGAGGCCGACACCGGCACCAAGAACATCACCCGCGAGCACGAGATGCAGCTCGCCGCCAACGCACAGGAGATGCTGGACCAGACCGAGCGTGCCCTGGCCCGTCTCGACGCCGGCACGTACGGGCTGTGCGAGGTCTGCGGCAAGCCGATCGGCAAGGCGCGGATGCAGGCGTTCCCCCGGGCCACGCTGTGCGTCGAGGACAAACAGAAGCAGGAGCGACGAGGCTGATCCGCACGGGCGTGCCGTACCCTCGTCCTCAGTCGGGAACTAGGTTGAGGGACTCACGTGGCAGAGGCGGAGCGCATCATCGGTACGCCGGACATCACCGGAGCTGAGGGAAGCGGAGAGACCGGGCCGGACGGCTCGGCCGCTTCCCCGGACCCGGCTGCGCCGGACGCCCAGGAGGCCGGGGCCACCGCGACGGACGCGGACGTCGACCGTTCCCCGGCCACCCGCCGGCGGCGGGTCGTCCTGCTGTTCTGCGTCGCCGTCGTCGCCTACCTGCTCGACCTCGGCAGCAAGATGCTCGTCGTGGCGAAGCTGGAGCACCAGGAGCCGGTCGAGCTCATCGGCGACTGGCTCAAGCTGGACGCCCTGCGCAACTCGGGCGCCGCCTTCGGGTTCGGCGAGGCGTTCACGATCATCTTCACGTTCATCGCGGCGACCGTCATCGTGGTGATCGCGCGGCTGGCGCGCAAGCTGTACAGCCTGCCGTGGGCCATCGCGCTCGGCCTGCTGCTCGGCGGGGCCCTCGGGAACCTCACCGACCGCATCTTCCGTGCGCCGGGCGTCTTCCAGGGCGCGGTGGTGGACTTCATCGCCCCGGCCCACTTCGCCGTCTTCAACCTGGCCGACTCCGCGATCGTCTGCGGCGGCATCCTCATCGTGTTCCTCTCCTTCAAGGGCCTGGACCCCGACGGCACCGTGCACAAGGACTGAGGGAACGCGGACCGAGGGAACGCGGACCGAGGGACGGGGACCGGCGGGGGCAAGGCATACTCGACTGGTGAGTACGCAACCCGAGGTCCGCACCCTGCCCGTCCCCGATGGCCTGGAGGGCGAGCGCGTCGACGCCGCCATCTCCCGGATGTTCGGCTTCTCCCGCACCAAGGCCGCCGACCTGGCCGCCGCCGGCAAGGTGCAGGTGGACGGCTCGGTGGTCGGGAAGTCCGAGCGGGTGCACGGCGGTGCCTGGCTCGAAGTGGAGATGCCGCAGGCGCCCGCGCCCGTGCAGATCGTCGCCGAGCCCGTCGAGGGCATGGAGATCGTCCACGACGACGACGACATCGTGGTGATCGTCAAGCCCGTCGGCGTGGCCGCCCACCCCAGCCCCGGCTGGACCGGCACCACCGTCATCGGCGGCCTCGCCGCGGCCGGGTACCGGATCTCGACGTCCGGCGCCGCCGAGCGCCAGGGCATCGTGCACCGGCTCGACGTCGGCACCTCCGGGCTGATGGTCGTCGCCAAGTCCGAGCGCGCCTACACCCTGTTGAAGGCCCAGTTCCGCGACCGGGTCGTGGAGAAGAAGTACAACGCGCTGGTCCAGGGCCACCCGGACCCGATGAGCGGCACCATCGACGCCCCCATCGGCCGCCACCCGAACCACGACTACAAGTGGGCGGTCGTCGCCGACGGCAAGCCCTCGGTGACGCACTACGACCTCATCGAGGCGTACCGGGCCGCCAGCCTGCTCGACATCAAGCTGGAGACCGGGCGCACCCACCAGATCCGGGTGCACATGTCCGCCCACCGCCACCCCTGCGTCGGCGACCTCACCTACGGCGCCGACCCCACCATGGCCAAGCGCCTCGGCCTGACCCGGCAGTGGCTGCACGCGGTGAAGCTGGGCTTCGAGCACCCCGCCGACGGGAGCTGGGTCGAGTTCACCAGCACCTACCCGGACGACCTCCAGCAGGCGCTGGACCGCATCGCGGCGGAGAGCCAGTGACGGCCGCGCCCCTCGCGTACGCCACCCGGACCGTCACCGACGAGCGGGACCGCGCCGCGTGCTTCCAGCTGCGCAAGGAGGTCTTCGTCGGTGAGCAGAACGTGCCCGAGGAGATCGAGTACGACGTCTACGACGCGGACGCGCTGCACGTCATAGCCGTCGCCGCCGACGGCACCGCCCTCGGGACCGGCCGCCTGCTGCACGGCGCCGCCGCCACGGCGCACACCGGCGGGGACCTCACCGTCGGCTCCCTGGGCCGGCTCGCGGTGAGCCGGGAGGCCCGCGGTCTCGGCGTCGGCGCCGCCCTCGTGCGGGCCATCGAGGACGCCGCCCGCGACAACGGCCTCGCCGCCGTCGACCTGCACGCCCAGACGCACGCCCTGCGCTTTTACGAGCGCCTCGGCTACGAGCCGTACGGCCCCGAGTTCATGGACGCGGGCATCCGGCACCGCGCGATGCGCCGGACGATCTGACGCCCCGCCGCACCCCCTGACCCCGGCGGCCGGGGGGTGCATGGCAGGGTGAGGGGAATCGGACGGGCGTGGACCGGGCCCGGCCGGAGCGCTCCGGAAGGCACCCCGTGGACCAGATGTCACTGCTGCTCCTGCTGCTGCTCGGGGCCGTGGTCACGGTTCCGCTGGGGGACCGGCTGAAGCTTCCGGCGCCGGTGCTGATGACGCTCTTCGGCGTCGTCCTGGCCTTCCTCAGCTTCGTGCCGAACGTGGACATCCCGCCGGAGATCATCCTCCCCGCGCTGCTGCCGCCGCTGCTCTACGCCTCGGTGCAGCGCACCTCCTGGCGGCAGTTCGCCGCGAACAAGCGGCCCATCTTCCTGCTGGCCGTCGCCCTGGTCTTCCTCACGACGGCCGCCGTGGCCGCGGTCGCCGACGCGATCGTGCCGGGGCTGCCGCTCGCCGCCGCCGTCGCGCTCGGCGCGCTCGTCGCCCCGCCCGACCCGGTCGCCGCCACGGCCGTCGCGGGCTCGGTCGGGCTGCCCCGGCGGCTCGTCTCCATCCTGGAGGGCGAGGGGCTGTTCAACGACGTCACCGCGATCGTGCTGTACCACGTGGCCATCGCGGCGGCCGTCAGCGGGACCTTCTCGTGGCCGGAGGCGTTCGGGCTGCTCGTGCTGTCCGCGGTGGTCGCCGTCGTGGTGGGCGTCGCGCTCGGCTGGCTCACGATCAAGCTCATGGGGCTGCTCGGCGACGCCACCCTCCAGGTGGGCCTGACTCTGCTGGTGCCGTTCGTCAGCTACGTGCTCGCCGAGGAGCTGATGGGCTCCGGTGTGCTCGCCGTCCTGATGACCGCGATGTTCCTCGCGGAGCACACCGCGGACGCCGATGACGTCCTCGGCCGGCTCACCGGACGCACCTTCTGGGACATCGTCGACACCCTCGTCACCGGGATCGCCTTCGGGCTCATCGGCCTCGAACTGCACAACGTGTTCGGCACGGCCGACGGGCGCCTGCTGAAGACGGCCGGCTGGGGTCTCGTGGTCGTCGCGGTCGTCGTCGGCGTACGGCTGCTGTACCTGCTGCCGGCCACCTGGCTCGCCAAGCGGCTGCACACCCGGCGGGACGTCAGCGAGGAGATCCCCACCAGCTGGCGGGAGACCGTGATCATGTGGTGGGCCGGGATGCGCGGGGTGGCCTCCGTCGCGCTGGCCCTCGCGATCCCGCTGGAGACGGACGACGGCAAGCCGTTCCCCGGCCGCGACGAGATCGTCTTCATCGCGTTCTCCGTGATCATGGTGACCCTGGTCTTCCAGGGGCTGACGCTGCCCTGGCTGGTGCGGCGGCTCGGGGTGCGCGCGGACACGGACGCCGAGGCGGCCCTGGAGAAGGAGCTCGCGGTCCGGGCGGCCAAGGCGGCCAGGCAGCGGCTCAAGGAGATCGAGGAGACCGAGGACTTCCCCGAGGAGGTCACCGAGCGGCTGCACCGGCTCGCCTACGACGTGGGGGCGCGGATCAGCCCGGAGATGGTGGACGACGAACGGCGCGACGCCTACGCCAGGCGCGCCGAGCGGTTCCAGGCGGTCAGCCGGATTCAGCGCGAGATGATGTCGGCCGCCCGCCACGCCGTCCTCGCCGCGCGCAGCGAGCCGGGCTCCGACCCGGAGGTCGTGGACCGGGTCCTGCGGCAGCTGGACGTACGCAGCCTGCGCTGAGGGCCTGTTCCGGGGACCGGTCGGTCAGCCCCGGCCGGTCCGCGGGGTCCTGTTCCAGCTGCTCGCGGACTTCTCGTCCTTGCCGTTCACCGACGGCCACGCGTCGCCGGGCGGGAGCGCCGCGGGGGCCGTCGCGACGCGCGGCAGGGCGTACGGGTGGTGGTCGCGCAGCCAGCCGATCAGCTGCTCGCGGACCGCGCAGCGCGCCGTCCAGATGTCGTCCGCGTCCTTCGCCGTGACCACCGCGCGCACCTGGATCGTCGTCGGGGTGGTGTCCGTGACGGCCAGGGACCAGTTCCGGCCGTCCCAGGCGGCGCACTCGCCGAGGATGTCCCGCAGCTTGTCGCGCATCGCCTCGATCGGCGCCGAGTGGTCGAGGTGGAAGAAGACCGAGCCGGTCATCTGCGCCCCGCCCCGCGACCAGTTCTCGAACGGCTTGCCCGTGAAGTACGAGACCGGCATCGTGATCCGCCGCTCGTCCCAGGTACGCACCGCGAGGAAGGTCAGCGTGATCTCCTCGATCGTGCCCCACTCGCCGTCCACCACCACGGTGTCGCCGATGCGGACCATGTCGCCGAACGCGATCTGGAGGCCCGCGAAGAGGTTGCCCAGCGTGGACTGGGCGGCGACACCGGCGACGATGCCGACGAGGCCGGCCGACGCCAGCATCGAGGTGCCCACCGCCTGCATCTCGGGGAACGTCAGCAGCATCGCCGCGACGGCCAGGATCGTCACGACCGCGATGACCACGCGCTGGATCAGCGTCACCTGCGTCCGCACCCGGCGCACCCGCGCCGGGTCCCGGTTGTGGGCCGCCGCGTAGCGCGCGTACACCGAGTCCACGACCGCGATGGCGACCCGCACCACCAGCCAGGCCGACGCGCCGATCAGCACCAGCGTCAGCAGCCGGCCGATGCCCACCCGGTGGTCCTGGACCGGGCCGAGACCGGTCCGGGCGTACGTACCGCGCAGCAGCGCCGCGCACATGACCAGCTGGAACGGTATGCGGCAGCGCCGCAGCAGGCCCCACAGCGGGGTGTCGTGGCGCCGGGCGTCGGCGCGCCTCAGCAGGAAGTCGAAGAACCAGCCCGCCGCCAGGGTGATCACCACCGAGCCGCCGAGGACGATCAGCGGCCGCAGAACACTCTCCATGCTGTCGCTCTCCATCCCTTCGAACGCAACTGGCACCATGGGCGTCATGAACATCATGCTTTTCCACTCGATGTACGGTCTGCGCCCCGCCGTGCACGCCGCAGCCGAACGGCTGCGCGCCGCAGGGCACGAGGTGCGCGTGCCCGATCTGTTCGAGGGGCACACCTTCGATTCGGTGGAGGAAGCGGAGGCGTTCCGGGAGGAGACCGGCAAGGAGGAGCTGCTGAAACGGGCCGTGCTCGCCGCCGCGCCCTACTCCGACCAGGGCCTCGTGTACGCCGGTTTCTCGCTCGGCGCCTCGGTCGCCCAGACGCTGGCGCTCGGCGACGAGAAGGCGCGCGGGCTGCTCCTCCTCCACGGCACCTCGGACATCGCCGAGAACGCCTCGGTCGACGAGCTGCCCGTGCAGCTGCACGTCGCCGACCCCGACCCGTACGAGACGGCCGACTGGCTGAACTCCTGGTACCTGGACATGCGGCGGACCGGGGCGGACGTCGAGGTCTACCGCTACCCGGGCGCCGGGCACCTCTTCACCGACCCGGAGCTGACGGACTTCGACCGGGACGCGGCGGAGCTGGCCTGGAAGGTCGCGATCGGGTTCCTCGCCACGCTGTGACGGCCGAAGGGCTCCGCGCGGGTCGCGCGGAGCCCTTCGGGAGACGCCGGGGCGGTCAGCCGCGGTAGGCGGCCCAGCTGTCGCTCATCCGCTGCACCTGGCCCGGGGTGAACTGGGTCATGCAGGCGTCGTACGTGTAGTCCATGAAGTTGTGGACCGGGTCGATGCCGGACTGCCTGGCGCAGGAGTCGCGGCCGGTCGGGCACTCGTACGCGGGGCTCTTCTCGGCCGGCGTGTCGTTCACGTAGTCGCCCTTGCCGTTACAGCCGCCCTGGAAGGTGTGGTAGAGCCCCATCCAGTGGCCGACCTCGTGCGTCGCGGTGTCGCCCTCGTCGTAGTGCGTCGCGGGGCCGCCCGGCAGCGAGGCGTCGAGGATGACGACGCCGTCCATGGAGGGGTTGGAGGCGTAGGAGCTGGGGAACGTCGCCCAGCCGAGCAGCCCGCCGCCGAGGTTGGCGGTGTAGATGTTGAGCGCGTTCTTGCCGCCCTTGCGCAGGGCCGTCTTCATCGCCTTCTCGGCCGACGAGCCGGAGGAGAGGTTGTACCAGGAGGCGTTGTCCGTGTAGTCGGTGCCGGCCAACGAGAACTGGAAGCCGGTGGCGTTGTTGCCGGTGCCCTGGCCGCTGTACGCGGCGTTCAGCACGTTCAGCTGGCTGCTGATGTCGCCCGAGGTGAGCTTGCCGGTGGCACCGGAGTGGATGACGTGGAAGTAGACGGGGATGGTCGCGCCGGCGGCGAGCGAGGGGCCGGTGAGGCGGCGCTCGGCGAGTCTCTGTCTCATCTGCTTGTCGATGGCCGCCGCCTGGGCGCTGGTGAGTTCGTTGGGGTCGGCCGCGTGCTGGGCGCCGCTGGGCCGTGACTCGCGGGCTGCGGCGGAGGCGGCCGGGGCGTCCGCGCAGGCGTCGGCGGACCTGGCCGCCGTGGCGCCGTCGGACGCGGCGGCGGCGCCGGAGGGAATGGTGAGGGGCGCCAGGGCCAGGGTTCCGGCCAGGGCGGCGATGCCGATCGCGCGGTGGCGCATACGCGGTGATATACGGGCAAGAGTGCGCACGGGGGCTCCTCGCGGACGTGGGAAGGGGAGGGGTTTCCTCACCTGTCGCCGGGAGATTACGTGCGCATGTCATGTCGGGGCAGGAGTGATCCGGCCCAATGATTCGCGGTGCAGAACGGGGCAACGGGGAGAAATTCTTCCCCCCGGTCCGGAGTTTGAGAAACGAACTTCATGTATCGGCGTGCTCCGGTGGTCGGTGTGTCCGTATTCCGTCCGCGTGGAGAGCCGTTCGCAACGCAGCCGTCACCGGCCGGTGACGGGCTCTTCGGTGGCCGGATCACAACGGTCGGGCGTACACCGGGCCGATACGTGAAGGGGGTGGGCCCGGACGGGTCCACCCCCTTCACGGCAGCAGCCGGAGGTCAGCCCTTCAGCGCGGCGGTGATCGCCGTGTTGAACTCGTCCACCGTCATCGGCGCGTTCTTGCCGTCGCTGCCGGTGACCTTCTTGCCGTCCATGACGAGGGTCGGCGTGCCGGTCACGTCGTCCTTGTTCTCGTCGAAGCTCTTGGACATCTTCAGGGCCCAGGCGTCGTACGTGCCGTCCTCGACGGCCTTCTGGAACTCCTTGTTGCCCTTGAGCTCCTTCACCGAGTCGGCCACCTTGATGAGGTAGCTGTCGTCCTTGAACTTGTCGTCGGACTCCTCCGGGTGGAACTCCGCCGAGTACAGGGCGCTCTTGTACTCCAGGAAGGCGTCGGTGCTCACGTTCAGCGCCGCGCCGAGCGCGCTCAGGGCGTTCTTCGACCCCTCGCCGTTGCTGCCGATGACCCCGTCGCCGAGGCTGTCACCGTCGATGAACGACGCGCCTATGTACTGGATCTTGTACTTGCCGTCCTCGACGTCCTTGGCGATGGTCGAACCGATGGTCTGCTCGAACGAGGCGCAGATCGGGCAGCGGGAGTCCTCGTACAGCTTGAGGGTCTTCTTCGCGCTGTCCTTGCCGATGACGACGGTGGTGCCGTTCTCGCCCGAGGTGTTCTCGGGCGTGACGACCTTCGCCTTGTCGTCCTCGACCGCCTGCCAGTGGGACGGCTTGTTCAGCTCCATGATGGCGTAGCCGACGCCGGCCGCGACGGCGAGGACGCCGACGGCCGAGACGACGACGATGACCTGCCGGCGGGCCTTGTCCTTCTTCGCCTGGCGCTCGCGCTCCGCGCGCAGCCGCTCGCGGGCGGCGGACTTGTTGGCCTGGCTGTTGCGCTTGCTCATGGTGGTGTTCTCCGTATGGGGGTGGGTCGTACGGTGCGGGGCTCGCGTGCTCAGAGGGCACAGGCCCCGAGCGGCGGACCCCTCCGTCCCACGGAGTGCACGAGGAGGCGGGCGCGGGCGGGCAGCAGCGGCCCGGACGCGGCGGCGCGGGCCCCGGTCCCCGGCGGGCGGCCCGCCGTGCGCACCACGGCCACCGCGATCAGCAGCGGCCGGAACGCCAGCAGCGCGCCCGCCCGGAGCAGCCCGGCGAGCGCCAGCTCCCCGCGGTGCAGCCAGGCGGCGGCGAGCAGCCCGACGGTGACATGGGCGGCCAGCAGCAGCCAGGGGACCAGCGGTCCGGGGGAGGCGAGCAGCGCGGCGGCGCCCTGGCCGCCCGAGGTCACCGAGGCGAGCGGGGTGCCGACGTCGCCCAGGGACGCGGTGCCGGGGCCGAGGTCGCCGCCGCCGCACAGGACGTCGACGCCCACCGAGCGCAGGGGGCCCGCTATCGGGCCGCCCGCCGCCCCGTAGCAGAGGTGCTGGCCGGTGGTGAAGAAGGTGTCGGCCGCCAGCTCCAGGGGGACGAGGAGTCCGGCGATCGCGCCGAAGCCGCGCTGGCGGCCGGCCAGGGCGTAGGCCGCCGCGAAGACGGCCCCGGCCAGCACGGCGACGGGGACCAGGGGCAGCGCGACCTGGGAGAGCAGGACGTGGGACGCGGCGGAGAGCGTCACGACGAGCGCTGTGAAAAGCGCCGCGCGTGCCGCTCTGAGCTGCGTCCCGGATATGTCCATCGCCCAGGAGTGTCGCATGCGAACCTGTAAGCGACCCCTAAAGGTTCCGTTTCGCCTACAGCCCCGGGATGCGGCCGTTGCGGAAGAGGTCCACGAAGATCTGGTGATCCGCGCGGGCCCGCGCGCCGTAGCTGTGGGCGAAGTCCACCAGGAGCTCCCCGAAGCCCTCCTCGTCGGCCGCGATGGCGGCGTCGATCGCCCGCTCCGTCGAGAACGGCACCAGCGAGTGGCCGCTCTCGTCGTCCGCCGCCGAGTGCATCGTGGCCGTGGCCCGGCCGAGGTCGGCGACGACCGCCGCGATCTCGTCGGGCTCGTCGATGTCGGACCAGTCCAGGTCCACCGCGTACGGCGACACCTCGGCGACCAGCTGGCCGGCCCCGTCCAGCTCGGTCCAGCCGAGCCACGGGTCGGCGTGGGCCTGGAGGGCGCGCTGCGAGATCACCGTGCGGTGGCCCTCGTGCCGGAAGTAGCCGCGCACGGCCGGGTCCGTGATGTGCCGGGAGACGGCCGGGGTCTGGGCCTGCTTGAGGTAGATCACCACGTCGTTCTCCAGGGCGTCGCTGTTGCCCTCCAGCAGGATGTTGTACGAGGGCAGGCCCGCCGAGCCGATGCCGATGCCGCGCCGGCCCACGACGTCCTTCACCCGGTACGAGTCCGGCCGGGTCAGGCTCGACTCGGGCAGCGTCTCCAGATAGCCGTCGAACGCGGCCAGCACCTTGTACCGCGTCGCCGCGTCCAGGTCGATCGCGCCGCCGCCCTCGGCGAACCGGCGCTCGAAGTCGCGGATCTCGGTCATCGAGTCCAGCAGCGAGAACCGGGTCAGCGAGCGGGCGGTCCGCAGCGCGCCGAGCAGCGGCCCCTCGGCCGTGTCCAGCGTGAAGGGAGGCACCTCGTCGTTCTTGGCGCCCGTGGCCAGGGCGCGGATGCGCTCGCGGTAGGCCGCCGCGTAGATCCGCACCAGCTCGGTGATCTGCTCGTCACCCAGCGCCTTCGCGTACCCCAGCAGAGCGACCGAGCCGGCGAAGCGCTTGAGGTCCCAGGTGAAGGGGCCCACGTACGCCTCGTCGAAGTCGTTCACGTTGAAGACGAGGCGGCCGTTGGCGTCCATGTAGGTGCCGAAGTTCTCCGCGTGGAGATCGCCGTGTATCCAGACCCGGCCGGTGCGCTCGTCCAGGTACGGGCCGCCGTGCCGCTCGTGCTCCAGGTCGTTGTAGAACAGGCAGGCCGTGCCCCGGTAGAACGCGAAGGCGGAGCCCGCCATCTTGCGGAACTTGACCCGGAAGGCCGCCGGATCGGCGGCCAGCAGCTCCCCGAAGGCGGCGTCGAAGACCTCGAGAATCTGCTCCCCGCGCCGCTCCGCGCCGGTCTGCGTGTCCGACATCTGTGACTGCCTCCTGGTACCTGGCCTGCGTGATGACGTGCATGACAAAAGGGACGGGTGGTCCCGCCCTTCCAACGCGCGACCGTATCGCGGAGTGCCCGTCGCCGCGTCCGTCGGAGACGTAGACTTCCACGCTGTCCCCCCAGACATCCCGAGACGTCACCCGTCCCGTCGTCCACATTCCCCCGGAGGCACAGCGCCGTGACCAAGCCGCCCTTCACGCACCTTCACGTCCACACCCAGTACTCGCTCCTGGACGGTGCCGCGCGGCTCAAGGACATGTTCAAGGCGTGCAACGACATGGGCATGACCCATATCGCCATGACGGACCACGGCAACCTGCACGGGGCGTACGACTTCTTCCACTCGGCGAAGAAGGCGGACGTGACGCCGATCATCGGCATCGAGGCGTACGTCGCACCCGAGTCGCGCAAGCACAAGCGGAAGATCCAGTGGGGGCAGCCGCACCAGAAGCGCGACGACGTCTCCGGTTCGGGTGGTTACACCCACAAGACCATCTGGGCGGCGAACAGGACGGGTCTGCACAACCTCTTCAAGCTGTCCTCGGACGCCTACGCCGAGGGCTGGCTCCAGAAGTGGCCGCGTATGGACAAGGAGACCATCGCCCAGTGGTCCGAGGGCCTGATCGCGTCCACCGGCTGCCCCTCCGGCGAGGTCCAGACACGGCTGCGGCTCGGCCAGTTCGACGAGGCGCTCAAGGCGGCGTCCGACTACAAGGACATCTTCGGCGAGGGGCGCTACTTCCTGGAGCTGATGGACCACGGCATCGAGATCGAGCGCCGGGTCCGCGACGGGCTCCTGGAGATCGGCAAGAAGCTCTCCATCCCGCCGCTCGTGACGAACGACTCGCACTACACGTACGCCTCCGAGGCGACCGCGCACGACGCCCTGCTCTGCATCCAGACCGGCAAGAACCTCTCCGACCCGGACCGCTTCCGCTTCGACGGCACCGGCTACTACCTCAAGACCACGGACGAGATGTACGGCGTCGACTCCTCCGACGCCTGGCAGGAGGGGTGCGCCAACACCCTCCTGGTCGCCGAGCAGATCGACACCTCCGGGATGTTCGAGAAGCGCGACCTGATGCCGAAGTTCGAGATCCCCGAGGGCTACACGGAGATCACCTGGTTCCAGGAGGAGGTCCGGACCGGGATGAACCGCCGTTTCCCGAACGGCGTCCCCGAGGACCGGCAGAAGCAGGTCGAGTACGAGATGGACATCATCATCCAGATGGGGTTCCCGGGGTACTTCCTGGTCGTCGCCGACTTCATCATGTGGGCCAAGAACAACGGCATCGCGGTCGGTCCCGGCCGAGGTTCCGCGGCCGGCTCGATCGTCTCGTACGCGCTGGGCATCACCGACCTCGACCCGATCGAGCACGGGCTGATCTTCGAGCGGTTCCTCAACCCCGAGCGCGTCTCCATGCCCGACGTCGACATCGACTTCGACGAGCGCAGGCGCGTCGAGGTCATCCGGTACGTGACGGAGAAGTACGGCGCCGACAAGGTCGCCATGATCGGCACCTACGGCAAGATCAAGGCCAAGAACGCGATCAAGGACTCCGCCCGCGTCCTCGGCTACCCGTACGCCATGGGCGACCGCCTCACCAAGGCCATGCCCGCCGACGTCCTCGGCAAGGGCATCGACCTCAACGGCATCACCGACCCCAGCCACCCGCGGTACAGCGAGGCGGGCGAGATCCGGGGGATGTACGAGAACGAGCCGGACGTCAAGAAGGTCATCGACACCGCCAAGGGCGTCGAGGGCCTGGTCCGGCAGATGGGCGTGCACGCGGCCGGCGTGATCATGTCCAGCGAGCCGATCGTGGACCACGCCCCGGTCTGGGTGCGGCACACCGACGGCGTCACCATCACGCAGTGGGACTACCCGCAGTGCGAGTCGCTCGGCCTCCTCAAGATGGACTTCCTGGGGCTGCGCAACCTGACGATCATGGACGACGCCATCAAGATGGTGAAGTCCAACAAGGGCATCGACCTGGAGATGCTCGCCCTGCCGCTGGACGACCCCAAGACGTACGAGCTGCTGTGCCGCGGCGACACGCTCGGCGTGTTCCAGTTCGACGGCGGGCCGATGCGCTCGCTGCTGCGCCAGATGCAGCCCGACAACTTCGAGGACATCTCCGCCGTCTCGGCCCTCTACCGGCCGGGCCCGATGGGCATGAACTCGCACACGAACTACGCGGAGCGCAAGAACGGCCGCCAGGAGATCACCCCGATCCACCCGGAGCTGGAGGAGCCGCTCAAGGAGGTCCTGGGCCTCACCTACGGCCTGATCGTGTACCAGGAGCAGGTGCAGAAGGCCGCCCAGATCGTCGCCGGCTACTCGCTCGGCGAGGCCGACATCCTGCGCCGCGTGATGGGCAAGAAGAAGCCCGAGGAGCTGGCGAAGAACTTCGTCCTCTTCGAGGCCGGCGCCAAGAACAAGGGCTTCTCCGACGCGGCCATCAAGGCGCTCTGGGACGTCCTGGTCCCGTTCGCCGGGTACGCGTTCAACAAGGCGCACTCCTCCGCGTACGGCCTGGTCACCTACTGGACCGCGTACCTCAAGGCGAACTACCCCGCCGAGTACATGGCCGCCCTGCTGACCTCGGTCAAGGACGACAAGGACAAGTCCGCCGTCTACCTCAACGAGTGCCGGCGCATGGGCATCAAGGTGCTCCCGCCGAACGTCAACGAGTCGGAGTCCAACTTCGCCGCCCAGGGTGACGACGTGATCCTCTTCGGGCTCACGGCCGTCCGCAACGTCGGCCAGAACGTCGTGGACTCGATCATCCGGTGCCGCAAGCAGAAGGGGAAGTACAGCTCGTTCCCCGACTTCCTGGACAAGGTCGAGGCCGTCGTCTGCAACAAGCGGACCGTGGAATCCCTGATCAAGGCCGGCGCCTTCGACGAGATGGGCCACACCCGCAAGGGGCTCGTCGCCCACCACGAGCCCATGATCGACAACGTGGTGCAGGTCAAGCGCAAGGAGGCCGAGGGGCAGTTCGACCTGTTCGGCGGCGGCGAGGAGGACAGCGACGAGCCGGGCTTCGGGCTCGACGTGGAGTTCTCCGACGTCGAGTGGGAGAAGTCCTATCTGCTGGCCCAGGAGCGCGAGATGCTCGGGCTCTACGTCTCCGACCACCCGCTGTTCGGTCTGGAGCACGTCCTGTCCGACAAGTCGGATGCGGCGATCTCGCAGCTCACCGGCGGTGAGCACGCCGACGGCGCGATCGTCACCGTGGGCGGCATCATCTCCGGCCTCCAGCGCAAGATGACCAAGCAGGGCAACGCCTGGGCCATCGCCACCGTGGAGGACCTGGCCGGCTCCATCGAATGCATGTTCTTCCCCGCCACCTACCAGCTGGTCTCGACCCAGCTCGTCGAGGACACCGTCGTCTTCGTCAAGGGGCGCCTCGACAAGCGCGAGGACGTGCCGCGCCTGGTCGCCATGGAGATGCAGGTCCCCGACATCTCCAACGCGGGGACCAATGCGCCCGTCGTCCTGACCATCCCCACGGTCCGGGTGACCCCGCCCATGGTCAGCCGGCTCGGCGAGGTGCTGAACAGCCACCGGGGCGACACCGAGGTGCGCATCCGGCTCCAGGGCCCCCGCAAGACCACGGTGCTCCGGCTCGACCGGCACCGGGTGAAGCCGGACCCGGCGCTCTTCGGTGACCTGAAGGTGCTGCTCGGGCCGTCCTGCCTGGCGGGCTGAGCGCAGACGTACGAGAGGGGCGGCTCCGCTTGCGCGGGGCCGCCCCTCTCGGTGTGCCGGCCTTGCCGGGAGTCCGGTCAGTTGTGGCCGAAGCGCCGCTGATGCTTGCGCGCAACATCGGCAGGGCTGCCCTGTGCCTGCGACTGGGCCGCGCTCTGGGCCTCCATGGCCGACGAGCGTGCCTCCTGGGTACCGCGCTCCGCCTGCGAAGCGCGGTCCTGCTGGCTGCCCTGCTTGCGGTTCTTGTTCTTGGCCATGGTGTTCCTCCTATAAGGACTCTCGGGGCCAGGACCACCGTCAGATTCACATAATCGGATAAACATCGCATGTCGGATCATTACCGTGCGTAGTGACGGGGTATGATGCGCGCTTTTCGCGATCCGCCACGCCGATGATCGAGTTCCGGCCGTCAACCCCGGCGTGGTCGGGCAGACTCGAAGGAACCCTGAGAAAACCCGATCCCGATTGCCTGGAAGAGGGTGGAACGCGTGGACCGTTGCGTCGTCCTGGTGGACGCCGGCTATCTGCTGGGTGCAGCCGCGAGTCTGCTGGCAGGAGAGCCCGCCCGGTCCCGCATCACCGTCGACCACGCGGCCCTCATCCAGCAGCTGCGCGAACGCGCCGAGGCCGACACCGCGCAGCCGCTGCTGCGGATCTACTGGTTCGACGGTGCCCCCGACCGCGTCCCGCAGCCCGAGCACCGCAGGCTGCGCGTGATGCCCCGGGTCACCGTCCGGCTGGGCGCCCTCACCCGCAGTGACGGGCGCTGGGCGCAGAAGGGGGTCGACGCGGCGATGCACGCCGAGCTCACCGAGCTCGCCCGCAACCGCGCCTGCTCCGACGTGGTCCTGGTGACCGGCGACGGCGACCTGCTGCCCGGCCTGATGTCGGCCAAGGAGCACGGCGTCGCCGTCCACCTCTGGGCCGTCCAGGCCGCCGACGGCGACTACAACCAGTCCGAGGACCTGGTCGCCGAGGCCGACGAGCGCCGCGTCCTGGACCGCGCCTGGATCACCCAGGCCGTCCGGGCCAAGGAGACCGGCGGCCTCTGCGCCCCACCGCCCGCCCCGCGCCCCGAGATCGCCGCGATCCTCTCCGCCCCGCTGCCCGAATCCGCCCTCGCCGCCTCCGCCGAGCGCGCGTCCCGGGCCGCCGCGCGGGCCGAGGCGGCCCGCGAGGACGAGGAGTCGGCCCCCCGGACCGGTGAGAGCCCCGCCCCGCCCGCGCACGGCAGCAAGGGCGTGCCCACTCCGAAGGACCTCGCCGGCACCCTGCGCGGCCCCGCCGGGCCGGCCGAGCGGCATCCTGCCCCGCAGCCCGCGGCGACCCTGCGCTGGTCCTCCGACCGGGGCTGGGTGGAGCGCGGCGGCCCGCTGGGCGAACCGGCGGAGACCGCGTCCCTGCCGACCCTCGCCCAGCTCACCAGCGCCGAACAGCGCTGGGCCGACCGCGAGGAGGACATCACCACGGTCGGCGGCGACCCCTTCGAGGTGGGCCAGGTCTTCGCCCGGCGCTGGATGGAACGGCTTCCGGAGACCGGCCACCTGCCGAAGCTCTCCGCCCTCTACCCGCGCATCCCGCACCGCATCGACGGCGAACTCCTCCGGTACGCGGCCCGCTTCGGTCTCCTCGCCCACAAGGACGACCAGATCGACGAGCACGACCGGTACGCGATCAGGGCGGGCTTCTGGCGCGAGATCGACGTACGGGCCGCCGCCGACCACGCCCCGGCGGGCGAGCGGGCCGCGGACAAGGCCGGCCGGGCCGGGCCCTCCGGAGACTGAGTCCGCCTCCGGCCGGCCGCCCGGCCCGGCCGTCCCCGGCCGCGCCGATGTCCGATCGGTGCGGCCCCGGGCGTAATGCCGGTCCCCGGACCCCGTACCCTCGTACCTCGTGAGTACGGGGACGGCGCAGGCGCCGACGGCGAGCGGCACCGTGTGCGCGGTGCGCGATCTGGTGAAGACCTACCCCCCGGTCCGGGGCCGCCGCGGCGCGCCCGCGTCCCCCGGGGTACGCGCCACCGACGGCATCAGTCTCGACGTCCGGCGCGGTGAGATCTTCGGACTGCTCGGGCCCAACGGAGCCGGCAAGTCCACCCTCGTACGGCAGCTCACCGGGCTCATGCGGCCCGACTCCGGCAGCGTCGACATCCTCGGCCACGACCTCGTCCGCCACCCCGAGCGGGCCTCCCGGCTGATCGGCTACCTCGGGCAGGAGTCCACCGCGCTGGACGAGCTGACCGTCGCCCTGGCCGCCGAGACCACCGGCCGGCTGCGCGGGCTCCCGGTGCGCGAGGCCCGGGCCGAGCGCGACGCGGTGCTGGACGAGCTCGGCCTCACCGACCTCGCGGACCGCCCGCTGAAGAAGCTCTCCGGCGGTCAGCGGCGCCTCGCCTGCTTCGCCGCCGCGCTGGTCGGGGAGCGCCCCGTGCTCGTCCTGGACGAGCCCACGACCGGCATGGACCCGGTGGCGCGGCGCGCCGTCTGGGCCGCCGTCGACCGCCGGCGCGCGGAGCGCGGTGCGACGGTCCTGCTCGTCACCCACAACGTCATCGAGGCCGAGACCGTCCTCGACCGGGTCGCCGTCATCGAACGCGGCAAGGTCATCGCCTGCGACACCCCCGCCGGGCTCAAGGAGCGCGTCGCCGGTGAGGTCCGGGTCGAGCTGGTGTGGCGCGAGCGCGCGCCGCTGGAGATCCCCGAGGTCGCGGCCCTGCGGGCGGGCGCCCAGGAGTCCGGGCGGCGCTGGGCGCTGCGGCTCGCGCCCGATGAGGCGCGCGCGGCGGTCGCCGCGGTCACCGGGGGCGCGGCCTTCGCGGCGCTCGACGACTTCAGTCTGGCGACACCGAGCCTGGAGGACGTCTACCTCGCGCTGGGCGGCGGCGCGACCAAAGGACTGGTGAAGGCATGAGCGGAATCGGTGCGGTGGCCGGGGCGGCGGCGCCGCTCGCTCCCCGGGCCCGGCTGTTCCCCTCCCTAGCGGCCGTCTACCGCGCCCAGCTCTCCCGGGCCCGGGTGGCCCGCATCCCGCTGCTCTTCGTGGCGACCTTCCAGTCCGTCGGCATCATGATCCTCATGCGCGGGGTGGTGGACGGCGGCTCCGAGGCGCGGGCGGTCGTCGCCGGGTCCAGCGTGCTGGTCGTCGCCTTCGTCGCGCTGAACCTCCTCGCCCAGTACTTCGGGCAGCTCCGGGCGGGCGGCGGGCTCGACCACTACGCCACCCTGCCCGTGCCGCCCGCCGCGGTCGTGCTCGGCGCGGCGGGGGCGTACGCCTCCTTCACCGTCCCCGGGACCGTGGTCACCGCGGTGACCGGCAGCGTGCTGTTCGGGCTGCCGATGGCCCATCTGTGGGTGCTCGTGGCCGTCGTGCCGCTGTCCGGCGCCGCGCTCTCGGGCCTCGGCGCCGCGCTGGGGCTCCTCGCGCCGCGCCAGGAGCTCGCCACGCTGCTCGGACAGCTGGGCATGTCCGCCGCGCTCCTGCTGGGCGTCCTGCCGGCCGACCGGCTGCCGGCGCCGGTGGGCTGGGCGCGCGACCTGCTGCCGTCCACGTACGGGGTGGAGGCGCTGGCCCGGTCCTTCGGCGCCCATCCGGACTGGGTGGTCGTCGCGCTCGACCTCGCGGTCTGCGCCGTCGTCGGCGTGGTCTCGCTCGCCGTGGCCACCTGGGCGTACCGCAGGGCGGCGGTCCGGTGAGGCGCGGTCCGCGGGCGCCTGGCACGATGGCACGGTGACCGCACCCCTGACGCCGCCGAACCGGCCCTCGTCCGACGACCACCACGACTGGCGGAAGCCGGCTCCGGGGGGTGAGCCCGGCGGTCCCGCCGTTCCGTACGGCTCCCACCTGGCGCCCTCGCCGGGGGTGGACCGGGACGAGCTGCGGGCGGATCTGCGGCGGGCGGGCGTCGTCGCGGCCGTGGTGACCGTCGCCGGTGTCCTCATGGGGCTGCTGTGGCTGTGGCTGGCGCCCCGGGTGCCGCTCATCTCCGACAACACCGCGGTGTTCCTCAACGACAGCGAGGGCGAGGAGGCGATCGGGGCCGACGGCACGTTCGCCCTGCTCGGGCTGGCGTTCGGGGCGGTCTCGGCGGGGCTCGTCTTCTGGTTCCACCGGCGTGGCGGGATCTGGCTGACGGTGGGTCTCGCGGTCGGCAGCGTGCTCGGGTCGCTGCTGGCGTGGCAGCTCGGGACGCGGCTGGGGCCCACGTCCGACGTGGTCGCGCACGCGCGGGAGGTCGGCAAGGGGGTCGTGTTCGACGCGCCGCTGGAGATGCACGCGCACGGGGTGCTGCTGGCTTGGGGGCTGGCGGCGATGCTGGTGCATCTGGGGTTGACCGCGGCTTGGGGGCCGCGGGAGTTCGAGGGGGAGTGGGCGTCTTACGGGGGGTGGGGGCCGGGGGCGCCTTCGGCGCCGGGGGCCGGGGCGCCGTCCTCCGGGTCCGCCGCGCCGTCCGACGGGGCGTAGGGGGCCGCTGCGCGGGGCCTTCTCCCCTCCCCGCCCCTTCCCGAAACCGGGGCGCGGCCCCGGACCCCGCGCCTCAAACGCCGGCGGGGCGGGGGGGGCGCCCCGGCCCCGCCCCCCCCCGGGGGGGGGGGGGGGGGGGGGGGGGGGGGGGGGGGGGGGGGGGGGGCTCTGGCCACGGTCCCCGGGCCTCTAACGCCGGCGGGGCTGGGGGTGCGGCTCGGGCACGGTCCCCGGGCCTCTAACGCCGGCGGGGCTGGGGTGCGGCTCTGGCCCCGGGCCCCGCGCCTTAGCGTCGGCGGGGCTGGGGTGCGGCGGTCGGGCGGATTCAGCCCGTCCGGCGTTTGAGGACGGAACCGGTCCGCCGGGGGCCCGCGCCTCGTGTTACCGGTCGATCGGGGGCTCCGCCCCCCACTCAGCCCCGGCCGATGTCCGCGAACACCGCGCCCGTCAGCGTCGCCAGGTCCTCCGGTGACAGTTCGACTTCCAGGCCCCGGCGGCCCGCCGACACGCAGATCGTCGCGTGGGCGCGGGCCGACGCGTCCAGGACCGTGGGGAGGCGTTTGCGCTGGCCCAGGGGGGAGATGCCGCCCCGGACGTAGCCCGTGGTGCGTTCCGCCGCGGCCGGGTCCGCCATCGTGGCGCGTTTGCCGCCCGCCGCCGCGGCCAGGGCCTTCAGGTCCAGGGAGCCCGCGACCGGGACGACGGCGACCGTCAGGCGGCCGTCCACGTCGGCGACCAGGGTCTTGAAGACGCGGTCGGGGGAGACGCCCAGGGCCCGGGCCGCCTCCTCGCCGTAGGAGGGCGACGCCGGGTCGTGGTCGTACGCGTGCACGGTGAACGCCGTGCCCGCCGCCGTCAGGGCGACCGTGGCGGGGGTGCCGCCGGACTGGGGTTTCCTCTGCTTCTTCGCCATGGCGTCAGTTGGGGTGCGTCGGGGCGACGGTCAGGTCCACCGCGGGCAGCGACGGCAGGTGCCGGATCACCGCCGTCTCCGAGCGCAGGAGCCGCAGCTCCTCGCGGAGCCGGGTCGCGGTGTCCGGGGCCTGGAGGAGCCGCTGCTTGGCGGGGACGTCCAGGACCACCGTCGAGGCGACCAGGTACGAGACGACCGACGGGTCGTCCGGCAGGTCGGCGCCCGTGGTGAGGGAGCGCTCGCTCGCGCCCGCCAGCCGCTTCTGGTAGCCGCGGAAGGCCCGCAGGACGCCCTCGGCGAGGGGGCCCGCCTCGTCGCCCGGGTCCTCCTCCAGCTCCTCCAGTTCGGCCGTGAGGAAGGGGCCGCTCGCGTCCACGGACAGGAGCCGGACCCGGGTGGTGCCGGTGGCCAGGACCTCGAAGCTGCCGTCCGCGCGTTCCCGGACGGTCGCGGCGTCGGCGACGCAGCCCACCCGGTGGAGCGACTGGAGGGGGTCGGCGCCGAAGCCGTCGCCCGGACCGCGTTCGACGGGCTTGCGGACCGCCTCCGGCATGCCGAGACCCGTCACGGCGGTCTCCCGGCCGTCCCGGATGGCGACCACGGCGAACCGGCGCGGTTCGTCCTCGTCGATGGTCAGGAGCTCGCGCATCATGGCGCGATATCGCTCCTCGAACACGTTGAGGGGCAGCACGAGGCCCGGGAACAGCACCGCGTTCAGCGGGAACAGAGGCAGGCGAGCGGTGGTCACAGCGGTCAAGCGTAATGGCCGCGGGCCCGTCCTCGTCCGGAGCCTTGCCTCAACGGGGTCCCGGAGGCCACCCGAAGCCGTGCGCTGTCCCGCGCGTCCAGGAACCGGCCCAGCGGATCGCCGGACACCGAAGCCCACGGGAACGAGGACGCGTGCGCGCCGATCCGGCCGAACTGCTCCAGCGCCTCCGCCCACCGGCCCCGTACCACCAGGACGTACGCGAGCAGGTTGCGGACCTCGGCCGGCCACGGGTCGCCCGGGGCGAAGGCGGCCGACAGGGAGATCGCCAGATCCGCCGCCGCGTCGATCCGCTCCTCCTGGACCGAGGTCGACCGGGCGTCCCACGCCCCCTCGGTCAGCATCGCGAACGCGGCCCGCAGCGGCAGCGCCTGGACCAGGGAGCTGGGGACCGAGTCCTCGGCGGCCCGCTCCGCGAAGTCGAAGCACTCCCGGTGCGAGCCGTACCAGGCGGCCGACAGGTACTGGAGCGCGGCGACATGGCAGCCGTAGTGGTGCGTGGAACGCTGGAGGGCCTGCTCCCACAGCGCCTCGAACGTGGTGTGCGTGGCCTGGGTGCCCCGGGCGTGGTCGAGCGCGAGGCGCCAGGGCACCGGGTCGCGCGGATCACCGGCCGCCGCCGCCGTGATCAGCGGCCCCACCTCGCGCAGCTGCTCCGCGCGCGCCGGGGACTCCCAGGCGCGGTCGACCGCGAGCTGCGCCTTGACGAGCAGCGCGTCCGGATCGTGCGGCGCGGCGGCCAGCCAGTCCGCGAGCCAGCCGTCCCGGTTGCGGGCGAACGCGACGAGCCGTCTCAGATAGCGGTCCCGGGTCTCCCACTCGGCGGCGTCCCGGGTGGTCGCCAGGAGCTTCGCGGCCGGTTCGTACTCCCCGGCCGCGGCGGCCACCAGCGCGGGGGACAGCCGTTCGTCGGGGGCGTCGAGCAGCACCGCGTGGTCCGCGGGCAACCCGGTGGAGAGCGCCGGGGTGTGCCGGATCACGCGCGCGGTTCGGAGCAGAGCGCGGAGGAAAGGCATGGTGCAGACCATTGAAAAGCGCTGGTGGAGGCGGCGCCAAGGGGAGCGCTGTGAAGCATTTGTGCCGAGTGGATGGGTTGTCCGGCCGTCGGTCAAGGAGCGGTAAAGGAATGCGCGGATTCTGGCTGAATCCCGTCGGCCCCGGGCAGAAGGCCCGTGGTCTGCCCCCGGCGGTGGCGCCCCGCGCGGCCCGCCGCCACCGGGGACGCCGCCGGCCCCGGCGCCCGGCGGTCAGCTCCGGCGCAGCAGCCGGGAGGCGCCCGCCGCGACCGTGGTGGCCAGTATCCACCCCACCATGACCAGCCCGGCCGCCATCCACTGCCAGCCGCCCTCCAGCCGCCAGTAGCCCTGCTGGCCGAGATCGATCACCGGGATGAGCAGGTCCAGCGCGTAGAGCGCCGCGTTCCACTGCGGATGCTCCGCACCCTTGATCGAGGCCGGGTCGTACCGCGAGAAGGCCAGCGTGCCCGCCGCCCACAGCACCGCCATCCACACCGTGGCCCGCCCCGGCCGGTACCCGTACGCCACCGTCCAGTCCTGGAGGTAGCCCCAGAGCTTCCCGGCCGGCGGCAGCGTCTCGCGGCGGCGGCGCTGCTTGGCGAGCAGCACCTCCCGGGCGTCCGCGTCCTCGCCGCAGCTGCGGAGCACCGCAGCCAGCCGCTCGTACGGCTCCGGCACGTACTCCGGGGTCGCCGCCGCCACCCACTCCAGGCGCCGGGAGAGCGGGAAGTGCCCGTACGGGACGAGGTTCTCGTACACGAACCCGCCCATCGCGAGCCCGCCCGGGCCCGGCCAGCTCGTCGAGACGTCGATCAGCGTGACGACCTTCGCGCCGTTGAGCACCACCCGGCCGCGCACCGGGCGCTCCGGGTTGAACCGCAGCTCCGGTGTGACCGTCCGGCGCAGCGACAGCTCCTCGTGCGTGTCCAGCACGAACACCGCCTTGTGCAGGTCCACCGCGTCCCCGAACCTGCCGTCGTCCAGCCGCACCCCGCCCCGGCAGCGGAACACCTGCGACCGGGTGCCGTGCGCGGGGGTCGGCGACGTGGCGATGCCGTACGGGGGAGTGGTGCCCTGGTTCCCCGTGTCGACGCTGACCCACGCCTCGCTCATGTACAGCGTCCGCTCGACGCTGAGCTGCGGGGCGTTCAGCGCGCGGCGGCCCCGGGCCGCCCGCAGCCGGCTGCCGCGCAGGCTCAGCGAGCCGCCCACCTTCGCCCCGCGCAGACTCAGCTCGCCCAGCATGTCCGCCATCTCGGCCTGGAGGTCCTGGGCGACCGTCAGCCCGTCCCCGAGCAGCGCCCGCCCCTGCCGGTCCGGGCCGACCTCGATCTGGTTGACCAGCAGGTCCGTGCCGATCTGGGCGTCCGTGAGCCGGATGCCGCGCTCCACCCGGCAGCGCGGCAGATGCAGATCGCCCTCGGTGTGCAGCCGGGCCGCGTCGAAGCGGGGCACCGCGCACCCCACCAGGCGCAGGGTCGTGAAGTGGCACTCCGGGAACGCCACCTCCTCGTCGAACCGGCAGCCGGTCAGCTCCACGTACGGATCGACACGCCCGCCCGACAGGTCCAGCTTTCCCGTGATCCGTATGCCCCAGAGCTTCAGCGCCGTCACCCGGCCCGGCCGGGCCGGCGGACCGCTCAGCAGCAGCCGGGCGACGACCCGGGCCGCCACACTGCGCTCGGGGCCCCACTCGTGCGGGGCGAACGGATCGTCGCGGGCCCGGTCGCGGGACCGGAGGTCGTAGGTCGTGCCGTTCCGGAAGGACTGCCACATGCCCAGCTCCGCCGCGCTGAGGCCGTCCGGGAGATCCTCGTCGTGCTGCTCCGTCACCGGTGCCCCTTTCGTTCGGAGGCGTGATCCCGTTATTCCCTCTGAGTGACGGAATGAACGCACATAGTCAGCCGTCACAGCACCGGCATGTATCAGCCAGTGATACGGCCGTCCGGCCGTGCGCGGCGGTCTGCGAGAATTGCGGTGTGATCTCTCGAATCGATCTGCGCGGCGATGCCCTCCCCGAGGGCGGCGCCCTGCGCGACCTGCTGCCCCGTGCCGAGTTCGACGTGGAAGCCGCCCTGGAGACGGTGCGGCCCATCTGCGAGGACGTACGCCATCGTGGCTCGGCGGCAGTGATCGACTGGGGGGAGAAGTTCGACGGCGTCCGGCTGGAATCGGTGCGGGTGCCCGCGGCCGCCCTCGCCCGGGCCCTGGACGAGCTCGACCCGGCCGTCCGCGCCGCCCTCGACGAGTCCATCCGCCGCGCCCGCCTCGTCCACCGCGCCCAGCGCCGCACCACGCACACCACCCAGGTCGTCCCCGGCGGCACGGTCACCGAGAAGTGGGTCCCCGTCGACCGCGTCGGGCTCTACGTGCCGGGCGGACGCTCGGTCTACCCGTCCTCCGTGGTCATGAACGTGGTGCCCGCCCAGGAGGCCGGCGTCGAGGGCGTGGCCGTCGCCTCCCCGCCGCAGAAGGAGTCCGGCGGCCTGCCGCACCCCACCATCCTGGCCGCCTGCGCGCTGCTCGGGGTGGACGAGGTCTACGCCGCCGGGGGCGCCCAGGCCGTCGCGATGTTCGCGTACGGCACCGAGGACTGTCTGCCCGTCGACCTGGTCACCGGCCCCGGCAACATCTACGTCGCCGCCGCCAAGCGCCTCCTCAAGGGCCGTATCGGCATCGACGCCGAGGCCGGACCCACCGAGATCGCCGTCCTGGCCGACGCCGGCGCCGACCCGGTGCACGTCGCCGCCGACCTGATCAGCCAGGCCGAGCACGACCCGATGGCCGCCGCCGTCCTCGTCACCGACTCCGAGGAGCTGGCCGCCGCCACCGAGGCCGAGCTGGTCACCCAGGTCGCCGCGACCAAGCACGTCGAGGAGCGCATCGAGCCCGCGCTGGCCGGCCGGCAGTCCGCGATCGTCCTCGTCAACGACCTGGAGGACGGCCTCACCGTCGTCAACGCGTACGCCGCCGAGCACCTGGAGATCCAGACCGCCGACGCCGCCGCCCTCGCCGATCGGGTCCGCAACGCCGGAGCGGTCTTCGTCGGCCCCTGGTCGCCCGTCTCGCTCGGCGACTACTGCGCGGGCTCCAACCACGTCCTGCCCACCGGCGGCTGCGCCTGCCACTCCTCGGGCCTGTCCGTGCAGTCCTTCCTGCGCGGCATCCACATCGTCGACTACACGCGCGACGCGCTCGCCGAGGTCACCCACCACGTGGTGACCCTCGCCGAGGCGGAGGACCTCCCCGCCCACGGCGCCGCGCTCAAGGCCAGGTTCGGGTGGAAGGTTCCCCAGCAGTGACGAACAGCAACGCCGGCGGACCCACGGCCAACCCCTGGGACACGCTGCCCCTCCGCGACGAACTGCGCGGCCAGTCCCCGTACGGCGCGCCGCAGCTCGACGTGCCCGTACGGCTCAACACCAACGAGAACCCCTACCCGCTGCCCGACGCCCTGGTCGACCGCATCGCCGAACGGGTCCGCGAGGCCGCCCGCGACCTCAACCGCTACCCCGACCGCAACGCCGTCGAGCTGCGCACCGAGCTGGCCCGCTACCTCACCCGCACCGCCGGGCACCGTGTCGAGGCCGCCAACGTCTGGGCCGCCAACGGCTCCAACGAGGTCCTCCAGCAGCTGCTCCAGACCTTCGGCGGCCCCGGCCGCACCGCGATCGGCTTCGAGCCCTCCTACTCGATGCACGCCCTCATCGCGCGCGGCACCGGCACCGGCTGGATCTCCGGGCCGCGCAACGAGGACTTCACCATCGACGTCGACGCCGCCCGCGCCGCCATCGCCGAGCGCCGCCCCGACGTCGTCTTCATCACCTCGCCCAACAACCCCACCGGCACCGCCGTCGACGCGGACACCGTCCTCGCGCTCTACGAGGCCGCCCAGGCCGCCAAGCCGTCGATGGTCGTCGTGGACGAGGCGTACGGCGAATTCAGCCACCACCCCTCGCTGCTCCCGCTGATCGAGGGCCGCCGCCACCTGGTCCTCTCGCGGACCATGTCGAAGGCGTTCGGCGCCGCCGGGCTCCGCCTCGGCTACCTGGCCGCCGACCCCGCCGTGGTCGACGCGGTGCAGCTGGTCCGGCTGCCGTACCACCTGTCCTCCGTCACCCAGGCCACCGCCCTCGCCGCCCTGGAGCACACCGATACGCTCCTCGGGTACGTCGCGCAGCTCAAGAGCGAGCGCGACCGGATCGTCACCGAACTGCGCGGTCTCGGCTTCGACGTCACCGAATCGGACGCCAACTTCGTCCAGTTCGGCCGCTTCGCCGACAGCCACACCGCCTGGCGGCAGATCCTCGACCGGGGCGTCCTGGTCCGCGACAACGGCGTACCGGGATGGCTGCGGGTCTCCGCGGGGACCCCGGCAGAGAACGACGCGTTCCTCGATGCGGTGCGCGAAATCAAGAAGGAGCACGACGCATGAGCCCCCGCGTAGGCCGCGTGGAACGCGCCACGAAGGAAACGTCCGTGCTGGTCGAGATCAACCTCGACGGCACCGGAAAGGTCGACGTCTCGACCGGGGTCGGCTTCTACGACCACATGCTCGACCAGCTCGGCCGGCACGGTCTGTTCGACCTCACCGTCAAGACCGACGGCGACCTGCACATCGACTCGCACCACACCATCGAGGACACCGCCCTCGCGCTCGGCGCCGCCTTCAAGCAGGCGCTCGGCGACAAGGTCGGCATCTACCGCTTCGGCAACTGCACCGTCCCGCTGGACGAATCGCTCGCCCAGGTCACCGTCGACCTCTCCGGCCGCCCCTACCTGGTGCACACCGAGCCCGAGAACATGGCGCCGATGATCGGCGCGTACGACACGACGATGACCCGGCACATCCTGGAGTCGTTCGTCGCCCAGGCGCAGATCGCCCTGCACGTCCACGTCCCGTACGGGCGCAACGCGCACCACATCGTGGAGTGCCAGTTCAAGGCGCTCGCCCGGGCCCTGCGCTACGCCAGCGAGCACGACCCGCGCGCGGCCGGAATCCTCCCGTCCACGAAGGGCGCCCTGTGACCGGCCTGAACACCGTCCTGATCCTGGTCGGCCTGTTCCTGGCCGGCGGGGTCTACTCCTTCGCCAAGCAGGGCATGCCCAAGGGCGTCATCGTGCTGCTCTCCATCGGGTCGCTGATGTGCCTGGTGGCGGGCGTCCTGCGCATTCAAGGTCTCTGGGACTAGGAAGCGACAGTGGATACGAAGAAGAAGGTCGTCGTCTTCGACTACGGCTTCGGCAACGTCCGTTCCGCGGAGCGCGCCCTCGCCCACGTCGGCGCGGACGTCGAGATCACCCGCGACTTCGACGCCGCGATGAACGCCGACGGGCTGCTCGTGCCCGGCGTCGGCGCGTTCTCGGCGTGCATGGAAGGGCTGAAGAAGGCCCGCGGCGAGTGGGTCATCGGCCGCAGGCTGGCCGGCGGACGCCCCGTCATGGGCATCTGCGTCGGCATGCAGATCCTGTTCGAGCGCGGCATCGAGCACGGTGTGGAGACCGAGGGCCTGGACGAGTGGCCCGGCACGGTCGGCCCGCTGAAGGCCGACGTCGTCCCGCACATGGGCTGGAACACCGTCGAAGCCCCCGAGGACTCCCAGCTGTTCGCCGGGCTCGACGCCGGTGCCCGGTACTACTTCGTGCACTCGTACGCGGCGCACGACTGGGACCTCGAAGTCACCAACCCGAAGATCCGTGCCCCCAGGGTCACCTGGGCCACGCACGGCGAGCGGTTCGTGGCCGCCGTGGAGAACGGCGCGCTGTGGGCCACCCAGTTCCACCCCGAGAAGTCCGGCGATGCCGGCGCCCAGCTGCTGACCAACTGGATCGAGACGCTGTAATGCCGAAGCTTGAACTGCTCCCCGCCGTAGACGTCCGCGACGGCCAGGCGGTCCGCCTGGTGCACGGCGAGTCCGGCTCCGAGACCTCCTACGGCTCCCCGCTGGAGGCCGCACTCGCCTGGCAGCGGGCCGGCGCCGAGTGGCTGCACCTGGTCGACCTGGACGCCGCCTTCGGCACCGGCGACAACCGGAGCCTCATCGCCGAGGTCGCCGGCGCCATGGACATCAAGGTCGAGCTGTCCGGCGGCATCCGCGACGACGCCTCGCTCGCCGCCGCCCTCGCCACCGGCTGCCGCCGGGTCAACCTCGGCACCGCCGCCCTGGAGACCCCCGAGTGGGTCGCCAAGGTCATCGCCGAGCACGGCGACAAGATCGCCGTCGGTCTCGACGTGCGCGGCACCACCCTGCGGGGCCGGGGCTGGACCCGCGACGGCGGCGACCTCTACGAGACGCTGGCCCGCCTCGACTCCGAGGGCTGCGCCCGCTACGTCGTCACCGACATCGCCAAGGACGGCACGCTCCAGGGCCCCAACCTGGAGCTCCTGAAGAACGTCTGCGCCGCCACCGACAAGCCCGTCGTCGCCTCCGGCGGCGTCTCCTCGCTGGACGACCTGCGCGCCATCGCCTCGCTCGTCCCGGCGGGCGTCGAGGGCGCGATCGTCGGCAAGGCCCTCTACGCGAAGGCGTTCACCCTGGAAGAGGCGCTGGAGGCGGTCTCCGCATGACCGACTCCGCCGCGCCCGTGCGCCGCGTCTCCTCCGGCGCCCCCTGGGAGGAGAAGTTCGGCTACTCCCGCGCCGTCGAGCTGCCGAACGGCCTGGTGCTCGTCTCCGGCTGCACGTCGGTGGTGGGCGGCGAGATCGCCGCCGGGGGCCCGTACGACCAGACGGTCACCGCCTTCAACGTCGCCTTCGAGGCGCTGAAGGAGCTGGGCCTCGGCCGCGAGGACGTCGTCCGCACCCGGATGTACGTCATGCACGCCCGCGACACCGACGAGGTCGGCCGCGCCCACAAGGAGCTCTTCGACGCGGTGCGCCCCGCCGCCACCATGATCGTGGTCTCCGGCTTCGTCGATCCCGGCCTCGTCGTCGAGGTCGAGGTCGAGGCGTACCGGGCGGGTGAGCGATGAGCCTCGCGGTACGCGTCATCCCCTGCCTCGACGTGGACAACGGCCGGGTCGTCAAGGGCGTCAACTTCCAGAACCTGCGGGACGCGGGCGACCCGGTCGAGATGGCGAAGCTGTACGACGCGGAGGGCGCCGACGAGCTGACCTTCCTGGACATCACCGCGTCCAGCGGCGACCGGGAGACCACCTACGACGTGGTGCGCCGCACCGCCGAGCAGGTCTTCATCCCGCTCACGGTCGGCGGCGGCGTCCGCACCCCGGACGACGTGGACAAGCTGCTGCGGGCCGGCGCGGACAAGGTGGGCGTCAACACGGCGGCCATCGCCCGGCCGGAGCTGATCCGGGAGATCGCCGAGCGCTTCGGCCGCCAGGTCCTGGTGCTCTCGGTGGACGCCCGGCGCACCCCCGAGGGCACGTTCGAAGTCACCACGCACGGCGGTCGCCGGGGCACCGGCATCGACGCCGTCGAGTGGGCCCACCGGGCGGCGGAGCTCGGCGCCGGCGAGATCCTGCTCAACTCGATGGACGCCGACGGCACGAAGGACGGCTACGACACCGAGATGATCGCCGCCGTCCGCACGCACGTCCGCGTCCCCGTCATCGCCTCCGGCGGCGCCGGCCGGCTCGCGGACTTCGCGCCGGCCATCGACGCCGGGGCCGACGCCGTCCTGGCCGCGTCCGTCTTCCACTTCGGCGACCTGCGCATCTCCGAAGTCAAGGGCGCGCTGGCGGAGGCCGGCCACCCGGTGCGCTGACCGGCCGGATTGTGCGCGCGCACAGCTGAGGGGCGTCCTTCCCTGGGAGGGCGCCCCATCGCCGTACGCGCGCCTTCCGGGCCGCGGCCCGCGGGCCTAGTGTGCCCGGCGTGACTCCCCCCACGACCGTGCACAGTCCGCTCCGGCTGTACGGCCGCAGCGGTGCACTCGCCGCCCTGGACACCCTGCTGACGCGCCTGTGCCACGGCGACGGCGGCGCGCTGGTCCTGACCGCCCCGCCCGGCTCGGGCCGTACGGCCCTCCTCGTCCACGCCGTCGCGGCGCACCGCGACCGGGGCGCGGGCCCCGCCCTCCACGTCGTCGGCGCCCCCGACGAACGGTGGGTGCCGTACAGCGGGCTGCACGCGCTGCTGTGCGCGGCGGGGCCCGTGCCCGGCGGCCCCGAGCGCGTCCTGCGCGACGGCCTCCCGCCCGCCGCGTTCCTCGCCGTGCTCCGGCGGCTCGGCGGCGGGCGGCCCCTCCTGGTGTGCGTGGACGACGCCCACCTCTGGGACCCCGACTCCCGCGCCGCCCTCGCCTTCGCCGCCCGCCGGCTCGGGCCGGGCAGCCGGGTCGCCGTGCTGATCGCCGCCGGGGACGAGGCCGGCTTCGCCGGGCTGCCCGCCCTCCGCCTCGGCCCCCTCGACGACGACGCGGCCTCCGCCCTCCTGGACCGGCTCACCGGAGCGGACCGGGCCGGTCCGGTGGTGCGGGGCGCCCTGCTCCGGGAGGCGGCCGGGAACCCGGGACTGCTCACCGCGCTCACCGCCCACCTCACCCCGGCCCAGCTCGCCGGGCGGGCCCCGCTGCCGCACCCGTTGCCCGGCGGGGACGACATCCTGGCCGCCCACGCCGACCGCGTCGGCCACCTCCCCGCCGCCACCCGGACCCTGCTCCTGATCACGGCCGCCGCCCACGCGCACGAACCGGAGGGCGCGGGCGCCGACCTCGCCCTCGTACGCCGCGCCGCCGCCTCGGCCGCCGTCCCGCCCGCCGCGTCCGACCTGGCCCTGCACACGCCGGGCGGCACGGCCGGTGCGCTGCGACGGGCCGGCGACCGCGTCCACTTCGGCGAGCCCCTGATGCGCCAGGCCCTCCTGCACCGGGCCTCCCCGGACCGCCGCCGCGCGGTGCACGACCTGCTCGCCGGCCTGCTCGCGCCCGGGTACGCCGCCCTGATCCAGCGGGCCTGCGCGTCCCCCGGCCCGGATGCCCCGCTGGCGGCCGGGCTGGAGGCGGCCGCCGCCCCGCCCCGCCCGCACGCCGACCGCGCGACCGCCCTCGGCCACGCCGCCGCACTGACCCCGGACGAGGCGGACGGGACAGGTCTCAGGGCCGCCCGGCACGCGGCGGCGGCCGAGCAGTACCGCCTCGCGGGGGAGCCGGGGCGGGCCCGCGCCGCGCTGGCACGGGCGGGCGCCGCCCCCGGCCCGGCCCATCACGTGAGGGGCCTGCTCACCCTCGCCGACGGACCCGCCCCGGACGCCCACGAGGCCCTGCTCACCGCCGCCGCCCTGCTCGCCCCGCACGATCCCGCACGGGCCCGGGACGCCCTGCTCGGGGCCGCCGAGGCGGCCTGGGCGGCCGGGGACGCCCTGGGATACCTCGACGCGCTGACCCGGGTCCCCGCGGACGCCGCCGACGGCGAGCTGGGCCACTACCGGGACGGGGTGTGCGCCGTGCTGCGCGGGCGGATCGGTGCGGGACACGTGCTGCTGCGCCGCTGCCTCGACTCCGGCGCCCGCGACCCCGGGGCGCTGTTACGGGCCGGGGCGGCCGGTCTCGTGCTCGGCGACCTCGAAGCCGCCTGCCGGGCCGGGACCCGCGCGCTCGCCGCCGTATGCGCGAGCGGTGCCGACGCGCTGCTGCCGCAGGCCCTGGAACACCTCGCCTACGCGGAGCTGCGCGCCGGCCGGCACGCCCGGGCCCGGGCCCACGCACTGGACGGCCTGCGCGCGGCGCGCCGTACCGGACGGCCCAACGCCGCCGCCCACCTGCACGCCGTCCTCGCCCTCGCCGCCTCCGTGGAGAGCGGGACGCGGGAGTGCGCGGCGCACGCCGGGGCCGCGCTCGCGGGCGCCGCACCGCACGGGCTGGTCCAGGCGGAGACCCTGGCCACCTGGGCGCTGGCGCGCGCCGACCTGGCCGCCGGGCGCCCGGCGGAGGCGGCTGCGCGGCTCGACCCGCTGGTCCGGCCCGGGCCCCGGCGCGGCCACTTCGCCACCCGGATGCTCGCCGTGCCCTGCTACGTCGAGGCGTCCGTGCTGGCCGGGCGGGCGGTCCGGGGCGGGGGAGCGGAGCCGGTGGCCGAGGCGGTGGCGGAGTTCGCCGTGTGGGCGACGCGCACCACGGACCCCCAGGTCCCCGCCCAACTCGCCCGCTGCCGGGCCCTGCTGGCGCCGGTGAGCGAGGCCGCCGGGCGGTACGGGGAGGCGCTCGCCCATCACGACCGGGCCGGCGGCGACTTCGAACAGGCCCGTACCCGGCTGCTGTTCGGGTCCTGGCTGCGCAGGCGCCGCCGTACCCGCGAGGCCCGTGAGCCGCTGCGGGACGCCCTGGTCGGGTTCGAGCGGTGCGGGGCCGCGGCCTGGGCGGCCAGGGCGAGCGGCGAACTGCGGGCCGCCGGGGAGGCGGTGGAGGCCCCGGGGCCGTCCGGGACGGCCGCCCCGCTGGCCGCGCTCACCCCGCAGCAGGCGCGCATCGCCCGGTGCGTGGCCGAGGGAGCCACCAACCGGGAGGTCGCACGGCGGCTCTCGGTGAGCACCCGGACCGTCGACCACCACCTGCGCAACGTGTTCGCCGCCCTGGGCGTGCGCTCGCGGACGGAGCTGGCCGGGCTGCTGGGGAACGGGCGTTGAGACCACCAAGGTTGCAGGACCGTGATGAGAAGGAGGCCGCACACCTCTAGGTACCGACTGGGCGGTATGTCATTCTGCGGGCGTCAGGATCATTCGGTGCGCCCGCGGCCCTGTCGTGGGCGGGGCGTGCCGGAGCCGGCCGTTCACCGAGCCGGCCGAATCCCGGTGGAGGCCGCCATGCCACAGGTCGTACGTTCACGGGTCAGGGCGCTGCACGCGCCGCCGCCCGTCGTCCCGGTCCCGCGCCGCTTCCGTTCGCTGGCCGATCGCGAGGCCGTCGCCGTCCTGCACCGGGCCGCCCGGGTGCTGGTGGCGGCGCTTCCGGAGCTGACGGACCGGATGGTGGAGGCGCTGCGGGAGCGGGAGCCCGGCTACCGTGCCGCGATCGAGGCCGATCCGGCGGAGATCTGGCAGGAGGTGCACCACTCGCTGCGGCACAACGTGGGGTCGCTCATCCAGCCCCGCGAGTTCCGGGAGGCCGCGCACCGCACATCGCGGCGGATCGGCGAGGTCCGGGCCGAGCAGGGGGTGCCGCTGGACGCGGTCCTGCACGCGTTCCGGATGGGCGGGGCGATGGTCTGGCAGGACCTGGTGGACGAGACCGCCCGCCGCCACCCCGAGGACGTCCGGCTGCTGGTCCATGTCGCCGCGGACGTCTGGAACTTCGTCGACGAGCACTGCGCCATCGTCGCCGACGCGTACCGCAGGGCGGAACGCCGCCTCGCCTGGCGCCGGGAGAACCGGCACCGTCTGATGACGGCCGCACTGCTCGACGGCACCGTCCAGATCGCCGACCTCCCGGACACGGCGGTGGCGCTCGGCCTGCCGGAGGACGGCCGGTACGCGGTGCTCGCGCTGCGCGACGCCCGCCGCTCCCCGCACGGCACGGCGCACCCGCCCCTGGAGCTGCCCGCCGCCGCGGACGCCGTGTGGCACGCGGGGCCCGAGGCGGAGTACGCCGTCCTGTCGCTGGGCCGGGCCGGCGGCACCGACCCGGCGGACGCCCTCGCCGCGCTGGCCTCCGGCCTGCGCGTACCGCCCGGGGCCCGGGCCGGCATCGGCTCGGTGGTGGACGGTCTCGCGGCGGTCGGGGACGCCCGGCGCCTCGCGGACACCGCGCTGCGGGCCTGCCCGGCGGACGGCGGCACCGTCCTGCTCGACGAGCATCTGCCCGCCGCCCTGGTGGTGTCGTCCCCGGCGCTCGGCGCGGCCCTCGCCGACCGGGTGCTGGGCCCCCTGGACCGGCTGGACGCGGCCGACCGGGACGTGCTCATCGAAACGCTCACCGCGTGGTTCGACGCGGACGGCTCGGCACCCCGGGCAGGAGCCCGTCTCTACTGCCACCGCAACACCGTGCTCAACCGCCTGCGCCGCTTCGAACAGCTCACCGGCCGCTGCCTGACCCGCCCTTCGGACGCGACCGAGGTCTCCCTGGCCCTGACGGCCCGCCGCCTGCTGCCGGACTGACCGCTGCCGGACCGAGGGGGCGCGGGGCGTGACGGGCGCGCCCTGTGCCCCCGCACAGTCCCCGCCCGTACGGCCTGTACCCCCGCCGCGCCCCGGGGCGACCCGCTGTACGCCGGCCCGGGAGCCTGATGCCGTAGCGGGCATGCCCTCTCCGTGCCCGATTTCCCCCGCCGTCCCGGGACCCCGACGGTGACCGGCGGCTTCGACGCCCGTTCGCTCGCGGTCGTCGTGTTCCTCGCGTTCGTCGCCGTCTCGCTGCTGCTGTGCGGGCTGGCCGCCGCCGACCAGGACGATCCGGAGCACTTCTACGCGGGCGGCGGTTCCGCGCTCGGGCCCGCCGGGAGCGGGCTCGCCGTCGCCGGGGACTACCTCTCCGCGGCGACGCTGCTCTCGACCACCGGGTCCGTCGCGCTGGCCGGGTTCGACGGGGTGCTGTTCGCCCTGGCCACGGTCGTCTCACTGGTCCTGGTGATGCGCGTCCTGGCCGAACCGATGCGCCGTGCCGGGGTGTTCACGCTCGGCGACTTCCTCGCGGACCGGCTCGGCGACCCCTCCGTGCGCCGCGCCCTCGGCATCACGACGCTGGTGGTCCTCACCCCGCTGCTCCTGGTCCAGCTCGCCACCGCGGGGCGGGTGATGGCCGCGATGTTCGGGCTGCCCGACGGCGCGCTCACCAGCTGCACCGTGGCCGGCGGAGCCCTGATGGTCTGCTACTCCGCGGTCGGCGGCATGCGGGGCACCGGGTACGTGCAGATCCTCAAGGTCGCGGTCGTCCTCGCGGCGGTGACCCTGCTGGCCGGCCTGGTGCTCGCCCGCTTCGGCTGGAATCCCTTCGCTCTGTTCGACGCCGCGCGCCGGGGCAGCGGGGCCGGCGGCGCGTACGCCCGCCCCGGGCTCCAGTTCGGCCACGGAGTCGCCGGCACCCTGGACCTGCTGGGCTTCCAGCTCACCCTGCTCCTCGGGGCCGCGTGCATGCCGCACATCACGATGCGGCTGCACCCGATGCGCGACCGCCGGACGGTGCGCCGCGCGACCGGGTGGGCGGTGGTCCCGGTGGCCGTGCTGTGCGCCGGGATCGTCGTCGCCGGGCTCGGCGCGTCCGCCCTGCTCGGGCACAAGGCCATCCAGGGGGCGGACCCGGCCGGCGGCACCGCGCTGCTGCTGGTGACCGGCGCGCTCGACCCGGGCGCCGGCGGGCCGCGCGAGAGCCTGCTCTTCGCGTGCGTGGCCTGCGCGGTCTTCGTCACCACGCTGGCCGCCGTCGCCGGGATCACCCTCGCCGCCGCCTCGTCCCTGGCCCGCGACTTCGCGGCGCGACGCGGCGCGCGTACGGCGGGGCGTTCCGGTCGGTCGGCACGGCGCGAGATCCTGCGGGCCCGCCTCGCGGTGGTCCTGACCGGCGCGGTCGCCGTCTGGGCGTCCACGTACACCCATGACCGCAACCCGCAGGTCCTGCTCTCGCTCTCCTTCGCGGCGGCGGCCTCCGTCCTGCCGCCGGTCCTGCTGTACGCGCTGTTCCGGCCGGGCTTCACCGCGCGCGGGGTGCGCTGGACGGTGTACGGGACGCTGCCCCTCATCGCGGTCCTGATGGTGTTCTCGCCCGCGTTCTCCGGCACGCCCGTCGCCCTCTTCCCGGACCGCGACTTCCACTGGTTCCCGCTCCAGACGCCCGGCCTGCTCACCATCCCGGCGGGCTTCCTGCTCGGACATCTGGGCTCCCGCGACGGCCGGAAGCGGACCCGGCCCAGACGTGCAGCTTTTCTTGCGCAATAGATATTGCACAACTTTTCTTTCCTATCTACGCTCGGGGTATGGCACGCGACGCATCACGCCGGGTCTCCGACCTCGGCACCCTCAAGGCATTCGGGCACCCCCTGCGGATGCAGCTGTACCGGGCCCTCTACATCGCCCGGCAGGCCACCGCCTCCCAGCTCGCCGAGCAGGTCGACGAGGCGGTCTCGCTCGTCAGCTACCACCTGCGCAAGCTCGCCGACCACGGCCTGATCGAGGAGGCCGACCGGCAGGGCAGGGACGGCCGCGAGCGCTGGTGGCAGCCCGCGTCGGAAGGGCTGACCTTCCACGACGAGGACTTCAGCGACGCGCCCGAGAAGGCCGCGACGCACTCAGCCGTCACCCGGCTCTCCTTCGACCAGCACGTCGAGATGTACCGCCGCCACCTCGACGCGCACCGCACCTGGCCCGCCGAGTGGCGCCGGGCCTCGTTCAGCTCCGAGTACCTGGCCCGGCTGACCGCCGAAGAGCTCGCCGCGCTCGCCTCCGAGATGAACGACCTCGTCAAGCGGTACGAGCGGCAGGGCCGCGCCCGCGAGGAGGCCGGCGACACCGAGGACCGCGAGAACGTCGCGCTCCACGTGTACGGCTTCCCGTTCCGCACCTGACCCGGCCCCTCCGACGACCCGGCCCTCCGAGAGGACGAGACCGTGACCGCCACCCAGCCCGCCCCCGCCGAGGCCCCCGCCCGCCCGGCCCACCGCGACGGCAACGTCCTGCGCTGGCTCGGCGCGTACACCGCGTCCATGATCGGCGACAGCGTCTACTACATGGCCCTGGCCTGGGCAGCCGCCCGCACGGGCAACGCCTCGCAGACCGGCCTGGTGCTCGCCGCGGGCTCCATACCCCGGGCGGTGCTCCTGCTCGGCGGGGGAGTGCTCGCCGACCGGCTCGGCCCGCGCCGCGTGGTCGTCGCCGGCGACACCGCCCGCTGCCTGGTCATCCTCGGCCTCGCCGGGACCCTGCTGCTCACCTCGCCCACGGTGTGGATGCTGATCGCCGTCGCGCTCGTCTTCGGCGCCGTCGACGCGCTCTTCCTGCCCGCCGTCGGCGCCCTGCCGCCTCGGATCACCGCCGCCTCCCAGCTCGCCCGCGTCCAGGGCCTGCGCGGCCTCGCCGCCCGCACCGCCAACGTGGTCGGCGCCCCGCTCGGCGGCGTCTCGGTCGCCCTCGGCGGCCCGGCCCTCGCCTTCGCCGCGGCCGGGGTCCTCTTCGCCGTGTCGCTCCCGCTCCTGCTGGCCGTCCGGATGACCCCGCTGCCCGCCCCCGGCACCAGCGCGCCCGCCGGCACCGCCTGGCGCGAACTTGCCGACGGGCTGCGCCACATCCGCCGCCACCCGGTCCTCGGGCCCCTGATGCTCGTCGTCGCCGTCACCGAACTCGGCTTCGTCGGCCCCCTCAACCTCGGGCTCGTCCTGCTCAGCGACGAACGCGGCTGGGGCGCCTCCGGCATGGGCTGGGTCGTCGCCGGCTTCGGCACCGGCGCGGGCGCCTCCGCCCTGATCCTCGCCGTCCGCGGCCGGATGCCCAGGGCCGGACTGGTCATGTGCCTGACCGTCCTGGTCGGGGCGTTCGCCATCGCGGCCCTGGCGTACGTGCCCTCCGTACCGCTCGCCGCGACCGTCGCGGTCCTCGTCGGGCTCTTCGCCGGCCTCGGCGGCTCGCTGTGCGGCGCGCTCACGCAGACCGTCACCGACCCGGCCTACCTGGGCCGCGTCACCTCGGTCTCCACGCTCTTCACGCACGCCCTCGCGCCGCTCAGCTACCCCGTCACCGGGGCCGCCGTCGCCCTCTGGGGCACCGGCCCGGTCTTCGTCGCCAGCGCCGCCCTGTGCGTCGTCGGCGCGGGCACCGGCCTGGTCCTCGCCCCGCTCCGCCGGGCGGAGCTCCCGCGCTGACCGGGGCGGACGCGGACTACATCCCCAGCTTCGCCGTCGTCACCCGGCCGATCGCCTCCGGCTCGCCCTCCAGCTCCACCCGCGCCGCGTCCTGACGCCCGAACGCGAACAGCAGCAGCTCGCCCGGCTCACCGGTCACCGTCACCACCGGCGTCCCCCGGTGCGCCACCGCCGTCTGCCCGTCCGGGCGGCGCAGCACCAGGCCCACCGGCGCCTTCCGGCCCAGCATCCGCGCCGCCTTCTCCGTACGCGCCCACAGCACGTCCGCGAAGACCGGGTCCAGCTCACGCGGCGTCCAGTCGGGCTGCGCCCGGCGCACGTCCTCCGTGTGGATGTAGAACTCCACCGTGTTCGCCGCCTCGTCCAGCTGCTTCAGGCCGAACGGGGACATCCGGGGCGGCCCGGTCCGGATGAGCTGGATCAGCTCCTCGTACGGCTTCTCGGTGAACTCGGCCATGACCCGGTCCCGGCGGCTCTTCAGCGGCCCGATGACGATTCCGGCCGCCGCGTCCGGCCGCCGCTCCCGCACCACCACATGGGCCGCGAGATCACGGGCCGTCCAGCCCTGGCACAGGGTCGCGGCCTGGGGACCCGCCGCCTCCAACAGGTCGGCGAGCAGAAGTCGTTCGCGCTTCGCATGGGTCGACATGCCCGCCAGCGTACGACCGCCGTCCCCCGTCCGCCCAGTGGACGCCCGCCCGGACACCCCGCGCGCCCACGGCACAATGGGCCCATGAGCAGCACGCCCCAGCCCGGCACCCCCCGGACCGCCAGCGCCCTCGACCCCGCCATCGCCGCCCGCCTGAAGCGCGGCGCCGACGGACTGGTCCCGGCCGTCGCCCAGCAGTACGACACCGGCGAGGTACTGATGCTGGGCTGGATGGACGACGAGGCGCTGCACCGCACCCTCACCACCGGCCGCTGCACCTACTGGTCCCGCAGCCGCCAGGAGTACTGGGTCAAGGGCGACACCTCGGGCCACATCCAGCTCGTCAAGTCCGTCGCCCTGGACTGCGACGCCGACACCGTCCTCGTCAAGGTCGACCAGACCGGCGCCGCCTGCCACACCGGCGACCGCACCTGCTTCGACGCCGACGTCCTCTTCCCAGCGCAGTAGGGTCTGCCGCCATGGACCTCGACACCTTCCGCAAGCTGGCCGTCGACCGGCGCGTCATCCCCGTCACCCGCCGCCTCCTCGCGGACGGCGACACCCCCGTCGGGCTCTACCGCAAGCTGGCGGGCGAGCGCACCGGCACCTTCCTCCTGGAATCCGCGGAGAACGGCCGCACCTGGTCGCGCTACTCCTTCATCGGCGTGCGCAGCGCCGCCACGCTGACCACCCGCGACGGCGAGGCGCACTGGCTCGGCACCCCGCCGGTCGGCGTCCCCGCCGACGGCGACCCGCTGCACGCCCTGCGCGCCACCATCGAGGCCCTGCACACCCCGCACGACCGGGAGTCCGGCCTGCCGCCCTTCACCGGCGGCATGGTCGGCTACCTCGGCTACGACATCGTGCGCCGCCTGGAGAAGATCGGCGAGAGCGGCGGCGACGACCTCCAGCTCCCCGAGCTGACCATGCTGCTCACCTCCGACCTCGCGGTCCTCGACCACTGGGACGGCAGCGTCCTGCTCATCGCCAACGCCATCAACCACAACGACCTGGCCACCGGCGTGGACGAGGCGTACGCCGACGCCGTCGCCCGGCTCGACGCCATGGAACGCGACCTGCGCCGCCCGGTCGAGAACGCCCCCGCCGCCCTGCCGCCCTCCGAGCTGCCCCCGTACACCGCGCTCTGGGGCGGCCGGGCCTACCAGGACGCCGTCGAGGACGTGAAGGAGCGCATCCGGGCCGGCGAAGCCTTCCAGGTGGTGCCCTCCCAGCGCTTCGAGACCCCCTGCACGGCGAGCGCGCTCGACGTCTACCGGGTGCTGCGCGCCACCAACCCCTCGCCGTACATGTACCTCTTCCGGTTCGACGGCTTCGACGTCGCCGGGTCCAGCCCCGAGGCCCTGGTCAAGGTCGAGGACGGCCGCGCCATGGTCCACCCCATCGCCGGGACCCGGCACCGCGGCGCCACCCCGCAGGAGGACCAGGCCCTCGCCGACGAACTCCTCGCCGATCCCAAGGAGCGCGCCGAGCACCTGATGCTCGTCGACCTCGGCCGCAACGACCTGGGCCGGGTCTGCGAACCGGGCAGCGTCGAGGTGGTCGACTTCATGTCCATCGAGCGCTACTCGCACGTGATGCACATCGTCTCCACCGTCACCGGCAAGGTCGCGGAGGGCCGCACCGCGTTCGACGTGCTCACCGCCTGCTTCCCGGCCGGCACCCTCTCCGGCGCCCCCAAGCCCCGCGCCCTCCAGATCATCGAGGAACTGGAACCCACCCGCCGGGGCCTGTACGGGGGCTGTGTCGGCTACCTCGACTTCGCCGGGGACTCCGACACCGCCATCGCCATCCGCACCGCCCTGCTCCGCGACGGCACCGCGTACGTCCAGGCCGGCGCGGGCGTCGTCGCCGACTCCGACCCGGTCGCCGAGGACACCGAGTGCCGCAACAAGGCGGCGGCCGTCCTCCGCGCCGTCCACACCGCCAACCGCCTCGGCGGCGCCTGAGCGGTGCGCCCGCGCCAGGGGCGCGGTGGGGCGTTCCGGGCCGGTGAGGGATAGTGGAGTACGTGAGTGCCGTCCCCGTACCCCAGCCCCGTGCCGAAGCCACCGCCGCGCCCGACAGCGCGGGGAGCCGCCGCACCCTGGCCGCCGGCCTGCTCCTCGGGGCGGCCGGCGCGACCGTCGTCCTGCTCGCCTCCGGGCAGACCTGGGCCGAGGGCAAGGCCCCGGTCGGCGGCGGCACCCTGCCGCTGAGCGCCGACGGGCAGGACGTCACCGGACTCCCCGCCGCCCTCGCCATCGTCGGCCTGGCCGCCCTCGTCGCCGTCTTCGCCGTACGCGGCGCCGGCCGGCGCGTGGTCGCCGGACTCCTCGCGCTCAGCGGACTCGGCGCCGCGCTCAGCGCCTTCCTCGGCGCGTCCGACAGCGGGGCGCTGGACGAGAAGGCGGCGCAGACCAGCGGCGACAGCGCCGCCACCATCACGGCCCTCAGCCACACCGCCTGGCCGTACGTCACGGCCGTCGGCGGCCTGCTGATCCTGCTCGCCGGGCTGCTCGCCCTGCGCTACGGCAACCGGTGGCCCACGATGTCCGGACGCTACGAGCGCGACGGCACCCCCCGCCCCCGCAAGGCCCCGCGCCCGCTCGACCCCGACCGGCCCGAGGATCTGTGGAAGGCCCTGGACCGCGGCGAGGACCCGACGCGCGAGGCATGACCCCCAGCTCACGTCCTACCCGCGCGTACGGGACAATGACCGTGAGCTGGCACAGCGGCACGGGCCGTGGGCACAGCGACCCGAGCGATTCCAACAGCGCAACACCAACGAGGAGCAACTCATGGCGGGCAGCAGCCACGGACACACCCCGGCCGCCTGGACCGGTGTCATCATCGCCTTCATCGGCTTCTGCGTCGCGGGCGTCTTCATGGTCGCGGCCAACCCGGCCGGCTTCTGGGCCGGCATGGGCGTCGTCCTGCTCGGTGGTGTCGTCGGCCTCGCGATGAAGGCCGCGGGCCTCGGCATGCCGAAGGAGTCGGCCGAGCTGACCGCCGCCCGCGCGCGCGCCGGCCAGGCGCAGACCTCCTGACCCCCGCACCGCGTACGCCGGAGAGGCGCGGCCCGGACCGGGCTGCGCCTTTCCGCGTCAGCGGCGACAATCACCGGGTGGACGCAACGCCAACCCCCGCCGCCGCCTCTCCGGCCCCGGACCCCGCCCCGGTCCCGGCCCCGGGGCCGCCGCCCTTCGCCCCCGTGCGGACCCCCCTCTTCCCGACGGCCCCCGCCGGCGCCTCGCGGCTGCGGCGGATCGCCGTCCCGGTGGGCGTGCTCGCCGCCGTCGTCGGCGCCTTCGGGTACGTCGCCACCGTCGACCCGAACCAGCCCGGCCACTACCCGGTCTGCCCGCTGCTGCGGTTCACCGGCGTCTACTGCCCCGGCTGCGGCGGCCTCCGCAGCGCGCACGCCTTCGCCCACGGCGACCTGGCCGCCGCCTTCGGCGCCAACGCCCTCGCCGTGGCCGGCTACGCGGTCTTCGCCGCGCTGTGGACCGTATGGCTGATCCGCGAGGCCCGCGGAAGGCCCCTGCGGATCGCGCCGCGGCCGGTGCACTGGTGGGCGATCGGCGCCGTGCTGCTGCTCTTCACGGTCATCCGGAACCTTCCCTTCGGCTCCGCGCTCGCCCCGTGAAGTCCCAGGTAGTGGGACAGCGGGCGGCCGGATGCGGGCCCAGCGCCCTCCTGCGGATAACATCGGAGTGGCTGATCCTGTGGCCTGCTACGTTTTTTTGTCACCGTTCCGGAAGGGGGCCGCTCGCGTGAGTGTGCTCGACGAGATCATCGACGGCGTACGCGCCGACCTCGCGGAGCGGCAGGCGCGCGTCAGCCTCGACGAGCTCAAGGAACGCGCTGCCCGGGCCCCCCGCGCCAAGGACGGCGTCGCCGCCCTGCGCGGCGAGGGCGTGAACGTCATCTGCGAGGTCAAGCGCTCCAGCCCCTCCAAGGGCGCGCTGGCCGCCATCGCCGACCCGGCCGCGCTCGCCGCGGACTACGAGGCCGGCGGGGCCTCCGTCATCTCGGTCCTCACTGAGGAGCGCCGCTTCGGCGGTTCCCTGGCGGACCTGGAGGCCGTCCGCGCCAAGGTCGACGTCCCGATCCTCCGCAAGGACTTCATCGTCACCTCGTACCAGCTGTGGGAGGCGCGCGCGTACGGCGCCGACCTCGTGCTGCTGATCGTCGCCGCCCTCGAACAGGAGGCCCTGGTCTCCCTGATCGAGCGCGCCGAGTCCATCGGCCTCACGCCGCTGGTCGAGGCGCACGACGAGGAGGAGGCCGACCGCGCGGTGGAGGCCGGGGCCCGGGTCATCGGCGTCAACGCGCGCAACCTCAAGGACCTCAAGGTCGACCGCTCCACCTTCGAGCGCGTCGCCCCCGAGATCCCCGACCACATCGTCAAGGTCGCCGAGTCCGGCGTCCGCGGCCCGCACGACCTGATCGCCTACGCCAACGCCGGCGCCGACGCCGTGCTGGTCGGCGAGTCCCTGGTGACCGGCCGCGACCCGCGGACCGCCGTCGCCGACCTCGTCGCCGCCGGCGCCCACCCGGCGCTGCGCCACGGACGGGGCTGACCCGCCCGTGGCCCTCCCGCCCCCCGAGCCGATGCGCTGCGCGCTGCCCTCGTGGCACCGCGGCTGCCGGGCGCCCGCGCGCCGGGTGCACGGCCGGCGGGTGCGGTACGTGATCGGCGCCGAGCCCGGTCAGGTCAATGGCATGCGATGGCGCGGGACGCGCGCGCTGTAGAGCGAGCCCGGCCGCCGTCCCGCGTGTCCGAAACCGCCCCGGTCCAGGACCGGGGCGGCGCTCCGCTCACGGCGCAGACGGTGCCATCACCCCTGTGACGACGAGGAGCACGTTCCGCATGTCTTCCGACTTCTTCATCCCGGACCCGGAGGGTCTGATCCCCAGCGCCGAGGGCTACTTCGGCGCGTACGGCGGCAAGTTCATCCCGGAGGCGCTGGTCGCCGCCGTGGACGAGGTCGCCGTCGAGTACGAGAAGGCCAAGGCCGACCCCGCGTTCGCCGCCGAGCTCGGCGAGCTGATGGTCCACTACACCGGACGGCCCAGCGCCCTCACCGAGGTGCCCCGCTTCGCCGAGCACGCCGGGGGCGCCCGCGTCTTCCTCAAGCGCGAGGACCTGAACCACACCGGCTCGCACAAGATCAACAACGTGCTGGGGCAGGCGCTGCTGACCCGGCGCATGGGCAAGACCCGCGTCATCGCCGAGACCGGCGCCGGCCAGCACGGCGTCGCCACCGCGACCGCCTGCGCCCTCTTCGGCCTCGACTGCACCATCTACATGGGCGAGATCGACACCCAGCGGCAGGCGCTCAACGTGGCGCGGATGCGGATGCTGGGCGCCGAGGTCATCGCCGTGAAGTCCGGCTCCCGCACCCTCAAGGACGCCATCAACGAGGCGTTCCGCGACTGGGTCGCCAACGTGGACCGCACCCACTACCTCTTCGGCACGGTCGCCGGACCGCACCCCTTCCCGGCGATGGTCCGCGACTTCCACCGCGTCATCGGCGTGGAGGCCAGACGGCAGATCCTGGAGCGGGCCGGCCGGCTGCCGGACGCGGCCGTGGCCTGCGTCGGCGGCGGCTCCAACGCCATCGGCCTCTTCCACGCCTTCGTGCCCGACCCGGACGTCCGCCTGATCGGCTGCGAGCCCGCGGGCCACGGCGTCGAGACCGGCGAGCACGCGGCGACCCTGACCGCGGGCGAGCCCGGCATCCTGCACGGCTCGCGCAGCTACGTCCTCCAGGACGACGAGGGCCAGATCACCGAGCCGTACTCGATCTCGGCCGGCCTGGACTACCCGGGCATCGGCCCCGAGCACGCCTACCTCAAGGACGTGGGCCGGGGCGAGTACCGCGCCGTCACCGACGACGCGGCCATGCAGGCGCTGCGGCTGCTCTCCCGCACCGAGGGCATCATCCCGGCCATCGAGAGCGCGCACGCGCTGGCCGGGGCCCTGGAGGTCGGCAAGGAGCTGGGCAAGGACGGGCTGATCCTGGTCAACCTGTCCGGGCGCGGCGACAAGGACATGGACACGGCGGCCCGCTACTTCGGGCTGTACGACACCGACGCGGCCGTCGAGGCGGACGGCGGCAGCGGTGACGCGGAGATCGAGGGGGACGCGCTGTGAGCGGCAACGTCGAACTGCTGAACACCACGCTCGCCGCCACGCGGGCCGAGGACCGGGCCGCGCTCATCGCGTACCTGCCGGCCGGCTTCCCGACCGTCGACGGCGGCATCGAGGCCGTCAAGGCCGCCGTGGCGGGCGGCGCCGACGTCATCGAGGTGGGACTGCCGCACAGCGACCCGGTGCTCGACGGCCCGGTCATCCAGACCGCCGACGACATCGCGCTGCGCGGCGGCGTGCGCATCGCCGACGTGATGCGCACCGTCCGCGAGGCCCACGAGGCCACCGGGGCGCCGATCCTGATCATGACGTACTGGAACCCGATCGACCGGTACGGCGTCGAGCGGTTCACGGCCGAGCTGGCCGAGGCGGGCGGCGCCGGGTGCATCCTGCCCGACCTGCCGGTCCAGGAGTCCGCGCTGTGGCGCGAGCACGCGGGGCGGCACGGCCTGGCCACCGTCTTCGTCGTCGCGCCCAGCAGCAAGGACGAGCGGATCGCCACCATCACCGAAGCGGGCTCCGGCTTCGTCTACGCCGCGTCCCTGATGGGCGTCACCGGCACCCGCGCCTCGGTGGGCGCGCAGGCCCAGGACCTGGTCCGGCGGACCCGCGCCACCACCGAGCTGCCGGTCTGCGTCGGCCTCGGCGTGTCCGACGCCGCCCAGGCCGCGGAGGTCGCCGGCTTCGCGGACGGCGTCATCGTCGGCACGGCCTTCGTCAAGTGCATGCTGGACGCCCCCGACGAGGCGGCCGGGCTCGCGGCCGTCCGTTCGCTGGCGGCCGAGCTTGCCGAAGGTGTTCGAAAGCGCTGACACCCGGGGTAACCCGAACGGGTGGACCTCGGCCCGGGGAGGCACGCGAGTGCCTCCCCGGGTCGTTTGCGCGGTGTGAGCGAGAAGAACGAACAGGGTAAGAGGGCCGCGCGAGACCGGCTGATCCAGCAGCGCGAGCAGGCGAAGGCGCGCGACCGCCGGCGCCGCACGCTGATCGTGTCCACGGCCGTGGTGGGGGTGCTGGGCCTGGCCGCGGTCGTCGGTGTGATCGCGGCGAACACCGACGGCAAGAGCGACAAGTCCAAGGCGTCCGGGCCGGCCGTCGCCCCGTCCGGGGCGACCGGCAAGGACGCCCTGGCCATCCGGGTCGGCGCGGACGACGCCCCGTCCACCCTCACCATCTGGGAGGACTTCCGCTGCCCGGTCTGCGCCCAGTTCGAGAACGCGTTCCGCGACACGATCCACGAGATGGAGCGCGACGGCCAGATCAAGGTCGACTACCACCTCGCCACGATCATCGACGGCAACATGGGCGGCAGCGGCTCCCTCAAGGCGGCCAACGCGGCCGCCTGCGCGCAGGACGCCGGCAAGTTCTCCGCGTACCACGACGTGCTGTACAGCAACCAGCCGGCGGAGACCGACGACGCCTTCGGGGACAACGACAAGCTGATCGAGCTGGCCAAGAAGGTCCCCGGACTGGACACGCCGGAATTCCGCGGCTGCGTCGAGGACGGCAAGCACGACGCGTGGGTGGAGAAGTCCAACCAGGCGTTCCGGGAAGGCGGCTTCCAGGGCACGCCGACGGCCCTGCTCAACGGGGAGTCGATCTTCCCGAAGAAGGGCGACGAGGCGATCACCGTGGCCAACCTGAAGAAGTGGGTCGCCGAGGCCAACAAGGGCAAGAAACCGGCCACCGCCACGGCGACGCCGTAAGGCGCGGCGGACGGTGTCCATGGGGCCGGCCGGGGGAATCGGCGGCCCGCTCGTTACCCAGACGTTGCCGGGCGGGTTGTCCTACCTCCCGCCCGGCAGGGTAGCGTCGATGCTGCCATGAACCTTGCCTACATTCCCAGCCCGTCGACCGGCGTGATCGATCTCGGACCGATCCCGCTCCGCGGCTACGCGTTCTGCATCATCATCGGTGTCTTCGTCGCCGTCTGGTTCGGCAACAAGCGCTGGGTCGCCCGAGGAGGTACCACCGGCACCGTTGCCGACATCGCCGTCTGGGCCGTGCCCTTCGGGCTTGTCGGTGGCCGGCTCTACCACGTGATCACCGACTACCAGCTGTACTTCAGCGACGGTGAGAACTGGGTCGACGCCTTCAAGATCTGGCAGGGCGGCCTCGGGATCTGGGGTGCGATCGCGCTCGGCGCGGTCGGTGCCTGGATCGGCTGCCGCCGCCGCGGAATCCCGCTGCCCGCCTGGGCCGACGCCCTGGCCCCCGGCATCGCCCTCGCCCAGGCGTGCGGCCGCTGGGGCAACTGGTTCAACCAGGAGCTGTACGGCAGGGCGACCGACGTCCCGTGGGCGCTGAAGATCAGCGAGGGTCCGAACCGGGTCGCTGGCACCTACCACCCGACGTTCCTGTACGAGTCGCTGTGGTGCGTCGGCGTCGCCCTCCTGGTGGTCTGGGCCGACCGCCGCTTCAAGCTCGGGCACGGACGGGCGTTCGCCCTGTATGTCGCCGCGTACTGCGCGGGGCGCGCGTGGATCGAGTACATGCGCGTGGACGAGGCGCACCACATCCTGGGCCTGCGGCTCAACGTGTGGACCGCGCTGATCGTGTTCGTGCTGGCGGTGGCGTACATCGTGATCTCGGCGAAGGTGCGGCCGGGCCGCGAGGAGACCGTGGAGCCGGGGGCGCCGGAGGCGCCGGAATCCTCGGACACGGCGGACGGGACCGACGCGGACGAGCCGGAGGCCGCGGAGGCCGACGCCGACGCGGACACCGATGCGAAGCCGGTCGCCGATGCGAAGGCGGACGACGACGCGGACGCGGACGCGGACGCGCCGAAGGCGGACGGTACGGCGGAAGCCGCGAAGGGCTGACGCCGCGCAAGCTGAGTGAGGGGCCGCCGAGGCATTCGGCGCCCCCTTCGCCGTCGCGGGGGTGTCCTCAATCGCCGGACGGGCTCGGTTTTGCCGCTCGCCGTTGAATCGGCTCCGCCGGACGGGTCTGATGCGGCCGGGCTCGATGTGGCGTGCGGCGGAAATCCAGCCCGTCCGGCGATTGAGGACAAGGCGGTCAGGCGGAACGCCAGGTCACCGCTTCCGCTGGGCCAGCGCCAGCGTCCGCCGCGCCTGCGCAACCACCGCCGCGTCCACGAAACGGCCGTCCGGGAGGGCCTGGGCCCCCGCCTGGTCACGGGCCGCCTCCACGATCTCCCAGGCCGCTTCGACCTCCTGCGGCGTCGGGTGGAACGCGCGCTCGATCACCGGGAGCTGGCGGGGGTGGATCGCCGCCCGGCCCAGGAAGCCCAGGGCCCGCCCGCGGACGCAGGAGGACCAGAGGCCGTCCAGGTCGCGGACGTCCGCGAACACCGACTGCGCGGGCGGCGCCAGGCCCGCCGCCCGGGCGGCGACCACCACCCGGCTGCGCGACCAGTCGAGCCCCGCGTCCTCCCGTACGCCCAGATCCGCGCGGAGGTCCGCCTCGCCCAGGGCGACAGCCCGGACCTGGGGGTGCGCGGAGGCCACCGAGTACGCGTGCTCGATGCCGAGGGCCGACTCCAGGAGCGGGCACAGGGCCACCCCGGGGGCCAGCGCCGCGATGTGGTGCACGGACGCGGCGTGGGTGATCTTCGGCAGCCGCAGCCCGCCGAGCCCCGGCAGCCCGGCGAGCGCCAGCACGTCCGCCTCGTCGTTGACCCGGACGTGGACGGGCGGAGCCGCGGCGGACGGCGGGTCCGACAGCAGCTCCACCGTCGCGGCCCGCGCGTACTCCTTGCGGTCCGGGGCGACCGCGTCCTCCAGGTCCACGATCACCACGTCCGCCCCCGAACCGGCCGCCTTGCGCACGACGTCCGGCCGGTCGCCCGGCACGTACAGCAAGGTGAGGGGGGCATCCGCGCTCACAGCACCCGCTCCGCCCGCAGCGCCGAGATCTCGGACCCGCTCAGCCCCAGCTCGGTCAGGATCTCCTCGGTGTCGGCCCCGTGCGGACGGCCCGTCCAGCGGATCGCGCCCGGGGTCCGGGAGAGCCGGAAGAGGACGTTCTGCATCCGCAGCGGGCCCAGCTCCGGATCGTCCACCTCGGTGACCGAGTCGAGCGCCCGGTACTGCGGGTCCTCCATCACGTCCCGCACGTCGTGGATGGGGGCGATGGCGGCCTCTGCCTTCTCGAACGCGGACAGGGCCTCCTCCCGGCTGTGCCGGGCGATCCAGTGGCCCACCGCCTCGTCCAGCTCGTCGCTGTGCTCGGCGCGGGTGGCGCCCGTGGCGAACCACGGCTCCTCGATCAGGTCCGCCCGCCCCACCAGCCGCATCACCCGCTCCGCGACGGACTGCGCGGAGGTGGAGACGGCCACCCACTGCCCGTCCGAGGTGCGGTAGGTGTTGCGCGGGGCGTTGTTGCGCGACCGGTTCCCGGTGCGCGGCTGTACGTAACCGAGCTGGTCGTACCAGAGCGGCTGCGGGCCGAGCACGGTCAGGATCGGCTCGATGATCGCCATGTCGACCACCTGCCCCTCGCCGGTCCGGTCCCGGCCCGCCAGGGCGGCCATCACCGCGTACGCCGTGGCGAGCGCGGCGATCGAGTCGGCCAGGCCGAACGGCGGCAGCGTCGGCGGTCCGTCCGGCTCCCCGGTGATCGCCGCGAAGCCGCTCATCGCCTCGGCCAGCGTCCCGAAGCCGGGCCGGTGGGAGTAGGGGCCGAACTGGCCGAAGCCCGTGACGCGCACCAGGACCAGGCGCGGGTTGACCGCGTGCAGCTCATCGGGCCCGAGGCCCCACCGCTCCAGCGTGCCCGGCCGGAAGTTCTCGATGATCACGTCGGTGCCGGCGGCGAGCCGCAGCAGCACGTTCCGGCCCTCCGGCGCGGAGAGGTCGAGCGTCAGATTGCGCTTGTTGCGGCCGAGGAGCTTCCACCACAGGCCCACGCCGTCCTTCGCGGGCCCGTGGCCCCGGGAGGGGTCGGGGCGTACCGGGTGCTCGACCTTGATCACCTCGGCGCCGAAGTCGCCCAGCATCGTCGCGCAGAGCGGGCCCGCGAAGAGCGTGGCGAGATCGACGACCCGCAGTCCGGTGAGCGGCGGCGCCGCGGGGGCGCTCACGCGCCGTCGATTTCGCTGCGGTACGGCATGGAGACCGAGGCGCCCGGTTTCTGCACGCAGAGCGCGGCGGCGGCCGAGGCCCAGGCGATGGCCTGCGGCACCGGGCGCCCCTCGCCGAGCGCCACGGCCAGGGTGCCGACGAAGGTGTCCCCGGCGCCGGTGGTGTCGACGGCGGTGACGTCCGGGGCCGGGAAGTGGATGGTGCGGCTGCCCCGGGCCGCGTACAGGCTGCCCTTCGAACCGAGCGTGATGAGCACCGCGGGGACCTGGCCGAGCAGGATCTCCGCCGCCGCGTGCGGGTCGTCGTAGCCGGACAGCTCGGCCGCCTCGTGCTCGTTGGGGACCAGCAGGTCGACGTGGTCGAGGAGTTCGGAGGGCAGCTCCTGCACGGGGGACGGGGTGAGCACGGTCCGTACGCCCTGGGCGTGACCGGCGCGGGCGCCCTCGATCACCGCGGACATCGGCAGCTCCAGCTGGAGCAGCAGCAGATCCGCCTCGGCGATGGCGGCCACCTCGCCCGGACCGAGCGCGGTCATGGTGCCGTTGGCGCCGGGGATGACCACGATCGCGTTGGAGCCCTTGGCGTCGACCACGATGTGCGCGGTACCGCTGGGGCCCTCGGCGGTGTGCAGCAGGTCCGTGTCGACGCCGGAGTGCTCCAGGCTCTCCCGCATCCGCACGCCGTACTCGTCGTCGCCGACCGCGCCGATCATCAGCACGTCACCGCCCGCACGGGCGGCGGCGACGGCCTGGTTGGCGCCCTTGCCGCCGGGGATGGTGCGGAACTCCCGTCCGGTGACGGTCTGGCCGCGCTCCGGGGCCCGGTCGACGTAGGCCACCAGATCCATATTGGTGCTGCCGAGCACCGCGATTCTGGTCATGGGCGGAGTGCCTCCTCGTGGGTGAGCCGGTGGGTCAGGGCGGCCAGGGTGTCGAAGCCGGCCCCGTCGAAACCGGGGACGGACGTGGCGAGCCGGTTCTTCAGCGGGGCGGTCCACCGGTCGGGCAGCGCGTCCGCCCGCCCGGCCAGCAGTCCGGCGAGCGAACCGGCGGTCGCGCCGTTGGAGTCGGTGTCCCAGCCGCCGGACACCGCCTTGCAGATCGAACCGGTGAAGTCGCCGTCGGCGTGGGTGAGGGCGGCGGCCAGCAGAGCCGCGTTGGGCAGCACATGCACCCAGTGATACCTGCCGTACGCCGCGTGCAGCCGGTCCACGACCGTATCGAAGTCCCGGTCCCGGCGGGCGGCCGCGATGCCGTCGCGTACCGCAGCCGCGAACCGCGAGCGCGGCGGCACCACGCGCAGCCCGGTGGCCAGGCAGCCGTGCACGTCGGTCTCGCCGGTGGCCGCCTCCGCCAGCGCCGCCGCCGTGAACATCGCGCCGTAGACGCCGTTCCCGGTGTGGGTGAGGACCGCGTCGCGGTACGCCTGCTCCGCGGCCCCGGCCGGGTCGCCGGGCCGGGTCCAGCCGTGCGCGTCGGCCCGGATCTGCGCGCCGATCCACTCGCGGAACGGGTTGCGGTGGCGGGCGGTGTCCGGGGGCTCGATGCCGTCGAGGAGATTGCGGTACGCGACCCGCTCGGCGGTGAACGTACGCCCGGCCGGCAGTTCGTCCAGCCAGAGCCGGGCCAGGTCCGCGGTGGTGAACGAGGTGCCGTGCCGCTGGAGCAGCAGCAGGGTGAGCAGCGGGTGGTTGAGGTCGTCGTCCTCGGGCATGCCGTCGATGTTCTCGGCGAGCGAGGTGGGTGCGGAGCGTTGGTTCCACGGGTAGGCGGCGGCCAGCGGGGCGGGCAGGCCCCGGGCGGTGAACCAGCTGTTCAGCGGCCAGTTGCCGGTGGCCCGGGCCAGGGCGCGGATGCCTTCCAGCGGCAGCTTCTCGACCGGCTTGCCCAGCAGGCAGCCGGCGGCGCGGCCCAGCCAGGCGGCGTGCAGCCGCTCCCGGCCGGCCGGCCGGCCGCCCCGGGCGTGCGGCCACTGCGGGCAGGCGGCCCGGATCGCGTCCAGGCCGTCCGGCTCGTCACCGGCCAGCGGGGATTCCAGCAGGGCGAGTTCGTCGAGCAGCCGTTCCGCGACCGCGCGCAGCCCGGGCGGGGCGCCGGGGTCGGAGGCGCCGGCGCGCTCCGGGGCGGGGGAGCCGCCGGCCCCGTACCACCGGCGGGCGATGTCGCGTGCGTCGCGGCCGTCCTCGGCGGCCTGCCGCAGCTCGTGGCCCACCAGGTCCTCCGGCTGCACCCAGGTCACCCGGACCGCCGTGGTCACGGGGTGCCCGCCAGCGCGGCGAAGGCGGCCTCGTGGGCCCGGCGGCGTGCGGTGTCCCGCGCGAACACCTCGCGGGCCACCCCGGCCAGGGTCCGGGCGGGGGCGCGCAGGTCGAGGCGGCTGGCCTCGGCGACGGTGGCCGCCCAGTCGGCGGGGACGGCGCGCTCGCCGTGCAGCGCGCCGGCGAGCGCGCCGCTCATGGTGGCGATCGAGTCGCAGTCGCGGCCGTAGTTGACCGCGCCGAGCACCGACTGCCGGTAGTCCCCGCCGGCGGCCAGCAGCATGCCGAGGGCGACCGGCAGCTCCTCGATCGCGTGCAGCCGGGACGGGCGTCGGGCACCGAGCGAGGGCGCGCGGTAGTCGGGGCCCACGGTGTCGAAGGGGGCGACGGCCGCGCGCAGCGGGACGAGCGCCGACTCGACGTCCTGATGGCGGGAGGCCGTCTCGCAGACGGCCTCGATCGCCGCCCGGGTGCCGTCCTTGGCGAGCGACAGGCACGCCTCCACGACCGTGGCGGGCGTCGCTCCGGGCGCGCAGGCGGCGGCCACCCCGGCCGCGAAGACGCCGGCCGCCTCCCTCCCGTAACTCGACTGATGGGCCCCGGCGACGTCGATCGCCTCGGCGTACGCCGCCTGCGGATGGGCGGCGTTCACCAGGCCGACCGGGGCCATGTACATCGCCGCCCCGCAGTTGACGATGTTTCCGGAGCCCGCCTCGCGCGGGTCGACGTGGCCGTAGTGCAGCCGGGCGACGATCCACTTCTCCGCGAGGAAGACCCGCTGGAGCGGCAGCGCCTCGGCCTCCAGCTCGGGAATCCAGCGCGGTGCGCCGATCATCTCCGGTACGAGGTGGTCGGCGACCGCGTACGCGTCGAGATGGCCGCGCACCTTCCCGTACACCCGGACCAGCGCGTGCGTCATCAAGGTGTCGTCGGTGACGTGCCCGTCGCCCTTGTGGTACGGGGCGATCGGGCGGGCGGTCCGCCAGTCGTCGCCGTCCCAGGGGCCGACGATCCCGGTGATCCTGCCGCCGTGCCGGGCCGTGATCTGCTCCGGCGAGCGGCCCTCGACCGGGCCGCCCAGCGCGTCGCCGACGGCGGCGCCGACGAGGGCGCCGGCGATCCGGTCATCGAGCGTGGGCGCCCCGGGGGGCGTGGGCGTCGTGGCCGCCGTGGGGGAGGGGGACGTCGTGGGCGCCAGGGGCGCTGTGGAAGTCATGCCCGAATTGTCCACCCATGGGGGCCGGTTCCGTGTCTGCCAGCAGCCCGGCGAGTTCCAGCAGATCCGTGCCCGCGAACCGGGGCAGCGCGCAGCCGGCCAGCGTCCGGCAGGTCTCGCGCCAGCCGTCGGGCACGGAGCCGATGGACCCCAGCGCCCCGGTCAGCGCCCCGGCCAGGGCGGGCGCGGAGTCCGCGACCCGGGACAGGCAGGCCGCCGCGGGCACGGCCTGCGCGAGGTCGCCCCGGGACGCGGCGGTCAGCGCCAGGGCGACCGGTACGGTTTCGGCGGCGGCGATCCCGTAGCTGTAGACGTGGTCCACGATCTGGTGCTCCAGGACCGGGACGAGCGCGAACGCCCCGGCCCGTTCCCCGGCGAACTCCCGCGCGATCCGGACCGCGTGGGCCGCGTTGCGGGCGATCTCGGTGCCGTCGGGGAGCTGGGCCAGCGCGGCGTCCACGGCGGTGTCCACGTCCGCCCCGCCCAGCGCCGCGGCGCTCGCCGCGGCCATCGCCCGCGCCCCGTGCACCCCGTCGCCGTCCTGCGTGAAGCGCGCGTCGAACTCCGCGAGCTCCGCCGCCGCGTGCGGGTCGCCCGGGTGGACGACCGCCAGCACGGCCGCCCGTACGCACGCCGCGTCGTCGAAGTAGTGCGGGTTGTCGTGCCCGGTGGCGGGCGGGCGCAGCCCGGCGGCGAGGTTGCCGAGCCCGGCCCGCACCGAGATCCGGGCCCGCAGCGGCAGCACGGCCGCCTCCACCTCGGTCGCGCGCGCCGCGGCGGCGGCGACCTCGGCGGCGAGCGCGTTCCAGGCCCCGGCGACGGCGGCGCGCACAGGGGCGTCGCCCGGGACGGTACGGCCCGGCCCGGCGCCGTCCGCCGAGCCGGCCCGGACCCGCCCCGCCGCCGCCAGCACGGTGCCCGCCGCGAACGCCGCCCACTCGGCGTCGTCGGACGGCCCGAGCCGCAGCGGCTCGGGAGGCTGGTTGAGGGCGATGGGCACGGGGAGCGTGGTCGTCGCGTTCTGCTCGGCGAAGGTGTCCAGCTCGCGGGTCAGGCGCCGGGTCCACTCCGGCATCCGGGCCGCCCGGTGCCGGGCCGCGGGCCACCCGGCGGCGTCGCCCGCGGCCAGCCCGATGAGCAGCCCCTCGACGCGGGCGCGCCGGGCCGCGCTCACCGGGACACCGCCCCGGTGCCGATGCTCTGCCGCGACGCCCCGGCGGGGGCCCGGTCCGGTGGATCACCCGGGCACGCCGCCGCACCGCTCGCCGCCGGGTCCGCGTCCGCCGCCGGGGTGAGCGGGGGTTCGTCCGGGGCGGCCGACCCGGCGGCCCCCGCCACCAGCAGGTCCGCGATGCCCACCACGTGGTACCCGCGCATCGACGGCAGGCAGCTGCCGCGTACCGGGCCGATCGCGTCGGCCCAGAGGCGGGGGATCGCGGACGCGCCGTGCAGGGCGCCGGACAGGGCTCCCGCCACCGCGGCCGTCGTGTCGGCGTCGCGGCCCATGTTGACCGCCGTCAGCACCGCCGTACGGAAGTCGCCGCGGGCCGCCGCGAAGGCGCCGAAGGCCAGGCCGATCGCCTCCGGGGCCAGGTCCGTCCACGGGTAGCCGCCGACCACCACGGCCGAGCGGACCGCGCGTTCGCCGGTGAGGCGGTCGGGGTACGGGCGCTGCGCCGCCGTCACCGCGCGGCGCAGGGAGCGGGCCGTCCAGGAGTCCATCGGGACGACCGAGAGCGCGGCGGCGATCACCGAGGTGACCGAGGCGCCGGTCATCGCCGCGGCCACCCCGGCGGCCACCGCCTGGCCCCCGTAGATGCCCTCGCCCTCGTGGCTGACCCGGCCGTCGACCGCGACCAGCCGGGCCGCCTCGGCGGGGCGCCCGGCCGCGAAGACGCCGAAGGGCGCGGCCCGCATCGCCAGGCCGTCGCTCCAGGCGTGCCGGTGCTGGGCGGAGATCGGCGCGGCCAGGCCCCGGCGCAGGTTCTCCAGCGTGCCGCGCTCGCTGAAACCGGCGCCCCGGAACGGCCCCTCGTCCAGGTCGGCGATCCACAGCCGCCAGGCCCGCTCGACGTCGGTGACGGTGAGGTCCGAGCCGTGCCGGGCCAGCAGCAGCCCGGAGAAGATCGCGTACTCCGTGTCGTCGGTGCCCGCCGGGTCGTCGCTGACGAAGCCCTCGATCCGCCCCCAGCGGCGGCGGATCTCGGAGGGACGCATGTTCTCCGCCGGGGCGCCGAGCGCGTCGCCGACCGCGAGGCCGAGCAGCGCGCCCCTGGCCCGGTCGCGGGGCCCGCCCGGGGCCGGCTCGTCCGGAAGCCGTGCCTTCCGGGTGCCGCCCGCCCGCGGTGCCGTCGGATTTCCTGCGACCGTGTCCATCGCGTCGACCCTTCGCTCGTACCGAGCCAGTACTCGTGCCTGTGGGATTCGTTCCACGCCGAGCCGGAACGAAGGCCGGTTATCCACACAAAAGGGCCACTCGGATGAAACCTTCCGGACAGCAAGGCAAGCCGTACCTATCCGGTTACGCAGGGTGGTAAGTACGGCCTGCCTTGCTGGCAGGAGCGATTTTTCGTGCGTACTTTCGATGGTGTCGAGCGGGTGTGGGCGGGCAGGAGGCCCACCTCCGGAGAATCCGGACCAGGGGAGAGGGATAAGTCTTGGCCATCATCGAGACCGACGCGGTACTGCACGAGGCGCACCGGGACAACCACACCCACCGTGACGTCAACGGCGGCTGGCTGCGTCCCGCGGTCTTCGGTGCGATGGACGGGCTCGTCTCCAACCTGGCCCTCATGACCGGTGTCGCCGGCGGCGACGTCTCGCACCGCACCGTCGTCATCACCGGCCTCGCCGGACTGGCCGCCGGCGCCTTCTCCATGGCGGCCGGCGAGTACACCTCCGTGGCCTCCCAGCGCGAGCTGGTCGAGGCCGAGCTGGACGTCGAGCGGCGCGAGCTGCGCAAGCACCCGGTGGACGAGGAGCGGGAGCTCGCCGCGCTCTACGAGTCCCGGGGCGTCGAGCCCGCCCTCGCCCGCGAGGTCGCCCGCCAGCTCTCGCGCGACCCGGAGCAGGCCCTGGAGATCCACGCCCGCGAGGAGCTGGGCATCGACCCGGGCGACCTGCCGTCGCCCCTGGTGGCCGCCTTCTCCTCGTTCGGCGCCTTCGCCCTGGGGGCCCTGCTGCCCGTGCTGCCCTTCCTGCTGGGCGCCGACGCGCTGTGGCCGGCCGTGCTGCTGGCGCTCGCCGGACTGTTCGGCTGCGGCGCGGTGGTGGCCCGGGTGACCGCCCGCAGCTGGTGGTTCAGCGGACTGCGCCAGCTGGCGCTGGGCGCCGCCGCCGCCGCGATCACGTACGGCCTGGGCGCCCTGTTCGGCGTGGCGGTGGGCGGCTGACCCCGCCCGTTTCGTACGTGTGACGGGCCGGTTCTCGCAATCGGCCCGTCACGCGTACGCCATGCGTGTGACGTACGTCTTGGCCCGGGCCTCTGGGCGCGACCGCGCCGCGCACCGTAAAATGAGTCTCTATGCAGGGCTGCACATAAGTAGCCACTACCCGGCGGTTTCGTTTTCTCCGCCACCGGGCATGAGCCGTAGACACCGCAGGCAACGACGCCTGCTCTCCGCGTCTCCCGGGCGCCGATCCTCCGACAGCGACCCACTCCGCCGTCATCGACGGTGTCCGCATGTTGGAACGGTTCATCCGCTTTTTGAGAAGCGCCCCATCATGTAATCTGCACGAAATTTCGCAGAGGGCCAACGTCGTCCCTCGGCACTGCATATGCCACGACGACGACGGGAGAGCCGATGCGCACCGACGCCTGGTCGCCCATGGACGGTCGCCCCGCCCCCCAGGGGATGTACGACCCCCGCAACGAGCACGACGCCTGCGGCGTGGGGTTCGTAGCCACTCTGACCGGTGTGCCCGGCCACGAGATGGTCGAGCAGGCGCTGACCGTGCTCCGCAACCTCGAACACCGCGGCGCCACCGGTTCGGAGCCCGACTCCGGTGACGGGGCCGGCATCCTGCTCCAGGTCCCGGACGCGTTCCTGCGCGCCGAGGTCCCCTTCGCGCTCCCCGAGGCCGGCGCCTACGCCGTCGGCATCGCCTTCCTGCCCGCCGACGACTCCGCCGGCGCCGTCCGCGCACTGGAGAAGATCGCCGGCGAGGAGGGCCTGACGGTCCTCGGCTGGCGCGAGGTCCCGGTCACCCCGGACATCCTCGGCAACGGCGCCCGCGCCACCATGCCCGAGTTCCGCCAGCTCTTCGTGGCGGACGGGGAGAGCGCCGGCATCGTCCTGGACCGCAAGGCGTTCCTGCTGCGCAAGCGCGCCGAGCGCGAGGCCGGGGTCTACTTCCCGTCGCTCTCCGCCCGCACCATCGTCTACAAGGGCATGCTCACCACCGGTCAGCTGGAGCCCTTCTTCCCGGACCTCTCCGACCCCCGGTTCGCCACCGCGGTCGCCCTGGTCCACTCGCGCTTCTCGACCAACACCTTCCCGAGCTGGCCGCTCGCACACCCGTACCGCTTCGTCGCGCACAACGGCGAGATCAACACGGTCAAGGGCAACCGGAACTGGATGAAGGCACGCGAGTCCCAGCTCGCCTCCGGCCTCTTCGGCGACGCGCCGCTCGACCGGATCTTCCCCGTCTGCACCCCCGACGCCTCCGACTCCGCGTCCTTCGACGAGGTCCTGGAGCTGCTCCACCTCGGTGGCCGCTCGCTGCCGCACTCGGTGCTGATGATGGTCCCCGAGGCGTGGGAGAACCACGACTCCATGGACCCGGCCCGCCGCGCCTTCTACCAGTACCACTCCGCGATGATGGAGCCCTGGGACGGCCCGGCCTGCGTCACCTTCACCGACGGCGTCCAGGTCGGCGCGGTCCTCGACCGCAACGGTCTGCGCCCCGGCCGCTACTGGGTCACCGACGACGGCCTCGTCGTGCTGTCCTCCGAGGTCGGCGTCCTGGACATCGACCCGGCCAAGGTCGTCCGCAAGGGCCGCCTGCAGCCCGGCCGCATGTTCCTCGTGGACACCGCCGAGCACCGCATCATCGAGGACGACGAGATCAAGGCGTCCCTCGCCGCCGAGCACCCCTACCAGGAGTGGCTGGAGACCGGCGAGATCGAGCTGGAGGACCTCCCCGAGCGGGAGCACATCGTCCACACGCACGCCTCCGTCACCCGCCGCCAGCAGACCTTCGGGTACACCGAGGAGGAGCTGCGCGTCATCCTCGCCCCGATGGCCCGCACCGGCGGCGAGCCGCTGGGCTCCATGGGCACCGACTCGCCGATCGCCGCGCTCTCGGCCCGCCCCCGGCTGCTCTTCGACTACTTCACCCAGCTGTTCGCGCAGGTCACCAACCCGCCGCTGGACGCCATCCGCGAGGAGCTCGTCACCTCGCTGCGCTCCGTGCTCGGCCCCTCGGGCAACCTGCTGGAGCCGGGCGCCGCGTCCTGCCGCAGCGTCGCGCTGCCCTTCCCGGTGATCGACAACGACGAGCTGGCCAAGCTCATACACATCAACGCCGACGGCGACATGCCGGGCATGAAGGCCGCCACGCTCTCCGGCCTCTACCGGGTGCACGGCGGCGGCGACGCGCTGGCCGCCCGCATCGAGGAGATCTGCACCGAGGTCGACGCCGCCATCGAGGACGGCGCCCGCCTGATCGTCCTCTCCGACCGGCACTCCGACGCCGAGCACGCGCCGATCCCCTCGCTGCTGCTCACCTCCGCCGTCCACCACCACCTCATCCGCACCAAGCAGCGCACCCAGGTGGGCCTGCTGGTCGAGGCCGGGGACGTCCGCGAGGTCCACCACGTCGCGCTGCTGATCGGCTACGGCGCCGCCGCGGTCAACCCGTACCTCGCCATGGAGTCCGTCGAGGACCTGGTCCGGGCCGGCACCTTCATCGAGGGCATCGAGGCCGAGGACGCCATCCGCAACCTGATCCACGCGCTCGGCAAGGGCGTCCTCAAGGTCATGTCGAAGATGGGCATCTCCACGGTCGCCTCCTACCGCGGCGCCCAGGTCTTCGAGGCGGTCGGCCTCGACCAGTCCTTCGTGGACCGGTACTTCAACGGCACCGCCACCAAGATCGGCGGCGCCGGCCTGGACGTCGTCGCCAAGGAGGTCGCGGCCCGGCACACCAAGGGCTACCCGGCCTCCGGCATCTCCGCCTCGCACCGCGCGCTGGAGATCGGCGGTGAGTACCAGTGGCGCCGCGAGGGCGAGCCGCACCTGTTCGACCCGGAGACGGTCTTCCGCCTCCAGCACTCCACCCGCAACCGCCGGTACGACATCTTCAAGAAGTACACGGACCGGGTGAACGAGCAGTCCGAGCGGCTGATGACGCTCCGCGGCCTGTTCGGCTTCCAGTCGGACCGCCCCTCGATCGACATCGAGGAGGTCGAGCCCGTCTCGGAGATCGTCAAGCGCTTCTCCACCGGTGCCATGTCCTACGGCTCCATCTCGCGCGAGGCCCACGAGACCCTCGCCATCGCGATGAACCAGCTGGGCGGCAAGTCCAACACCGGTGAGGGCGGCGAGGACGCCGACCGGCTCTACGACCCGGCCCGCCGCTCGTCCATCAAGCAGGTCGCCTCCGGCCGCTTCGGCGTCACCAGCGAGTACCTGGTCAACGCGGACGACATCCAGATCAAGATGGCCCAGGGCGCCAAGCCCGGCGAGGGCGGCCAGCTGCCCGGCCACAAGGTCTACCCGTGGGTCGCCAAGACCCGGCACTCCACCCCGGGCGTCGGCCTGATCTCCCCGCCGCCGCACCACGACATCTACTCCATCGAGGACCTGGCCCAGCTGATCCACGACCTCAAGAACGCCAACCCGCAGGCCCGCATCCACGTGAAGCTGGTCTCCGAGGTCGGCGTCGGCACGGTCGCGGCGGGCGTCTCCAAGGCGCACGCGGACGTGGTCCTCATCTCCGGCCACGACGGCGGCACGGGCGCGTCCCCGCTGACGAGCCTCAAGCACGCGGGCGGCCCCTGGGAGCTCGGCCTCGCCGAGACCCAGCAGACCCTGCTGCTCAACGGCCTGCGCGACCGCATCGTCGTGCAGACCGACGGCCAGCTCAAGACCGGCCGCGACGTCGTCATCGCCGCGCTGCTCGGCGCCGAGGAGTTCGGCTTCGCGACCGCGCCGCTCGTCGTCTCCGGCTGCGTCATGATGCGCGTCTGCCACCTCGACACCTGCCCCGTCGGCATCGCCACCCAGAACCCGGTGCTGCGCGACCGCTTCTCCGGCAAGGCCGAGTACGTCGTCAACTTCTTCGAGTTCATCGCGCAGGAGGTCCGCGAGCTCCTCGCCGAGCTCGGCTTCCGCTCGATCGAGGAGGCCGTCGGCCACGCCGAGCTGCTGGACACCGACCGGGCCGTCACCCACTGGAAGGCGCAGGGCCTGGACCTCGCCCCGCTGTTCTACGTCCCCGAGCTGCCCGAAGGCGCGGTCCGGTACCGGAACACCGAGCAGGACCACGCCCTCGACAAGGCGCTCGACAACGAGCTGATCAAGCTCGCCGCCGACGCCCTCAAGGCCGACAGCCCCGAGGCCGCCCAGCCGGTCCGCGCGCAGATCGCGATCCGCAACATCAACCGGACCGTCGGCACGATGCTCGGCCACGAGGTCACGAAGAAGTTCGGCGGTGCGGGCCTGCCCCAGGACACCATCGACATCACCTTCACCGGCTCCGCGGGCCAGTCCTTCGGCGCCTTCCTGCCCAGCGGTGTCACCCTGCGCCTGGAGGGCGACGCCAACGACTACGTCGGCAAGGGCCTGTCCGGCGGGCGCGTCGTCGTCCGCCCCGACCGCGGCGCCGACCACCTCGCCGAGTACTCCACCATCGCGGGCAACACCATCGCCTACGGCGCCACCGGCGGCGAACTGTTCCTCCGCGGCCGCACCGGCGAGCGGTTCTGCGTCCGCAACTCCGGCGCCACCGTCGTCTCCGAGGGCGTGGGCGACCACGGCTGCGAGTACATGACCGGCGGCCACGCCGTGGTGCTCGGCGAGACCGGGCGCAACTTCGCGGCCGGCATGTCCGGCGGCGTCGCCTACGTCATCGACCTCGACCGCGACAACGTCAACGCCGGCAACCTCGGCGCGATCGAGGAGCTGACCGACACCGACCAGCAGTGGCTGCACGACGTCGTGCGCCGCCACCAGGAGGAGACCGGCTCCACCGTCGCCGGGAAGCTCCTCGCCGAGTGGGACACCGCCGTGGCCCGCTTCAGCAAGATCATCCCGTCCACCTACAAGGCAGTGCTCGCCGCCAAGGACGCCGCTGAGCTCGCCGGTCTCTCCGAGCAGGAGACCACCGAGAAGATGATGGAGGCGGCGACCAATGGCTGACCCCAAGGGCTTCCTGACCACCGGCCGCGAGGTCGCGCAGACCCGCCCGGCCGGCGAGCGCGTCAAGGACTGGAACGAGGTCTACGTTCCGGGCTCGCTGCTCCCGATCATCAGCAAGCAGGCCGGCCGCTGCATGGACTGCGGCATCCCGTTCTGCCACAACGGCTGCCCGCTCGGAAACCTCATCCCCGAGTGGAACGACTACGCCTACCGCGAGGACTGGGCCGCCGCCTCCGAGCGGCTGCACGCCACGAACAACTTCCCGGAGTTCACCGGGCGGCTGTGCCCGGCGCCCTGCGAGTCGGCGTGCGTGCTCGGCATCAACCAGCCGGCCGTCACCATCAAGAACGTCGAGGTCTCGATCATCGACAAGGCGTGGGGCAACGGCGACGTGACCCCGCAGCCGCCCGAGCGCCTGTCCGGCAAGACCGTCGCCGTCATCGGCTCGGGCCCGGCCGGCCTCGCCGCCGCCCAGCAGCTCACCCGGGCCGGTCACACGGTCGCCGTCTACGAGCGCGCGGACCGCATCGGGGGCCTCCTCCGGTACGGCATCCCCGAGTTCAAGATGGAGAAGTCGCACATCAACCGCCGCATCGAGCAGATGCGCGCGGAGGGCACCAAGTTCCGCACCGAGACCGAGATCGGCCGGGACATCGACGCCGCGAAGCTGCGCCGCCGCTACGACGCCGTGGTCATCGCCGCCGGTGCCACCGTCTCGCGCGACCTGCCCGTCCCGGGCCGGGAGCTGAACGGCGTGCACTTCGCGATGGAGTACCTGCCGCTCGCCAACAAGGTGCAGGAGGGCGACCTCACGGTCTCCCCGATCACCGCCGAGGGCAAGCACGTCGTCGTCATCGGCGGCGGCGACACCGGCGCCGACTGCGTCGGCACCGCGCACCGCCAGGGCGCCCTGTCCGTCACCCAGCTGGAGATCATGCCCCGGCCGGGCGAGGAGCGGAACGCCAACCAGCCCTGGCCGACCTTCCCCATGCTCTACAAGGTCACCTCCGCGCACGAGGAGGGCGGCGAGCGGGTCTACTCCGTCTCGACCACCCACTTCGAGGGCGACGAGGACGGCAACGTCCAGGCCCTCCACCTGGTCGAGGTGGAGTTCAAGGACGGTAAGCTGGAGCAGAAGCCCGGCACCGAGCGGGTCATCCCCGCGCAGCTGGTCACGCTCGCGATGGGCTTCACCGGCACCGACCAGGCCAACGGTCTGGTCCAGCAGTTCGGTCTGGAGCTCGACGCACGGGGCAACATCGCCCGTGACGAGGACTACGCGACCAACGTCGACGGCGTCTACGTCGCCGGGGACGCGGGCCGCGGCCAGTCCCTCATCGTGTGGGCCATCGCCGAGGGCCGCTCCGCGGCACGCGGCGTGGACCGCTTCCTGACCGGAGCCAGCGCACTGCCGGCCCCGATCCGCCCGACGGACCGTGCCCTGACGGTCTGACACGGCACACAGACGTCCCGCACAACGGCGTGCGGAACTGAACGCGGCGCCTGCCCGTCCCCGACCGGACGAATTCGGCAGGCGCCGTGGCGCGTCCGGGGGCAGGTGGCGCCGGACTCAGACGGTCAGTGCGAGCGCGCAGGTCGCCGCCGCCGTCGCCGTCACCGCGAGCACCAGCCCGGTCAGCGCGAAACGCCGCAGGCCGATGCGGGTCCCCTGGAACCGGCACCGCTCGAACCACAGCAGCGTCGCCAGCGACCCCCACGGGGTGACCAGCGGGCCCGCGTTCACCCCGATCAGCAGGGCCAGCAGCTGATGGTGGTTGCCCACCGGGACGACCGCCTCGCCCGCCACGTACGCCGGAAGGTTGTTCAGCACGTTGGCGAGCCCCGCGCCCACCCCGGCGGTGCGCAGCATGCCCGCTAGGCCGTCGTCCGAGCCGAGCGCCCGCACCAGCACCTCGTGCAGCCCGTGCGCGTCGACCGTCTCCACCACCAGGAACATCCCCGGCACCAGGACCAGCAGCCGCCACGGGACCAGCGAGAGCCGCAGCTCCTCGCGCCGCCGCACCGCGTACGCCACCACCACGACCACCATCGCCACCAGCGAGGCCGACCACAGCGGCACGTCCACCGCCAGGATGGCCAGCAGGAACCCGGCGCACGCCACCGAGCAGACGCCCAGCAGCACCCGGTCGTCGGGCGTGGGCACCGGCGGCGGGGTGTACGAGTCGGCGCCCCGCCTGCCCCGGCGCCAGTAGAAGACCCACAGGCACAGCGCCGTCGTCCCGATCGCGGCCAGCTGCGGCAGCCACATCACCCCGGCCAGCCCGGCCGGGGACAGCGCCACCCGGTCCGCCGCGAGCAGATTGGTCAGATTCGATACGGGGAGCAGCAGGCTCGCCGTGTTGGCCAGCCACACCGTCGTCATCGCCAGCGGCACCGCCGCGATGCCCACCCGCCCGGCCAGCGCCAGCATCACCGGGGTGAGCAGCACGGCCGTGGTGTCCAGGTTCAGGGTGATCGTGGTCAGCGAGGCGAACGCCACGCACAGCCCGAACAGCAGCGGATACCGCCCCCGCCCGGCCCGCGCCACCCATGCCGCGACCACGTCGAAGACCTGGGCCCGGCCGGCCAGCTCCGCCAGCACGATCACCGTCGCCAGGAACGCCAGCAGCGGCCCGATGCGCCGCAGCTGGTCCTCGGCCGGGCCGGCGGGCAGCAGCCCGGTCGCCGCCGCGATCACTCCGAGCAGCAGCAGCCCCCCGGCCAGCCAGTCCAGGGGATGCAGCCGCCGCGCCAGGGCGCGCGAGCGCTCCGTGAAGTGATCGTTCCGCATGCGGTCATCGTGTCAGACCCGGGCACCCCGGCCGGCTCAGCCGGTCAGCGCCGACGTCTTGAGGACCACCAGCAGCACCAGCACCGCCGCCAGCACCACGCACCCGGCCGCCTGCACCGCCGTACGCCGCCCGGCCGGGGCGTACGCGTACACGACGGTCACCGCCGCACCGGTCAGCAGGCCACCCAGATGGCCCTCCCAGGACGTGAAGGCCGCGGAGAGCAGCATCCACACCAGGAAACCGGCCAGGAAGCTGTTGACCGCCCGCATGTCCCGGCCCAGGCGGCGGCCGATGACGTAGAACGCGGCTGCCAGGCCGAAGACCGCGCCCGAGGCGCCCACCACCTCGTCCGCCGGCGAGACCAGGTACACCAGCACCGAACCGCCCAGCGCGGACAGCAGATACAGGCCGAGGAAACGGACCCGGCCCAGCTGCTCCTCGACGACCCGGCCGATGTTCCACAGGGCGTACATGTTGAACGCGATGTGCAGCACCCCGAACGGCAGCGACCCGAACGACGAACCGTCCGGCGGCAGATGGAGGAAGGCCCCGGTCAGCAGCCGGTACCACTCGCCGTCCACCACCCCCACCACGTCGAACCCGGGATAGCCGCCCTCGACGTAGACGTACCGCCCGCCGTTCGCGTCGGTCAGCCCCGCCCCCGTCATCGCGAACCGGTCGACCACCCCCGGGCGTATCAGCTCCGCGAGGTACGCCAGGACGTTGAGGCCGATCAGCGCGTACGTGACGACCGGTACCGCGGTCCGCGCCACCGTCCCGCCGAACACGGTCCTGGCCTGCCGGATCGAGCGCTGCCCCGCCTTGACGCACTCCACGCACTGGTGGCCGACCGCGGCCTCACGCATGCAGTCCGGGCATATGAAGCGCTCGCAGCGGACGCAGCTCACATACGTCTCGTACGAGGGATGGCGGTAGCAGGTGGTGGCGGCGGCCTCCATGACCGGCTCCTTCGTCTATACGGAATCGGGGCCGGTGGGGGATCGGCGGCGATCAAGATAGCGAACCCGTGACGGCGGCCCCGACCCGGGCTCCGCACCCATGGCGGGCACCCGAACGGGTGGGCCGGCGCGGGTCCGCCGGAAAACCGGACAGAAGATGACGGGGTTACCCGGTTCCATGACCCCATGACCACGATCACCTGGACCGACTTCCGCACCGCCGAACCCGACTTCGCCGACACCGTGCGACGGAGGTTCGCGCAGTACAGGCACCACGTCCTCGCCACCCTCCGCGCGGACGGGTCGCCCCGGCTCACCGGCCTGGAGGTGGACTTCTGGCAGGACGAGCCGCACCTCGGCATGATGCCGAACTCCCGCAAGGCCCTCGACCTGCGCCGCGACCCCCGCTTCTGCGTGCACGCCAACCCCGGGCCCGACGCCGAGATGGCCGACGGGGACGTCCGGATCTCCGGGCGCGCCGTCGAGGTGACCGACCCCGCGGTCCTGGCGCGCTTCATCGCGGAGCGCACCCCGCCCGAGCCGTTCCACCTGTTCCGCGTCGAGCCCACCGAGGTGGTGCGGGTGGGCCTGGAGGGCGGCGACACCATCGTCCTCACCAGCTGGCACCCCGGCCGCCCGCTGCGCACCGTCCGCAGGGGAAACGACGCCTGATCCGGCCACCTCCCGACATCCGGCGGCGGCTCGTGCTACGGTGGGCGTGTTGCAGTTTTGGTACCCATGAACTTTATGTGCGCCTGACGGGAATGCTTCGTCAGGCGCTTTATTGTTTTCCGGCTTTCTCCGGATGGGGCTCAATGCGGCGACTTGGAATTCGTAAAGTGCGAATTTCCGGCACTGCACCTCCTTAGGAGATCGACATGGCTACTGGAACCGTGAAGTGGTTCAACTCTGAAAAGGGCTTCGGCTTCATCGAGCAGGACGGCGGCGGCGCCGACGTCTTCGCCCACTACTCGAACATCAACGCCCAGGGCTTCCGTGAGCTCGTCGAGGGCCAGAAGGTCAGCTTCGACGTCACGCAGGGCCAGAAGGGCCCGCAGGCGGAGAACATCGTCCCGGCCTAATTTTCGCCGGACGCGTACCTCGCAGCCGGGGCCCGCACCGTCATGGTGCGGGCCCCGGCTCGTGCTGTCCCAGGAGGACAATCCCGATATGACCCGCTCCGAACGCCAGGACCGTCCCGCCCGCAACCGCCCGTCCAGGGCACGCGGCACGGACCGGGCACAGGCAAACGCACAGGGTTCCGGCAAGGGAACCGGAAAGGCGTCGCCCCGTCGCAGGGCCACGCCGCCGCAGGGCGAATTCGCGCTGCCCGAGACCATCACCCCCGCACTGCCCGCCGTCGAGGCGTTCGCCGAGCTGGACATGCCCGCAGCCCTGCTGAAGACCCTTGCCGCGCAGGGCGTGACCGAGCCGTTCCCGATCCAGGGCGCCACGCTGCCCAACTCGCTGGCCGGCCGCGACATCCTCGGCCGGGGCCGCACCGGCTCCGGCAAGACCCTGGCCTTCGGCCTCGCGCTCCTGGCCCGCACCGCCGGCCGCCGCGCCGAACCGAAGGCACCCCTCGCGCTCGTCCTCGTCCCGACCCGCGAGCTCGCCCAGCAGGTCACCGACGCGCTCACCCCGTACGCCACCTCGGTCAACCTGCGCCTGGCCACCGTCGTCGGCGGCATGTCGATCACCCGGCAGTCCGCCACGCTGCGGCGCGGCGCCGAGGTGCTGGTCGCCACCCCGGGCCGGCTCAAGGACCTCATCGAGCGCGGCGACTGCCGCCTGGACCAGGTCGCGATCACGGTCCTGGACGAGGCCGACCAGATGGCCGACATGGGCTTCATGCCCCAGGTCACCGCCCTGCTCAAGCAGGTCGAGGCGGACGGCCAGCGGATGCTGTTCTCGGCCACCCTGGACAAGAACATCGACCGCCTGGTCAAGATGTTCCTCACCGACCCCGTCGTGCACTCGGTCGACCCGTCCGCCGGCGCGGTCACCACCATGGAGCACCACGTCCTCCACGTCCTGGACGAGACCGACAAGAAGGCCGTCGCGACGCGGATCGCAGCCCGCGAGGGGCGCGTGATCATGTTCGTGGACACCAAGCGCGCCGCGGACCGCTTCGCCAAGCGGCTGCTCGCCAGCGGGGTACGCGCTGCCGCGCTGCACGGCGGGCGCTCGCAGCCGCAGCGCAACAGGACCCTGGACCAGTTCAAGAACGGCCAGGTCACCGCCCTCGTCGCGACGAACGTGGCGGCCCGGGGCATCCACGTGGACGACCTCGACCTGGTCGTCAACGTGGACCCGCCCACCGACCACAAGGACTACCTCCACCGAGGCGGCCGCACCGCCCGCGCCGGGGAGTCCGGCAGCGTCGTCACCCTGGTGCTGCCCGACGAGAAGCGGGACATGACCCGCCTGATGCGCGACGCCGGCATCGCCCCGCGCACCACCAGCATCCGCTCCAGCGACGAGGAGCTGTCCCGCATCACGGGCGCCCGCGAGCCGTCCGGAGTCGCGGTGGTCATAGAGGTCCCGCAGCCGACGCAGCCGAAGCCGCGCACCCGGCCGGCGGGCACGGGCACGCGCTCGGGCAGCCGGGGCCGGGGCCGGGGGGCCGGTGCGTCGCGAGGCACCGGTGCGTCGCGCGGCACCGGTGCCTCCAGGGGCACCGCGCAGCGCAGCCGCCGCGCCGCGTAACACTTCCGGGGGCGCTGCCCCCGGACCCCCGCTCCTCAATCGCCGGAGGGGCTTGATTTCGCCCCTCCGGCGCCCCCGGGACGGTGACCGGTCACGTCGTGCAATCCAGCACCGCGCGGCACAGCGCACACCGCACCCGCACCCGCCCCCGCACCGGAACCCGGTTCCACTGATGGCAGACGGGGCACGGGAAGGCCACCCGCAACCCGTCCCCGCCCGCCTCGAAGGCGTACGAACCCCCGGGCCCCCCGGACGCCGACCGCCGGTCACGGGCGTAGCGCCGCCGCCCCGCCCACCCGGCGGCCGTCAACGGCGCCCGCGCCGCGTCCCGCAGCGCCCGCGCCCGGCCCTCCGTGTACGCGGTGTACGCCTGCGGACTGGTGAACCACGGCGAGGGGTCCTCGCCGAACACCAGCGCCCGCTCGGCCAGCACGTACCCGAACTCCTCCGGCGTCAGGTACCCCAGCTTCTGGCTCGACGTCGCGTCCTCGCGGAACGCGTCCAGCAGCAGCCACCCCGCCCCCAGGTAGGCCGCCGCCGTGTCGGTCAGGATCTCGTTGTCCCGGGTGCCGGGGAACTCCAGGCCCAGCCGGTGCAGCAGCACATGCGCGACCTCGTGCGACAGGGCCGCGCCGACGTCCCGGCGATGGGTGCGGAAGCGGTCGTTCAGCTCCACGAAGTACTCCGGCCCCGACGCGAGCTCGACACTCCCCGCGTGCTCCATGGACCGGAACGCCACGATCACCCGGGCGTCCGGCAGCCGGTAGTGGCGCACCATCGCCCGGGCCACCCGCTGCGCGCCCAGGTGCAGGTCGTCCGCGTCGGAGAACGCGGCGTCGGCCGGGGCGAGGCTCGGCGCGAATCGCCCGACCCCGTCGGCCGACAGCCTCCGGTACAGGGCGGTGATCGCCGAACGGACCGTGTCCAGATGCGGGAACCCGTGCTCGACGGGACTGCGGCGAGGACTCTCCGGCATCTCCGTACCCCCGCTCGTCGCTCCGGTCCCGACTCCTCACCCGGGTAAGACGGACTGCGGCGCCCCGGGGTTGTCAGCCGCCCGTCCGCACCGGCAGCCCCGGGCCCAGCTCGGCGAACGGCGCGCCCGCGCCCTCCGTCTCCAGCACCCACACCTCGTTGACGCCCTCCCGCAGCACCGGACCCGGCACGTACAGCGTGTGCTGCGGGCCCGCCGACCAGTACCGGCCCAGGCAGAAGCCGTTCACCCAGACGAACCCGCGCGTCCAGCCCGGGAGTCCGAGCCCCGCGTGGTCCGCCCCGGCCGTCAGCTCGAAGGCGCCCCGGTACAGACCCGGCCCGCCCTCCCCGTCGACCGGCGCGAACGGCACGCCCGCCACCGCGCCCGGTTCCTCGAACGCGTCCAGCCGCAGCGCCCGCGCCCGTACCCCGTGCAGATACTGGCGCTCGTGGAGCACACCCCCGGTGATGCCCTTCGGCTCGCCCAGGCGCGGCCCGTAATTGACCCGGCCCAGCGACTCCACCCACAGCTCCACCTCGGCCGGCCCGGCCACCGGCTCCGCCAGCGCGGAGGCCCCCTCGCTCAGGACACCCCGGCGCACCCCGTCCACGTACACCACCGCACGGTCCCGCAGCCCCGCGACGTCCAGCGGGTACGGGCGGCGCGGCCCCGGCACGGCGACCCGGTAGCGCACCAGGCCGCGGTCGACCCCCAGCTCCTCGAACGTCGGCGGCACCCCGGACTCCGCCGCCTCCTCGTCGCCCAGCGCCTCCAGCACCGTGTCCAGCGGCGCCCACTCGGTCAGCTCGGCCCGCACCGGGGCGGCGAGCCCGGCCGGCTCGGGCGGCGGCGGGGGCAGCGGCCCGTCCGCGTACCGGGCGAGGACCTCGCGGAACAGCCGGAACTTCTCCGTGGCCCGGCCGTACTCGTCCACCGGCGCGTCGTAGTCGTACGACGTCACCGTCGGCAGCAGCTCCTCGTCCTGGCGCGGCCCGGAACGGTTCGCGCCCGCCCAGCCCGCGAAGTTCGTACCGCCGTGCGCCATGTAGACGTTCACCGACGCCCCGCACTCCAGGATCTCCGCCAGCGCACCGGCCGCCTGCGCCGGATCGCGTACCACCGGCGGCGCGCCCCAGTGCTCGAACCAGCCGCACCAGAACTCCATGCACATCAGCGGACCCGACGCCTGGTGGCGGCGCAGCACCCGGAACGCCTCGCGGGCGCCCGAGCCGAAGTTGGCGGTGGCGAGCAGACCGGGCACCGAGCCGCCGGTGAGCATGTGGTCCTCCGGCCCGTCCGAGGTGAACAGGGGCACGCTCACCCCGTTCCCGCGCAGCAGCTCCGTCACCCGGCGCAGATGCACGGCGTCGGTGCCGTAACTCCCGTACTCGTTCTCGGCCTGCACCATGATCACCGGGCCGCCGCGGTCGATCTGCCGCTCCGCGACCTGCGGCAGCAGCTCGGCGAACCAGGCCCCGACCGCGTCGAGATACCCCTCGTCCCGAGTCCGCACCCGCCGCCCGAACCGGCCGGTCACCCACGCGGGCAGCCCGCCGTTCTCCCACTCCGCGCAGATGTACGGGCCCGGGCGCACGATCGCCCACAGACCGGCCCGGTGCGCCGCGTCCAGGAACCGCCCCAGCGCCCCGGTGTCCCGGAAGCGGCCGGGCCGGGGCTCGTGGAGGTTCCACGGGACGTACGTCTCCACGCAGTTCAGCCCCATCGCCCGCAGCATCGCGAGCCGGTGGTCCCACTGGCCCTCGTGCACCCGGAAGTAGTGCAGGGCCCCGGACAGCAGCCGCACGGGCTCCCCGTCGATCCGGAAGCCGTCGTCCCCGACGGTGAAGTCAGCCATGGTGCCCGTTCTCCTGATGCGCGGAATGTCTCGGTCCAGCCTCACCCCTGGCGTGCGGCCGGTCCATGGACAAAGATCTTGGCTGTTTGGACGCGAGTTGCCCGGAGCGGGCGAGAGGGAGCCCATGTACCACACCTGGATGCGCTTCTTCACGCCCAGCCCGCTCCACCACCGCCTCGGCCTCGTCTGCCTCGGCGTCGGCCTCCAGCACGGCACCCTGCCGACCGTCGGGCCGCGCACCCTGGACCACCACGTGGCCGTCGTCGTCCACGCGGGCAGCGGCTGGTTCGCCGCGCCGGACGGGCGGCGGGTGCCGGTCACCGCGCCCAGCCTCATCTGGCTGACCCCGGGCACCCCGCACCACTACGGCGCCGACCCCGCGTCCGGCTGGGACGAGAGCTTCGTGGACTTCACCGGGCCCGCCACCGCCACGTACACCGAGCTCGGCTACATCGAGCCCGACCGCCCCCTGGTGCCGCTCGCGGACACCGCCGCCCCGCGCGCCGCGATCGGCCGGATGGTCCGGGCGGCCCGGCGCGGCAACCCGCTCCTGGAGGTCGAGACGGGGGCCGCCGTGCACGAACTCCTGGTCGCCCTGCGCCGGGCCCGCGCCGACGTCGGCCCCGACGGCGACCCGGTGCTCCAGGCGCTCGCCCGGGACGCCTTCCAGCCGCTGTCGGTCGCCGAGCACGCCGCCCGGCACGGGATGACCTCCGCCGAACTGCGGACGGCGGTGCGCCGGGGCGCCGGGTGCAGTCCGAAGGACTACCTCCTCACCATCCGGCTCGGTCGCGCGAAGGAGCTGCTCGCCACCAGCGACCTGCCGGTCGCGGCCGTCGCCCGCCGCGTCGGCTACGACGACCCGGCCTACTTCTCCCGCCTCTTCGCCCGACGCGTCGGCGTCGCCCCGGTCCGCTTCCGCGAACAGCAGGGCCGCACGGTGCCGGGCGGCTGGAGCGACCGCGTCCCGGACCCCGAACACCCGCCGACGATCACGTCGTAGCCCGTGTGCCCCGCCTCCTCCACGCGATCCAGGCGGCGACCAGCGAACACACCCTCGACCGCCCCGTAACCGATCGGCGTCCACGCGGTCCACGGACAGTCGTCCATACGGGCGGAGCGCGCACATCCCGCCAGGCACCGGGCGACCGCCCCGCCACCACCCCCTTCACAACCGTCCGGACGCCGCAACGGCCGCTCCGGTTGCGGCCGGGCCGGTCGCGTCCCGGACCCTGAACACCCGCCGGCGATCTCCTCGCAGCCCCGTAAGCTCGCTGCCCATGACCACGAACGACATCGACGCCTCCGTGCGCGTCGAACTCGACCGGCTGCGCCAGAGCATCGACAACATCGACGCCGCCGTCGTCCACATGCTGGCCGAACGCTTCAAGTGCACCCAGCAGGTCGGCCACCTCAAGGCCGCCCACCAGCTCCCCCCGGCCGACCCGGCCCGCGAGGCCCGCCAGATCGCCCGGCTCCGCGAGCTCGCGGAGAGCGCCCATCTCGACCCGGCCTTCGCCGAGAAGCTGCTCAACTTCATCGTCGCGGAGGTCATCCGCCACCACGAGCGCATCGCCGAGGAGTCCGCGAACGACGCGGAGGCGACCGGGGGGCGTTAAGGGCCTGCCCCGGCCGCCTCCGGTCGCCTGCGTCGTCTCCGGCCGCCTCCGCGTCCGGCTCCCGCGTCAGGGCGAGATCTCCTCCAGCGGCCGGTTCGCCGTCTCCTCCGCCAGGGTGCCGGCGACCACCGCGCCGAGCACCGCGACCGCGGCGAGCATCACGAAGACCGCGACGACGCTGTCGTTCGCCGCGTAGACGACGCCGACCAGGATCGGGCCGAGGATCACGCCCAGGCGGTTGACCGCGCCGCCGACGCTGCACCCGAGCGCCCGCATCCGGGTCGGGTAGAGCTCGGGGGTGTACAGGTACAGGCAGATGTTGGAGCCGAAGAAGCCGACCGCCGACAGCGAGGTCCAGATCAGCACCTGGACGGGGGAGCCGGCGCCCAGCGCGGCCAGGGTGAGCAGGAGGGCGGCCGAGGCGCCGAGGCAGATCGCGAAGACCTTGCGGCGGCCCAGGACGTCCACCGTGAGCGCGACGACCAGGCAGCCGAGCAGGCCGGCGACCGAGGTCACCGTGGAGTACAGCAGGGCGTCGGAGAGGCCGAGGCCGTACTCGTCCTTGTAGATGCTGGGCAGCCAGGACGTCACGCCGTAGTTCACGAAGTAGCCGGTGAACCAGATCGCGCCGACGACCAGGGTGCGGCGCCGGTAGCGGCCGGTGAACAGGCCGCGCAGGCCGGTCGCCGCCCGTTCCGCGTCGGTGGCCGCGGCGGACGGCTTCTCCGGAGCGCGAGGGGGGCCCGCGGCGCCCGGGGCCGGGAGCGGCCGGCCCGTCGCGGCGGCCACCTTCGCCTCGATCCCGGCCATCACCGCTTCCGCCTCCGCGAGCCGGCCCCGGTCCGCGAGCCAGCGCGGGGACTCCGGGACGCGGCGCTGCACGAGGAAGGCCAGCAGGCCGGGGATCGCGGCGACCGCGAACATCGTGCGCCAGCCCGCGGCCGGGACGACCCAGGCCGCGACCAGCGCGCCGACGGTGAGGCCCGCCGGGAAGACCAGCTCGTACAGCAGGACGAAGCGGCCCCGTTTGAAGCTGCGCGTGATCTCGCTGATGAAGGCCGCCGCCACCGGCACCTCGCCGCCGATCGCGAGCCCCTGCACGAAGCGGAGCGCCAGGAACGGGGTGAGCGAGGTGCAGGCGGTGAGGGCCAGGCTCACCAGGCCCGACAGGGCGATGCAGTACGCGATGACCTTCACCCGGCCGTAGCGGTCGGCCAGCCGCCCCGAGAGCAGGGCGCCGACGAGCATGCCGACCGAGCCGACGGTCAGGACGGCCGTGGCGTCGCCGGTGGACAGGTGCCACTCGTCGCGCAGTTCGGGCAGCGCGTAGGCGATCAGCAGCTGGTCGAACGCCTCGAAGAAGGTGACCACGCCCACGATCAGGCGGACGGTGACGTGCCAGCGGGAGGGCGGCAGCCGCTCGAACCGGGCCGCGATGGCGGTGCGGGTGGTACCGGCGGGCGAGGGGCCCGGCGCGGCGTCCTGTGAGATGTCGGTGCTCATCCAGGGTTCCTCCTGCTCCGCGGGGGCCCGGAGCGGTTGGGGGAGCCAGGTGTACGTGTTCGCAGAGGGCGCGGTGGGCCGAGCGTACGGGTGGGGGAGCGGTACGCGGCGCCCGTGGAGCGGTGACATCGCCCACGGACCTCTGTAAGCACCTAGCTTCTTAGGGCTTAAGTTCTATCGGTCCGGGGGTGGCGGCCGTCAAGGGCCGGGGAGCAAAAGACTTTTTGCCCGGGCTTTCCGTCCAGGGGGGCTTGCGGGCAATTACTTAAGTGCTTAGCTTTTAAGCCCTGAGGTACTGGCTCCGGCCGGACCGGAAACCGATCACGACCGCAGGAGGCCAACCGATGCTTGCCGACGAGGTGTTGGTCGCAGGACAGTGGCGCCAGGGCCGGGGCGCCCCCATCGAAACCGCCGACCCGGCCACCGGCCAGGTCATCGCCACCGTGCACGCCGCGTCCCTGGAGGACGTCGAGGAGGCCGCCGCCGCGGCCACCCGGGCCGCCCAGGACCCCGCCTGGCGCGAACTGCCCGCCCACCTCCGCGCCCGGCTGCTGCACCGCGTCGCCGACCTCGTCGAGCAGAGCGCCGACCGGCTCTCCGCCCTCCAGACCGCCGACACCGGCAAGTGCCGCACCGAGACCCGCGCCCTCGTGCTCAGCGCCGCCGGCACCTTCCGCTACACCGCCGCCGCCCTGGAGACCGCCGAGGACGCCCTCACCCCGGCCCGCGGCCCGTACGTCACGATGAGCGTCCACGAACCCATCGGCGTCGTCGGCGCGATCACCCCCTGGAACTCGCCGATCGCCAGCGACGCCCAGAAGCTCGCCCCCGCCCTCGCCGCCGGCAACGCCGTGCTCCTCAAGCCCGCCGAGTGGACCCCGCTCGTCGCCCTCGCGCTCGGCCGCCTCGTCCACCAGGCCCTCACCGAAGCCGGCCTGCCGACCGCCCTGCTCTCCGTCCTGCCGGGCCGCGGCAGCGTCATCGGCGACGCGATCGTCCGCCACCCCGCCGTCGGCAAGGTCACCTTCACCGGCGGCACGAAGACCGGCCGCACCCTCGCCCACGCCGCCGCCGACAAGCTGATCCCGGTCTCCCTCGAACTCGGCGGCAAGTCACCGACGATCGTGCTGGAGGACGCCGACCTCGAACAGGCCCTCGCCGGCGTCATGTACGGGATCTTCTCCTCCAGCGGCCAGAGCTGCATCGCCGGCTCCCGCCTCTTCGTGCACCGCTCCCGCTACGAGGAGTTCCTCGGCGAACTCGTCGCCCGCACCGAGAAACTGCGCGTCGGCCCCGGCACCGACCCGGACACCCAGGTCGCCCCGCTGGTCCACCACCGCCACCGCGACAGCGTCGCCGCCTACGTCGACCTGGCCCGCGCGGAGGGCGCCACCGTCCGGTGCGGGGGAGCGGCCCCCGACGGCGAGCGCCACCGGCACGGCGCCTACTACCTGCCCACCGTCCTGGACGGCCTGCCGAACACCGCCAGAACCTGCCAGGAGGAGATCTTCGGACCGGTCCTGGTCGCCCTGCCCTTCGAGGACGAGGACGACCTCGTCGCCCAGGCCAACGACAGCGTCTACGGGCTCGCCTGCGGCATCTGGACCCGCGACCACGCCCGCGCCTGGCGGCTCGCCCGCCGCATCGACGCCGGCACCGTCTGGATCAACACGTACAAGCAGTTCAGCATCTCCACCCCGTTCGGCGGGCTGAAGGACAGCGGCATCGGCACCGAGAAGGGCCGCGACCTCATCCGCGGCTACCAACGGCAGAAGTCCCTCTACTGGGCCACCGACACCACCCCGCTGCCCTGGGCCGCCGCCCACTGACACCGCACGCGCCCCACCCACCCGAGCGGGAGGACACCATGCCCCACGACCACCCCCACGACCGGCCGATAGCCCGGCTCCGCGCCCTGCGCTCCGTCGAACTCCACACGCCCGCCCTCACCGAGTCCGCCGACTTCTACGCCGAGGTCTGGGGCCTGGAAACCGTCGAACGCGACACCGACGCCACCTGGCTGCGCGGCACCGGCGAGGAGCACCACGTCCTGCACCTCACCCGCGCCCCGCGCAACGGCCTCGGCCGCATCAGCTTCGCCGTCGCCACCCCCGCCGAGATCGACGAGGCCGCCCGCCGCCTCCTCGCCAGGGGCATCGTCCCCGCCGCCGGACCCGGCCCCCTCGACCAGGTCGGCGGCGGCTACGGACTCCGCTTCACCGACCCCGAGGGCCGGCTGATCGAACTCAGCGCCCAGACCCACGCCGTCACCCCGCGCGGCCGGGACGGCGCCGTCCCCGTCGGTGTCACCCACACCGTCCTCAACACCACGGACATCGACGCCGCCGTCGCCTTCTACACCTCCGTGCTCGGACTGCGCGTCTCCGACTGGTCCGAGCACCAGATGGCCTTCCTGCGCTGCAACGCCGACCACCACTGCATCGCCTTCAACCAGGCCGAGTGGACCTCCCTCAACCACGTCGCCTACGAGATGCCGTCCGTCGACCACTTCATGCGCGGCCTCGGCCGGCTCCGCCACCACGGCATCACCCCCCAATGGGGGCCCGGCCGGCACGGACCCGGCAACAACACCTTCTCCTACTTCACCGACCCGGCCGGACTCGTCTGCGAGTACACCTCCGAGGTCGCCCAGATCGTCGAGGACGCCTGGATCGCCAGGGTCTGGCGCCGCAGCCCCGACCTCTCCGACCTCTGGGGCACCGCCGGACCCCCCTCACCCGGCATCCGCCGCCACATGGCCGGCACCCCCGACCCCGGACCCCTCGCCACCGCACCGGAACTCGCCACCGCACCGGAAGAGGTCACCGCATGACCGCCGTCCTCACCCCCCGCCCGGACACCCCCGCCCGCCCCGGCCCCACCGTGCGCCGCGTCGCCCTCGTCGGCTGGGGCGCCATCGGACGCGTCGTCGGCACCGCCCTCGCCGAGGGCCGCGTCCCCGGCGCCGAACTCACCTGCGTCATCGACAACCGGCCCCTCGTGGACGCCCCCGCACCCCAGCTCTCCTTCGAGGACGCCCTCGCCGTCTGCGACCTCGTCGTCGAAGCGGCCGGCCAGGCCGTCGTACGGGAATGGGCCGAGCGCGTCCTCACCAGCGGCGCCGACCTGCTCATCGCCTCCACCGGCGCACTCGTCGACCCCGGCCTCACCGCCCGCCTGCGCACCGCCGGACCCGGCCGCGTCTACTTCACCGGCGGCGCCGTCGGCGGCCTCGACCTCCTCCAGGCCGTCCGCGGACTCGGCCCCCTCACCTCCGTCACCCTCACCACCACCAAGCTCCCCGCCACCCTCCACCAGCCCTGGATGGACGACGAGCTGACGGCCCGGCTCCGCACCACCACCGAACCCGTCGAGGTCATGCGCGGCACCGCCCGGGACGTCCCGGTGAAGTTCCCCAAGTCGACCAACGTCGCCGCCTCCGTCGCCCTCGCCACCGGCGACCCGGACCTCGTCGAGGTCGTCGTCGTCGCCGACCCGGACGCCACCCTCACCCGGCACGTCATCGAGGCGGCGGGCCCGCACGGCAACTACCGCTTCGAGGTCGCCCACCGCCCCGACGCCGCCAACCCCGCCACCAGCCAGGTCGTCCCGCACGCCGTGCTCCGCAGCCTCGGCGCCGTCGTCGGACGGGCGGGACAGATCCTGTGACCGCCGCGAAGGTCCACACCCGCGAAGCCGGCGACCCGGACGCCCCGCTCCTGCTCTGCCTGCACGGCATCGGCTCCTCCTCCGCCGCCTTCACCCCCCAGCTCGACGGCCTCGCCGACCAGGTACGGGTCGTCGCCTGGGACGCCCCCGGCTACGCGGACTCCGCCGACCCCGGCCACGCCCCCGGCCTCGACGGCTACGCGGACACCGCCGCCGCCCTCATCCGCGAGCGCGGCGGACCCGCCCACGTCCTCGGCGTCTCCTGGGGCGGCGTCATCGCCCTGCGCCTCGCCACCCGCCACCCGGAGCTCGTCGCCTCCCTGATCGTCGCCGACTCCAGCCGGGGCTCCGGCACCCACCCGGACAAGGCCGAGGCCATGCGCGCCCGGGCCGCACAGCTCGCCGCCGAAGGCCCCGAGGCGTTCGCCGCCGCCCGCGGACCCCGCCTCGTCTCGGAAGGCGCACCCCGCGACCTCGTCGCCCGCGTCGTCGCCACCATGGCCGCCTCCGTCCGCGGCCCCGGCTACGGCTACGCCGCCGAGGCCATGGCCGGCGCCGACCTCACCGACGACCTCCCCGCCATCACCGCCCCGGCCCTCGTGCTCTGCGGCGAACAGGACACGGTCACCGGCACCGCCGAATCCCAGGCCATCGCCGGAGGACTGGAGAAATCCGTCTACGTCACCCTGTCCGGCGCCGGACACCTCGCCAACCAGGAACGCCCCGAGGCGTTCAACGCCTGGGTCCGCGCCCACCTCCACGTCGTCGCCCGCGTACCCGCGTAACGACGCCCCCACCCACCCCGACCCACCGAGGAGCAACCCGTGCCCATCGACAAGACCCCCTACGAGAACAACGGCGACCTCGCGAAGTTCACCGACTCCCTCATCGTTACCAAGGACTCCCGCGAACCCGACTGGGACACCCTCTCCTTCCAGGAGAAGGCCGGCGCCCAGTACCGCCGCGCCCAGATCCGGTACGTCGGCTCCGGCGCCACCGGCAACCACGAGAACGACAACCGCATCCTGCCCTCGGGCGGCTTCACCCTCTCCAACATGCTGCTCCCGCCGGGCGCCGAGGGCCCCGAACACACCCACCACGACGTGGAGGAGGCGTTCTTCGTCCTGGAGGGGCAGGTCAGGGTCGGCATCCACCGCGGCGCCGACGAGACCGAGTACCGCACCCTCGGCTACCGGGACATGATCGTCGTCCCCGCCGGAGTGGCCCGCTCCCTGAAGAACGAGGGCGACACCGACGCCCTGTTCTGCGTCATCATCGGCACGCGGAAGCCGCAGGTCCCGACCTACCCCGAGCACTCGCCGATGCACGGCGTCACCCGCGACTGATGGCCGCCGACGACACCCCCCGCACGGTCGTCGTCACCGGCGCCGGCCGCGGCCTCGGACTGGCCGCGGCCCGCCGGATCGGCGGCGACGGACACCGCGTGATCATCGCCGAACTGGACGAGACCACCGGCCGGCAGGCGGCCGAGCAGCTGCGCGCCGACGGCATCACCGCGGATTACCACCCGCTCGACGTCGCCGACCCGCACTCCGTCGCCGCCCTCGCCGACACCCTCGCCGGCGACGGCAGCCGGCTGTACGGACTGGTCAACAACGCCGGACTGGCCAACGCGGTCGGCGGCAAGCCGTTCCACGAGATCGACGTCGAGGCGTGGGACCGCATCATGACGGTCAACGCGCGCGGACCCTGGCTCGTCGCCCGCGCCCTCCTCCCGCTCATGCGGGCCCACGGCGCCGGACGCATCGTCAACCTCGCCTCGGACGCCGCGCTCTACGGCTCACCCCGGCTCGCCCACTACATCGCGTCCAAGGGCGCCGTGATCTCCCTGACCCGGGCGATGGCCCGGGAGACGGGCGACCTCGGCATCACCGTCAACGCGGTGGCGCCCGGCCTCACGGAAGGAGAGTCCGCCGTGGACATCCCCGCCGAACGCCACGAGCTGTACCGGCTGAACCGGGCGATCTCCCGCCCCCAGCAACCGTCCGACCTGGTCGGCCTCATCGCCTTCCTCATCGGCGAGGAATCCGGCTACATCACCGGCCAGACATTCGCCGTGAACGGCGGCTTCACGATGCAGTGACCAGCGAAGGCCCGTCCGGCGATCCAGGGCACCGCAGTGCCGGCCCGTCCCGCGATCGGGACACCACCCGCACCGGCACCCCGGTGCCCCCGCGGAGCGCCCCGCACCCCCACCCGAAAGGAGCCCGCCCCCATGGACCTCCACCTCGAAGGCACCAGAATCCTCGTCACCGGCGGCAGCTCCGGCGTCGGCCTCGCCACGGTCCGCGCACTCCTCGCGGAGGGCGCCCGCGTCGCCACCTGCGGCCGCCGCCCCGACGCCCTCGCCGCCGCCCTCGACGGCCTCGCCGGACCCGACAGGCTCTACCACGCCCCCTGCGACGTCACCGACGAGGCCGCCGTCCGCGCCTTCACCGACGCCGCCGCCGACCACCTCGGCGGACTCGACGGCCTCGTCAACAACGCCGGCGCCTCCCGGATGAAGCCCTTCGCCGAAACCACCGCCGCCGACTGGCGCGAGGAGCTGGAGCTCAAGTTCTTCGGCGTCCTCAACCCGCTGCACGCCGCCCTGCCCCACCTCCGCGCCTCCGCCGCCGCCTCCGTCGTCAACATCAACGCCGTCCTCGCCAAACAGCCCGAGACCCGGCTGATGACCACCAGCGCCGCCCGCGCCGGCATCCTCAACCTCTCCACCTCCCTGTCCAAGGAACTGGCCCCCGACGGCATCCGCGTCAACTCCGTCTGCCTCGGCCTCATCGACACCGGGCAGTGGGAACGCCGGTACGCCGCCTCCGGCAGTCCGCTGGACTACCCCGCCTGGCAGGCCGGACTGGCCGCCGACCGAGGCATCGCCCTCGGCCGCCTGGGCAACGCCGACGAAGTCGCGTACGCCGTCACCGCCCTGCTCTCACCGCGCGCCTCGTACATCACCGGCACCACCGTCGACGTCTGCGGCGGCGTCAACCGCGCCGTCGCGTAACCCCCCATCCGCCACCCCCATCAGGAGCACCCGACATGACCCGACCCAACGGCGGCGACCTGCTCGTCGAGACGCTACGAGGACTGGGCGTCGACACGGTGTTCGGCATCGTCAGCGTGCACAACCTGCCGCTCGTCGAAGCCGTCGACCGCGACCTGCGCTTCGTCCCCGTCCGCCACGAGGCCGCCGCGGTCAACGCCGCCGACGGCTACGCCCGCGCCACCGGCAACCTGGGCTGCGCCCTCACCAGCACCGGAACGGGAGCGGGCAACGCGGCCGGCTCCCTCATCGAATCCCTCAGCTCCGGCACCCCCGTCCTCCACATCACCGGGCAGATCGACAGCGCGTACCTCGGCTCCGGGCGCGGCTTCATCCACGAGACCAAGGACCAGCTCGGCATGCTCCGCGCGGTCTCCGCGCACGCCGTCACCGTCACCGACGCCGAGAGCGCCGGCGACCTCCTGCGCGAGGCCGCCGCCCGCGCCCTCACCGCCCCGCACGGCCCGGTCAGCGTCGAATGGCCCATCGACCTCCAGTTCGCCCCCCAACGGCTCACCGGCACCCCCGTCCCCGCACCCGCCACCCCGGCCCTGCCCGACGCGGAGCTCCTCGACCGGGCGGCCGCCCTGCTGTCCGCCGCCCGCCGCCCCCTGCTCTGGGCCGGCGGCGGCGCCCACACCGCCCGCCCCGAGGTCGCGGCCCTCCTCGACGCCCTGGACGCCGGACTCGTCACCTCCAACTCCGGCCGGGGCGCCGTGCCCGAGTCCGACGAGCGCGTCCTCGGCAACTACGCCACCGCCCCGGCCGGCCGCGCCCTGCTCGCCGAAGCCGACGTACTGCTCACCATCGGCACCCACTTCCGGTCCAACGAGACCGCCGACTACCGCCTCAGGCTCCCCGCCACACACATCCAGATCGACCTGGACCCCGCCGCCCCCGGCCGCGTGTACCCGGCGACCGTCGCCCTCACCGGCGACGCCTCCGCCGTCCTCGCCGCCCTCCTCGGCCGCGTCACCAGCGGCGGCACGGAGCCGGGCTGGCCCGGCCGCGTACGCGAGGCCCGCACCGCCGCCCGTGCCGCGCAGCGCCACGCCATCGGCCCGCAGGCAGCGATCAACGACGCGATACGCGACGCCTGCCCGCCCGGGTCGGTCATCGCCCGGGACGTCACCATCCCGTCCTCCACCTGGGGAAACCGGCTCCTGGAGATCACCGAACCGGCCACCAACGTCTTCCCGCGCGGCGGCGGCATCGGGCAAGGGCTCGCCATGGGCATTGGCGCCGCACTCGGCCGCCCCCACACCCCCACCGTCGTCATCGCCGGCGACGGCGGCCTCGCCGTCCACCTCGGCGAACTCCTCACCCTCGCCCAGGAGAAGCCCGACCTCACCCTCCTCGTCTTCAACGACGGCGGCTACGGCGTCCTGCGCAACATGCAGGACCGCCACTTCCCCCGCCGCTCCGGCGTCGACCTCGTCACCCCCGACTTCGCCCTGCTCGCCGCCGCCACCGGCATCCCGTACGCCCGGATCGCCACCGAGGCCGACGCCGGACCCGTCATCAAGGAAGCCACCGCGACCCCCGGCCCCACCCTCGTGGAGATCGACCTCACCGCACTCGGCCCCATGAACACCCCGTTCACCCCGCCCGTCGAAATCCCCACCACCACCCCCGCAGAAGGAGGCGACCCGTCATGACACCCGCCGAGGAACCCCGGCTCGACCTGCTCGTCCACCGCATGACGTGGGAGGCCGACGGAGTCCTGAGCATCGAACTCACCCACCCCGACGGCCGGCCCCTCCCCGCCTGGCGGCCCGGCGCCCACATCGACGTCCACACCGGCGGCCACGTCCGCCAGTACTCGCTGTGCTCCGACCCCGACGACACCACCCGCTGGCGCATCGGCGTCCTGCGCGAACCCGCCTCCCGCGGCGGCTCCGCCCACATCCACAGCGAACTCCGCCCCGGCCGCACCGTCCACGTCCAGGGCCCCCGCAACCACTTCGCGCTCGACCCCGACGCCCCCGGCTACCTCTTCGTCGCCGGCGGCATCGGGATCACCCCGCTCCTCGCCATGGCCCGCGAGGCCGCCCGCACCCGCACCCCCTGGCGGCTCGTCCACGGCGGGCGCACCCGCGCCTCCATGGCCTTCACCGCCGAACTCACCGCCCTCGCCGGACAGCCCGGCGGCAGCGTCGAGTTCATCCCCCAGGACGAACAGGGCCACCCCGACCTCGACACCCTGCTGGGCGGCCTCGAACCCGGCACCCAGGTCTACTGCTGCGGCCCCGAACCCCTGCTCGCCGCCGTCGAGGAACGCTGCCCCGACGCCCGTACCGAACGCTTCGCCGCACCCGCCGCCGCACCCCGCGACGGCGCGGACACCGGCTTCGACATCGTCTGCTCCCGCACCGGCCGCACCGTCGAGGTCACCCCCGGCACCTCCGCGCTCGACGCCCTGGAGAACGCCGGCGTCCCCGTCGCCTCCTCCTGCCGCGACGGCATCTGCGGCACCTGCGAGACCAAGGTCCTCGAAGGCACCCCCGACCACCGCGACTTCCTCCTCAGCGAAGACGAACGCGCGGCCGGCGCCTCGATGATGCTCTGCGTCTCCCGCTCCCGCACCCCCCGCCTCGTACTCGACCTCTGAACCGCCCGAAGGGAGCCGACATGACCGGCCCGCAGTACCTCGAACCGCACCAGGCCCGCACCGCCGAGCCCACCCCGTACGAGAAGAAGCTCGCCGCCGTGATCGAGGAGGTCTTCGGCGGCGGCGCACACGACCTCCCCGGACTCGTCGCCGGACTCAACGCCCGCGACCTGCCCGCACCCGACGGCAGCCCCTGGACCGAGGACACCTTCCGCACCGAGATGCGACGACTGGGAGCGTGAGACAGCCATGACCACCGCCACCACCCCGACCCGCCCCTCCGAGGTCGCCCGCCCCGGCGACCGCACCGCCGACCGCCTCTTCGCCACCGGCATCCGCAACCAGTGGTACGCCGTCTGCCCCTCGGACTTCGTGCCCGCCGGCGGCATGAAACGGCTCACCCTCCTCGGCGAGGAATGGCTCCTCTTCCGCCGCGCCGACGGCACCCTCCACATGCTGGAGGACCGCTGCCCCCACCGCGGCGCCCGCCTCTCCCTCGGCAAACACCTCGGCGACCGCATCGCCTGCTGGTACCACGGCGTCCAGGTCGACGGCACCGGCACCGTCGCCGCCGTCCCCGGCCTCCCCGGCTGCAACCTGGAGGGCAAACAGCTCGTCGCCGCCCCCCACCTCATCGAGACCGGCGGCGCGGTCCTCGCCTACTTCGGCGACCACGCCCACGCCGAACCCGTCCCGCTCACCCTGCCCGAACCCCTCACCGACCCCGGCACCTCGGCGTTCCTCTGCTACGCCGAGTGGAACGTCAACTGGCGCTACGCCGTCGAGAACCTGCTCGACCCCATGCACGGCTCGTTCCTCCACCGCGACTCGCACAGCATGGCCGAAGGCCAGACCACCGCCCGCTTCCGCATCCGCGAGACCGAACGCGGCTTCTTCTTCGAGAAGACCGACCAGAGCGGCGTCAACTTCGACTGGGTCGAGCTCTGCCGCACCGGCGTCGACTGGGTCGACCTCACCATCCCCTACCCGCCGACCGCAGGACCCGGCGGACCCTTCGGCATCGTCGGCATGGCCACCCCCATCGACGAGGACCGCTGCGCCGTCTTCTTCTGGCGCTACCGCAAGGTCACCGGCTGGCAGCGCGACACCTGGCGCTTCCTGTACAAGACGCTCCTGGAGGACCGCCACTGGGAGGTCCTCGAACAGGACCGCGTCATGCTGGAGGACCTGCGCGCCGACGCCGACCAGGCGGAGAACCTCTACCAGCACGACCTGGGCGTCGTCCGGGTCCGCCGCATGTACCGCACGGAGGCGGAGTCCCAGGCGGCGACGGCCTGACCCGCCGCGCACCGGGGTCGAGCGGCCCCGGTGCGCCTACTCCCCGCCCTCCGCCGAGAGCACCGACCGCTCCAGCTTCCCCAGCAACCGCGCGAGCTCCACGCACTCCGCCTCCGACAGCCCCGCCAGCATCCGCCGCTCGTTCTCCAGATGCTCCGAGAACAGCGCGTCGATCAGCGAAAGACCCTCGTCCGTCAGCCGCGAGTGCACCACCCTCCGGTCCTGCGGATCACGCTCCCGCCGGATCAGCCCGTCCTTCTCCAGCCGGTCTATCCGCAGCGTCACCCCCGCCGAGCTGATCAGCCCGGAATCCGCCAGCTCACCCGCCGTCCGCCGGAACGGCGCCCCCGCCCTGCGCAACGCCGTCAGCACGTCGAAGCCGGCCATCGACAGACCCTTGCGCTCCACCGGGCGCGAAATCGCCGTGCTGTACCGCAGGAACGCCCGGTGCAGCCGGCCGAAGACCTCCAGCGGAGCCGTGTCCAGCTCCGGCCGCTCCCGCCGCCAGTCCGCCACGATCGACGCCACCGCGTCCGCCCGCTCCGCCATCCCGGCCACACCTCCGCGCAGGTACACAATGGGGTAAGAATCTTAGCGCTCAAAGGATCGCCGGGCGGCCCCCCGCCCCACCGGAACCCGCCTGCGCGCCGCCCGGCCGATACGGCAGCATGTCCCCATGTCCGTACTGACGCGCGATGAAGCGCAGGCCCGAGCCCAGATCCTCGACGTACAGCGATACACGATCGAACTCGATCTCACCGCGGGGGAGGAGACCTTCGACTCCCGTACCGCGATCGAGTTCACCGCCCGCACGGCCGGTGACACCTTCATCGAGCTCAAGCCCGCCACCCTGCGCTCGATCAGCCTCGACGGGCAGCCGCTGGACCCCGCGCACCTCACCGAGAACCGGTACCCCCTCACCGGCCTCACCGAAGGAACGCACGAGATCCACGTCGACGCCGCCATGCGCTACTCCCGCACCGGCGAAGGCATGCACCGCTTCACCGACCCCAGCGACAACGAGACATACGTTTACACCCAGCTCTTCATGGAGGACGTCCAGCGCGTCTTCGCCGCCTTCGACCAGCCCGACCTCAAATCGGTCTTCGCCCTCACCGTCACCGCCCCCGAAGGCTGGACCGTCCTCGGCAACGGCGTCACCGAGCACACCGGCGACGGCCGCTGGACCATCGCCCCCACCCCGCCGCTCTCCACCTACCTCGTCGCCGTCGCCGCCGGCCCCTGGCACTCCGTGACCACCGAACACGCCGGACTGCCCTTCGGCATCCACTGCCGCCGCTCCCTCGCCCCCCACCTCGACGCCGACGCCGACGAGATCCTCGACATCACCCGGGCCTGCTTCGACCGGTTCCAGGAGAAGTTCACCGAGCCGTACCCCTTCGACTCGTACGACCAGGCGTTCGTCCCCGAGTTCAACGCCGGCGCCATGGAGAACCCCGGACTCGTCACCTTCCGCGACGAATTCATCTACCGCTCCGCCGTCACCGACACCGAACGCCAGACCCGCGGCATGGTCATCGCCCACGAGATGGCCCACATGTGGTTCGGCGACCTCGTCACCCTCGCCTGGTGGGACGACATCTGGCTCAACGAGTCCTTCGCCGAGTACATGGGCTACCAGACCCTGGCCGAAGCCACGCGGTTCACCGATACCTGGGTCGACTTCGGCGTCGCCCGCAAGGGCTGGGGATACGACGCCGACCAGCGCCCCTCCACCCACCCCGTCGCCCCCGACCCCGCCGACGTCCCCGACACCGCCTCCGCGCTCCTCAACTTCGACGGCATCTCCTACGCCAAGGGCGCCTCCGCCCTCCGCCAGCTCGTCGCCTGGCTCGGCGAGAAGGACTTCCTCGCCGGCATCAACACCCACTTCGCCCGCCACAAGTTCGGCAACGCCACCCTCGCCGACTTCATCGACAACCTCGCCTCCGCCACCGACCGGGACGTCCACGCCTGGGCCGACCGGTGGCTCCGTACCACCGGCGTCGACACCCTCGCCGCACACACCACCGAAACCGACACCACCTGGTCGCTCACCATCGACCACCGGGGCACCCGCCCCCACCGCATCAGCGTCGGCGCCTACGACCACAGCCTCGACACCCAGCACGGCCCCACCCCCCTCGTCCTGCGCGAACGCTTCGACGCCGGCATCCCCGAGGAAGCCCCCGTCACCCGCCCCGGCCGCCGCCCCGCCCTCGTCGTCCTCAACGACGAAGACCTCACCTACGCCAAGATCCGGCTCGACCCGCACTCCTGGAACACCGTCCTGGACAGCCTCTCCGGCATCCCCGACCCCCTCACCCGCGCCGTCGTCTGGAACGCCGCCCGCGACATGGTCCGCGACGGCGAACTCGCCCCCAGCACCTACCTCGAAGCCGCCCGCGCCCACCTCCCGTACGAGACCGACCTCGCCCTCCTCCAAGGCGTCCTCGCCTTCGCCGACACCCACGTCGCCGGCCGCTACACCGCCCCCGAGGACCGGCCCGCCGCCCTCACCACCCTCACCGCCCTCTGCCGCGACCTCATCCGCCGCACCGAGGACGGCACCCACCCCGGCCTGCGCCTCACCGCCGTACGCCACCTCATCGACGCCGCCACCCAGCCCGACACCATCCAGGGCTGGCTCGCCGACGACACCGTCCCCGGCGGACCCGAACTCGACCCCGAACTGCGCTGGCGCATCCTCACCCGCCTCGCCGTCCTCGGCGCCACCGACGAGACCGCCATCGACGCCGCCCTGGAGGACGACCCCAGCGCCACCGGCCAGGAAGGCGCCGCCCGCTGCCGCGCCGCCCTGCCCACCCCCGAGGCCAAGGCCGCCGCCTGGAACGCGATGTTCCACGACGACAGCCTCTCCAACTACCTCTTCACCGCCACCGCCCAAGGCTTCTGGCAACCCGAACAGACCGACCTCGTACGCGCATACGTGCCCCGCTTCTACCCCGAAGCCGCCCAGCTCGCCGCCCGCCGGGGCCCCGCCATCGCCGAAGCCGCCGGACGCTACGCCTTCCCCGTCCACGCCGTCGACGCCGACAGCCTCCGCACCGGCGAGGAAGCCCTCGACGACCCGGCCCTCATCCCGGCCCTCCGCCGCAAACTCACCGACCAGATCGACGACCTGCGCCGCGCCCTGAACGTACGCGACGCCCACTGACCCCACCCGCACCACCCGTGCCCGGCCCACCCCGCACCACCGGGGCGCGCCGGGCACACCCATACCAGCCCCACCCCCGCCGACGCGCCCCCACCCGCACCCCGCCACCCTTTCGAGTTCAGATCACCAGGCAACCCGGCCGCGCCCCCCGAAACCCGGACAAGCTGGAACGCACACCCATGGCCGCGTCCGGAAAGCCCCGCCTCGCCCGCCGGGCGTACGACGGGACTCTCCGGACACGACCATGCCCGCACCCCGTCCACGCGCGCCCGAAGGACCACCCGCCCCATGCCCGTACCGCCCCTCGCCGGGACCACCACCGGCCCCGACGCCCTGCGCCCCCTCCTCGACACCGTCCTCACCGCCCTCGCCGAAGGCGCCCGACGCCGCGACGGCCCCCTCCCCGCAGGCGGACCCGACACCGTCACCCCCCGCACCCGCGCCGCCCTCACCCCCCTCATCCCCGACCGGGGCACCGGCGCCCACCACGCCCTCGCCACCCTCGTCCAAGCCCTCACCGAAGGCGCCGCCGACCCCGCCGACCCCCTCTGCGCCGCCCACCTCCACACCCCGCCCCTCGCCCTCGCCGCGGCGGCCGACCTCGCCGCCTCAGCCCTCAACCCCTCCATGGACTCCTGGGACCAGGCCCCCGCCGCCTCCACCCTCGAAGCCGACACCACCGCCGCACTCGCCGCCGAGATCTACCCCCGCCACCCCGCACCCGACGCCCTCATCACCACCGGCGGCACCGAAGCCAACCAACTCGGCCTCCTCCTCGCCCGCGAACGCCACGGCCCCGTCCAGACCATCGCCGGCGCCAACGCCCACCACAGCATCACCCGCGCCGCCTGGCTCCTCGGCCTGCCCGAACCCCTCACCGTCCCCGCCCCGGACGGCACCATCGACGTCCCCGCACTCCACGAGACCCTCGCCCGCCACCGGGGAAACGGCCCCCTCCTCGTCACCGCCACCGCCGGCACCACCGACACCGGCCGGATCGACCCCCTCACCGGCATCGCCGACCTCTGCACCCGCCACGGCGCCGAACTCCACATCGACGCCGCCTACGGCGGACCCCTCCTCTTCAGCCCCGCCCACCGCCACCTCCTCGACGGACTCGACCGCGCCGACAGCGTCGCCCTCGACCTCCACAAACTCGGCTGGCAGCCCGCCTCCGCCGGCATCCTCGCCGTCCCCGACCGCCACCACCTCCACGCCCTCCACCACCAGGCCCCCTACCTCAACGCCGACGACGACACCGAAGCCGGCCTCCCCGACCTCCTCGGCCGCTCCCTGCGCACCACCCGCCGCCCCGACGCACTCAAGATCGCCGTCACCCTCCGGGCCCTCGGCCGCACCGGACTCGCCGACCTCGTCGACCGCACCTGCGCCGCCGCCCACACCCTCGCCGACCTCGTCACCCGCACCCCCGGCCTCGAACTCCACGAACGCCCCACCATCAGCACCGTCCTCTTCCGCCCCACCGACGCCGACGACCACACCGTCGCCACCCTCCGCCGCACCCTCCTCACCCGCGGCCACGCCGTACTCGGCCGCACCCACACCCACGGCCGCCTCTGGCTCAAAGCCACCCTCCTCAACCCCCACACCACCCCCGACGACCTCCACCGCCTCCTCGCCCTCGTGACCCACCTCACCGCCGAACTCAAGGAAGGCAGCACCCTCCGATGACCGCCGCCCCGCCCACCCCCGACCCCCATCACACCCACGACCTCGTCGGCATCGGCATCGGCCCCTTCAACCTCTCCCTCGCCGCCCTCGCCCACGGCCTCCCCACCCCCCTCACCACCGCCTTCTACGAACAGCGCCCCGCCTTCCACTGGCACCCCGGACTCCTCATCGACGGCGCCACCCTCCAAGTCCCCTTCCTCGCCGACCTCGTCACCCTCGCCGACCCCACCAGCCCCTGGAGCTTCCTCAACTACCAACGCACCCAGGACCGCCTCTACCCCTTCTACTTCGCCGAGCGCTTCCACATCCACCGCGCCGAATACGACGCCTACTGCCGCTGGGTCAGCACCCGGCTCCCCGGCCTCCACTTCGGCCACCAGGTCGACACCATCCGCTGGGACCCCCAGACCGCCCGCTTCGACATCGACCACACCCAGCTCGACGCCCACGGCGAAGCCGAATCACTCGGCCGCACCCACACCCGCCACATCGCCCTCGGCATCGGCACCGAACCCCATATCCCCGAACCCCTCAAACCCCTCACCGACACCGGCACCGCCCCCGTCATCCACTCCGCCGACTACCTCCCCCACCGCGAACGCCTCCTCCGCGCCCGCCACATCACCGTCATCGGCTCAGGACAGTCCGGCGCCGAAATCTTCCTCGACCTCCTCCGCGCCCGCCCCCACGGCAACGAAGGACTCCACTGGCTCGCCCGCACCCCCGCCTTCGCGCCCATGGAGTACTCGAAACTCGGCCTCGAACACTTCACCCCCGACTACACCCGCTACTTCCACGCCCTCCCCGAACCCGTCCGCGACACCCTCGTCCCCCAGCAATGGCAACTCCACAAAGGCATCGACCACGACACCATCGCCGCCATCCACGACGAGCTCTACCGACGCACCCTCCACGGCGGCTGGCCCGACGCCACGCTCACACCCGGCGTCACCGTCCGCACCGCCGGACGCGTCGCCAACACCCGCGTCGAACTCCACCTCGAACACACCCAGCAGTCCACCCGCACCCGCGTCACCACCGACGCAGTCGTCCTCGCCACCGGCTACCGCGAACGCCCCCTCGACACCCTCCTCCACCACCTCACCCCCCACCTCCGCCGCGACGACGCGGGCCGCCCCCGCATCGACGCCCATCACCGCCTCGACCTCGGCCCCGCCATCACCGGCCACATCTACGTACAGAACGCCGAACGCCACACCCACGGCGTCGGCGCCCCCGACCTCGGCCTCGCCGCCTGGCGCAGCGCCACCATCCTCAACGACCTCACCGGCACCACCCCCTACCCCCTCCCGCAACGCACCGCCTTCACCACCTTCGGCCTCACCCAGCCCGCCATCCCCGCCCAACACCCCACCCTCGTCCCCCTCACCCACCCCTGAACAGAAACCCTGAACAGAAAACCTGAACAGAAAAAGGGCGGCCGCCCCACCTCCCCGAAAAAGGGAGACGGAACGACCGCCCTCACCAACCGCCCGCCTAGAACACCGGCACGCCGTCCCGCGTCAGCTTCCAGTCCACCGAAGCGAACTCCGCGGGGTCCACCGAACCCTTCGCCTGCACCCAGGCGATGATCGTGTTCCGGATCTCCTCCGAATTCGCCCACAGCTGCTTCGCACCCGGAACATGCGGGAAATTGCCGCCACCACTCGCCCGGTAGTTGTTCACCGCCAGCACGAACTGCGCCTTCGGGTCCAGCGGCTTCCCCTCGAACGACAGATTCACGATCCGCGAACCCACCGGCTTCGCGATGTCGATGTCATACGTCAGCCCCGACACCGCGTCGTAGTTGTAGTCCGGAGTGTTCTCCGCATTCGTCAGCTTCTCCGGATCCACCGCGGCACCCGCCGCCGTCCGCACGTAATACTTCGCCGAGAACTCCAGATAGTCCACGATCTGCGCACCCGTCACCAGACGCGCCTCCAGCGTGTTCTCGAACGGATACAGACCCGCCGCGTCCTTGATCGTCACGTTCCCGGCCGGAATCCGCGCCGTACGCGAGAAGCACGACGCCTGCGACAGCACCGGCAGCCCCGCGTACTCACCACCCGCCAGCGCCGCCTTCACCGTCTCCGCCTGGACCACGTTGATCAGATCGATGATCGGCTCGTCCTTCCACGCCGCCTCCGCCGTGGTCATCTCCGAAGCCGCCGTACCGATCACCTGGTTGACGTACGCCACGACCTTCTCGTGCTCGTCCGTCAGCAGCTTCGTGATCTTCCGGTCCTCGGCCGCCGTGTTCGAGTTCAGCACCCGCGAACCGGCCTTCTCGACCACCCAGCGGCCCTTCTCCCACACCACCTCGAAGTCGAACAGCGTCAGCCGCTGCCCCCACTTCAGCGGCTCCGAGAGCACGACCTTCTTCCCGGTCTCCTTGTTCTCCACGAAGTACTCGGGAATCTCCAGATGCGCGTGACCCACCAGGATCGCGTCGATCCCCGGCACCTGCTCCGCCACCAGACCCGCCGCGTTCTCCACATACGGAATCTGGTCCCCGTACGACGACGTCCCGCTGTTGCCCGAATGCGCCGACACGATCACCACGTCCGCGCCCATCGAACGCAGCCGCGGCACATACTTCGCCGCCTGCTCCTCAAGCCCCGGGAACACCATCTTCCCGCTCACGTTCGCCTTGTCCCAGATCGCGATCCCCGGGTTCGTCAGCCCCAGGATGCCCACCTTCACATCCCGCCCGTGCGGCGTCCGCAGCTTCTTGATCACATACGGCGCGAACGCCGGCCGCAGCGTCTTCGCGTCCAGCGCGTTCGCCCCGAGCAGCGGGAAATCGCACTGCTCCTCGAACTTCCGCAGCACCGGAATCCCGTAGTTGAACTCGTGGTTCCCCAACGCCGCCGCGTCGTACCCGATCGCGTTCATCGCCTGCGCCATCGGATGCACCGGACCACGCTTCGCCGTGATCGGGTCGATCTTCGCGTAGTAGTACGAGAGCTGCGTGCCCTGGATCGTGTCACCCGCGTCGATCATCAGCGTGTTCGCGCGGCCCTTCTCCCGCCGCACCTGCTCCACCAACGTCGAGATCTTCGCCAGACCGACGTCGTTGTGATCCTTGTCGTCGAACTCGGCATCCGTGAAGTAGTCCCAGTTGAACACGTTCCCGTGCAGATCCGTCGTCCCCATCACGGTGAACGAGTACCGCTTCTGCGGACGCCCGTGACCGTGCCCGCGCCCGTGCGCCTGGGCGGGCGACGCGACACCGCCCACCACCACCGCACCCGCGCCGGCCGCGGCCGATGTCCCCAGGAACGTCCTTCGGTTCAGCGGCATCTCGTTCTCCCACATGTCAGTTCACCCGGTGCGAAGTTCTGTCGTACGCCGTCCAGCGACGCGCGTAGATAATCACCCACGCACCACCCCCGGCAACACCCCCGGCAGGTTTCCGTTCCATGACCACACACCGACCGCACACCGTCCGGCCGGCCACACCCCCGCTGTCACACCCGGATGCCACAGTGGACCCATGACCGACACCGCCCAGCCCTACGGCACCCCGGACCAGCCCCGCCTCGCCGTCCGCGGCGAAGCCCGCCTGGAAGTCGACCCCGAGATCGCCCGCCTCTCCATCACCGTCACCGCCCGGGGCAAGGACCGCCGCGCCGCCCTCGAAGACCTCACCCGCCGCAACGCCACCGTCCTCGAACTCGCCCGCACCTACGGCGACGCCGTCGAGAAGATCGAGACCGGCGCCCTCTCCATCCACCCCGAACTCGTCCAACGAGGCCGCGACGAGAAGATCCGCGCCTACCACGGCCGCGTCTACATCACCGCCGTCCTCAACGACTTCACCGCACTCGGCGAATTCGTCACCCGCGTCGGCGACCTCGACATGACCCACGTCAGCGGACCCTGGTGGGCCCTGCGCCCCACCTCACCCGCCCACGGCGAGGCCCGCCGCCAAGCCGTCCGCGAAGCCGTCCAGCGCGCCCGCGAATACGCCGGAGCACTCGGCGCGGACCTCGCCGCCCTGGTCGAACTCGCCGACATAGGCGCGGAGAACGCCGCCCCCGTCGCGTACGCCCGCCGCGCCGGCTACGGCGGAGCGGTGCCGGCCCCCGCCGGAGCCGGTGCCCCGCCGCCGCCCCCCGTCGACCTCGAACCCCAGCAGCAGACCGTGTACGCGCAGGTGAACGCCCGCTTCACCATGACCCCGCCGAAACTCTGAACAACCGCCCACGGGGACGCCGGCGCGTGCTCATCCGAGCACGCCGCCGCACAATTCAACACTTGTCAATAACCCTTCACGCAAAGGTTGTTGAGCAGTCATTCACAGCCAATTACCTACCCATAGGTAAGGTCTAGGCTCGAACCATGCGCCGAGCCAAAATCGTTTGCACCCTGGGACCCGCAACCGACTCATACGACCAGATCAAGGCCCTCGTCGAGGCGGGAATGGACATCGCCCGCCTCAACCTCAGCCACGGCAGCTACGCCGAACACGAAGAGCGCTACCACCGTGTGCGCAAAGCGTCCGACGAGGCCCACCGCAGCGTCGGCGTCCTCGCCGACCTTCAAGGCCCGAAGATTCGCCTCGGACGCTTCCGCGAGGGCCCCGTACTCCTTGAACGCGGCGACGACTTCACCATCACCGTCGAGCCGATGGAGGGCGACCGCAACGGCTGCGGTACGACGTACGGCGGCCTCGCCGCCGACGTCACCCCCGGTGAGCGCATCCTGATCGACGACGGCCGCGTCACCCTGGAGGTCACCGAGGTCGACGGCCCCCGCGTCCGGACCACCGTGATCGAGGGCGGCATGGTCTCCGACCACAAGGGCCTCAACCTCCCCGGCGTCGCCGTCTCCGTCCCCGCGCTCTCCGAGAAGGACATCGAGGACCTGCGCTGGGCCATCCGCACGGGCGCCGACATCATCGCCCTCTCCTTCGTCCGCAGCGGCCGGGACATCGAGGACGTCCACCGCGTCATGGACGAGGAGGGCCGCCGCCTCCCCGTCATCGCCAAGGTCGAGAAGCCGCAGGCCGTCGAGAACATCGAGGACATCGTCGCCGCCTTCGACGGCATCATGGTCGCCCGCGGCGACCTCGGCGTCGAAATGCCGCTGGAGCAGGTCCCGATCGTCCAGAAGCGCGCGATCAAGCTCGCCAAGCGCAACGCCAAGCCGGTCATCGTCGCGACGCAGATGCTCGACTCGATGATCGACAACTCCCGGCCCACCCGCGCCGAGGCGTCCGACGTCGCGAACGCGATCATCGACGGCACGGACGCGGTGATGCTCTCCGGCGAGACGAGCGTCGGCAAGTACGCCATAGAGACGGTTCGCACGATGGCCCGCATCGTGGAGGCCGCCGAGGAGGACATCCTCGCCAAGGGCCTCCCGCCGCTGACGGAGCGCAACAAGCCCCGCACCCAGGGCGGCGCGGTGGCCCGCGCGGCGGCGGAGATGGGCGACTTCCTCGGCGCGAAGTTCCTGGTCGCCTTCACGCAGAGCGGCGACACGGTGAAGCGCCTGTCGCGCTACCGCTCCCCGATCCCGCTCCTCGCCTTCACCCCGGACCCGGCGACCCGCTCCCAGCTGAACCTGACGTGGGGCGTCGAAACGTTCCTGGGCCCGCACGTGGACTCCACGGACGCGATGGTGGCCCAGGTGGACGACGAACTGCTGAAGATCGGCCGCTGCCAGAAGGGCGACGTCGTGGTCATCACGGCCGGCTCCCCGCCGGGTGTCGCGGGCTCCACGAACCTGGTGCGCGTGCACCACATCGGCGAGGACGACAGGCCGAAGTAGCGGGCTGCCTCAGTATTTAGGCCCGACGTGAGCGTCCATGAGGGCTACGGACGCCCGTCGGGCGACGGAGATGTTCTTGCCGTTGGTGTCTTTCCACTCGACGCCGAGTTTGTCGAGCGTGTCGGTGTAAAGGCGCAGGATGTCGGCCGACAGGTTGGTGAAGAAGTAGCGCGGGTACTCGTAACGCCGTCGTTCGCCACGGACGAGGCGGGTGGCCCAGTTGGTGATGCGGCAGCCGTCGGAGTGGATGAGCCCACGGATGAACTCCCAGGGGTGCGCGTCCACGATCGCCTGCTGTCACTTGGTCAGCGCGATTTCGCGGTCATGTTTCTTGCCTGGGCCGTGCTGGGGGAACAGGCAGGGCCAGTGCTTGCTGAGGCACGTCACGTACTGGCAGCCCTGTCGCTGCACCCGGAACACCTTGTTGGCTGGCCGGATGATCTGCATGGCTTCGGCGCACGCGTCCATGATTCCGGGCCATGCGTCGGCGCAGGCGATGCGGAGCGCATACACGCCTCGCCTGCCCTGGCTGATGCAGCCGTCTCCGAGGTAGAGCCCGAGCAGATATGCGTAGGCGAGGCGATCGAAGTCTCCGCCTGCGCACTGTGGGCAGTCGGCGGGCCGCTGGGACGGGATTCCGCGCCGTCTGCGATCTGCATACAGCCACGAGCCGATCGTTCCGGCGGGAACGTTCAGCTCTCGTGCGACGTCCGCATTGCGGGCCCCGCCTCGGAGAAGAGTAAGAGCCCTCTGCCGTAATTCCATTTCGTACACGTTCACGCGAATAGGATGAACCCTCCGGACCTGCCGCGGGCAGCAAAAAGCGGATGTTCACGAGAACGTGAACATCCGCTTCGTACGTGCCCGGTGTGGGATTCGAACCCACATGCCCGAAGGCACGGTGGTTTGAGCACCGCGAGTATCGCCAATTCCTCCAACCGGGCAAGGCGGGAGCTGTGCAGCAGTATACCGGGTCCCGTTGGGGCGGCGTAGCTAGGTAGGCTCAGAGGCAGCAGTCCTGTCCTGGAACAAGGAGCCCCCGTGACCACCCCCGAGTCGCCCCAGCCCGTCGCCGATGACGACAAGTCGCACGTTCCGCCGCTGACGACCCGCGTCGTCATCGCCGAGGACGAGGCACTCATCCGCCTCGACCTCAAGGAGATGCTCGAAGAGGAGGGCTACTCCGTCGTCGGCGAGGCCGGGGACGGGCAGCAAGCCGTCGAGCTGGCGCGGGAGCACAAGCCGGACCTGGTCATCCTCGATGTGAAGATGCCGGTCCTCGACGGGATCTCCGCCGCCGAGAAGATTGCCGAGGAGTCCATCGCGCCGGTCCTCATGCTCACCGCGTTCTCGCAGCGCGACCTCGTGGAGCGGGCCCGGGACGCCGGGGCGATGGCGTACCTGGTCAAGCCGTTCAGCAAGAGCGACGTCGTCCCGGCGATCGAGATGGCCGTGTCGCGGTTCTCCGAGCTGAAGGCGCTGGAGAACGAGGTCGCCGACCTCGCGCAGCGGCTGGAGACGCGGAAGCTGGTGGACCGGGCGAAGAGCATCCTCCAGACGGACTACGGGCTGTCCGAGCCGGAGGCGTTCCGGTGGATTCAGAAGACGTCCATGGACCGCCGGCTGTCGATGCAGCAGCTCGCCGAGGCCCTGATCGCGGACGCCGAGGAGAAGAAGAAGGCCGCCGAGTAGGCCCCGTAGAACACGAGGAAGGCCCGCGCCACGTGGCGCGGGCCTTCCTCGTATCCGTAAGCGCTCAGTCCTCGCCCAGGTACGCCTTGCGGACGGACTCGTCGTGGAGGAGGTCCGCCCCGGTGCCGGAGAGGACGATCTTGCCGATCTCCATGACGTGGCCCTGGTCGGCCAGGGACAGCGCGGCCTGGGCGTTCTGCTCGACCAGGAGGATCGTCGTGCCGGAGGCGCGGAGTTCGACGATGGTCTCCATGATCTTCTGCATCATGATCGGGGAGAGGCCCATGGAGGGCTCGTCGAGCATGAGCAGCTTGGGCTGGGACATCATGGCCCTGCCCATGGCGAGCATCTGCTGCTCGCCGCCGGAGAGGGTGCCGGCGGCCTGCTTGCGGCGTTCCCCGAGGATGGGGAAGAGGTCGTAGGCGCGCTGGACGTCCTTCTCGATGCCCGCTTTGTCGTTGCGGAGGTACGCGCCGAGGAGGAGGTTCTCCGCGATCGTCAGCCGGGGGAAGATGTGGCGGCCCTCGGGGGAGTGGGCGAGGCCCAGGGAGACGATCTTGTGCGCGGGGACGTTGGTGAGCGGTTTGCCCTCGAAGAGGATGCGGCCGCTGAGCGGTTTGAGCAGCCCGGAGAGGGTGCGCAGGGTGGTGGTCTTGCCGGCGCCGTTGGTGCCGATGAGGGTGACCACCTGGCCGGTCTCGACGGTGAACGAGATGCCCTTGACGGCTTCGATCTTGCCGTAGGCGACGCGGAGGTCCTCGACCTCCAGCAGTGCGGTCATCGGTTGCCCTCCTCTTCCGTGCTCGTGTGGGCCTCGGCCGCTTCGACCTCGGCGACTTCCTCCGCGCCGGGGGCGCCTTCGAAGGGGGTGCCGAGGTAGGCGGCGATGACGCGTTCGTCGCTCTGGACCTCGGACGCGGTGCCTTCGACGAGTTTCTCGCCCTGGACGAGGCAGGCGACGCGGTCGCAGAGGTTGAAGATGAAGCGCATGTCGTGCTCGATGACGAGGACGGCGATGCCCTGGTCCCGGATCGCGAAGATGAGCTCTTCGGTGACGCGGGTCTCCTGGGGGTTCATGCCGGCGGTGGGCTCGTCCAGGAGGAGGAGTCCGGGGTCGCTGGCGAGGGCGCGGGCGATCTCCAGTTTGCGCTGGTCTCCGTAGGGGAGGTTGCGCGCGAGGTGGTCGGCCTTGTTCTGGAGTCCGATGAACTCCAGGAGTTCCATGGCGCGTTCGCGGCTGGATTTCTCGGCGGCCCGGTAGCCGGGCAGGTGGAGCAGGGCGGACCAGAGCCCTTCCTTGGTCCTGGTGTGGCGTCCGACGAGGACGTTTTCCAGGACGGTCATGTTGGCGAAGAGCCGGATGTTCTGGAAGGTGCGGGCGATGCCGGCCTTGGTGACGAGGTGGGGCTTGGGCGGCAGGACGGTGCCCCGGTAGCTGACCTTGCCCTCGGTGGGGACGTAGAGGCCGGTGAGGCAGTTGAAGAAGGTGGTCTTGCCGGCGCCGTTGGGGCCGATGAGGCCGACGATCTCGCCGGTGTTGACCTGGAGGTCGACGTCGCGGACGGCGGTGAGGCCGCCGAAGCGCATGGTGACCCCGCTGGCGTCCAGGACGGTCGTCCCGGTGGCGGTCTGTGTGGTGGTGGTCATGGTGTTACGCCCCCGCCTTGGCGATGCCGGCGTCCGTCTCGTCGGACTTCCGGGGTGTGGGCACGTCGAGCTGGTCGGTCTCGTGGAATTCGAGCTGCTTCCTGCGGTCGGCGACCAGGCCCTCGGGCCGGAAGCGCATCAGGAGGACGAGTGCGATTCCGAAGAGGAAGAGCTGGTAGTCCTGCATGAACTGCAGCTTGGCCGGGATGAGGTAGAGCAGCGCGGCGCCGACGAAGGGTCCGCTGAGGGTTCCCATGCCGCCGAGGATGACGGCGGCGAGGAGGAACGCGGAGTTCGGGGGCACGGAGCCGGCGAACTGGTACTGCTCGGGCGTCACGGTGTAGTTGACGTGTGCCTGTACGGTGCCGGCGAGGCCGGCGAGCGTGGCGCCGAGGGCGAAGGCGAGCAGCTTGAGCCGGAAGGCGTTGATGCCCATGGCGGTGGCGGCGGTCTCGTCCTCGCGGATGGCGACCCAGGCGCGGCCGATGCGGGATTCTCCGGAGCGGCGGAAGACGAGGACGACGACGGCGGTGACGACGAACATCAGCAGGTAGTAGTTGGCCGGCCTGCTGAGGGTGAAGGGTCCGACGTCATGGCTGAGGGCGAAGTCGATCCCGAAGAGGTTGAGGTCGGGGATGCTGGGGATGCCCTGGGAGCCGTTGGTCAGGTCGGGGCCGCTGTTGCCGTTGAGGTTGTTCACGGTGACGCGGAAGATCTCACCGAAGCCGAGGGTGACGATGGCGAGGTAGTCGCCGCGCAGGCGCAGGGTGGGGGCGCCGATGAGGACGCCGAAGATCATCGAGACGACGGCCCCGGTGAGGACGGCGGCCCAGAAGGGGAATTTGACGCCGATCGCGGAGAGGGGTGCGCCGGAGACCAGGGCGGCGGTGTAGGCGCCGACGCCGAGGAAGGCGACGTATCCGAGGTCGAGGAGGCCGGCGAGGCCGACGACGACGTTGAGGCCCAGGGCGACGGTGGCGAAGATGAGGATGTTGACGCCGATGAGGGCGTATTCCGCGGTGTCCTGGGTGAAGGGGAAGCAGAGTGCCGCGACGAGGGCGGCCGTGAGGGTGACGTTGCGGTGCTTGGCGGTCAGCGCGGTGAGGCGGGCGATGAGGCCGGCCCGGGTGAGTGCGGTGAAGGCGAAGCCCGCGGTGATGAGGAAGCCGATGAACTGTTCGGAGTCCTCGGTGGGGATGTCGATCCCGTAGGTGAAGACGTACAGCGCGAGGCCGAAGGAGACCGCGATGATGATGATCTCGGCCCAGCCCGGGAGGGCCTTGGCGCGGGGTGCCGAGGGTGCGGCGAGGCTGTTGCGGAAGCGCTGCCAGGCGTTCGGCGCGGGGCCGTCGGCGGGGAGCGGGACGTCGTAGGGGAGGGCGAGGGAGGCGATGACGGCGACGAGTGCGCCGATGCCGCTGACCCAGGCTCCCGGTTCGAGGTTGACGACGCCGCCGAGTTCGTAGGAGATGGCGCCCATGGCGTAGCCGGTGGTGCCGAAGGTGGCGAGGGCCGCGAGGCGGACCGGGCTGTGCGTGCCGGCGGGGGCGAGCCAGCGCAGTCCGGGGATGCCGTAGCCGGTGAGGGCGAGGAGCAGGGTGAGGATCGCGCCGGTGAGGGTGAGGACCTGGAGGCCGCCGGGGTAGCCGGTGACGGTGAGGTCGCCGGGGAATTCGGAGGTCCAGGTCCAGGGGAGCAGGGTGCCGGCGAGGGCGGCCGCGGCGCCGGTGAGGGTGGCGATGCGGGCGGCGGGGGCGGGGAGGGGGATGAGTGCGTTCTGGGTGGTCATCCGTATCACGCCCTGTCCGCGACGCGTTCGCCGAGCAGGCCCTGGGGCCGCAGCAGCAGGACGACGATGAGGAGGACGAAGGCCCACACGTCCTTCCAGGCGCCGCCGCCGAAGAGGTCCATGCCGGGTACGTCGCTCATGTAGCCGGTGGCGAGGGATTCCGCGACGCCGAGGACGACTCCGCCGAGCATGGCGCCGTAGATGTTGCCGATGCCGCCGAGTACGGCGGCGGTGAAGGCCTTGAGGCCCATGAGGAAGCCCATTTTGAAGCCGATCTGGCCGTTCTTGAGCCCGTAGGCGACGGCGGCGACGGCGGCGAACGCGGCACCGATGGCGAAGGCCATGACGATGATGCGGTCGGTGTTGATGCCCATGAGCTTGGCGGTGTCGGGGTCCTGCGAGGTGGCCTGCATGCCGCGGCCGGAGCGGGTCTTGGAGACGAAGAGGCCGAGGGCGATCATGCAGACGGGGGCGGCGATGAGGACGAAGAGGTCACCGCGCTGGACGTGGGCGCCGAAGAGGTCGAAGGCTTCGCCCTTGAACTGCGGGAAGGGGCGGTCCTTGGTGGCGTCGGGGTACCACTTCCAGATGGCCTGCTGGAGGGCGAGGGAGAGTCCGATCGCGGTGATCAGCGGGGCGAGCCGGGGGGCGTTGCGCAGCGGCCGGTAGGCGAAGCGTTCGGCGGCGGCGCTGACGGCGACGGAGCATATGACGCCGCCGATGATCATGAGGGGGATGATGGCGAGGAGGTTGGAGCCGGCCGGCATCCAGAGGTACACGGTGAGAGCTCCGAAGCCTCCGATCATGAAGATCTCGCCGTGGGCGAAGTTGATGAGCTGGATGATTCCGTAGACCATCGTGTAGCCGATCGCGATGAGTCCGTACATCGCGCCGAGGATGAGTCCATTGGCCAGCTGTTGCGGCAGTTCGTGCACCGCAGGGCCTCCGTGGAGTGGTTCGGATATGGCGCCGCGCGGGAGTGCTCGTAGCGCTCCCGCGCGGTCTGGTGTGCGTGTCGGTGGGTGTCCGGGTGCCGGTTACGGCTTGTAGACCTCGCTGAGCCTGGAGACCCACTTGCCGCCGTCGACCTGGTAGGCGGTCATCATGGTGTTGGTGGTGTCGCCGAACTCGTCGAAGGAGACGGGGCCGGTGACGCCGTCGAACTTGACCTTGCTCATGGCTTCGAGGACCTTGGCGCGGGCGTCGTCGGGGAGCTTGCCGTCGTTCTCGGAGACGACGAGCTTGACGGCCTCGATGATGGACCAGGTGGCGTCGTAGGTGCCGCCCCCGTAGGCCTCGTAGGCGTCCTTGTAGCCGGCGGTCTTGTAGTCCGCGATGAACTTCTTGGCGGAGTCGAGTTCCTCGACGGGCTTGCCGACGGAGGTCGCGATGTCGCCCTGGGCCTTCTTGTTGAGCTTGATGAAGTCGGCGCTGTACATGCCGTCGCCGCCCATGAGGGGGATCTGCACGCGGGCCTTGAGCTGCTGGCTCAGGGGGGCGCCGGCGGGGTACTCACCGCCGTAGTAGACGGCCTTGGCGCCGGAGCTCTTGACCTTGGTGACGACGGCGTTGAAGTCGCGGTCCTCGGGGTTGACGTGGTCGGCGCCGACGATCTTGCCGCCCAGTCCGGTGTAGGTGGCCTTGAAGGAGGCCGCGAGACCGGCGCCGTAGGGCTTCTGGTCGTCGATGAGGTAGACCTTCTTGATCTTCGCGTTGTTGTAGAGGTACTTCGCGGCGAAGGCGCCCTGGATCTGGTCCGTGGTGGCGGTGCGGAAGTAGGTCTTGAAGGGGCGCTTCTTGTCGCCGGTCTTCCAGTTGTTGCCCTGGGTGAGCTCGGTGCCGGTGTTGGCGGGGGAGACCTGGGTGAGGCCGGCGTCGTTGAGGGGCTTCTGCATCGACTGGGAGACGCCGGAGTTCAGCGGGCCGACGACGCCGAGGACCTTCTTGTTGTCGATGAACTTCGTGGCGTTCTGCTGGCCGACGGAGGGCTGGGCCTGGTCGTCGAGCGGCTGGACCTCGAAGGTGACGCCGGGGACGGTCTTCTCCTTGTTCGCCGTTTTGGCGGCGAGGTCGGCGGAGTTCTTGATGCCGAGGCCGAGGGCGGAGAGGTCACCGGTGAGCGGCGCGTCGACGCCGATGACGACGGTCGTGTTGGAGCTGCCGCCGTTGCCGTCGCTCTTGTTGTCGTCGTCGCGCGACCCGCAGGCGGTGAGTGTCAGTGCACCGGTGGTGAGCACTGTGGTGAGGATGAGCAAAGAACGGTGTCGCACGAAAGGTCCTTTCCCTGGCGCGGCCTCCTCTGCTTGAGGTGCCGTGTCGTTCGCCGGGCCGTACTGGGTTGGTACAGGGCCGTGCTTGCAGACGCGCCCGGCGGCGCGGTGACTGGCCGTGACTCTAAGGGCAGTGGTGGGGGTCGGGAGTGCTGCCGGCCAAGGATGTGACTGTCTTGTTATGCCCTTGAGCAAGGCTTGAGGTGGCTGGGCGGACATGTACGGCTTTTTACCGGACCGTGAAGTGACCGCAATGTGAGAACGTGCAGCTCTGCTAAGGGGCTTGGGGCGATCTTGCTGCTGTCGCGCGGCGGGGGCGCGGTGTGGGGGCGCGGGGGCATGGCGAAGGGGCCCGGTGGCTGTGGGGCCGGGCCGTTGGCCTCGCGGCGGGGTGTCCCGCTCCGGGCGTCGGTTACGCTGCGTGATGTCGGTGGGGGTGCGGCGACGCGGTGTGGTGGTGGGGGTGGGTGGGGTGTGGTAGCTGAGTGGGCCATGGAACGGGGCGCCGGGTCAAGGGGGTTGGGTCCGTGTGCCGTTCAATTTCCTTGATCGTGGCGGTGGTTGTGCCCGGATATGCCGCTGCCCGGCCGTTTTGGGTCACGGCCGGGCAGGGGGGTGGTGCGGTGGTGCGGGGTCAGGGGGCCGCCGGGGCGGGGGCGTCGCGCAGCAGGCAGGTGAGGCGTGCGGTGCAGACCCGCTTGCCCTGTTCGTCGGTGATGGCGATCTCGTACGTGGCGGTGGTGCGTCCCCGGTGTACGGGGGTGGCGGTGCCGGTGACGAGGCCGCTCCGTACCCCTCGGTGATGGGTGCAGTTCAGGTCGACGCCGACGGCGAACTTCGCGGGGCCGCCGTGCAGCATCGATCCGACGGAGCCCAGGGTCTCGGCGAGGACGGCGGACGCGCCGCCGTGCAGGAGTCCGTACGGCTGGGTGTTGCCCTCGACCGGCATGGTGCCGACGACGCGCTCGGCGGAGGCTTCGACGATGCGGACGCCCATGCGTTCGCCGAGGTGGCCGGCGGAGAAGAGGGCGGGCAGGTCGACGCCGAGCGCGGCGTACTCGTCGATGATCTCCTGGGGGAACGTGGGTGCGCTGTGCTCGCCCATGGGTCCGCCTTTCGTCTCGGTGCGGTGCTCGTCTGCGTCGTTCTTATCAGACGCCTGAGCGAGCGCTTAGCGCGCGGGCTCGAAGCGCACCACGACGGACTTGGAGGCGGGGGTGTTGCTGGTGTCGGCGGTGGAGTCGAGGGGAACGAGCACGTTGGTCTCCGGGTAGTACGCGGCGGCGCAGCCCCGGGCCGTGGGGTAGTGGACGACGCGGAAGCCGGGCGCGCGGCGTTCGACGCCGTCCTTCCACTCGCTGACCAGGTCGGTGTAGGCGCCGTCGGCGAGCCCGAGGGCTGCCGCGTCCTCGGGGTGTACGAGGACGACGCGGCGGCCGCCCTTGATGCCCCGGTAGCGGTCGTCCAGGCCGTAGATGGTGGTGTTGTACTGGTCGTGGGAGCGCAGGGTCTGGAGCAGCAGCCGGCCTTCGGGGAGCGCGGGGAACTCGACGGGGGCGGCGGTGAAGTTGGCCTTCCCGGTGTCGGTGGGGAAGCGGCGCGAGTCGCGGGGGCCGTGCGGGAGGGTGAAGCCGCCGGGGTGGGCGATTCGCGCGTTGAAGTTCTCGAAGCCGGGGACGACCCGGGAGATGCGGTCCCGGATGGTGGCGTAGTCCCGCTCGAACTCCTCCCAGGGCGTGGTGGACGCGGTCCCGAGGACGGCGCGGGCGAGGCGGGCGACGATGGCGGGCTCGGAGAGGAGGTGGGGACTCGCGGGGGTGAGGTTGCCGCGTGAGGCGTGGACCTTGCTCATGGAGTCCTCGACGGTCACGAACTGCTTCCCGCTCGCCTGGACGTCCTTGTCGGTACGGCCGAGGGTGGGCAGGATCAGCGCGCGGGCGCCGGTGACCACGTGGGAGCGGTTGAGTTTGGTGGAGACGTGGACGGTGAGGCGCGCGTTGCGCATGGCGGCCTCGGTGACGTCGGTGTCGGGGGTGGCGGCGACGAAGTTGCCGCCCATCGCGAAGAAGACCTTGGCGTCGCCGTCCCGCAGGGCGCGGATCGCGCGGACCACGTCGTAGCCGTGGTGGCGCGGTGAGGTGATCCCGAACTCCTCGTCGAGGGCGTCGAGGAAGGCGGGCGCGGGGCGTTCGAAGATGCCCATGGTGCGGTCGCCCTGGACGTTGGAGTGGCCGCGCACGGGGCACACGCCGGCGCCGGGGCGGCCGATGTTGCCGCGGAGCAGGAGGAAGTTGACGATCTCGCGGATGGTGGGCACGGAGTGCTTGTGCTGGGTGAGGCCCATGGCCCAGCAGACGACGGTGCGCTCGGAGGCCAGGACCATCGCGAGGGCCTGTTCGACGGCGGTGCGGTCGAGTCCGGTCGCGGCGAGCGTCGTGTCCCAGTCCGCGTCGGCCGCGGCGGCGGCGAACTCCTCGTAGCCGTGGGTGTGTTCGGTGACGAAGGTGCGGTCGACGGCGCCCTCGGTCTCCAGGATCAGCTTGTTCAGGAGGCGGAAGAGGGCCTGGTCGCCGCCGATCCGGATCTGGAGGAAGAGGTCGTTGAGCGGGGTGCCCTTGAGCATGCCCTGCGGGGTCTGCGGGTTCTTGAAGCGTTCGAGGCCGGCCTCGGGCAGCGGGTTCACCGAGATGATCTTCGCGCCGGCCGCCTTGGCCTGCTCCAGGGCGGAGAGCATCCGGGGGTGGTTGGTGCCGGGGTTCTGCCCGGCGATGATGATCAGGTCGGCGTGGTGCAGGTCCTCCAGGGACACCGAGCCCTTGCCGACGCCGATCGTCTCGGTGAGCGCGGAGCCCGAGGACTCGTGGCACATGTTGGAGCAGTCGGGGAGGTTGTTGGTGCCGAACTCGCGGGCGAAGAGCTGGAGAAGGAACGCGGCCTCGTTGCTGGTGCGCCCGGAGGTGTAGAAGACGGCCTCGTCGGGGGAGGCGAGGGCACGCAGTTCCTCGGCGACGATCTCGAAGGCCCGCTCCCAGGTGACCGCCTCGTAGCGGTCGGCGCCCTCGGGGAGGTGGACGGGCTGGGTGATGCGGCCCTGCTGGCCGAGCCAGTAGCCGCTGCGCCCGGCGAGGTCGGAGACGGGGTGGGCGGCGAAGAAGTCCGGGGTGACCCGGCGGAGCGTGGCCTCCTCGGCGACGGCCTTGACGCCGTTCTCGCAGAACTCGGCGGTGTGCCGCTTGTCGCCCTCGGGCCAGGCGCAGCCGGGGCAGTCGAAGCCGTCCTTCTGGTTGACCTTGAGGAGGGTTTGCGCGGTGCGGCGCAGACCCATCTGCTGCTGGGCGACGCGCAGGCTCTGGGCGACGGCGGGCAGCCCGGCGGCCGAGTGCTGGGCCGGTCCGACCCGGGGGGCGTCCTGGACGGGGTCTCCTGCGGGCGGCTTGCTGGCCATGGTGCTCCCCTTCGAGCCGGCTGCGGGACCCGGGAGGTGTCCCGCGGGTCCGCCGTGTGTGTTTCCTTCCCTCCGATCCTGGCACGGGGCACGGGCCCGGTGCCCGGTGAGGCGTCGCGGGCGGTGGCCGGTCCGGATTGTCAGTGGTCCGTGGCAGGATCGGGGTGTGGCTGAGACGGCATCGAAGAAGACGGCAGACAACCGACCGCGCCTGCTCCTGATGGACGGGCACTCCCTGGCGTACCGGGCGTTCTTTGCGCTGCCCGCGGAGAATTTCACGACGGCGGCGGGCCAGCCGACGAACGCGGTGTACGGCTTCATGTCGATGCTCGCGAACACGCTGCGTGACGAGGCGCCGACGCATTTCGCGGTGGCCTTCGACGTGTCCCGCAAGACGTGGCGGGCGCAGGAGTTCCCGGAGTACAAGGCGAACCGGTCGAAGACCCCGGACGAGTTCAAGGGGCAGGTCGAGCTGATCGGCGAGCTGCTGGACGCGATGCACGCGGACCGGTTCGCGGTCGAGGGCTTCGAGGCGGACGACGTCATCGCGACGCTGGCCACGCAGGCCGAGGCGGCCGGCTTCGAGGTCCTGATCGTCACGGGCGACCGCGATTCGTTCCAGCTGATCACGGACAACGTGACCGTGCTCTACCCCACCAAGGGCGTCTCCGAGCTGACCCGGTTCACCCCGGAGAAGGTCGTGGAGAAGTACGGCCTCACCCCCCGGCAGTATCCGGACTTCGCGGCGCTGCGCGGTGACCCGTCGGACAACCTTCCGAGCATCCCCAAGGTGGGTGAGAAGACCGCCGCGAAGTGGATCAACCAGTTCGGCTCGTTCGACGAGCTGATCGCGCGGGCCGACGAGGTGAAGGGCGTGGCCGGGCAGAATCTCCGCGACCACCTGGACGCGGTGAAGATGAACCGCGTGCTGACCGAGATGGTCCGGGACGTGGAGCTGCCGAAGACCCCGGAGGGCCTGGAGCGGGCCCCCTACGACCGCACGGCGGTCACCGGCATCCTCGACATACTGGAGATCCGCAACCCGAGCCTGCGTGAGCGGCTGCTCGCGGTGGACCCGGGCGCGGCGGAGGCCGAGCCGCCCGCGCCCGCCGCCGGGATCGAGCTGGACGGGGCCGTGCTCTCCACCGGTGAGGTCGGCCCCTGGCTGGCGGAGCACGGCGCGCAGCCGCTCGGCGTCATGACGGTCGACACCTGGGCGCTCGGCGCGGGCACGGTGACCGAGGTCGCGCTCGCCGCCGCCGACGGCGCCGCAGCCTGGCTGGACCCGGCGCAGCTGGACGAGGCCGACGAGCAGGCGTTCGCCGCCTGGGTCGCGGACCCGGCCCGGCCCAAGGTCATGCACAACGCGAAGAGCGCGATGCGGGTCTTCCCGGAGCACGGCTGGCACCTGGGCGGCGTCGCGATGGACACCGCGCTCGCCGCGTATCTGGTGAAGCCCGGGCGGCGGTCCTTCGCGCTGGACGCCCTGGCCGTGGAGTATCTGGGCCGGGAGCTGGCCCCGGCCGCCGCGGCCGACGGCCAGCTGGCGTTCGGCGCCGACGACCGGGCGGAGGCCGACGCCCTGATGGCGCAGGCCCGCGCGGTGCTGGATCTCGGTGACGCGTTCACGGAGCGGCTGAAGGAGGTCGGCGCGGCGGAGCTGCTGCACGACATGGAGCTCCCGACGTCGATCCTGCTGGCCCGCCTGGAGCGGCACGGCATCGCGGCGGACCGGGCCCATCTGGAGGGCATGGAGCAGCAGTTCGCCGGGGCCGTCCAGCAGGCGGTGAAGGAGGCGCACGCGTCGGTGGGCCGGGAGTTCAACCTCGGTTCGCCCAAGCAGCTCCAGGAGGTCCTGTTCGGCGAGCTGGGTCTGCCGAAGACCAAGAAGACCAAGACCGGTTACACGACGGACGCGGACGCGCTGGCCTGGCTGGCCGCCCAGACCGAGCACGAGCTGCCGGTCCTCATGCTCCGCCACCGGGAGCAGGCGAAGCTGCGGGTCACGGTCGAGGGCCTGGTGAAGACGATCGCGGCGGACGGCCGCATCCACACCACGTTCAACCAGACGGTGGCGGCGACCGGCCGTCTCTCGTCCACCGATCCGAACCTGCAGAACATCCCCGTCCGCACGGACGAGGGCCGGGCGATCCGCCGCGGTTTCGTCGTCGGCGAGGGCTTCGAGACGCTGATGACGGCGGACTACAGCCAGATCGAACTGCGGGTGATGGCCCACCTCTCCGAGGACGCGGGCCTGATCGAGGCGTTCACCTCCGGCGAGGACCTGCACACCACGGTCGCCTCGCAGGTCTTCGGCGTCGAGAAGTCCGCGGTCGACCCGGAGATGCGGCGCAAGATCAAAGCCATGAGCTACGGCCTGGCGTACGGGCTCTCCGCCTTCGGTCTCTCCCAGCAGCTGAACATCGAGGCGGGCGAGGCCCGGGGCCTGATGGACACCTACTTCGAGCGGTTCGGCGGGGTCCGGGACTACCTGCGCCGCGTGGTGGAGGAGGCCAGGGCCACCGGGTACACGGAGACGATCTTCGGCCGCCGCCGCTACCTCCCGGACCTGAACAGCGACAACCGCCAGCGCCGCGAGACCGCCGAGCGGATGGCGCTCAACGCCCCGATCCAGGGCACCGCCGCCGACATCGTCAAGGTCGCCATGCTCCACGTCGACCGGGCGCTGACCGAGGCGGAGCTGAAGTCCCGGATGCTGCTCCAGGTGCACGACGAAATCGTGCTGGAGATCGCCGAGGGCGAGCGGGAGCGAGTCGAGCGCATCCTGCGCCACGAGATGTCGACGGCGGTGCGGCTGCGCGCCCCGCTGGACGTGTCGGTCGGCGTCGGCGGCGACTGGGAGTCAGCGGCCCACTGACCGCTTCCGGCCGGGGTCCGCGGGGACCCCGGCCGCCTCCGCCTCCGCCTCCCGCCGCCGTGCCGGGGCCTGCCGCACCGCCGCGGCGTACAGCAGGAGCCCGACGGCGAGCCCCGCGCCCGCGCCGAAGCAGGCCGTCGGGATGATGTCCAGCGGTGTGTTGATGTGCCCGTGGTACGCGTACCAGCGGGCGCACCGGTGGGCGGTGCCCAGGACGGCGCAGAGCCCGATCGCGGCGAGCGCCCAGCCCCGGGCCCGCGCGGTCAGGGCCGGTACGGAGGCGGGCACCGGCCGGGCCCCGGTCCGCCGCAGCCCCGAGACCGTGAACCAGGCGAGCAGCAGCAGGGCCGGGGCGGACGTGCCGTACTGGACGAGCGTGAAGACGGGGTACCCGGCCACGCTTCCGTCGAGCCCGGGCACCAGTCGTACGCCCCACCGGTCGTGGTGCGTGAAGGCGTCCCAGACGACATGGGTGGCGGACCCGATCACCGCCGACACCGCGAACCACGCGGCGTCCCGCACGCCGAGCCCCCACCGCCCGGGGCCCGTCGGGGCCCCGCCGCCCCGCAGCCAGGTGTGCACGCGCCCCCGCCACCGCTCCGGCAGCAGCGCCACCAGCGGGTCGCGCAGCAGCAGCCACAGCCCGAGCGCCAGCGCGGTGATCAGGACGTCCACGGTGACGACGCCCCATACCGCGTGGGTGACCTCCCCGAACTCCATGGCGCCCGGGATCACCGAATCCGCGAAGTACGTCAGATCGGGGGCGAACGACCCGGCGACCAGGGCCGAGGCGAGGAGCGGGCCACGGCCGGCGCCGTCGCGGCGTATCCCCGGGAGCACGGCGGCGGCATGGCTCAGTGTGAAGGGCATGCGGGCAGTATGCGTGACCTGGAGGGGCAGTCACGGGGTGGCCCGTCGGGCAGGAAGGTCCGTCACGGGAATGTCCGCACGTGGACAACTTGTGTTCAGGAAGGTGAGAAAGCGGTAAGAACCGGCCCACCTGCCGTGTGCGGGCCGGAGGAGTTGCCGTAGGGTCGCCTGAGTCCAGGCGCAGGGGAGCGCCGGCAGCGACGAGGGGGAGGGCCCAGACGTCATGGCAGCGCAATTCGGTCGCCGGTTCTACAGAGGAGCGGCCACCACCGCCGTGGCCGCCGTCGCCGTGGCGGCGCTTTCCGCCTCGCAGGCCCCCGGGGCCCCGTCCCCGCTCCTCGCGGGGGACGGCGACCACCCCGCCACAGGCTCCTCGACCCCCGCCGGCCAGGGCGGCGGCGTCTCCGGAGACTCGCCGTACTACACGGACCTGCCGCCGCTGAACACCCCGGACAAGCCCGGCAGTTCGGCGAACCTTCCGGTGACCGGCAGCGCCGAGTCCGGCATACCCGCCTCCGTCCTCGCGGCGTACAAGAAGGCGCAGACGACCGTCGCGGGCACGGACCCGGACTGCCGGCTGCCGTGGCAGCTGCTCGCCGCGATCGGCAAGGTCGAGTCCGGCCAGGCCCGCGGCGGCCGCGTCGACGCCCAGGGCACCACGCTCTCCCCGATCCTCGGCCCCGCCCTCGACGGCAACGGCTTCGCCCTGATCAAGGACACCGACAACGGTGCCTACGACGGGGACCGGACGCACGACCGGGCGGTCGGCCCGATGCAGTTCATCCCGTCCACCTGGGCGACCTGGGGCCAGGACGGCAACGGCGACGGCCGCAAGGACCCCAACAACGTCTACGACGCCGCGCTCGCCGCCGGACGCTACCTCTGCGCCGGCGACCGCGACCTGTCGACCGCCACCGACCTGGACCGGGCGGTCCTGAGCTACAACCACTCCGACGTGTACCTGCGTACGGTCCGCTCCTGGTTCACCTACTACAACCGCGGCACGCACGAGGTCCCCGACGGCACCGGTGCCCTCCCGACCGGCCCCACCAACCGGAACCCGGGGCCCGACCGCCCGCACGACGGCCCGTCGAGCACCCCGTCCCCGACGCCCTCGCCGTCCGAGACCCCGAAGCCGGACAAGCCCACCAAGCCCACCAAGCCCACGGAGCCGGCCGAGCCCAGCCCCGAGCCCTCGAAGCCGAAGCCCCCGACGCACACCCCGGCCCCGGCGCCCACCCCGTCCCAGCAGGTGTCCGCGCTGCAGGACGACGGCACCGGAACGCTGACCGCCACGGCCGGCGAGAAGTTCGGCGGAACGGTCAAGGTGCAGGCCCGCGACGGCCTCGGCAAGACGGTGGCCAAGGCGAAGGTCACCTTCACCGTCGTCGGTGACACCGACACCGCGTTCGCCGGCGGCTTCAAGGCGGTCACCCTCGCCACCGGGGCCGACGGCAAGGCGTCCTCGCCGGTGCTCGTCGCGGGCGAGAAGACCGGCGAGTTCACCGTGCGGGCCACCGTGCAGGGCACCTCGGTCGCCACCACCTTCAAGGTGACCGTCACCGCCCGCCAGGCCGACGCCCTCACCAGGACCGGCACCACGAAGCTGACCGCCGTCGCCGGTGAGACCTTCGACGAGATCGCGGTCGCCGCCACCTACAAGGGCAAGGCCGCGGGCAAGGTCGCCGTCACCGCCACCGTGATCACCGGCGGCGACGATCCGGCCGTGAAGGACGAGGGCCCGTACTGCACGGACGACGACGGCAACCCCGTCCGCAGCATCGAGCTCACCACGGCGGCCGACGGCAGCCTGAAGCTCCCGACGTTCTACGCGGACGGCCCGGCCGGCACGTACCAGCTGCGCCTCACCGCCGAGGGCGGCGCCACGGTCACCATCGACCTGACGGTCGAGGAGCGCACCGCCACCGCCGCCTCCTGACGGCGGACGGGGTGGCCCTTCGGCCGAGGGGCCGCCCCGCGCTCACTCCCGCTTCGGCCTCGCCTTCGTGTACCGGGTCGCCGCCACCGTCGCCGGGTCCTCCGGCCACGGGTGCTTCGGGTACCGGCCGCGCAGCTCCGCCCGGACCGCCCGGTAGCCGTCGCGCCAGAACGACGCCAGGTCCGCCGTCACCGCGGCCGGCCGCCCGGCGGGGGAGAGCAGGTGCACCAGCACCGGCACGCCCGCCACCTCCGGGGTCTCCTGGAGGCCGAACAGCTCCTGGAGCTTCACCGCGAGCACCGGCTGGTCCCCGCCGTACTCCACCCTGATCCGCGAACCGCTCGGCACCTCGATCCGCTCCGGCGCCAGCTCGTCCAGGCGGACCGCCTCGCCCGTCGCCCACGGCAGCAGCCTGCGCAGCGCCTGCCCCGCGTCGATCGCGGCCAGGCCGGCGCGCCGCCGCGCGCGTGACAGCTCGGGCTCCAGCCAGGCCCCGGGGTCCGCGAGCAGCGCCCCGTCCGAGACGTCCGGCCACGGCCCGCCCAGCACCCGGTGCAGAAAGGCCAGCCGCTCCCGCAGCTGCGCCGCGTCCCGGCTCCACCGCAGCAGCCCCGGGCCCTCCCGCCGCAGCCCCTCCACCAGCGCGTCGCGGACCAGCGCCGGATCGGGCTGCTTCAGCGGGCGCGCGGCCAGCTCGACCGCACCCAGCCGCTCCACCCGGCGGGCCACCACGTCCCGGCCGTCCCAGCGGACTTCCTCGCCCGCGAACCGCAGCGGCCCGGCCGCCAGGAGCGCGGTGTCCTCGTCGATGACGGCCGCGAGCCGCACCCGGGCGGAAGCCGCGTGCGCGGGCCGGTCCGCGACCGCCACGGCGAGCCAGGGCGCCCCGCGCAGCCCGGAGCCCTCGCCGGGCTCCGCGCCGGTGCCCGACGCCATCAGGAACGCCCCGCCGCCCCGCGCCCGCGCCACCCGCTCCGGGAACGCCAGGGCCGCCACCAGACCGACGGCCGCGTCGTCCGCGACGGACCGCCCGCCGCCGTCGCCCTTCAGCGCGGACGACAGGCGCCGCACCTCCTGGCGCCAGCGGCCCGCGTAGGCGTCCTGGCCCCGGCGCGCGGTGCGCAGCGCGGCCGCCAGATCGTCGCCGTACGAGCGGGGCGGCTCCTCGCTCAGCAGCGCCACCACCTCGGCGGCCCGGCGCCCGCCCACCTCGGCCGCCCCGTCCAGCAGCGCCCGGGCCAGCCGGGGGTGCAGCCCGAGCCGGGACATCCGCACGCCCCGCTCGGTGACCCGGCCGTCCGGGCCCACCGCGCCGACCGCGCCGAGCACCTCGCGCGCGGCGGCCATCGCCCCCTCCGGCGGCGCGTCGAGCAGCGCGAGCCCGGTGGCGTCCGGGTCGCCCCAGCAGGCCGCCTGGAGGGCGAACGCCGTCAGGTCGGCCACCCTGATCTCCGGGGCCGGGAAGCGGGCGAGCCGGCCGTCCTCGGCGGCGTCCCAGCAGCGGTACACCGTTCCCGGTGCCTCGCGTCCGGCCCGGCCCGCGCGCTGCCGGCCCGCCGCCTGCGAGGCCCGTACGGTGGTCAGCGCGCTCAGTCCCCGGGCGTGATCGGTGCGCGGCTCCCGGGCGAGCCCCGAGTCGACCACCGTCCGCACGCCGGGGACCGTCAGCGAGGACTCGGCCACCGAGGTCGCCAGGACCACCCGACGGCCCTCCGGCGACCCGGCGAGCACCGCGTCCTGCACGGCGGCCGGGGCCCGCCCGTGGACCTGGAGCACTTCGGCCCCGACGCCCGCCAGCTGCCCGGCGACCCGGCCGATCTCGCCCACGCCGGGCAGGAAGCACAGCACGTCGCCGTCCCGCTCGGCGAGCGCCCGCCGCACCACCGAGGCGACGTGGCCCAGCAGTGCCGGGTCGATCCGCATCCCGTGCGGCGGCCGGACCGGGGCGGGCGGCGGGGCCCACACCACCTCCACCGGGTGCGACACACCCCGCGCCCCGATCACCGGGGCGTCCCCCAGCAGCCGGGCCCAGCCCTCCGCGTCCGTCGTCGCGGACGCCGCCACCAGCCGCAGGTCCGGGCGCAGCGCCGCGCGCACGTCCAGCAGGAACGCGGCCACCGTGTCCGCGTCCAGGTGGCGCTCGTGGCACTCGTCGATGATCACCGCGTCCACCCCGGCCAGCTCCTGGTCGCGCTGCAGCCGCTGGAGCAGCACGCCGGTCGTGACGACCTCCACCACGGTGTCCGGGCCCGCCACCCGCTCGCCGCGCACGGTGAACCCGACGCGTTCCCCGGTCCGCTCGCCCAGCAGCCACGCCATGCGCCGGGCGGCCGCGCGGGCGGCGATCCGGCGCGGCTCGGCGACGACGACCCGGCGCACCGGGCCCTCGCCGGTCAGCCCGGCCAGGGCGAGCGGGACGAGGGTGGTCTTGCCGGTGCCGGGCGGTGCGCACAGGACCGCGGTCCCGTGGTCGTCCAGCGCCCGCCGGAGGGCGGGGACGGCGGTGCGGACGGGCAGCCGGTCGAGGGCGTCGGTGCGGATCACGCCCCCAGTCTCGTACGGCCGGCGCCCGGGTCCCGCACCGGCCGCCGGCTCAGTCCCGTACGCAGACGAAGATCGCGGTCCCCGGGATCAGGTTGCCGCGCAGCGGGGACCAGCCGCCCCACTCCTGGTCGTTCCAGGCGGGCCACTCGGGCTCGACCAGGTCCACCAGCCGGAAGCCGCCGGCGACCACGTCCCGGACCCGGTCGCCCAGGGTGCGGTGATGCTCGACGTAGACCGCGTCGCCGTGCTCGTCCTGCTCGACGTAGGGGGTGCGGTCGAAGTAGGAGGCGGCGACCGACAGGCCCTCGGGGCCCGGCTCGTCGGGGAAGGCCCAGCGGACGGGGTGGGTCACGGAGAAGACCCAGCGGCCGCCGGGGCGCAGCACCCGGTGGACCTCGCGGAAGACCTGGACCGGGTCGGCGACGAAGGGCACCGCGCCGTAGGCGGAGCAGGCCAGGTCGAAGGAGGCGTCGCGGAAGGGCAGCCGCCCGGCGTCCGCCTCGACCAGCGGGACGTCGTCGCCGATGCGCAGGGCGTGCTGGAGCTGGCGGTGGGAGAGGTCCAGGGCGACGGGGCGGGCGCCCCGCGCGGCGAGCCAGCGGGAGCACTGGGCGGCGCCGGCGCCGATCTCCAGGACGTCGAGCCCCTTCAGCGCGGCGGCGGGGCCCAGCAGACCGGCCGTCGCCTCGTCCAGGCCCTCGGGGCCCCAGACGAAGCGGTCGTCGCCGAGGAAGGCGCCGTGGTCGCTCTGGTACTCGTCGGCGTTGCGGTCCCACCAGCCCCGGCTGGCCCGGCTGCTCTCGGCGGTCCCGGCGGTGCGGCGGGTCGCCTCGGGTTCGGCGGCGTACATCTCTTGGCTCATCGTGTCCGTCGTTGTAGTTTGCCTTCACCCCGCCGTACGCGGTACGTACCAAGGGGGCCTGCGCAGCGCTGCACCGGTGTGTCCGGACGTTGCCGGACACGATCTGGCCTCGGGGAACCCGAGTTGTGCCGGATATGGGGCTTTCCGCCCGTGGTGTCCGCCTTCGCGCATTGACCGTGCCCTGCTGCCCCCGTATGCTACAAGTTGCGCTGCGAGCCTGCGCTCCTCAGACCTAGCAGGCCGCGCTCGCATCTGTTGTGAGTTCCCTCGGTTCACGAGGCGCCTTCCGGTCACGGAATTGGCGCTTCCCGGGCTGTCCGGCTTCCACAGAGGCGATACGGGCTTTCGGCGTAGCAGTACCTACGACTCACTGTCCGTACCGGAGCCCTTTCCCACATGACGAGCAGCACCGAGACCACCGCCACCACTCCGCAGGTTGCGGTCAACGACATCGGCGACGCGGACGCGTTCCTCGCGGCGATCGACGAGACGATCAAGTACTTCAACGACGGCGACATCGTTGACGGTGTCATCGTCAAGGTTGACCGGGACGAGGTTCTCCTCGACATCGGTTACAAGACCGAAGGCGTCATCCCGAGCCGCGAGCTCTCGATCAAGCACGACGTCGACCCGAACGAGGTCGTGAAGGTCGGTGACGAGATCGAGGCCCTGGTTCTCCAGAAGGAGGACAAGGAAGGCCGCCTGATCCTCTCGAAGAAGCGCGCTCAGTACGAGCGTGCCTGGGGCACCATCGAGAAGATCAAGGAAGAGGACGGCATCGTCACCGGTACCGTCATCGAGGTCGTCAAGGGTGGTCTCATCCTCGACATCGGCCTCCGTGGCTTCCTGCCGGCGTCGCTCGTCGAGATGCGTCGTGTCCGCGACCTCCAGCCGTACGTGGGCAAGGAGCTCGAGGCCAAGATCATCGAGCTGGACAAGAACCGCAACAACGTGGTCCTGTCCCGCCGTGCCTGGCTCGAGCAGACCCAGTCCGAGGTCCGCCAGACGTTCCTCACGACCCTCCAGAAGGGTCAGGTCCGCTCCGGCGTCGTCTCCTCGATCGTCAACTTCGGTGCCTTCGTGGACCTGGGCGGCGTCGACGGTCTGGTGCACGTCTCCGAGCTGTCCTGGAAGCACATCGACCACCCCTCCGAGGTCGTCGAGGTCGGCCAGGAGGTCACCGTCGAGGTCCTCGACGTCGACATGGACCGCGAGCGCGTCTCGCTGTCGCTCAAGGCGACGCAGGAAGACCCGTGGCAGCAGTTCGCCCGTACGCACCAGATCGGGCAGGTCGTCCCCGGTAAGGTCACCAAGCTCGTTCCGTTCGGTGCGTTCGTCCGCGTGGACGAGGGCATCGAGGGCCTGGTCCACATCTCCGAGCTGGCCGAGCGCCACGTGGAGATCCCGGAGCAGGTCGTCCAGGTCAACGACGAGATCTTCGTCAAGGTCATCGACATCGACCTCGAGCGCCGTCGCATCAGCCTCTCGCTGAAGCAGGCCAACGAGGCGTTCGGCGGCGACCCGGCCTCGGTCGAGTTCGACCCGACCCTGTACGGCATGGCCGCGTCCTACGACGACCAGGGCAACTACATCTACCCCGAGGGCTTCGACCCCGAGACCAACGACTGGCTCGAGGGCTTCGAGGCGCAGCGCGAGGTCTGGGAGACCCAGTACGCCGAGGCGCAGCAGCGCTTCGAGCAGCACCAGGCCCAGGTCATCAAGTCCCGCGAGGCCGACGAGGCCGCTGCCGCCGAGGGTGCTGCCACCCCCGCCGGCAACACGCAGGCCGCCTCGGGCGGCAGCGGCGGCTCCTACTCCTCGGAGTCCTCGGACAACTCCGGCGCCCTGGCGTCGGACGAGGCCCTGGCCGCGCTCCGCGAGAAGCTGGCGGGCGGTCAGAGCTGACGCTCCGTCCCTCCGGCCGGTCATCGGCTGCGGTAGGTAAGTGACCGTGAGGCCCGCTCCCTTCGGGGAGCGGGCCTCACGTGTTTCCGGCGTGAAAGAGCGTGTACGGGGAATGACCGGGACACCCGTGGCGTTCTTCTCCAGGAACACAAGGAGGAGCGGTAACCGTGCCTGATCCGCAGAGTTTGTACGAATGGGAGCCGAAGGGCCTGGCTGTGGTCGACATGGCGCTCGCCCAGGAGTCGGCCGGCCTGGTCATGCTCTACCACTTCGAGGGCTACATCGACGCGGGTGAGACCGGCGAGCAGATCGTTGACGGCCTGCTCGAATCGCTGCCCCACCAGGTCGTGGCCCGCTTCGACCACGACCGCCTGATCGACTACCGCGCCCGGCGCCCGCTGCTGACGTTCAAGCGCGACCGCTGGGCCGCGTACGAGACCCCGGCGCTGGAGGTCCGTGTCGTCCAGGACGCCACGGGCGCGCCGTTCCTGCTGCTGTCCGGGCCGGAGCCCGACGTGGAGTGGGAGAGGTTCGCCGCCGCCGTCGAGGAGGTCGTGGAGCGCCTCGGCGTCCGCCTCGCCGTCAACTTCCACGGCATCCCGATGGGCGTCCCGCACACCCGCCCCGTCGGCATCACCCCGCACGGCAACCGCACCGACCTCACGCCCGGCCACCGCAGCCCCTTCGAGGAGGCACAGGTCCCCGGCTCCGCGGAGGCCCTGGTGGAGTACCGGCTGATGGAGGCGGGCCACGACGTGCTCGGCGTCGCCGCCCATGTGCCGCACTACGTCGCCCGCTCCTCCTACCCGGACGCGGCGCTCACCGCGCTGGAGGCGATCACGGCCGCGACCGGCCTGGTCCTGCCGTCCGTCGCGCACGCCCTGCGCACCGAGGCGCACCGCACCCAGACGGAGATCGACCGCCAGATCGGCCAGGGCGACGAGGAACTGGTCGCGCTGGTCGAGGGCCTTGAGCACCAGTACGACGCCGTCGCGGGCGCGGAGACCCGGGGGAACCTGGTCGCCGAACCGGCGGACCTGCCGTCGGCGGACGAGATCGGCCTCGAATTCGAGAAGTTCCTCGCCGAGCGCGAGGGCGACGCCTGACCCGCCGTGTCCTGCGCCCGCTGCCCGTGACCCCGATGCCGGGGGCCACGGGCAGCGGGCACAGTGCCTTTCCTTTGGGTCAGGCCGGGTCAGGGAGCGGGTTCTGGTGCCGTGCATCGCAAGGCGGAGGACTGAGACAACGCGGAGCGTTGGTGATTGACGACAACGCCGCGAGGTGCGGTGCCAGGGCCCGCGAGCCCGGCGTGACCCAAAGGAGAGGCACTAGGCTGCCGGGCATGCTGAAAGTGGGCCTGACCGGTGGCATCGGAGCCGGCAAGAGCGAAGTGTCCCGGCTGCTCGTCGGCCACGGTGCCGTCCTCATCGACTCCGACCGCATCGCCCGCGAGGTGGTCGAGCCCGGCACCCCGGGACTCGCCGCCGTGGCCGAGGAGTTCGGCCCCTCCGTCCTGAGCCCGGACGGCACCCTGGACCGGCCCGCGCTCGGCGCGATCGTCTTCGCCGACCCGGACCGCCTCGCCGCGCTCAACGCGATCGTCCACCCCCTGGTCCGCGACCGCTCCGCCGAACTGGAGAAGGCCGCGGCACCGGACTCGGTGGTCGTCCACGACGTGCCCCTCCTCACCGAGCACGGCCTCGCCCCCCTCTACGACCTGGTCGTCGTGGTGGACGCCGCCCCGGAGACCCAGCTCGACCGGCTCGTCCGGCTGCGCGGCATGACCGAGGAGGACGCCCGCGCCCGCATGGCCGCCCAGGCCACCCGCGAGCAGCGGCGCGCCGTCGCCGACCTGGTCGTCGACAACGACGGACCGGTCGAGGAGCTGGCGGCCCGGGTCCGCGAGGTCTGGGCGGAGCTGACCCGCCGGGCGGCGGAGAAGGGGTCCGGGGGGAGCTGACCCGCCGGGCGGCGGAGAAGGGCTGAGCCGGGGCCCGCGTCGCCGGGCGAGCCCGCCGCCGTACCGGAATACCCGCAGCCGCCCCCGTGTTCACCCCGGGACGGACCAGGGAAGGATGCCACCGTGCCCGAGAGGAACCCGGAAACCGACGTCATCGACTTCCGCGCGGCCGAGCAACTGCTCGCCGCGCGCGATCCCCGGGGCGCCGTGCGGCTGCTCGACTCGGTGATCGCCGCCCACCCCGAGAACACCGCCGCCCGGCTGCTGCGCGCCCGCGCCTTCTTCGCCGCGGCGCAGCTGCGCCCCGCCGAACTGGAATTCGAGCTGGTGCTGGAGCGCGAGCCGGACAACGCCTTCGCGCACTTCGCCCTCGCCCGCACCTTCGAGCGCTCCGGCCACCCCGAGCGCGCCACCCGCCACTTCCGGCTGGCCGCCGCACTCGACCCGAAGCCGGAATACCTGCGCGCGGCCCGCTTCGACGGTTAGGGCGTGCCCGGCGGCGGGCCCTTGCCGCGGGTGCCGTGGTCGGGTTCGTACGGGGGGACGGAGCGGCCCGGCTGGTAGTGCGGGCCCTGGCGCAGCCGGTGCACGACCACGCACAGGTCCACCAGGACCAGCGCGAGCAGCCCCCCGCAGACCGCCGCCCAGCCGGTGCGGCCGTTCACGGCGAAGGCCGTCACCCCGAAGACGGTCCAGGCCAGGCCCCATAGACTCAGCCAGAGCCGCATCCGCAGCGGACTGCGGGCGGTCGTCGGTTCATTGCCGGTACGCATGGCATCGCCTCCCTACCAGCATGGACCCACGGCCGGGCAGGTGCGGCATGGCGGAGTGAGAGGGCGGGGGCCGACGGTGATCGGTGCGACGACGCGGGCGGAGCTCACGGCCCGCCGGGCCAGGGTGCGCGGGTGTCTGCTGGGCGGGGCGATCGGGGACGCCCTGGGCAACCCGGTCGAGTTCCTGTCGCTCGCGGGCATCCGGCGCGCGCACGGCGAGCAGGGCGTACGCGGCATGACACCGGACGACGAAGGGGTCGTCGGCCGGATCACGGACGACACCCAGATGACGCTGTTCACCGCCGAGGGGCTGATCCGGGCCCACTCGCGCGCCATGTCCAAGGGCATCGGCGGCGCCGAGACGGGCATCGTCAGGAACGCGTACCTGCGCTGGCTGGACACCCAGAACCACCCGGCGCCGCCCGCCGCCACGGCCGGGCACCCGGTCCGCAACGGATGGCTCCGGCAGCAGCCCTGGCTGTACGCCCGGCGGGCCCCCGGGAACGCCTGCCTGACCGGTCTCGCCGCCGGGCACGTCCCCGACCCGAGGGGCCCGGTCGGTGAGCCCGGGCCGGTCAACACCGGGTCCAAGGGCTGCGGCACGGTGATGCGGTCCGCGCCCTTCGGTCTGACCGGCGAGGACCCGGCGTTCGGCTTCGAGCTCGCCGCCCGGTGCGCGCGGATCACCCACGGCCACCCGACGGGCGCCTTCGCGGCCGGGGTGCTCGCGGCGATCGTCGGATACCTCCTGGAAGGCGACTCGCTGCCCGGTGCGGTGCTGCGGGCCATGGAACTGCTCGTCCGGCATCCGGGCCACGAGGAGACGACGGAGGCCCTGCGCGCGGCCGTCGACCTGGCCGCGCGGGGCGGGCCGAGTGCCGAGAGGGTGGAGTCCCTGGGGCAGGGCTGGGTGGCCGAGGAAGCGCTGGCCATCGCGGTGTACTGCGCGCTCGTCCGGCCCGGTGCGGACCAGGTCGCCGAGGCCCTGCTGCTCTCGGTCAACCACTCCGGCGACAGCGACTCCACCGGTGCGGTCTGCGGCAACCTGCTCGGCGCCCACCACGGTGACACCCGCCTCCCTCCGCACTGGCTGGCGCGGACGGAGGGACGCGGGGTGATCGCCGAGGTGGCCGACGACCTGTGCCTGGAGTTCGAGCACGCCGTCGAGTGGCCGCCGGACCGCTATCCGGGCTGCTGATCCCCGGCCACGGACCGCGCGGTCAGTCGGTCAGCAGCTTCGCCCGCAGCGCTGCCACGGTCGCCGCGTCGAGCTTCAGCCCCTCCCGTACGTACGTGTCGAAGTCGCCGTAGATCTGGTCCACCTCGGCGTACGCGGCGCGCAGCCAGCTCAGCTCCACGGCCTGCGGGTCGCCCGTGTACCGGTTGCTGGCCAGGAAGTCCGCCTCGACCGTGGCCCGGGGGACGCCGAGCAGGGTGAGCAGGACGGCCGTGCCCCAGCCGGTGCGGTCCTTGCCCGCGCTGCAGTGGAAGACCGTGGCGCCGGAGGTGTTCGTGGCGACGGCCGTGACGAGGTCGTGGAAGGCGTAGTCCGCGCCCACGAAGTTGACCATGAACGGGTAGCCGATGGACTGGCCGAGGTCGGACGAGCCGGAGAAGAGCCCGGCGGCGATGGCCTCCGCCAGGGTCATCAGGGCCGAGTCGTGGAAGCGGATGCCGTGGGCGAGCGAGACGACGTCCGCGACCTGGTAGCGCACCCCGGCGGGCAGCCGGTCCGGGGCGTCGTGGCGCTCCTGGACGTTGCGCAGGTCCACGTCGAGCGTGAGCTTCTGGGAGACCAGCCGCTGCTGGTCGGCGTCGGTGAGGCCGCTCAGCTTGTTGGAGCGGTAGACCAGGCCGGGGCGCACCCAGCGCCCGTCCGTGGTGCGGTAGCCGCCGATGTCCCGGAAGTTGCGGGCGGAGGCCAGGCCGGGCGAGCGGTCGGCCACGACGAGCGGGCTGCCGCTGTCCGGGACCAGCCGGAAGTACCAGCGCCCGGCCTCCGGGAGGGTGCCCGGGGCGACCGTCAGCGAGCCGGTGCCGGGGGCCGTGCCGAGCGCGGTGCCGGTGGTGGCGTCGGGCGAGGTGACGGCGGTGACGGTCACCGAACCGGCGGGCGAGGCCCAGGACAGGGTGTGGCCGCCGTCGGCGGTGCGGGTGGCGGTGGCGGCCGTGAACGGCACGGCGGACTGCGTGACGGCGGCTGTCGCGGGCGCGGGCGGTGCGGCGAGGGCGGCCGGGGCCATGACCGTACCGGTCAGGAGGGCGGTGGCGAGGACGGCTCCGGCGATGCGGTGCGTACGCATGGTGCTCCTTGTCGTGACCCTGCGGGGCAGGGGAGGCGTCAGGAGGTCGGTGTGGCGGTGCACGGGGTGGTGCCGCAGACATTGATGACCAGCCCGGTGGTCAGGAAGGTGGCCTTCTGCTGACGTGCGGCGGGCGAGTTGCGGGGGTCTTCGTGCGGGTCGTGCCCGTACGCGGGCCCGGCGGGCGGGGTGTTGGTGACCGGGGGCGTGGGCGTGCCGCTGTCCCAGACGGTCATCGCGGAGCCCCGGTACGGCAGTCGGCGCGGGCCGATGGTCCGGATGCCCCAGTACGGGACGGCGTCCGGGCTGCGGCCGGCGGCGAGTGCGGGGGTGAGCAGCCGGGCGCCGATGGTGCGCGCCTCCACGTCGGCCGCCGCGTTCGCGACCTGGTGGTCGCCGTACGCGATGTGCATCAGGACCTGGTGGTGGTCGGTGAGGTGGTGGGCGTACCCGTTGGTCTCGCCCCGGTCCCAGACCATCTGGAAGAGCTGGAGGACCAGTTGCTGGTGCAGCTTGTCCGGGTAGGAGGCGTTCAGGACCTGCTGGAACGGGGCGAAGTCGGCGCTGCGGTCGAGCAGCAGCCCGTAGTTCATGGCGGTGACGCCGAGCACGCCGCGCCGGATGTCGGGCGAGGCGGCGACGAGCGCGCCGCCGAGGATGCCGCCCTGGCTGTTCCCGTCGTACGCGAGGCCGTGCCGGGTGTCGAGGAGCGGGCGCCCGTCGGCGGTGCGGAAGGCCGGCTCGGTGGTGAGGCCCCTGGGGTGGATCAGGGCACGGCCGAGGAACAGGGCGTTCAGCATGCCCTGTTCGCTGCGCTCGGGAACGGCCGGGAAGCGACCCGGGTCGGCGAGCGCGGCCAGGACGACGGGGATGTCCTCCTTGGCCATGCCGATCCAGTCCGTCGCGCAGAACGTGAAGTCGTGCTCGGCGGCCATGTCCCTGACGTTGCCCGCGCCGACCTCGTTGCGTGAGCCGAGCAGCCCGTGCCCGTACAGCGAGGGGTGCGACGGTTCGCGGAAGGCGGCGCGCGGGATCTCGCAGCGGAACGCGGCGGTCACGGTGCTGCCGGGAAGCGCGCGCGGGGTGCCGTTCCGGTCCCGGTTCAGCAGGGTGCCGGGCGGGCCGCCGGGCGCGTCCAGATAGCCGGGCACGGTGATCTCGCCGGTGACCTCGCGGGCGATCCGGGTGTCCTGCTCCCGGGTGAGGTCGGTGACCCCGGTGACCTCGAAGGCGGGCGCGCGGTCGCCGAGCCGGCGGAACGCGTCGTCGCGGATGGTGAACAGGTCGCCGGTGAGACTGCGCGTCGAGGCGACCGTGAAGTCCCAGGCGAGGTTGAGCCCCCGGCGGGAGACGCCCGCCCGGCGGAGCGCGGACAGCGCGGGCCGCAGCCGGTCCTGGCGGGCGCGCAGCGGATCGTGCGCGGGCAGCCGTTTCCCGGCCACCGCGGCGAAGGGGGCGGCGGCCGGAATCGTGCGGCCGGTCCCGTCCTTGAGGTGGCGCAGTGCCACGGCGTAGTGGTGGCCGTCGTGGAAGTTGCGGGCCGGATGGATCAGCAGCGCCCGGCGCGCGGGGTCGGTGGCGTTGCTGTCCGGCTCCGCCCAGTACGGCCACCGCTCACCGGTCGTGGTGTCCAGCAGGACGATGGGCGCGTCCCGGTCCAGGGACCGGCCGATGTCGGTCAGCGGGGCCGCGCCGGTCCTGGCCAGGTCGAGCCCCGGCACCCGGGCGATCAGCGTGGAGCCGGGGGAGAAGCCGTCGGACCGGTTCCAGGCGGCCGGGTCGACGGCCTGCCCGGTCGCGGGCCGGGGCAGCACCGAGGCGTCGAAGGCCACCCGCCGGCCCGTGTCGGTGCGCGGGTCCGGCCGGGTGTACCAGTCGTTGGGGAACGGCAGCAGGCACTCGGCGGGGGCCAGCGGGTCGCAGCCCCGCGCCGGGGAGGGGTCCGCCGGGGCCGCGTGGGCGGGCGGGGCGAGGAGCGCGGCGGCGCCGAGCACCGCGGCGAGCAGTCCGACGAGCATCCGCTGCCGCACGGCTCAGCTCCCCTGGAGGTGGGCGCCGATGATGCGCGCGTAGGCGGCCTCGCCGCGCTGGTTCGGGTGCAGCGGGGCGGCCGGCGCGGTGGGCACGTACCCCTCGACCCACTTGTCGGACGGTGCCTGGCAGGCGTCGTGGCCCTTGCTCGGCGTGGCGACGTCGATGTACTCGGCGCCGTGCGTGGCGCTCTGCTCGGCGATCACCGCGTTCATCCGGTTCACGCTGCCCTGGAGGAAGTCGGCGTCGACCGGCAGCACGGGCTGCAACGGCCAGCAGCCGCCCGGCTTGATGTAGAGCCCGTAGCCGGTCACGAGGACTCTGGCGTGCGGCGACCGCTGGTGGATTCCGTCGAGTACGGCTCCGAGGCGCGGCGCGAAGGCGTCGATCCGCTGCGCCACCTGGTCGACCCCGCCCTCGGTCAGCTTGTCCTTGCACGGGGTGGCGGTCGGGTCGAGCTGCATGCAGTCCTCTGCGACGCCGACCAGTCCGGCGTCGTTGCCGCCGATGGTGAGGGTGACCAGGTCGGTGTCGGCCTGCAGCGCCTCGAACTGGGGTGCCGCCGAGCCCATCGGCACGTCGAGCAGCGACAGGGACTGCTTCTCCGTCATGTGCGTGGACTTCGCCCCGCTGCACGTGACGTCGCGCAGTGAGGCGCCGATGCTCGCGGCCAGCTCGTGCGCGTAGTTGTGGGTGGAGCGGCCGCAGGCCAGCGGTCCCGTGATGCCGGGGATGAGCGGTCCCGAGGCCATCGAGTCGCCGAGGGCCACGTACTGCACGGGGTCGTCCGCGCTCGCCGCCCAGGCGCCGGACGCGGTGGTGCCGACGGCGAGGGAGGCCAGGGCGACGGCGGTGGCGGCTCCTCCGACAGTACGACAGAAAGCCTTGTTCCAGGACGAATTCACGACGACCTCCGGTGCGCTATGAGTGGGGGCATGGCGGGTGTCGCCGGTCATCATGCAGACTCGAACGCCGTCCTTTAACTGGTGGGTAACGCAGACTTCGCCGGGGGGTTTTGTGACGCGTGACAATGAACGGGTCAGCGCTCAGGGGCCGTTGGCCATCGCGGGGCGCCCGGTGGCGGTGCGGCTGCGGGCCCGCGTCCCCGCATTGACCACCCGGGTGGTCGCCCGTCTTCTCAGTGACCTCCCGGTCTACGCGGAGCTGCCGCACGAGGAGATAGCGGGAGACATCGCGGACATCGTCCAGCACAACCTGCGGCTCTTCGCGGACGTCCTCGAACACCGCAGGGCCGCCACCGACGGCGAACTCGCCCAGCAGCGCGACTCGGCCGCCCAGCGCGCCGAGGAGGGCGTGCCGCTGGACGCCATCCTCACCGCCTACCAGGTGGGTGTCGCCATGTGCTGGGAGGAGACCGCGCGGGACGCCGGGCCCGGGGACCTGCCCGCCGTGCTGGAGATCATGGACCGCATCCTCGTCCTCCAGCAGCAGCTGACCTCCGCGGTGAGCGGCGCCTATCTGGAGGCCCGGCAGATCCTGGACAGCCAGGAGCACGGCGGCCGGCACGCGCTGATGGCCGCGCTGCTGACCGGTGAGGACCTGGACGGCTTCACCCGCCGCACCGGCCTGCGCCCGGCCGCCCGCTATCTGACGATGGCCCTCGCGCTGGCCCCGCACCCGGACGAGACGGGGGCCGGCCTGCCGCAGGGGCCCGGGGCCGGGGTGGCCGCCCGGCGGAAGATACGGCGCATCCGGACGGCCCTCGACCGGTTCGCCGGGACGCCCGCGCTGACCGCCCTGGACGCGTCCGGCGGCACCGTGCTGCTGCCCGTCGCGGAGCCGCCGCCGTGGGACGGGCCCGGCGGGCTGTGCGGCCTGATCGCCGAGGCGACCCGGGCGGCGGGCGTCCCCGTCACGGCCGCCGCCGAGACCGCGTCACCGGACGGGGTGCCGGCGGCGGTGGCCCGCAACGCCGAGATCGTGGACCTGGTGGCCCGCACCGGCCGGGCCCCCGGCCTCTACCGGCTCGCCGACGTGCTCCTGGAGTACCAGCTGAGCCGGCCCAGCGAGGCGCTGCGCGGGCTGGCCGGGCTGCTGAGCCCGCTGGACGCCAAGCCGGAGCTGCTGCACACCCTGGAGACGTACCTCGGGCACGGCCTGGACCGCCGGGCCGCGGCGGCGGCGCTGCACGTCCACCCCAACACCGTCGACTACCGCATCCGCCGCATCGACCGCCTCACCGGTCTCTCCCCGGCCCGCCCCGCCGACCTCCAGCACCTGAGCGCGGCCCTGGTGGCGCGCCGCTCGGTCTGAGGGACCGTGTCCGCGCGGAGCGGTCAGTGGATGGTGCTGAAGCTGCGCCAGGGCCGCGCGTTCGGCGCGTTGACGTCCGAGAAGGTGGTCGCGAGGTACGTGGTGCCGGGGCCGGTGCAGTCGGGCGTCCGGTACAGCACGATGTCGACCAGGGTCTCGTTGGCCACCTCCTTCGCGCCGGCCGGGGCGAGCCGGTGGCAGCCCTTGACCGAGGGGCTGTTCACCTCGACCACGGCGTCCCGCTCGGTGGTGTAGATGACCGGGCCGACCGCGGTCCGGCCGAGGCCCGAACAGCCTGCGACGGTGAGGGTCAGGAGCACGGCCTGGGCGGCGATGCCGAGCCGGCGGCGTCGGCGGTCGATCACGGGCATGGGCGCATCCTCGTCTGTCTCGTCACCACGCACACCGCGGGTGCACGTGCCGGTGCCGCTCACCCTGCCCGCTTCCCCGGGTCCCGGCATCCGGGAAGCGGCCGGGCGGGGGAGCGCGGCACCACCGGGCGTACGCGCAGGGGTTCGACCCGGAGCGGAACCGGGCATACCGTGGTAATAGCGCACGAAGAGGTGCGATGCCGAGGGCCGGGGTCGTCCGGCCGGCAGGGGGCCGTCATGGTCCAGGACCTCTTGATCGCGGTGGTCGCTGCAGCGGCGGTGGGCGCCCTGTACCTGGCGGCGGCCGCCAGGGTCGTCAGGCAGTACGAACGGGGCGTGGTCCTCAGACTGGGCCGGCTCCGCGACGAGGTGCGCCCGCCGGGGTTCACGATGGTGCTGCCGGGCGTCGACCGGCTGCGCAAGGTCAACATGCAGATCGTGACCATGCCCGTGCCGGCCCAGGACGGGATCACCCGGGACAACGTCACGGTCCGGGTGGACGCCGTCATCTACTTCAAGGTGGTCGACCCGGCGAGCGCGGTCGTCGAGGTCGAGGACTACCGCTTCGCCGTCTCGCAGATGGCGCAGACGTCACTGCGGTCCATCATCGGCAAGAGCGATCTGGACGACCTCCTCTCCAACCGGGAGAAGCTGAACCAGGGGCTGGAGCTGATGATCGACAGCCCCGCGGTCGGCTGGGGCGTGCAGATCGACCGGGTCGAGATCAAGGACGTCTCGCTGCCGGAGACCATGAAGCGCTCCATGGCCCGCCAGGCCGAGGCCGACCGTGAGCGGCGCGCCCGGGTCATCAACGCGGACGCGGAGCTCCAGGCGTCCAAGAAGCTGGCCGAGGCGGCCTCCGAGATGTCCGCCCAGCCGGCGGCGCTCCAGCTGCGACTGCTCCAGACCGTGGTGGCCGTGGCGGCCGAGAAGAACTCCACCCTGGTGCTGCCGTTCCCGGTCGAGCTGCTGCGGTTCCTGGAACGGGCGCAGCAGGGGCAGCCGGGGCCGCCCGCCCCCGAGTCCCCGCAGCCCCCGGACCCGGCCGCGCGGCCCCCGGACCCCCGTACGCCGGACGCGCGTCCGGCTGCCCCCTCGAAGCCGTACGCCCCCCACTGACCGCTCCACGCGGTTGTTCTCCGGCCTCCGCCCGACCCGTACGAGCTGCGGGAGCGGCGGCGGCCGGGCCCTTGTCCGGGGCGTTGTCAGACCCCCCGCCTAGACTCGCCGAACAGAGGGATCGGTACGGACGATCCGTGCTGACCAGGCACGAAGCGCGCGAGGGGAGGAACCGATGAGCACCGCACCGCCGCCGCAGGACGCGGACGGCAGCCGCCTGCTGCGCTGCGCCGCCGTCTTCCTGCCCGGTACGCCGCCCCGCCGGGGGCGCGTCGCGTTCTGGGACCCGCTCGATGCCCCGCTCCCCGAGACCGAAGGCGCCCGGAGCGAGGAGATCACGGTCGTCCGGCCGTACGGCACCGAGGGCGAGGTCCGCCCGCGGGGCGTGCCCGCGCTCCTGCTCACCGTCGCCGAGGCCCTGCCCCTGCTCGCCCGCGCCCGCCACCTGCGCTCCGCCCACCCGGCGACCCGCGCCTGGGGCGCCGCCGCCCTGCACGCCCTGCACCTGGTGGCCGGCGGCCGCATGCTCCCCGGGCTGACCGCCGACGACCACGACGCCTGGCGGGCCGGCCCGCGCGACGCCGGGGACGTCGCCCACCTGCGCGCAGTGGCCGCCGCCCTGCCCTGGGAGGGGCACGCCGTCCCGCTGCCCGACCGGAGCCCGCCCCGGCTGCCCGACCCCGAGGCGCTGATCGGCGCCTTCCTCGACGCCGTCGCCGACACCCTGCCCCGGACGCCCGCCGCCGCGTTCGCCGTGGGCGCCCCCTTCGCGGCGGCCGAGCCCCAGCACCTGCCCGGCGCCCGGGAGTGGGCCGTCGAGGTCGCCTCCGGACTCGACGCCGGGGTCCGGGTGTCGCTCCGCCTGGACCTCTCCGCGTACGAGCTCTTCGACACGGCCGCCCCCGACGCGGCGACCGACCGGACCGCCCGGCAGGCCGCCGCCGCGGTCACCCAGGTCCACAGCCTCGCCGACCCCACCTACGTGGCCGACGCCGCCGCCCTGTGGGCCGGTGAGGCGGGCGAGCCGTTCGGCCCCCGGGCGCGGGTGGACACCGCGCTCGCCCTGCGCCGCGCGGCCCGCGTCTGGGCCCCGCTCGAACGGCTCCTGGACCAGCCGGTCCCCGATGTGCTGGCCCTCGGCGAGGACGAGCTGTACGAGCTGCTGGGCGACGCCGGGAGCCGGCTCGCCGCCGCCGGGGTGAGCGTCCACTGGCCCCGGGAGCTGGCCCGCACCCTCACGGCGGCGGCCGTGGTCAGGCCGGCGCCCGGCACGGCCACGGACGGCACCGCCTTCTTCGACGCCGAACAGCTCTTCGCGTTCGACTGGCAGCTCTCGCTCGGCGACCAGCGGCTCACCGAGGCCGAGATGGACGTGCTCGCCGAGGCCCACCGCCCCGTGGTGCGGCTCCGGGACCAGTGGGTCGTCGTGGACCCCGCGCTCGTCCGCAAGGCCCGCAAGCGGGAGCTGGGCCTGCTCGACCCGGTGGACGCCCTGGCCGTCGCCCTGACCGGCAGCGCCGAGGTGGACGGCGAGCAGGTCGAAGCGGTGCCCGCCGGCGCGCTCGCGGAGCTGCGCAACCGCCTCCTCGCCGACGAGACGGCACTCGCCCCGCCGCCCGGGCTCCACGCCACGCTCCGGGACTACCAGCTGCGCGGCCTGGCCTGGCTGGACCGGATGACCTCCCTCGGCCTCGGCGGCTGCCTGGCCGACGACATGGGCCTCGGCAAGACGATCACCCTGATCGCCCTCCACCTCCACCGCGCCCATCCCGCGCCCACGCTCGTCATCTGCCCCGCCTCCCTGCTGGGCAACTGGCACCGCGAGATCAACCGCTTCGCCCCCGGTGTCCCCGTCCGCCGGTTCCACGGCACCGGCCGCACCCTCGCCGGGGCCGGCCGGGGCTTCGTCCTCACCACGTACGGCACGATGCGCTCCAGCGCCGCCGAGCTGGCCGCCCACAGCTGGGGCCTGGTCGTCGCCGACGAGGCGCAGCACGTCAAGAACCCGCACTCCTCCACCGCGAAGGCCCTGCGCACCATCCCGTCCCCGGCGCGCGTCGCCCTCACCGGCACCCCCGTGGAGAACAACCTCTCCGAGCTGTGGGCGCTGCTCGACTGGACCACGCCGGGACTGCTCGGCCCGCTCAAGGCCTTCCGGGCCCGCCACGCCAGGATCGTGGAGAACACCGGCACGGCGGCGGGCCTCGGCAACGACGAGGCGGTCGAGCGGCTGTCCCGGCTGGTCCGGCCCTTCCTGCTGCGCCGCAAGAAGTCCGACCCCGGGATCGCGCCCGAGCTGCCGCCCAAGACGGAGACCGACCACCCCGTCTTCCTCACCCGCGAGCAGGCCACGCTGTACGAGGCCACGGTGCGCGAGACCATGGCGCACATCGAGGCGTCCGAGGGCATCGCGCGGCGCGGCCTGGTCATGAAGCTGCTGGCCTCGCTCAAGCAGATCTGCAACCACCCCGCGCAGTATCTGAAGGAGGACGCCGCCCGGCTCACCGGACGCTCCGGGAAGCTCGCCCTCCTGGACGAACTGCTCGACACGATCCTCGCCGAGGACGGCTCGGTGCTGGTCTTCACCCAGTACGTGACGATGGCCCGGCTGCTGTCCGCCCATCTGACCGCCCGCGCGATCCCCTCCCAGCTCCTGCACGGGGGCACCCCGGTGGCCGAGCGGGAGCGGATGGTGGACCGCTTCCAGTCCGGCGAGGTCCCGGTCTTCCTGCTGTCCCTCAAGGCGGCGGGCACGGGACTCAACCTCACCCGGGCCGCCCATGTCATCCACTACGACCGCTGGTGGAACCCGGCGGTCGAGGAGCAGGCCACGGACCGGGCCTACCGCATCGGCCAGACCCAGCCGGTCCAGGTGCACCGGCTGATCGCCGAGGGCACGGTGGAGGACCGGATCGGCGAGATGCTGCTCGCCAAGCGGGCGCTGGCCGACGCGGTCCTCGGCAGCGGCGAGGTCGCGCTCACCGAGCTGAGCGACCGCGACCTCGCCGACCTCGTCTCCCTCCGGAGGCCGTCATGAGCCCCGCCCGCCCCGGCGCCCCCCGCCCCACCACCGGACCGCTCGCCGCCCGCCGGGACACCCGCCCGGGCCGCCCCGGCGCCCGCTCCCGCCCCGGCCCCGACGACCTCCGGCGCACCTTCGAGGCCGTCCCGGCGCGCACGTCCGGGCAGGACGAGCCGTTCGCGGAGAGCTGGTGGGGCCGGGCCTGGGTGGCGGCGCTCGAATCCCTGTCGATGGACGGCCCGCGCCTCGCCCGGGGCCGGGACTACGCGGACGGCGGCCACGTCGCCGCGATCACCGTCACACCGGGGCACGTCGTCGCCTACGTGCACGGCAGCCGCCCCCGTCCGTACCGGGCCGAGCTGCGGCTGCGCACCTTCACCGATCCCGACTGGGACACCCTGCTCGACGCGGTGGCCGCCCGCCCCGGGCACCTCGCCGCGCTCCTCGCCAAGGAGATGCCGCACTCCCTGGCCGAGACGGCGACCGATGCCGGGATGACCCTGCTGCCCGCCCCGGGCGACCTCGATCCCGCCTGCACCTGCCCCGACCGGGGCAGGCCCTGCAAGCACGTCGCGGCCCTCAGCTATCAGATGGCCCTCCTGCTGGACACCGACCCGTTCGTCCTGCTCCTGCTGCGCGGCCGGGGCGAGCGCGAACTCCTGGAGGAGCTGGCCCGGCGCAACGCCGCGCACTCCGCCCGGGAGCGGCCCCCCGCCCCCGACACCCCGTCCGTCCCGGCCGCGGAGGCGCTGGCAGCCCGCTTCCTGCCCCCGCTGCCCGCGCCCTTTCCCCCGGACCCGCACCCGGGCCGTCCGCCCGCCTACCCCGTCCTTCCCGGCGCCCGGGACCCGCTGGCCCTGGACCAGCTCGCCACCGACGCGGCGGCCCGCGCCCACGCCCTGCTGACCACCGGCCGCGACCCGCTCGCCGGGCTCACCACCTGGCAGGACGCCGTCCGCCTCGCCGCGGCCGGACCCACCGCCGGGCTCACCGCGACCACCCGCGCCCTGTACCGGGAGCTGGCCTCCGCCACCGGCCGCACCACCACGGACCTGGCCCGCGCCGTGGCCGCCTGGCGGCAGGGCGAGGCCGAGGGGCTTGCCGTCCTGGAGACCCCGTGGGACCCCCCGGCCGGCCCGTTCGACCGCGCCCGTCCGGCCCTCGCCGCCGCCGGCTTCCCCCGCTTCCAGCCGTGGCGCAACCACCTCACGCACCCCGGCGGCGCCGTCCAGCTCCGCTTCGGCCGCGACGGCCGCTGGTACGGCTACGAGTCGGACCCGGGCCAGGACGAGTGGTGGCCGCGCGCCGCCCCGGACCACGACCCGGTCGGCGCCCTCCTGGAGCTGACCGGCGGCTGAGGGGCCCGCTGCTCAGCCGCCGCCCCCGGTCGGCAGCACCGCGTCGACCACGGCAGCGGCGAACCCGGGCGGGACTGCCTCGTTCCTGAGCGCCGCCCGCACCCAGACGGCCCCGGCGATCAGGTCGAGCACCAGTTTCGGGTCGGTCCCCGGCGGCAGCTCCCCGCGTGCGGCGGCCCGGGCGAACACCGGCTGCTCGCGCGCGAACCGGTCCGCGAAGAAGTCCCGGGCCAGCGCGGCCAGCTCGTCGTCGGCCAGCCCGGTCCCCGAGGCCAGGGCCCGCACGACCGCCCGGGTCCGTACGCCGGTGACCAGGGCGGTCACCTGCTCCGTGAGGGCGATCAGGTCCCCGCGCAGCGAACCGGTGTCGGGGATGCCGATGTCCAGTACCCGGGCCCGGAGCAGTGCGGCGCGCAGCAGTGCCGCCTTCGACGGCCACCAGCGGTAGATCGTCGTCTTGTTGACCCCGGCCTCCTGGGCGACGGCCTCGATGGTGAGCCCCGCGTACCCGCGTGCGGCGAGCAGCCGCAGCGTGGCGTCGAAGATCGCCTCGGCGGCGCGGGGGCCCTTCTCGGGGCGGGGGTGCGGGGGAGGGGTGGACATGGCGGCTCCGGAGAAAAATGCAACGCAACGTTGCGTTGCATTATAGGCTGCGGCCGATCACCGGAACACGACACACAGGGGGATGCTCATGACGGACGACCGGGACCCCGGGGTTTCCGCAGCCGTGACCTGGGGGCTGCTGGCCGCCTGGGCGGCCAACGACCTGGAGGAGATCGCCACCATGGCGGGCTGGCACCGGACCGCGCGGCCGAGGCTGAAGAAGCGCCTGCCGTGGGTGCCCGACCGGGTGTGGGACCGGGCGGAGCTCTCGCAGCGCGAGGTGAACACGGCCATCGGCCTGATGGGCGTGCTCATCGCGGCGGCCGCCGCCGACGGGGCGCGCACGGGCGGGCGCAGCGCCTTCTTCCGTACGGTCCTGACCGGATTCGGCCTGCACGGGGTGGTGCACCTCGCGCAGTCGGCGGCGTACGGCGGCTACACCCCGGGCGTGGCCACCTCGCCGACCGTGGTCATCCCGTACTCGCTGTGGGCGCTGCGCAGGCTGCGGGCGGCGGGCATCCCGGTCGGCGGCGTCCGCGAGACGGCGGCCGGGCTGGCGCTCCTTCCGGCCGCCGTGGCGGGCGCGCACGCGGCGGCGAGGGTGCTGGCCCGGCCCCCCGCGGCCGGCGCATGACGCGTTCGGGCGGCGTACACCCGGCGCGGGAGCGCGCCGCCCTCAGAAGTCAGAAGTCGGCCGTCAGCCGCTCCTCCAGCCGGGCCACCGAGTCCTGGGCGTACTCCTTCTCGTAGGCGTTGCGGATGCGCTCGATCTGGCGGCCCCGCACCCGCGCCTCGGAGGCCGGGTAGAGCAGGGTCAGCTCGTAGCTGCGCTCGCGCTCGATGACGCCGTGGGAGTCGCGCCACTGGCCCCGGCCGTCCTGGATGGTCAGCCCGTTCGGGAAGCGCGGGGTGACCTCCTCGTCGATGAACGCGAGGAACTGCCGGTCGGTCACGTCCGGCGCGCCGTCCGGGCGTTCGGTGCCGAAGAGCAGCCGGGTCTCGATGTAGTCCTGCCCCCGGACGGCCCCCACGGCCGGGCGGGGCTCCGGCGAGGCGCCCGAGCCGAGCGTCGCGTACGCGACGGGCGTCCCCACCCCCAGGACGGCGAGAGCCGCCGCGGCGGCGACGAGCGCGGTCCGCCGGCGCGGGCGGCGGTTGTCGGTGGGGCCGGCCGGGTCGCTCGCGGCGGCCGGGCGGGACAGGAGAGGCATGGGGGAGCCCTTCGTTCCGGGTACGGGGAAGGCGCAGACGCGCGGGCCTCACTGTCGCAAGCGGGCCCCGGCGAGGGGCGGCGGAAGCCGGGCGTCACCGGGAAACCACCCGATCGGGCGGGCGTACAAGGGCGCCCGGGAGGGCACCGGCCTTCCGGAAAAACCTTTGGCCCGCGCGCTGTTGGCGCTGCTAGTTTCCTCGGCGTGGCGAAACTCAATCAGATCATCGCAGTGGAGAAGGGCGTCAAGTCCAAGGCGCACCAGGACCTGACGGCGGCGCATCACGGCCTCCAGAAGGCCGGACTCCTCGCCGGGATCTCCCGGACCTACCAGCCGAAGGACGAGGAGGGCGAGCAGCTGCCGCCCGAGTCGACGCTGGTGCAGGTCAAGGCCGAGGACGTGCTGCGGGAGACCGCCAAGACGCTCACCCGGCTGTTCGACGTGACCGCCACGAAGGACTGGGCGAACTGCGCGGCCCGCGCCGATGTGACGGTCGACGGCCGGGTCCTGGTGAGTGACGTGCCGGTGTCCTACCTGCTCTTCCTGGAGAAGCAGCTCGTCGACCTCAACACCTTCGTCCGCAAGCTGCCGGTGCTCGACGCCGCCGAGGCGTGGACCCAGGACCCGTCCACCGACGCCTGGAAGACCGAGCCGGTCCGCACCCTGCGGACCAAGAAGGTGCCCCGCAACCACGTGAAGGCGGAGGCCACCGAGAAGCACCCGGCGCAGGTCGAGGTGTACTACGAGGACGTGCCGATCGGCTACTGGACGACCGTGAAGTTCTCCGGGGCGCTGCCCGCGCGCCGGGTCAACGAACTGCTCGACCGGGTGGAGAAGCTCCAGCAGGCCGTCAAGTTCGCCCGCGAGGAGGCCAACGGCGTGGACGTCACGGACCAGAGGGTGGGTGACGCCGTATTCGGTTACCTCTTCGGGTGACCGACCATGGATTCCCCGGCGGCGGTCGAAGCCGTCGGGGTGCGCGAGGAGCGCAAAGCTGAAACTGAAGTTTGTCGTGACGAAGCGGTTCCGGTGGAGGTTCGAGTCCTCCCCCCGGCACTTCCGTGCACCACGCACGGGCACGCGCCGGGGTGGCCCAACTGGCAGAGGCGGACCGCTGTGAATCTCAGACTCTCGCTCCAGGCTCAGCATGCGCCGCCTATCGCCGGATCAAACGGGCCCGTGCCCGTGGGCGTCGAGATGCCGGTTCGACTCCGGCCCGTGGAGCTTCGGTCCGCGGTCGTCTAAAGGCAGGATGCGACGACATCAAACTGACACGGGACCTTAAACGTGCCGGTGTGCGACAGCAGGCGGCAACACAGGGCTCGGGGGCCGGCTACGCCCCCGGGCCCGCTCCGCGTCCGGCGCCGGCTCACTGCCGGTAGCCCGCCAGGAACCGTCCGATGCGGCTGATCGCGGCGTCGAGGTCGTCGGCGTGCGGCAGGGTCAGGATGCGGAAGTGGTCGGGGCGCGGATAGTTGAAGCCGGTGCCCTGGACGACCTGGATCTTCTCGCGCAGCAGCAGGTCCAGGACGAACTTCTCGTCGTCCACGATCGGGTGCACCTGGGGGTCGATGCGTGGGAAGGCGTACAGCGCGCCCTTCGGCTTCACACAGGACACGCCCGGGATCTCGTTCAGCTTCTGCCAGGCACGCTCGCGCTGCTCGTACAGCCGGCCGCCGGGCACGACGAGTTCCTTGATCGACTGCCGCCCGCCGAGCGCGGCCTGGATGGCGTACTGGGCGGGCGCGTTGGGGCACAGCCGCATCGAGGCGAGCATCGTCAGCCCCTCCAGATAGCTGCGGGCGTGCTGCTTCGGGCCCGACACCACCATCCAGCCGGAGCGGAATCCGGCCACCCGGTACGTCTTCGAAAGGCCGCTGAAGGTGAGGCAGACCAGGTCGGGGGCGAGCACCGCCACGCTGTGGTGCTCGGCGTCGTCGTAGAGGATCTGGTCGTAGATCTCGTCGGCGAACACCATCAGGCCGTGCCTGCGGGCCAGGTCCAGGATGTCCTGGAGGACCTCGCGCGGATAGACGGCCCCGGTCGGGTTGTTGGGGTTGATGATCACCACGGCGCGGGTGCGGTCGGTGATCTTCGAGGCCATGTCGGCGACGTCGGGGTTCCAGTCGGACGACTCGTCGCACGTGTAGTGCACGGCATTTCCGCCGGCCAGCGTCGTCACCGCGGTCCACAGCGGGTAGTCCGGGGACGGGATCAGCACCTCGTCGCCGTCCTCCAGGAGCCCCTGGACGGCCATCGAGATGAGTTCGGAGACGCCGTTGCCGAGGAAGACGTCGTCCACGCCCACCTCGGTCAGGCCCATCGCCTGGTAGCGCTGGACGACGGCGCGGCGGGCGGACAGGATGCCGCGCGAGTCGGTGTAGCCGTGGGCCCGCGGGAGCATCCGGATCATGTCCTGGACGATCTCCTCCGGCGCCTCGAAGCCGAACAGGGCCGGGTTGCCCGTGTTGAGCCGGAGCACGCTGTGGCCCGCCTCCTCCAGGGCGTTGGCGTGCTCGATGACGGGGCCCCGGATCTCGTAGCAGACCTCGTTGAGCTTGCTGGACTGGCGGAATTCCATGCGGTGCCTCCCCGACCCGATTGCGATACTTGGTTTTACCAAGTTCGGGCTTGGAAAGTCCAACAACATGTCTAGACTGCGTCGCATGCCACGTCAGCCACAGCCCTCGACCCGCCCGGCCCGCCGCCGGAGTTACGACCAGTTCTGCGCCGGCGCCCGGGCGCTGGACGCGGTCGGTGACCGGTGGACGTTGCTGATCGTCCGTGAACTGCTGGCGGGTCCCCGGCGTTACACCGATCTCCACGCCGACCTGCCCGGCGTCAGCACGGACGTCCTGGCCTCCCGGCTCAAGGACATGGAGCAGGGCGGCCTCGTCACCCGCCGCAAGCTCCCGCCGCCGGCCGCCGCCACGGTGTACGCGCTCACCGCTCGCGGGCACGGACTGCTGCCGGTCCTCGCCGCGCTCGCCGAGTGGGGCGCCCCCGCGCTGGCCGAGCGGCGGCCCACGGACGCGGTCCGGGCGCACTGGTTCGCGCTCCCGCTGCTGAGCGCCCTGAAGGGGGCGGCCACGGGCGTGCTCGACGTCCGTCTGGACGAGGGCGAGTTCCACATCCGTACGGGCGAGGTGACGGCCGGTGAGCCGGTGTACGGCGACGGGCCGGCCGCCGACGCCGACGCGCGCATCGTCCTCGACGCGGAGCTGTGCCTCGCGCTGGGGCGCGGCGAGCCGACGTTCGCGGAGGCGGTCGGCGACGGCCGGATCGAAGTGCACGGGGACGGCGCGCTGGCCGAGGCGCTGCGCGGTCGCTGACGGCCGCCCCGGGTTGGGCCGGATGCCGATGGCGTGATTCCCGCGTGCCCGTTCCGGGTAGCGTCGGGACATTTGCGACGGCCGTGACACCCGACGACGGGAGAGACGCGTGAAGACCGACGTACAGCGGGGGCTGACGGGGCGGCAGGGACGAGCGGGACGGCGGGGGCGGCTGGGCCGGGCACTCGTCACCGCGGCGGGCGTGGCCGCGCTCGCCTTCGTACCGACGGCCGCCGGTGCCACGCCCGGCAGCGGGGTGACCGCCACCGTGGTCGCCAAGGGCACCTCGTCCGGCCCGCTGCGGGTGAGAGCGCCCGAGGGCCGGGCCGACGTCACCTTCAGCACCGCCACCATCGCGCCGGGCGGCTCCACCGGCTGGCACACCCACAGGGGCCAGCTGATCGTCGTCGTCAAGTCCGGCACGCTCACCCGCACCCTGGACGACTGCTCGGTCGAGGTGACCCCGGCCGGCACGTCCTTCGTCGAGCCGGCGGGGAGGAACCACCGCCACATCGGCCGCAACCTGGGCAGCGAGCCCGTGGTCCTCTGGGTGACGTATCTGCTGCCCGAGGGCAGCGCGCTCTCCGACGACGCCGAGGCGGTGGAGTGCCGGCCGGGGAAGTGACCCCTCGCGGGGCACTCGCCCGCCGGCCCGCCGTCAGCGGGCGAGTGTCTCGCCGTACGCGCCGAGACCGGCGATCACCAGCCCGTCGCGGAGGGTCAGCACCTCGTACACCCGGCCGCCGATCTGGTTGCGGTAGTCGATCACCAGCGTGTCGACGCTCGCCCGGACGTCCATCACCTCGAACTCCAGGTCCGGGATGAGTTCGAGCCCGCGCGCCCAGTACGCCCGCAGGGCGTCCTTGCCGCGCACGGTCCCGGACGGATCGCCGGTGAACCGCGCGATCATCGGGGAGCTGAAGGTCACGTCCTCGTGGTAGTGCGCCAGGATGCGTTCCAGGTCGCGGGAGTTCCAGTCGTCCTGCCAGCGCGCCGCGAACTCCCGGGCGAATTCAAGATCCATGGCCGTGACCGTAACCGCCGGGGCCGTCTCCGGCGGCGGGATTCCGGCATCCGGTCGCCGGGCGGGACGCGCGATGATGGACGGGTGCGATTCGAAGCGATCACCTGGGAACGGCTGACGGACGCGCTCGCCGCGCACGCCGACGCGCGGGAACCGGCCGACGGCGGACCCTGGCTGAAGATCGCCGTCGACGGAGCCCCGGCCGCCCGCCCCGGAGACCTGGCCGAATCCGTCGCCGACGCGCTGCGGCTCCGGGGCCGCGCCGTGCTCCCCGTGTCCACCGCCGGATTCCTGCGGCCGGCGAGTCTGCGGTACGAGTACGGGAAACGGGACCCGGACTCGTACTTCGGCAGCTGGTTCGACACCGGCGCCCTGTGGCGCGAGGTGTTCGGCCCCCTGGAACAGGGCGGCAGCGGGCGGGTGCTGCCCGACCTGTGGGACCCGGCCACGGACCGGGCCACCCGCAGCCCGTACCGGCGGCTGCCGGAAGGCGGGGTGCTGATCCTGCACGGGCCGCTGCTGCTCGGCCACTGGTTCCCGTTCGACCTCGCCGTCCACCTGCGGCTGTCGGCGGGTGCGCTGCGCAGGCGCACGCCGGAGGACGAGCTGTGGACCCTGCCCGCCTTCGCGCGGTACGAGGAGGAGGTGGCGCCCGCCGACAGCGCGGACGCGGTGGTGCGCGCGGACCACCCGGAGCACCCGGCGTGGACCGGGCTGCGGTGAGACGCGCGGGTCCGGGTCCCGTCACTCACCCGGCAACGCCGGCCGCCCGCCCACCGTCGTGACGGCCTCCGCTCCCGCCCGGCACCCCGCCGCCGCGGCCGCCGCGTCGTCCGCGCCCGCCAGCCGGGCCGCGAGGAAGCCGCCGGTGAACGCGTCGCCCGCCCCGGTCGAGTCCACGGCCCGCCCGACCGGCTCCGCCGGGACCCGGCCGGTCACCGCGCCCCCGCTGGCGAGCAGCGCCCCGCCCTCGCCGAGCGTCACGACGACCCGGCGGGCGGGCATGCTCAACTTGGCGGCCGCGTCCGCGGGGTCCGGCAGGCCGGTGAGGAGCCGGGCCTCGTCCGCGTTGGGCAGCAGCAGGTCCGCCCGCTCGGTCAGGGCGAGGAACCGGTCGACACCGAGCCCGGCCAGGAAGCCCGCCGACGCGGGGTCCACGCTCACCGGAACGTCCCGCCGTACGGCCTCCCGCAGGGCCAGCAGGGCCGTCGCCCGGCTCGTACCGGCGAACAGCAGATAGCCCGACAGGTGGAGATGGGCGACCCCGTCGAGCAGCGCGGGCGACCAGTCGTCGGGGGAGAGCCGCAGCACCGCGCCGCTGTCGGTGAGGAAGGTGCGCTCGGCGGCGGCGTCCACCAGGGCGACGACGGTCGCGGTCGGTGCCTCCTCGTCCACCGCGAGCAGCCCGCGCACCCCGGCCCGCCGCAGCAGACCGCGGTGCCAGTCCGCCGAGTCCGCGCCCACCCGGGCCAGCAGCCGCACGTCCCGGCAGCCCGCGTGCGCCGCCCAGCAGGCCACGTTGGCCCCCGCGCCGCCCGCCCGGGTCCGGATCACGGCGGCCGTGTCCGTGCCGTGGGCGAGCGCCGATCCGTGCCGGGCCACCACATCGGTGACCACGTCCCCGACGACGAGGAGACCGCCGCTCACCGCGCCGCCCAGGCGGTGGCGATCCGGGCGGCGAGCGCCACATTGCCCCGGACCGCCGCGAGGTTGGCCTCCAGTGAGGCGCCCCCCGTGCGCCGCACCAGGTGGTCCAGCAGGAACGGCGTGACCGCCTGCCCCGTGACCCCCTGCTCCCGGCACGCCTCCAGCGCCTCGGCCAGCACCCGGTCGTGCAGACCGGGGTCCAGCTGCTCCTCCTCCGGCACGGGATTGGCCACGATCAGCGCGGCCCCGGGGCCGCCCAGCGCGTCCTGGGCCCCCATCACCTCGGCGACCTCTTCGGGCGAGGTGACCGTCCAGTCGACCGGCTCGCCGGAACTGCGCAGGTAGAACCCGGGGAACGTCTCCGTGCCGTAGCCGAGCACCCCGACGCCCAGCGTCTCCAGGCGTTGCAGCGTGGCCGGGACGTCCAGGATCGACTTCACGCCCGCGCAGACCACGGTGATCCCCGTCCGCGCCAGCAGCCGCAGGTCCGCGGACTCGTCCTGCGTCTCGGTCCAGCCCCGGTGCACCCCGCCGAGACCGCCGGTCGCGAAGACCCGCAGCCCGGCCCGGGCCGCCAGGAACGCGGTCGCCGACACGGTCGTCGCCCCGCTCGCGCCGGCCGCCAGCGCCGGGGCGAGGTCGCGGTGCCCCAGCTTGCGCATCCCCGGGTCCTCGGCCACCCGTTCCAGCTCCGCCTTGTCCAGCCCGACCCTGGCCCGCCCGTCCAGCACCGCCACGGTCGCGGGCACGGCCCCCGCGGACCGTACGAGCCCTTCCAGCTCCCCGGCGACGCGCAGATTGCGGGGCCGGGGCAGACCGTGGGCGATGATCGTCGACTCCAGGGCGACGACCGGCCGGTGTCCGGCGAGGGCGGCCCGCACCTCTGCGGAGAGGACCGGCGCGTAAGGGGTGGCGTCGAGGGGCGCGTTGAGTGACATGTCCACATCCCTGTCGCGGGTGGGCGGGGCTCAAACGTGAGCGGATCCGGGTCGGCTCGGCGAGTGGCGCGAAACGTTCCGTCGGCAGCCGCGCCGGACAGCCCTTAGAGTCGGCCCATGTCTTCCGCGACCGGTCAACCCGCCTCCGCCGTACGTGACTTCTACGACGACCTGGCCTCCGACTACGACCTCATGTACGCCGACTGGCAGGCGAGCATCGAGCGCCAGGGCGCCGCGCTGTCGGGCCTGATCGGCACGGCGCTCGGCGGGGGCGCCGCGTACGACGTGCTGGACTGCGCCTGCGGCATCGGCACCCAGGCCCTCGGCCTCGCCGCGCTCGGGCACCGGGTCACCGGAAGCGACCTGAGCCCCGCCGCGGCGGCCCGCGCCGCGAGGGAGGCGGCCGGGCGCGGCCTGGGGCTGCGCACGGCCGCCGCCGACATGACCCGGCTGCCGTTCGCCGACCGCTCCTTCGACGCCGTCGTGTGCGCCGACAACTCGCTGCCGCATCTGCTCACCCCGGAAGCGGTCGCGGCTGCGCTCGGCGAGATGCGCCGGGTGCTGCGCCCCGGCGGCGTCCTGCTGGTCTCCACCCGGCCGTACGACCGGCTGCGCAGCGAGCGGCCCGCCTCCACACCACCGCAGCTCAGGGAGGAGGCCGGTGGCCGGGTCGTCACCTTCCAGCTGTGGCACTGGCGCCCGGACGGCGAGCGCTACGACCTGGAGCACTTCCAGCTGCACCCCGCGGCGGAGGGGGGCGACGGCTGGGACGTGCGCACGCGCCGCACGACGTACTGGGCGCTCACCCAGGACCAGCTCACCGGATACGCCCGAGGAGCCGGTCTGACGGAGCCCGCCTGGCACGGCCCGGCGGACACGGGCTTCTTCCAGCCGGTGCTGGTCGCGCACCGGCCGGGCGCGGCCCCGGAGCCCGACTGACAGCACCGCTCAGAACAGCGGCTCGGGCAGCACGCCCTCCAGCGCCAGCAGCCGCCGCTTGGTCTCCAGGCCGCCGCCGAAGCCGCCTATGCCGCCGTCGCTCTCCACCACCCGGTGGCACGGCACCACCACCGGAAGGGGATTGGCCCCCATCGCCGCGCCGACCGCCTGGGCCGCGCCCGGCTGCCCGACCCGCTCGGCCAGGTCCCCGTAACCGGCGACCGCCCCGTACGGCACGCCCCGCGCCAGTTCCTGCAGCACCTGGCGGTTGAAGCCGGCGGTCAGCGACCAGTCCAGGTCGAGCGAGAACTCCCGCAGCGTCCCCGCGAAGTACGCCGCGAGCTGACGGGCCGGCTCGGCCAGCCGGGCGGAACCGGGCGCCTCGACCGGCTCCGCGCCGAGCCGCCCGCGCAGCCGGTCGAGCGCCCCGTCCCGTATCTCCGGGCGGGCGTGGAAGACCACGCCGACCAGTCCGGTCTCCGTCGCGGCCAGCATCAACGGACCGATGGCGCTCTCGACGACGGTCCACTCGACGACCCCGTTGCTGTCCATGCCACCACCGTACGGCCGCCCACTGACAACGGGCCCGGGCCGCCTCAGCCCCGCGTGGCCGCGCGCACCACGTCGGGGGTGTTCGTGATGATGCCGTCCACCCCCATGGACTCGACCCGGCGCGCCGCCGCCGCGTCGTTCACCGTCCACGGGTTCACCCGGAGCGCCTTGCCGTGCGGGCCCTTCAGGGCGTGCACCGCCGTCACGTAACCGCCCGACAGACCGGCGTACGAGGGGTTGATCTGGTCGGTGAACGCGGCGTACGCGGGCAGCTCGGAGACGGCCGGGGCGCCGAGGAAGCCGGTGACCACGTCCGGGCGCAGCGAATGCACCGTACGCACGCTGTCGGCACCGAAGCTCTGGATCACCAGGCGGCGCTGGACGTGGCCCCGGTCCAGCCAGCCCTCCTCGCCCAGCACCCGGAGGGTCGCCCGCTCGATCCCCGGGTAACTCTCCGGGCTCTTGATCTCCAGCAGGAGGTTCTGGCCGTTGCGCCCGAGCCGCTTCAGATACTGGCGCAGGGTCGGCACCCGCGTCCCGGCGTACGCGGACCCGAACCAGCCGCCCGCGTCCAGCCGGGAGATCTCGGCGGCCGTGAAGTCCTTGACCGCCCAGGGCGCGCGGTCCGGGAAGACCTCCTCGGCGTTCGTCGTCCGCCTGAGGTCCGTGTCGTGGATCACGACCACCACCCCGTCCCTGGTGAGCTGGACGTCGTTCTCCACCCAGGTGAAGCCCAGGGCGTCGGCCCGGTCCACGGCCGGGAGCGTGTTCTCGGGGGCGTACGCGGAGGCGCCCCGGTGCGCGTAGACGCGCGGGTGGTCCGCCGCGGCGTCGGCGGCCCGGCGGACCGGGGCGAGCTGCTGGGCCGGGTGCCGGGGCAGCGGGGTGTCCGCTACCGGGGTGCCCGGATTCGACATCAGCAACGTGCCGGCGCCCATGACGGCGGCGGCGGCGACGGAGGCGGTGGCGGTGCCTGCGTACACGTGGACTCCTTGCGTCAGAGTTGCGGACGGCCCGAGCGTCCCAGCCGCCCCCGAACGGGGGACAGGCGAAGGATGGCCACCGTGTGAACGCACCTCGGGGACCGCGCCACGCGCCGTCGGCACGGTCGATAAGATGCGGCACTTCTGTTGTGTCTGCCGGGCCTTGCGCCCGGACGACAGGCCCTGGGATCGTCCTGACCCGGGCTTGCTGCTGCGAAGGGCGTACAAGGATGCAGGGCACGATCGACGGCTTCAGCTACGGGGCGGTGACCCCTGCGGCGGCGTTCCTCATGGCATGCCTCGGCGCGGCGCTGGGCCTGCGCTGCACCACGCGGTCACTGCGTACCGAGCGTTCCTTCAGGGCCGGCTGGTTGGCTCTCGGGGCGACCTCCATAGGTTCGGGCATCTGGACCATGCACTTCATCGCGATGGTGGGCTTCTCCGTCGAAGAGGTGCCGATCGGCTACGACAGACCGATCACCTTCGCCAGCCTCGCCGTCGCGATCGTCATGGTCGGCATCGGGATCTTCCTGGTCGGGTACCGGGGCGCCACCCGCATGGCCCTGGTGACGGGAGGCACGATCACCGGACTCGGCGTGGCCTCCATGCATTACCTCGGCATGGCCGGGATGAGGCTTGATGGGCAGTTCGAGTACGACACGGTCACCGTGGCGCTCTCCGTGGTCATAGCCGTCGTCGCCTCGACCGCCGCGCTGTGGGCCGCCGTGTCCATCCACGGCTTCCTGCCCAGCCTCGGCGCCAGCGTCGTGATGGGGGTCGCCGTGAGCGGCATGCACTACACCGGCATGGCCGCGCTCCGGGTCCACCTGCACCCGTCCGCCACGACCGCGGCCCACGCCCCCGGCGACAGCGCCGGCTCGCTGCTGGTGCCCATGCTGCTCGGCCCCGCCTGCTTCCTGGTGCTGGCCGCCGTCGTCGTCATGTTCGACCCGCTGGTGGTCATGGGCACGCCCGACTGGGACGACCCGCGCGCCGCGCGGACGCCCGGCGTCCCGGCCCCGCGCCAGGTGCCGCGCTTCGGCACGTACGCCGACCCGGCCTCCTTCCACTCCCGCCCGCGCGACGCCGTGGAGCCCGCGGACTGGTGAACCGGCCCCGTTGTCAGTGGCGGGTCGTACGGTGGTTGCATGCGGCCAGTCTCGAAGATCGAACGTACGGTGGCGCCTTTCGAGGTCGTCAGCCCCTACCAGCCCAGCGGCGACCAGCCCGCGGCCATCGCCGAGCTGGAGAAGCGCGTCCGCGCGGGTGAGAAGGACGTCGTGCTCCTCGGTGCGACCGGCACCGGTAAATCCGCGACCACCGCGTGGATGATCGAGAAGCTCCAGCGCCCCACGCTGGTCATGGCGCCGAACAAGACGCTCGCCGCCCAGCTGGCCAACGAGTTCCGCGAGCTCCTGCCCAACAACGCCGTCGAGTACTTCGTCTCGTACTACGACTACTACCAGCCCGAGGCGTACGTCCCGCAGTCGGACACCTACATCGAGAAGGACTCCTCGATCAACGAGGAGGTCGAGCGGCTGCGCCACTCCGCGACCAACTCGCTGCTCACCCGGCGCGACGTCGTGGTGGTGGCCTCCGTCTCCTGCATCTACGGCCTCGGTACGCCGCAGGAGTACGTCGACCGCATGGTCCAGCTCAAGGTGGGCCAGGAGATCGACCGCGACCAGCTGCTGCGCCGCTTCGTCGAGATCCAGTACACGCGCAACGACCTGGCCTTCACCCGGGGCACCTTCCGGGTGCGCGGCGACACCATCGAGATCTTCCCGGTCTACGAGGAGCTGGCCGTCCGCATCGAGATGTTCGGCGACGAGATCGAGGCCCTGTCCACGCTGCACCCGCTGACCGGCGAGGTCATCAGCGAGGACCGGTCCCTCCACGTCTTCCCCGCCAGCCACTACGTGGCGGGACCCGAGCGCATGGAGAAGGCCGTCAGCGGCATCGAGCGGGAGCTGGAGGAGCGCCTGGCCGAGCTGGAGAAGCAGGGCAGGATGCTGGAGGCCCAGCGGCTCCGCATGCGCACGACGTACGACATCGAGATGCTCCGCCAGATCGGCACCTGCTCCGGCGTCGAGAACTACTCGATGCACTTCGACGGCCGTGCCCCCGGCACCGCCCCCAACACCCTCCTCGACTACTTCCCGGAGGACTTCCTCCTGGTGCTGGACGAGTCGCACGTCACGGTGCCGCAGATCGGCGCCATGTACGAGGGCGACGCCTCCCGCAAGCGGACCCTGGTCGACCACGGCTTCCGGCTGCCGTCCGCCCTGGACAACCGCCCGCTGAAGTGGGAGGAGTTCCTCCAGCGGATCAACCAGACGGTCTACCTCTCCGCCACCCCGGGCACCTACGAGATGTCCCGGAGCGACGGCTTCGTGGAGCAGATCATCCGCCCGACCGGCCTGGTCGACCCCGAGGTCGTCGTCAAGCCCACCGAGGGCCAGATCGACGACCTGGTGCACGAGATCCGGGCGCGCACCGAGCGCGACGAGCGGGTCCTGGTCACCACGCTCACCAAGAAGATGGCGGAGGACCTGACCGACTACTTCCTGGAGCTCGGCATCCAGGTCCGCTACCTCCACAGCGACGTCGACACGCTGCGCCGCATCGAGCTGCTGCGCGAGCTGCGCTCCGGCGAGTACGACGTCCTGGTCGGGATCAACCTCCTGCGCGAGGGCCTGGACCTGCCCGAGGTGTCGCTCGTGGCCATCCTCGACGCCGACAAGCAGGGCTTCCTGCGCTCGGGCACCTCGCTGATCCAGACCATCGGCCGCGCGGCGCGCAACGTCTCGGGCCAGGTCCACATGTACGCGGACAAGGTCACCCCGGCCATGGCGCAGGCCATCGACGAGACCAACCGCCGCCGCGAGAAGCAGATCGCCTACAACACCGAGCGCGGCATCGACCCGCAGCCGCTGCGCAAGAAGATCAACGACATCGTCGCCACCATCGCGCGTGAGGAGGTCGACACCGAGCAGCTGCTCGGCACCGGCTACCGCCAGGGGAAGGAGGGCAAGGCACCCGTGCCCGTCCTCGGCAAGCACGCCGTCCCGGGCGACGGCAAGGCGGCGACGGCCGGGAAGTCCGCCAAGGCGGGCAAGGCGGGCCGGGACACGGCTGCGGTCACCGACCGCCCGGCGACCGAACTGGCCGGGATCATCGAGGAGATGACGGACCGGATGCGCGCCGCCGCGGCCGACCTCCAGTTCGAGGTCGCCGCCCGGCTGCGCGACGAGGTGGGGGAGCTGAAGAAGGAGCTGCGCCAGATGCGCGAGGCCGGTCTGGCCTGACCGGGCGGTCCGGGCCGGGACCGCATGTTGCAGGACCGACACAAAACGGCCCAGGCCCTCCGCGCGGGTGACACCACTGCGTAGGGTGCTGGGAAACCGCACAAGGAACGGTTGCGGGGAATGCGGAGAGGGGACAGCGCGTGACGGTCAATATGACCAAGGGTCAGGCCATCAGCCTGCAGAAGAGCGACGGGGGGACCCTGACCGCGGTACGGATGGGGCTCGGCTGGCAGGCGGCACCGCGCCGCGGTCTGTTCGGCTCGCGCACCCGGGAGATCGACCTGGACGCTTCGGCCGTCCTGTTCGCCGACAAGCAGCCGGTCGACGTCGTGTTCTTCCGGCACCTCACCAGCGACGACGGCTCGGTGCGGCACACCGGGGACAACCTCGTGGGCGGCGCCGGTTCCGGCGGCGACGACGAGGCGATCCTCGTGGACCTCCAGCGGGTGCCGGTCCACATCGACCAGATCGTCTTCACGGTGAACTCCTTCACCGGCCAGACGTTCCAGGAGGTGCAGAACGCCTTCTGCCGCATCGTGGACGAGACCAACGGCCAGGAGCTCGCCCGCTACACGCTGGACGGCGGCGGGCAGTACACCGCGCAGATCATGGCGAAGGTGCACCGCGCGGGCAACGGCTGGAAGATGACCGCCATCGGCACCCCGGCCAACGGCCGCACCTTCCAGGACCTCATGCCGGCGATCCTGCCGCACCTGTAGGACGGCATACCGGACCGCGAGGTCCGCACCGCGTCACGCGCAGCTCCCGGCGGCATCGGCCGCCGGGAGCTGCCCGCATCGCGGCACCACCGCACCACTCAGAGCAGAGACACCACGCACAGCTTCATCAACACCAGCGGTAATACGTCGAGGGGACAGGGCAATGACGGCCGAGCTGGTCCGGGGGCAGAACCACACCTTGCCCCAGACCCGTCTGGAGATCCGGATATCGGCCGGGGCGCCCGTCGTGGCCGGTGCCACGCTCGGCGACGAGCACGGCAGAGTGGCCGGCGTCGAGTGGGTCGCCCACCCCGGATCGCCGCAGCTGCACGGCCTCGAAGTCTCACGGCAGGCCGCCGCCGACCACCGCCTCGCCGTCGACCTCGACGCCCTGCCCGACGGCGTCCACCGGGTCACGGTGCTGCTGGCCCTCCCGCTCGCCGCCGGCGGCCCGACCCGGTTCGGCGCCGTCGCCTCTCCGTTCGTCGCGGTCACCGCCCTCGACGGCGCCGAGATCGCCACGTTCACGCTGACCGGCCTCGACAGCGAGTCCGCGGTCGCCGCCCTCGAGCTGTACCGCCGCCAGGGCGCCTGGAAGGTCCGCGCGGTCGGCCAGGGATACGCGGGCGGCCTCGCGGCCATGCTCGCCGACCAGGGCGTGGACCGGGCCGCCGAGCTGGCCGGGACGATCCAGGAGGCGGTCGCCCGGGGCCTGGCCCGCTCGGTGGCCCCGCCGCCGCCCCGCACCCCGGAGGGCGACCGGGTCAGGCACGCGCCCGCCCCGGCCCCCGCCCCGGGCAACGGGCAGCCGCCCGTCCCGCCGCCCGCGCCCGCCACGCCCCCGCAGCCCGAGCCCCTTGCGGAGCCGGCCGCCCCGGGCGGCCCGATCAATTACGCGCACCCGCGCCGCCAGCCCACCGCGCCCCCGCCGCCGCCCCCGGCCGCGCCGCCCGCCCGGCCGGGGCAGCCGGCGCAGCCCGTGGCCGGGGACGCGACCGGCTGGTCCATGGACGAGCGCCTGTACAACCAGGTCTGGGGCATGTTCGAGGACCTGGCCCGGGCCGTCGCCGCCTACCGCAGCGCCGTCGACTTCGCCGAGTCCCGGATGGACCAGGAACTGGAGCGCACCCTGTCCGACCCGCGCAGCCGCATCGGCGGAGCGGGCGACCGGGCCCGCGAGGAGGCCCGCGCCAAGCGCGACGAGCTGACCGACCGCGCCCGCGAGTCCCTGGACCGCGACCTCGCCCAGCTCGCCGCCGAGTCCGCCGTCGTGGAACCCGCGCTCCCCGCCCCCTACGCGGGCTGGGACAACCCCGTCTGGCACGGCTACCGGGTGCCGATGGAGATCCCCATGGCGCTGCGCATCGGCGACCTCCACCTCCCGGAACGCGCCGACCTGCGCATCCCGCTCCTCGTCCGGCTGCCGCTGGAGCGGGGCATGTGGATCGACAGCGGGCGGACGGCCTCCGAGGCCGCCGCGCTGACCGGCACGGACCAGCTGCGCAGGCTGGCGATGGAGACCGCCGTGCTGCACGCGGCCCGGCTGCTGGCGGTCTACCCGCCGAACGAGTTCACGGTCCACGTCATCGACCCGGCCGGTTCGGCCGCCGGCGCGCTCGCCCCGCTGGTCCGCTCCGGGGTGCTGCCCGCGCCGCCCGCTGCTGGGGCCCAGGGCGTCTCCTCGGTCCTCGCCCACCTCACCCGGCGGGTGGACCTGGTGCAGATGGCGATCCGGGCCGGGGCCGCCGACTCGCTGCCGCCGGACCTGGACCCGGCCGAGCAGCTGCTGATTGTCAACGACTTCCCGCACGGCTTCGACGACCGGGCGGTGACCCAGCTGCGCTACCTGGCCGACGAGGGGCCCTCGGTGGGCGTCCACCTGATGATGGTCGCGGACCGGGAGGAGGCGTCCGAGTACGGCCCGGTCCTGGACCCGCTGTGGCGTTCGCTGCTGCGGGTCACCCCGGTCGCCGACGACCATCTGGCCGACCCCTGGGTCGGTCACGCGTGGACGTACGAGCCGCCCAGGACGCCGCCGGGGAGCGCGGTCCTGGACCAGGTGCTGGAACGGGTGGCCCACGCCCGCCGCACCGGGCACCGCTGAGCCGCGCCCCGCTTCCGGACAGCCGGGCCGGGCTCGTAAAGCGCCCGGCAAACCACCTCTGACCTGCGATTTTGGAGATCCTTTAGACTTCTCTTTACCTTTCCTTGGTATTTCCTGTACCGTTCATGGAGCGGAGGGGAGTACTCCCATACGCGGCGTTCCCGTCAGTACGGACTGTGACCGGTCCCGGGGCGTCGGCCCAGGTGCGCAGCCCGCGCGCCCGGGTGGAAGAGACCTCCGGCAGCGACGACGCTGATCAGTAGCCCGTAGCGAACTGCCGGAGGCGCAGTGGACGTTTCATGGACCCTCTGGGCGCTGACCATCTTTGGTCTGTGCGCCCTCATCGCCGTCGACTTCTTCATCGGGCGCAAGCCCCATGACGTGTCGACCAAGGAAGCCGGGATCTGGACGATCGTCTGGATCGCGCTGGCCGCCCTCTTCGGGCTCGGGCTGCTCGTCTTCGGCGAGAGCCAGGCGTCGGGCGAGTTCTTCGCCGGCTACATCACCGAGAAGTCGCTCAGCGTCGACAACCTCTTCGTCTTCGTGCTGATCATGGCGAAGTTCTCGGTGCCCTCCCACCTTCAGCAGCGGGTGCTGCTGATCGGCGTACTGATCGCGCTGGTGCTGCGGGCGGTCTTCATCGCCGCCGGCGCCGCCGTCATCGCCAACTTCTCGTGGGTCTTCTACATCTTCGGCGCGTTCCTGATCTACACCGCCTGGAAGCTCATCCAGGAGGCCAGGGCCGACGACGAGGACGAGGAGTTCGAGGAGAACCGCCTCCTGAAGAACATCGAGCGCCGCTTCGGCGTCGCCGACCGGTACCACGGCACCAAGCTCTTCATCCGCAACAACGGCAAGCGCGTCCTGACCCCGCTGATGGTCGTCATGCTCGCCATCGGCACCACCGACGTGCTGTTCGCGCTGGACTCCATCCCCGCGATCTTCGGCCTCACCCAGGACCCGTACATCGTCTTCACCGCCAACGCCTTCGCCCTGATGGGCCTGCGCCAGCTGTACTTCCTGATCGGCGGTCTGCTGGAGAAGCTGGTCCACCTCAGCTACGGGCTGTCGGTGATCCTCGGCTTCATCGGCGTCAAGCTGGTGCTGCACGCCCTGCACGAGTCCGGGGTGCACGTCCCCGAGATCTCCATCCCGGTCTCGCTCGGCGTGATCTGCGGGGTGCTGATCATCACCACGGTCACCAGCCTCATGGCCAACAAGAAGAAGGCCGAGGCCGATGCCCGCGAGGCGAAGGCCGGAGACCGGGTCTAGGACCGCCCGTCCTCCCGTACCGCCGCGGCGGTACGGGAGGGACGCCCCGCCTCACCAGCCCCGGGCGCGCCACTCGGGCAGGTGGGGCCGTTCGTCTCCCAGCGTGGTGTCGCGTCCGTGGCCCGGGTAGACCCAGGTCTCGTCCGGCAGCGTCGCGAAGAGCTTGGTCTCCACGTCGTGCAGCAGGCTCGCGAACGCCTCGGGGTCCTTGCGCGTGTTGCCGACCCCGCCGGGGAAGAGGCAGTCCCCGGTGAACAGATGCGGCGCACCGTGCGGGTCGTCGTACAGGAGCGTGATCGAGCCCGGGGTGTGACCGGTCAGGTGGCGGGCGGTGAGTGCCACCTCGCCCACCCGGACGGTGTCGCCGTCCTCGACCAGGACCTCCGTCGGCACCTCGATGCCCTCGGCGTCGAACCGCCCCGCGTAGGTGCGCGCCCCGGTCGCCGCGACGACCTCGCCCAGGGCCCGCCAGTGGTCGCGGTGCCGGTGGGTGGTGACGACGGAGAGGATCGAGTCGTCACCGATCAGCCGCAGCAGCGTCCCGGCCTCGTCGGCCGCGTCGATCAGCAGCTGCTCACCGGTGGCCCGGCAGCGCAGCAGATAGGCGTTGTTGTCCATCGGGCCGACGGCGACCTTCGAGATCATCAGATCCGTCAGCTCGTGCACATCGGCGGGCCCGCCGACCCTGACCGCTCCGCTGTACGTCATGTCCCTCAGCCTATCGCCGGGGCACGGCCTACAGCGGGGGCAGCGCCGGAAGCGTGCCGCCTTCGACGGTCAGCGCCGAGCCGTCGCGCCGCCCGCTGAGCCAGCCCAGCAGCTCGGGCGCCGTGCCCCGGACCCCGACCGGCCCGCCCTCCGCGCCGCCGCCGGTCGTCCACGCGCGCCCGGTGTCGTCGGTGAGCGTCGTCGCCACGACCTCCGGGTTCCCGGCGAAACGCTCGACCAGGAAGTCGATCTCCCGCGCGGTGAACTCGTCCGGCAGGTCCTCCAGCTCGTAGCCGACGCCCAGGTCGACGTGGTGCAGCTCCACCTCGGCGCGGCGCCGGAAGGGCACCCGGGAGGCGGAGTCCGTCACATCGCGGCGCAGGGTCACCGTGCGCGACCAGTCGCCGGGCTCGGCCGCCGCCGCGACGAACCGGTCCGCGCTCGCCGCCAGGTCGGCCAGCTGCTCCGCGGCGGGCCGGGGGGCGTCCCGCTCGATCTCGCGGTCGCGGGTTTCGCTGTCTGCGTACATAGGCAGTCCGCGGAGAACATTTGCGAGCGCGTCGGCGTTACGGGAGAGGTGCGCGATGACATGACCGCGGCTCCAGCCCGGCAGCCGTGACGGCTCCGACAGTGCCGCGTCGTCCAGTTTCCCGGTGGCGCCGAGCAGTCGATCCGTCGCTTCACGGAGTGCTGCCAGGTCGTGCGCGTGATCAGTCATGGGGCCGAGCCTAGCCCCGGCCACTCGTTCGGGTGAAGGAGTTCTCAGCCGTCCGCAATTCGAATGTGCGTGCTATACGCTCGGAGTCGAAAGCTCCGTACACCGCTGTGGCGCCCCCCATACCCTGGGCGAGGGGCTCAGTTCCCCCGCTTCTCTCTAGAAAGGTGCGGACCGGCGTGGCCGACCGTCTCATCGTCCGTGGCGCTCGCGAGCACAACCTCAAGAACGTCTCGCTCGACCTCCCCCGCGACTCCCTGATCGTGTTCACCGGGCTCTCCGGGTCGGGCAAGTCGTCGCTCGCGTTCGACACGATCTTCGCCGAGGGCCAGCGGCGCTACGTGGAGTCGCTCTCTTCGTACGCCCGGCAGTTCCTCGGCCAGATGGACAAGCCGGACGTCGACTTCATCGAGGGCCTGTCGCCCGCCGTCTCCATCGACCAGAAGTCGACCTCGCGCAACCCGCGCTCGACGGTCGGCACCATCACCGAGGTCTACGACTACCTGCGGCTGCTCTTCGCCCGGATCGGCAAGCCGCACTGCCCCGAGTGCCACCGCCCCATCTCGCGCCAGTCGCCGCAGGCCATCGTGGACAAGGTCCTCGGCCTGCCCGAGGGCAGCCGCTTCCAGGTGCTCTCGCCGCTGGTGCGCGAGCGCAAGGGCGAGTTCGTGGACCTGTTCTCCGACCTCCAGACCAAGGGCTACAGCCGCGCCCGGGTGGACGGTGCCACCATCCAGCTCTCCGAGCCGCCCACGCTCAAGAAGCAGGAGAAGCACACCATCGAGGTCGTCATCGACCGCCTCACCGTGAAGGACAGCGCCAAGCGCCGGCTGACGGACTCCGTCGAGACCGCGCTCGGCCTCTCCGGCGGCATGGTCGTGCTCGACTTCGTGGACCTCCCCGAGGACGACCCCGAGCGCGAGCGGATGTACTCGGAGCACCTCTACTGCCCGTACGACGACCTCTCCTTCGAGGAGCTGGAGCCGCGCTCCTTCTCCTTCAACTCCCCGTTCGGCGCCTGCCCCGACTGCACCGGCATCGGTACGCGCATGGAGGTCGACCCGGAGCTGATCGTCCCGGACGAGGAGAAGTCCCTGGACGAGGGCGCCATCCACCCCTGGTCCCACGGCCACACCAAGGAGTACTTCGGCCGCCAGATCAACGCCCTGGCCGAAGCCCTCGGCTTCCGTACGGACATCCCCTGGGCCGGCCTGCCGCAGCGCGCCAAGAAGGCCCTGCTGCACGGCCACAAGATCCAGACCGAGGTCCGCTACCGCAACCGGTACGGGCGCGAGCGCGCCTACACCACCCCGTCCTTCGAGGGCGCCGTCCAGTTCGTCAAGCGGCGGCACTCCGAGGCCGAGAGCGATTCCAGCCGGGAGCGCTTCGAGGGGTACATGCGCGAGGTCCCCTGCCCGACCTGTGAGGGCACCCGGCTCAAGCCGATCGTCCTCGCGGTCACGGTGATGGAGAAGTCCATCGCCGAGGTCTCCGCGATGTCCATCAGCGAGTGCGCCGAATTCCTCGGCCGCCTCAAGCTGAACGCCCGCGACAAGAAGATCGCCGAGCGGGTCCTCAAGGAGGTCAACGAACGGCTGAAGTTCCTGGTCGACGTGGGCCTGGACTACCTCTCGCTGAACCGCGCCGCGGGCACCCTGTCCGGCGGCGAGGCCCAGCGCATCCGGCTCGCCACGCAGATCGGCTCCGGCCTCGTCGGCGTGCTCTACGTGCTGGACGAGCCCTCCATCGGACTGCACCAGCGCGACAACCACCGGCTGATCGAGACCCTGGTCCGCCTGCGCGACATGGGCAACACGCTCATCGTCGTGGAGCACGACGAGGACACCATCAAGGTCGCCGACTGGGTGGTCGACATCGGTCCCGGCGCCGGTGAGCACGGCGGCAAGGTCGTCCACTCCGGCTCGCTCAAGGAGCTGCTGGCCAACGACAAGTCGGTCACCGGGCAGTACCTGACCGGCAAGAAGTCGATCCCCGTGCCCGAGGTGCGGCGGCCCGTGGACCCCTCGCGGCTGCTCACGGTGCACGGCGCCCGGGAGAACAACCTCCGGGACATCGACGTCTCCTTCCCGCTCGGCGTGCTGACGGCCGTCACCGGCGTCTCGGGCTCCGGCAAGTCGACGCTGGTCAACGACATCCTCTACACCCACCTGGCCCGCGAGCTGAACGGCGCCAAGTCGGTGCCCGGCCGGCACACCCGGGTCGACGGGGACGACCTGGTCGACAAGGTGGTGCACGTCGACCAGTCGCCCATCGGCCGGACGCCCCGGTCCAACCCGGCCACGTACACCGGCGTCTTCGACCACGTCCGCAAGCTGTTCGCCGAGACGATGGAGGCCAAGGTCCGCGGCTATCTGCCGGGCCGCTTCTCCTTCAACGTCAAGGGCGGCCGCTGCGAGAACTGCTCGGGCGACGGCACCATCAAGATCGAGATGAACTTCCTGCCCGACGTGTACGTCCCGTGCGAGGTCTGCCACGGTGCGCGCTACAACCGGGAGACCCTGGAGGTCCACTACAAGGGCAAGTCCATCGCCGAGGTGCTGGACATGCCCATCGAGGAGGGCCTGGAGTTCTTCGAGGCCGTCCCGACCATCGCCCGCCATCTGCGCACGCTCAACGAGGTCGGCCTCGGGTACGTGCGGCTCGGCCAGTCCGCGCCGACGCTCTCCGGCGGTGAGGCCCAGCGGGTCAAGCTCGCCAGCGAGCTCCAGAAGCGCTCCACCGGCCGCACCGTCTACGTCCTGGACGAGCCGACCACCGGTCTGCACTTCGAGGACATCTCCAAGCTGATCAAGGTGCTCTCCGGCCTGGTCGACAAGGGGAACTCGGTGATCGTCATCGAGCACAACCTCGACGTCGTCAAGACCGCCGACTGGGTCGTCGACATGGGCCCCGAGGGCGGCAGCGGCGGCGGCCTGGTCATCGCCGAGGGCACCCCGGAGTACGTGGCGGGCGTCCCCGCCAGCCACACCGGGAAGTTCCTCCAGGACATCCTGGACGCCGACCGGGTCAGCGAGGCCGCCGTCCCGGCCGCCCGCAAGCCCGCCGGGAAGAAGGCCGCACCGGCCGCCAGGAAGACGGCGACGGCCAAGACGGCAGCCAAGAAGACGGCCGCGGCGAAGAAGCCCGCCGCCAAGAAGACGGCCCGCGCCCGCAAGGGCTGACACCGGGACGTGCGGTGCGAGGCGGCGGCCCCTGCCGGCAGGGGCCGCCGCCTCACCGCGTTCCCGAGGCCCCGACGGGCCACGACCGGCCCGCGCGCGGGGGCGTCCGTCTCCGCCGGTATCGTCGGTTACGTCACCGATGCCGCGGCCCGCCCCGGGCAGCCCCGGCACGGTTCCCGATCTGACCGCCCGACCCGTGGAGACCGCATGTCCGGCCAGCCCGCCGCCCGCCGCACCGTGCTGAAGGGCGCCGCTCTCGCGGGCGTCGCCGGGCTGGGAGCCGCCGCCTGCTCGACCGACTCGAAGCTCGGCCACGCCCAGACGCCGACCCCCACCGCCCCCGTCGAACTCGGCACGCCCGACGAGATCCCCGTCGGCCAGTCCAAGCTCTTCCGCGAGCAGCGCGTCGTCGTGACCTGCCCGGCCAAGGGCGAGTTCAAGGCGTTCAGCGCCCAGTGCACCCACGCCGGCTGCCTGCTGGACAAGGTCGAGAAGAACGAGGGCCACTGCCCCTGCCACGGCAGCCTGTTCGACACCACGACCGGCAAGGCCCTGCACGGCCCCGCGACCGTGCCGCTGCCCGCCGTCCCGGTCCGCGTCGAGGGCGGGAAGCTGATCGCGGGCCCGGACGCCTGAGCCGGCCCCGCTCACCGGCCCGCCCTCGGACCTACTCCCAGTCCCAGTCGATGCCCACCAGCCCCGGCCGCACCCCCTGCTCCACCAGATGCACGGTCCGGTGCCGGCCGGTCAGTGTGAGCTCCGCCCGGGCGCCCCGGGGCGCCCCCGCCGACGCCTGGGCGAAGCTCCGGCACCGCACCGGCAGCGCCTCCTCGTCGAAGCCGACCTGGAGCACGTACTGCCCGCCGCCGAAGGTGAAGCCGCGCATGTACTCGCCGCAGGGCCCGCCCGTGCCGTCCTCGAAGCCGTAGCCGAAGAGGTACGTGTCGCCCGCCCGCAGCCGGGTGTCGAACAGCAGCTCGGCGACCAGCACCCCCGTCTCCCGGTCCCAGCGGACCCGGCCCGTCCGGCAGTTCTCCCGGGCCCGCACCACGACCCGCGCCGGATCGCACCCGGGGTCCCCGACGTACACCGCGAGATAGCGGTCGATGCCGTCCCGGTGGGCGCGCACCACGTGCTGGGAGGTCCGCCGCAGCATCTCGCGCCCCGGCCCGACCCGTACCCGCTCCTGGTGGCCCACCGTGTGCAGCCCGCCGTCCGCCGGTGACTCCAGCCCCGCGAGCAGCCGCTCCACGACCCCGGAGGTCTCCACCAGCGAGCGGTACGTGCGCGCGGGCGGGCGCTCGGTGTCCGGGCGGGGCTCATCGGCGTCCAGCAGGCCGAGCAGCGAGTTCGGCGGCAGGGCGAGGACCTCCTCCAGCGCCCTCACCGCCCGCAGCGACTCCGGACGCTGCGGGCGGCGGGCGCCCTGCTGCCAGTAACTCAGGCTGGTCACGCCGAGCTTGATCCCCCGGTGCGCCAGATGGTGCCGGACCCGCTGGAGCGGCAGCCCGCGCACCGACAGCGCGGTGCGCAGGGCCAGGTGGAACGGCCCGCTGTGCAGCACCTGCGCCAGTTCGGCCTCGGTGTGCCGCATGGAACCTCCAGGTGAACGTTCACGCCGGCCGGCACGGGGCCGCGCCGGCGGGTGCCGGTCCGCAGGTGGCCGGGGGCGCGCGTTCACACCTCGGCCCCGGGCGTTCACACCGCGGTGTTCACCCGCATTCAAGCGTGTTGACCCGTCCCCGACAACGGTTGATGCTCCTCCACAGCGTCCGGACGCGCTCCTCGAACCCCCCACCCCCCGCCCCCGGAGGAACGCCATGCGCAACCCAGGAACCAGGCCGGCCCGGCTGTCGGTGACAGCCGTACTGGCCGCCCTGCTCCTCGCCGTCCCCACGGTGTCCGCGACCGCCGCCGACCAGCCCCGCACCGCCACCGCCCCGGTCCGGGCCGCCGACCGGACGGCGGCCGCCCCCACGGCCGCCCTCGCCGCCACCAGGCGGCTGAACATCACGATGCAGGCGCAGCAGAAGTCCAACTGGTGCTGGGCCGCGTCCGGCAACACCATCGCCACCTGGTACGGCCGCGACTACAGCCAGAACCAGTTCTGCAACGCCGCCTTCGGCCGCGCCCAGGGCTACGACTGCCCCAACTCGCAGGCCACGCTCGGCGACGTCCAGAACGGCCTGTACTGGGCGGGCATCACCCCCGGCTCGTACGTCAGCGGCTGGCTGCGCTACTCCACCGTGCAGACCGAGATAGCCGCCGGACGCCCGGTCGAGACCCGCATCCAGTGGTCGTCGGGCGGCGGCCACATGCACGTCCTGTACGGCTACGACGACGCCGACGGCCTCGTCTACTGGGGCGACCCCTGGCCCTCCAGCAATCGGTACAACTGGGCCTCGCACGCCTGGTACGTGAACAACGGCGAGTTCTCCTGGACCCACTCGCTCTACCGGATCGGGGCGTGACGCCATGACCACCACCGCTTCCCGGCGCGCCCGCCGACCCCTCGCCGCCGCCCTGGCCGCCGCCGGCGTCCTCGCCGGCACGGCCCTGCTCACCGCCGCCCCGCAGGCCGCCGCCGCCGACGGCCCCCAGGCCGGTCCCGCCGCCCTCGCCGCGGCCCACGAGGCCGCCACCGACGCCACCACCCTGCACACCCTGTCCCGGTTCTTCGCCCGCGAGGGCGCCGTCACCGAGAAGGCCGCCGCGCCCCGCATCCAGGGCGGGGCCGTGCCCGTGCGCACCCTGTCCGCCGAGTTCGTCGCGGGCGAGCCGGGCGCCCCCGTCGCCTCCCTCGACTACCTGGCCAGCACCGCCGTCTCCTCGGACGGCCAGAAGGCGTCGCTCTGGACGCTGCCGGCACCCGGCAAGGGCGGTGAGATGCAGGTGGTGAACATCGCCACCGGCGACGACGAGGCCCGCTACACCGCGGCCGGCGCCCGCAAGCTGCCCGGCGGCACGGTCTTCCACGAACCCCAGATCGACGCCTGGTACGTGCAGAAGGGGAACAAGGTCCTCCCGCTCGACCGGGACGCCGTGCGGGCGGTCGGCAAGCGGGGGACGACGCTCACCGCCTACCGGACCCGGGTGCACGCCGCCTACGCGGACAAGCTCCCCGGCTCCGCGTACGCCCGCAAGGGCGAGGCGGGCGGCTACGGGCCCGACGCGAAGAAGGAGACCGGCCCCGCCATCGCCGCCTCCGCGACCGCCCTGACCGCGGGCTCCACCGCGGCCGCCGGGGGCGCCGTCGCCGTACTCGCCCTGTGCGGCGTCACCGCCCTGCGTCTCAGGAGCCGCCGCAGGAGCGGGTGATCCGCCCCGCCCCACGACCCCGCGCTCCGGGACAGGTGCTCCCCACCCCTGTCCCGGAGCGCGGTGCCATCCGCGCACCCCGCGTTGTCGGCGGCCGCAAGTAGGGTGGGGAGCATGGCAGACCCCTCCAGCTACCGCCCCAAGCCGGGACAGATCCCCGACTCCCCGGGGGTCTACAAATTCCGCGACGAGCACCGCCGGGTGATCTACGTCGGGAAGGCCAAGAGCCTGCGCCAGCGCCTGGCCAACTACTTCCAGGACCTCTCCGGCCTCCACCCGCGCACGCGCACGATGGTGACCACGGCCGCCTCCGTGGAGTGGACGGTCGTCGCCACCGAGGTCGAGGCGCTCCAGCTGGAGTACTCCTGGATCAAGGAGTTCGACCCCCGGTTCAACGTCAAGTACCGCGACGACAAGAGCTATCCCTACCTGGCGGTCACGCTCAACGAGGAGTTCCCCCGCGTCCAGGTGATGCGCGGCGCCAAGAAGAAGGGCGTGCGCTACTTCGGCCCGTACGGGCACGCCTGGGCGATCCGCGAGACGGTCGACCTGATGCTCCGCGTCTTCCCCGTCCGCACCTGCTCCGCCGGAGTCTTCAAGAACGCCGCGCGCACCGGCCGCCCCTGCCTCCTCGGCTACATCGGCAAGTGCTCGGCCCCCTGCGTCGGCCGCGTCACCCCCGAGGAACACCGCGAACTGGCCGACGACTTCTGCGACTTCATGGCCGGCCGCACCGGCACGTACATCCGCCGCCTGGAGAAGGACATGATGGCGGCCGCCGAGGAGATGGAGTACGAGCGGGCCGCGCGGCTGCGCGACGACGTCGAGGCCCTGAAGCGCGCGATGGAGAAGAGCGCCGTCGTCCTCGCCGACGCCACCGACGCCGACCTCATCGCGGTCGCCGAGGACGAGCTGGAGGCCGCCGTCCAGATCTTCCATGTGCGCGGCGGCCGGGTCCGCGGCCAGCGCGGCTGGGTCACCGACAAGGTGGAGAACGTCGACACGTCCGGCCTCGTGGAGCACGCCCTCCAGCAGCTGTACGGCGAGGAGAGCGGCGACGCCGTCCCCAAGGAGGTCCTGGTCCCGGCCCTGCCCGACGACCCGGCGGCGGTCTCCCAGTGGCTCGCGGACCGGCGCGGCTCCCAGGTCAGCCTGCGCATCCCGCAGCGCGGGGACAAGAAGGACCTCATGGTCACCGTCCAGCGCAACGCCCAGCAGGCGCTCGGACTGCACAAGACCAAGCGCGCCTCCGACCTCACCACCCGCTCCCGGGCGCTGGAGGAGATCGCCGAGGCCCTGGGCCTGGACACCGCCCCGCTGCGCGTGGAGTGCTTCGACATCTCCCACCTCCAGGGCGACGACGTCGTCGCGTCCATGGTGGTCTTCGAGGACGGTCTCGCCCGCAAGGGGGAGTACCGCCGCTTCCAGATCAAGGGCTTCGAGGGGCAGGACGACGTCCGCTCGATGCATGAGGTGATCAGCCGCCGCTTCCGCCGCTACCTCCAGGAGAAGGAGCGCACCGGCGAATGGGAGGAGACCCCGGCGCCCACCGGTCCCGTCCCGGCGGTCCCGGGCGGCGGCGACGGCGCGGGGGACACCCAGGCCGCCGGGGAGTCCCGCGAGGACGACGGCCGCCCCAAGCGCTTCGCGTACCCGCCGCAGCTCCTCGTCGTGGACGGCGGGCAGCCGCAGGTCGCCGCCGCCAAGCGGGCCCTGGACGAGCTGGGCATCGACGACATCGCGGTCTGCGGCCTCGCCAAGCGCCTCGAAGAGGTCTGGCTGCCCGATGACGACGACCCGGTGGTCCTGCCCCGCTCCAGCGAGGGCCTGTACCTCCTCCAGCGCGTCCGCGACGAGGCGCACCGCTTCGCCATCACCTACCAGCGCGCCAAGCGGGCCAAGCGCATCCGCGCCAGTCCGCTGGACGCCGTCCCCGGCCTCGGGGACACCCGGAAGCAGGCCCTGATCAAGCATTTCGGCTCCGTCAAGAAGCTGAGGCAGGCGACAATCGAGGAGATCTGCGAGGTTCCCGGGATAGGCCGCAGGACAGCGGAGTCCGTGGCCGTCGCCCTCGCGGCGGCCGCCCCGGCCGCACCCGCCGTGAACACGGCCACAGGAGAGATCATGGAAGAGGACGACGGGGGCAGCACGACATGACCGAGCACGAACGAACCGAGCACGAACACGGGCACGACCGCACGGACCGAGCAGACGGAGCAGCACACGTGAGTACCGGCACCCCGACCGAGACGGGCGACGCCGCGGCGGCCATCCCGGAGCTGGTGATCATCTCCGGCATGTCCGGCGCCGGGCGCAGCACCGCGGCCAAGTGTCTGGAGGACCTCGGCTGGTTCGTCGTGGACAACCTGCCGCCCGCGCTGATCCCCACCATGGTGGAGCTCGGCGCCCGCTCCCAGGGCAACGTGGCCCGGATCGCCGTCGTCGTCGACGTGCGGGGCCGCCGCTTCTTCGACAACCTGCGCGAATCCCTGGCCGACCTGGACGCCAAGGGCGTCACCCGCCGGGTGGTCTTCCTGGAGTCCTCCGACGACGCGCTGGTCCGCCGCTTCGAGTCGGTCCGCCGCCCCCACCCGCTCCAGGGCGACGGCCGCATCGTGGACGGCATCGCCGCCGAGCGCGACCTGCTGCGCGAGCTGCGCGGCGACGCCGACCTGGTGATCGACACCTCCAGCCTCAACGTCCACGAGCTGCGCGCCAAGATGGACGCCCAGTTCGCCGGCGACGAGGAGCCGGAGCTGCGCGCCACCGTGATGTCCTTCGGCTTCAAGTACGGCCTGCCGGTCGACGCCGACCTGGTGGTCGACTGCCGCTTCCTGCCGAACCCGCACTGGGTGCCGGAGCTGCGCCCCTTCACCGGACTCAACGAGGAGGTCTCCTCGTACGTCTTCGACCAGCCCGGCGCCAAGGAATTCCTCAACCAGTACACCGAACTGCTCCAGCTCGTCGCCGCCGGCTACCGCCGCGAGGGCAAGCGCTATGTGACCATCGCGGTGGGCTGCACCGGCGGCAAGCACCGCTCGGTGGCCATGTCCGAGAAGCTGGCGGCCCGGCTCGCCACGGAGGGGATCGAGACCGTGCTCGTACACAGGGACATGGGGCGCGAGTGACCAGTCGCAATCTGCGCCTGCGCCGGCTGCGGGGCACGGCGCCCGCACCCTCCGTGCGCAAGCGCGGCGCCCAGCCCAAGGTCGTCGCCCTCGGCGGCGGCCGGGGCCTGTCGGCGTCCCTCACCGCGCTGCGCCGGATCACCGGCGATCTGACCGCCGTGGTCACCGTCGCCGACGACGGCGGCTCCAGCGGGCGGCTGCGCGAGGAGCTGGGCGTTCTGCCCCCCGGCGACCTGCGCAAGGCGCTGGCCGCCCTGTGCGGCGACGACGAGTGGGGCCAGACCTGGGCCCAGGTCATCCAGCACCGCTTCCAGTCCCAGGGCGACCTGCACGAGCACGCGGTCGGCAATCTGCTGATCGTCGCCCTCTGGGAGCAGCTGGGCGACCACGTCCAGGCCCTGGACCTGGTCGGCAAGCTGCTCGGCGCGCACGGCCGGGTGCTGCCCATGTCCGCCGTGCCGCTGGAGCTCCAGGCCCTCGTCAAGGGCCACGACCCGGACCGCCCGGAGGACGTGGACACCGTGCGCGGCCAGGCCACCGTCGCCCTCACCCCGGGCGAGGTGCAGTCCGTGCACCTGGTCCCGGCCGACCCGCCGGCCGTCCCCGAGGCGGTCGCCGCCGTCCGGGACGCGGACTGGGTGGTCCTCGGCCCCGGCTCCTGGTTCTCCTCGGTCATCCCGCACCTGCTCGTCCCCGAACTGCTGGACGCGCTGATCGAGACGAAGGCCCGCAAGGTCCTCTCGCTGAATCTCGCCCCGCAGCCCGGCGAAACAGAAGGCTTCTCACCGCAGCGTCATTTGGAGGTTTTGGGACGACACGCCCCTAAACTCGCCCTGGACGTGGTGCTGGCCGACGAGGCCGCCGTGCCCGACCGCGAGTCCCTCGCCGACGCAGCCAAACGGCTCGGTGCCGCGGTCGAGCTGGCGCCCGTGGCCTCACCCGACGGCGTTCCGATCCATGATCCGGAGCTGTTGGCCGCCGCGTACGACCGTATTTTTCGGATGCATGGAAGGATCGGCCCATGGCGATGACGCCGGCGGTGAAGGACGAAGTCTCCCGGCTTCCCGTGACCCGGACCTGCTGCAGAAAGGCAGAGGTCTCGGCGATTCTCCGGTTCGCGGGCGGCCTCCACCTGGTGAGCGGCCGGATCGTGATCGAGGCGGAGCTGGACACCGCGATGGCGGCGCGCCGGCTCAAGCGGGACATCCTGGAGATCTTCGGGCACAGCTCGGAGCTCATCGTGATGGCCCCCGGCGGGCTGCGGCGCGGCTCGCGCTACGTCGTACGGGTGGTGGCGGGCGGCGACCAGCTGGCGCGCCAGACCGGGCTCGTCGACGGCCGGGGCCGCCCCATCCGCGGCCTCCCCCCGCAGGTGGTCTCGGGGGCCACCTGCGACGCCGAGGCCGCCTGGCGCGGGGCGTTCCTGGCGCACGGCTCGCTCACCGAGCCGGGCCGCTCCTCCTCCCTGGAGGTGACCTGCCCGGGCCCGGAGGCCGCGCTCGCCCTGGTCGGCGCCGCCCGCCGGCTCTCCATCGCCGCCAAGGCGCGCGAGGTGCGCGGGGTGGACCGGGTCGTCGTCCGCGACGGCGACGCGATCGGCGCCCTGCTCACCCGGCTCGGCGCCCATGAGTCGGTGCTGGCCTGGGAGGAGCGCCGGATGCGCCGCGAGGTCCGGGCCACCGCCAACCGCCTCGCCAACTTCGACGACGCGAACCTGCGCCGTTCCGCCCGGGCCGCGGTCGCCGCGGGCGCCCGGGTCGGCCGCGCCCTGGAGATCCTGGGCGAGGAGGTCCCGGAGCACCTGGCGGCGGCCGGGCGGCTGCGCATGGAGCACAAGCAGGCGTCGCTGGAGGAGCTGGGCGCCCTCGCCGACCCGCCGCTGACCAAGGACGCGGTCGCGGGCCGCATCCGGCGGCTCCTCGCGATGGCCGACAAGCGCGCCCAGGACCTGGGCATCCCCGGCACGGAATCCACTCTCAGCGAAGAGCTGGCCGACGGCCTGGTCGGCTGAGCCGGGCCCGCGGCCCGCGCCCCGGGAGGGGAACGGCCCGCCGGCCCGCGGCCGTTGACGCTGCGTAATCGCCGCAGGGAAGGCCGTGCGGCACCCGGAGGCCCGTACCCCTACTGGGGAGTACGGGCCTTCCGCGCTCTTTCCGGCCCCGCTCGATGTCACCCCGGCGGCTCCGGAGAGGTAGGGTCGGAGGCGGTCGGGGACATCCCATACAACTCGCCGGCGTCGAAAACCGGCGTACCTAACGAGGAGATCGGTTCGTGACGATCCGCGTAGGCATCAACGGCTTTGGCCGCATCGGTCGTAACTACTTCCGCGCGCTGCTGGAGCAGGGTGCGGACATCGAGATCGTGGCTGTCAACGACCTGGGTGACACCGCGACCACGGCCCACCTGCTGAAGTACGACACCATCCTGGGTCGTCTGAAGGCAGAGGTCAGCCACACCGCCGACACCATCACCGTCGACGGCCACACCATCAAGGTGCTCTCCGAGCGCAACCCGGCCGACATCCCCTGGGGTGAGCTGGGCGTCGACATCGTCATCGAGTCGACCGGCATCTTCACCAAGAAGGCCGACGCCGAGAAGCACATCGCCGGTGGCGCGAAGAAGGTCCTCATCTCGGCTCCGGCCAAGGACGAGGACATCACCATCGTGATGGGCGTCAACCAGGACAAGTACGACGCGGCCAACCACCACGTCATCTCCAACGCGTCCTGCACGACCAACTGCGTCGCCCCGATGGCCAAGGTTCTGGACGAGAACTTCGGCATCGTCAAGGGCCTCATGACGACGGTCCACGCGTACACCAACGACCAGCGCATCCTGGACTTCCCGCACTCGGACCTGCGCCGCGCCCGCGCCGCCGCCGAGAACATCATCCCGACCACGACCGGCGCCGCCAAGGCGACCGCCCTGGTCCTGCCGCAGCTCAAGGGCAAGCTCGACGGCATCGCGATGCGCGTCCCGGTCCCGACCGGCTCGGCCACCGACCTGGTCGTGACCCTCCAGCGCGAGGTCACCAAGGACGAGGTCAACGCCGCGTTCAAGAAGGCCGCCGACGACGGCGACCTCAAGGGCATCCTGTACTACACCGAGGACCCGATCGTGTCCTCGGACATCGTCAGCGACCCGGCGTCCTGCACCTTCGACTCCTCCCTGACGATGGTCCAGGAGGGCAACACGGTGAAGATCCTCGGCTGGTACGACAACGAGTGGGGCTACTCCAACCGTCTCGTGGACCTCACCGTCTTCGTCGGCGGCCAGCTCTGAGCACCGCCGCACCGGCAGGCATCTCGATGTGAGCACGGGGCTCGAACAGCGCGACGCTGCGCTGTTCGAGCCCCCTCGCATGCTCACTCGTCCTCCAAGGAGTCCAGACAGATGAAGACGATCGACGCACTTCTCGCCGAAGGGGTCGCCGGCAAGCGGGTATTCGTCCGCGCCGACCTCAACGTGCCGCTCAGCGGCACCACCATCACCGACGACGGCCGCATCCGCGCCGTCGCCCCGACCGTCCGCAAGCTGGCCGAGGCCGGCGCCCGGGTCGTCGTCGCCTCGCACCTGGGCCGCCCCAAGGGCGCCCCGGACCCGGCGTTCTCACTGGCCCCCGCCGCCACCCGGCTCGGCGAACTGCTCGGCGCCGACGTGGCGTTCGCGACCGACACGGTCGGCGAGTCCGCCTGCGCCACCGTCGCCGCGCTCACCGACGGCCGGGTCGCGGTCATCGAGAACCTGCGCTTCAACCCCGGCGAGACCGCCAAGGACGACGCCGAGCGCGGTGCCTTCGCGGACCAGCTCGCCGAGCTGGCCGACCTGTACGTGGGCGACGGCTTCGGCGCCGTCCACCGCAAGCACGCCTCGGTCTTCGACCTCCCGGCCCGCCTCCCGCACGCCGCGGGCGACCTGATCGCCACCGAGGTCGGCGTCCTCAAGAAGCTCACCGACGACGTCCAGCGCCCCTACGCGGTGGTCCTCGGCGGCGCCAAGGTCTCCGACAAGCTCGGCGTCATCGACCATCTGCTGGAGCGCGCCGACCGCATCCTCATCGGCGGCGGCATGGCGTACACCTTCCTCAAGGCCCAGGGCCACGAGGTCGGCAGCTCGCTGCTCCAGGAGGACCAGATCCCGGCGGTCCAGGAGTACCTGCGGCGCGCCGAGGAGAAGGGCGTGGAGTTCGTGCTCCCCGTCGACGTCGTCGTCGCGCCCGCCTTCCCGGACCTGAAGACCAAGGCCCCGGCCCACCCGGACACCGTCCCCGCCGACGCCATGCCGGCCGGGCAGATGGGCCTGGACAACGGTCCGGAGACCAACAAGCTCTACGCATCGAAGCTCGCCGACGCGGCCACCGTCTTCTGGAACGGCCCGATGGGCGTCTTCGAGCACCCCGACTTCGCCGAGGGCACCCGGGCCGTCGCCCAGGCCCTCGTCGACTCCTCGGGCTTCAGCGTGGTCGGCGGTGGCGACTCCGCCGCCGCGGTCCGCATCCTGGGCTTCGACGAGAACGCGTTCGGACACATCTCGACCGGTGGCGGCGCCAGCCTCGAATACCTCGAGGGCAAGACGCTTCCCGGCCTCGCCGCTCTGGAGGACTGACCTTTCATGACCACCCGCACCCCGCTGATGGCGGGCAACTGGAAGATGAACCTCAACCACCTCGAGGCCATCGCGCACGTCCAGAAGCTCGCCTTCGCCCTGGCCGACAAGGACTACGACGCCGTAGAGGTCGCCGTCCTGCCGCCCTTCACCGACCTGCGCTCCGTGCAGACGCTGGTCGACGGCGACAAGCTGAAGATCAAGTACGGCGCCCAGGACATCTCGGCGCACGACTCCGGCGCGTACACCGGTGAGATCTCCGGCCCCATGCTCGCCAAGCTGAAGTGCACCTTCGTCGCCATCGGCCACAGCGAACGCCGCCAGTACCACGGCGAGACCGACGAGGTCTGCAACGCCAAGGTGAAGGCCGCGTACAAGCACGGCCTGACCCCGATCCTCTGCGTCGGCGAGGGCCTGGACGTCCGCAAGGCCGGCGAGCAGGTCGCGTACACCCTCGCGCAGCTCGACGGCGCCCTCAAGGACATCCCGGCCGAGCAGGCCGAGTCCATCGTGGTCGCCTACGAGCCGGTGTGGGCCATCGGCACCGGCGAGGTCGCCACCCCGGAGGACGCGCAGGAGGTCTGCGGTGCGATCCGCGTCCGCCTCGCCGAGCTGTACTCGCAGGAGCTGGCCGACGCGGTCCGCATCCAGTACGGGGGCTCGGTCAAGTCCGGCAACGTGGCCGCGATCATGGCCCAGCCCGACGTCGACGGCGCCCTGATCGGCGGCGCGGCGCTCGACGCGGACGAGTTCGTCAAGATCGTCCGCTTCCGCGACCAGTGAGTATGCGCTAGCGCCGATCCGTCGTACCCTTGCGGGGGCCGGGGAGGGTGACCTCCCGGCCCCCGTTGTTCGCACACGCAGTCGGTATTTCCGGAAAGTAGGGACCAGCCGTGATTCTGGGGTTCGAGATCGCCCTGATCGTCTTCAGCCTGCTGCTGATGCTGCTGGTGCTGATGCACAAGGGCAAGGGCGGCGGTCTCTCCGACATGTTCGGTGGCGGCATGCAGTCCTCCGTCGGCGGCTCCTCGGTCGCCGAGCGCAACCTCGACCGCATCACCGTCGTGGTCGGTCTGGCCTGGTTCGCGTGCATCGTGGTGCTTGGTCTGCTCATCAAGCTCGACAACTGACCCGTCGTACGCGTTTCCCGGTGACGGTGTAACTCCTTCCCCTGGACGCGCGTTGGGCCTTACGTAGACTGGGGCATCTTCGAGCACCATCACGCAGGGAGTTACGACCGTGGCAAGTGGCAACGCGATCCGGGGAAGCCGGGTCGGGGCGGGGCCGATGGGGGAGGCCGAGCGCGGCGAGTCCGCGCCACGGCTCCGCATCTCCTTCTGGTGCTCGAACGGGCACGAGACGCAGCCCAGTTTCGCCCATGACGCGCAGGTACCGGACACCTGGGACTGCCCCCGCTGCGGTTTCCCGGCCGGCCAGGACCCGGAGAGCCCGCCCGACCCACCGCGCACCGAACCGTACAAGACGCACCTCGCGTACGTACGCGAGCGCCGCAGCGACGCGGACGGCGAGGCCATCCTCGCCGAGGCCCTGGCGAAACTGCGCGGCGAGATCTGAGGACGTCCACCGGCCGGACACCGCCCTGGGTGCCCGGCCGGAATGCTTCCGCCGTGCCGCAGCCTGCCGCTGTCACCTCCGGCCGCCTGATCAATTAGGTTGGAGGGGCAGCGGGGAACTGCGGTAACGAGAGAAGTGGGCTGATGTCCGGGATGAACGCAACTAGCCGTACCAGGCTCAACCAGACGCCGGAATGGGCGGCACTGGCAAAGCACCGTGAGCAGCTCGGGTCGACCGGTCTGCGTCAGCTGTTCGCGGACGACCCGGAGCGCGGCACCGGGTACACCCTGCGGGTCGGCGACCTGCACCTCGACTACTCCAAGCACCTCGTCACCGGCGAGACGCTGACGCTCCTGCGCCAACTTGCCGCAGCCACCGACGTGTTCGGGCTGCGTGACGCCATGTTCCGCGGCGACAGGATCAACACCACCGAGGACCGGGCGGTCCTGCACACCGCGCTGCGCGCCCCGCGTGACGCCGTCATCGAGGTCGACGGCGAGAACGTCGTGCCCGCCGTGCACGCGGTGCTCGACAAGATGACGGCGTTCTCCGACCGCGTCAGGTCGGGGGAGTGGACCGGCCACACCGGCAAGCCCATCAAGAACATCGTCAACATCGGCATCGGCGGCTCGGACCTGGGCCCCGCCATGGCGTACGAGGTGCTGCGCTCCTTCACGGACCGCTCGCTCACCTTCCGCTTCGTCTCCAACGTGGACGGCGCCGACCTGCACGAGGCCGTCCGCGACCTCGACCCGGCCGAGACGCTGTTCATCATCGCCTCGAAGACCTTCACCACGATCGAGACGATCACCAACGCCACCTCCGCCCGGAACTGGCTGCTCACCGGCCTGCGGGCCGGTCAGGAGGCCGTCGCCAAGCACTTCGTGGCGCTGTCGACCAACGCGGAGAAGGTCGCGGACTTCGGCATCGACACGGCCAACATGTTCGAGTTCTGGGACTGGGTCGGCGGCCGCTACTCCTACGACTCCGCCATCGGCCTCTCGCTGATGATCGCCATCGGCCCGGACCGGTTCCGCGAGATGCTCGACGGCTTCCACCTCGTGGACGAGCACTTCCGCACCGCCCCCGCCGAGGAGAACGCCCCGCTGCTGCTCGGCCTGCTGGGCGTCTGGTACGGCGCGTTCTTCGACGCCCAGTCGCACGCGGTGCTGCCCTACAGCCACTACCTGTCCAAGTTCACCGCGTACCTCCAGCAGCTGGACATGGAGTCCAACGGCAAGTCCGTGGACCGCGACGGCAACCCCGTCGACTGGCAGACCGGACCGGTCGTCTGGGGCACCCCCGGCACCAACGGCCAGCACGCCTACTACCAGCTGATCCACCAGGGTACGAAGGTCATCCCGGCCGACTTCATCGGCTTCGCGCAGCCGGTCGAGGACCTGCTGCCCGGGCTGGTCGCCCAGCACGACCTGCTGATGGCCAACTTCTTCGCCCAGACCCAGGCCCTCGCCTTCGGCAAGACGCCCGACGAGGTGCGCGCCGAGGGCGTCCCCGAGGAGCTGGTGGCGCACAAGACGTTCCGGGGCGACCACCCCACGACGACGATCCTCGCCGAGCGGCTCACCCCGTCCGTGCTGGGCCAGCTGATCGCGCTGTACGAGCACAAGGTCTTCGTCCAGGGCGCCGTCTGGAACATCGACTCCTTCGACCAGTGGGGCGTCGAGCTCGGCAAGGTCCTCGCCAAGAAGATCGAGCCCGTCCTCACCGAGGGCAAGGGCGGCGAGCAGCTGGACAGCTCCACCGCCGCGCTCGTCTCCACCTACCGCGAGCTGCGCGGGCGCTGAGCCCCGCCCGAGGGGCCCCGGCCGTTCCGGCGGGGGCCCCTCAGCCGTGTGTCGTGTCGATGACGCAGAAGCGGTTGCCCTCCGGGTCCGCCAGCACCACGAAGTCCGGGTCCTCCGGATACAGCGCCCAGTCGACCTCCGCCGCGCCGAGCGCGAGCAGCCGGGCCACCTCGGCGTCCTGCTCCTCCGTGTACAGATCGAGGTGGACCCGGGGCACCTCCTGCACCGGGGAGTCGCTGCGGCCGAGGGCGAGCCCGGCACCCGGCCCCTCGGCGGGGACCAGCACCACCCAGTCGTCCCGGGCCGGCTCCCGCTCCACGTAGCCCAGGGCCGCCTTCCAGAAGGCCGCCGCGCGCGCCACGTCCGACGCGCCCATCACCACGGTTCCGATATGCATGGGGTGAGCCTTTCACGTACCGGCCCCGGAAACGCGGCGGGCCCGGTCCGCTCCGAAGAGCGAACCGGGCCCGGCGGAAAGCCCGCTGACGGCCGGTCAGGCCGAAGCCGGCGGGTACAGGGCGCGCGGGAGGCGGGAGGCCGCCGCCGCGTCCAGCAGCCACAGCGTCCGGGCGCGGCCGTAGGCACCGGCCGCCGGCGCCTGGATCTCGCCGGCCCCGGACAGGGCGATCGCGACCGCCTCCGCCTTGTCCTCGCCCGCGGCCAGCAGCCACACCTCGCGCGCCGCCCGGATGGCGGGCAGCGTCAGCGAGACCCGGACCGGCGGCGGCTTGGGCGCGCCGTGCACCCCGACGACGGTGCGCTCGGTCTCCCGCACCCCGGGCAGTTCCGGGAAGAGCGAGGCGACGTGCGTGTCCGGGCCGACGCCCAGCATCAGCACGTCGAACTCCGGCACCGGGCCGTGGTCCTGGGGCGCGGCGGCCGCCGCCAGCTCGGCCGCGTACCCGGCGGCCGCGGCGTCGGCGTCCGGGCCGTAGGGGCCGTCCGAGGCCGGCATCACGTGCACCCGTGAGGGGTCCAGGGGCACGGCGTCCAGCAGGGCCTCGCGGGCCTGCGTGACATTGCGCTCCGGGTCGCCCTCCGGCAGGAACCGCTCGTCGCCCCACCACAGGTCGAGCCGCGACCAGTCGACCGCGTCCCGGGCGGGCGCGGCGGCGAGCGCGGCCAGCAGGCCGTTGCCGTTGCGCCCGCCGGTGAGCACCACCGAGGCGTCGCCGCGCGCGGCCTGGGCGTCCACGATCTTCGTGATCAGCCGGGCCGCGGCGGCCTGCGCCATCAGCTCCTTGTCGCGGTGCACGACGAGCTGCGGGACTCCGGTCACTTCGCCGCCGCCTTCTTCGCCGGGGCGGCCTTCTTCGCGGCGGGGGCCGGGGCCGCCGCCTTCGCCGACTCGCCGGAGCCCGCCTTGCGGAGGCGGTCCACGCCGAACTTCACGGTCGACTCGTAGATGTTGTCCGGGTCCAGGCGCCGCAGCTCCTCCGCGAGGAGCTCCGCCGTCTCGCGGCGCTTGAGCGCCACCGCGCGGTCCGGCTGGCCCACCATGCAGAGCGTGGCGAGCGAGCCGTCGGCCCGGTCCAGGACGATGTCGCCGTTCTTGGTGACCATCCGGACGGCCGTCAGACCGGGGCCGCCGGACGTGGTGCGCTCCACCGGCACCCCGAGCCGGTCCGCGAGCCACATGGCCAGCAGCTCGCAGCTCGGGTTGTCCGACTCGCCCTCGACCGTGGCCGAGACGATCTCCGCCGGCTGCTGGTCGAGCGCGGCGGCCAGCATCGAACGCCACGGCGTGATGCGCGTCCACGCCAGGTCCGTGTCACCGGGCTGGTACGTGTCGGCGCGCACCCCCAGCTCGTCCAGCGGGTGCTCGGCGGAGTAGGTGTCGGTGATCCGGCGCTGGGCCAGCGCGCCGAGCGCGTCCTTCGCCGGGTCGGCGGGGGAGTCCTGCGGCCACCACACCACCACCGGGGCGTCCGGCAGCAGCAGCGGCAGGACGACCGACTGGGCGTGGTTGGCCAGCTCGCCGTGGAGCCGGAGCACCACGGTCTCGCCGGAGCCCGAGTCGGAGCCGACCCGGATCTCGGCGTCGAGCCGCGCGTCGCGGCGGGTGCGCGGCGAACGGCTGAGCCGCTTGATGACGGCGATGATCCGCGAGGGGTGCTCCCGCGAGGAGTCGCTCGCCGCCTTCAGCGCGTCGTAGGCGTTCTCCTCGTCGGTGACGATGACGAGGGTGAGGACCATCCCGATCGCCGGGGCGCCGACCGCGCGCCGGGCCGAGATGAGCGCCTGGTTGATCTTGCTGGACGTGGTTTCGGTGAGATCGATCTTCATGGCCGGCGCCAGCTCCGTCCGTCGCGTGCGAGCATCTCGTCCGCCTCGGCCGGACCCCAGGTGCCGGCCGGGTACTGGGCGGGCTTGCCGTGCTTGTCCCAGTACTCCTCGATCGGGTCGAGGATGTTCCAGGAGAGCTCGACCTCCTGGTGGCGCGGGAAGAGGTTGGCGTCGCCGAGCAGGACGTCGAGGATGAGCCGCTCGTACGCCTCCGGGCTGGACTCCGTGAAGGACTCGCCGTACGCGAAGTCCATCGTGACGTCCCGTACCTCCATCGAGGTGCCGGGCACCTTGGAGCCGAACCGCACGGTGACGCCCTCGTCCGGCTGCACCCGGATGACCAGGGCGTTGCCGCCCAGCTCCTCGGTGGCGCCGGACTCGAAGGGCAGGTACGGGGCGCGCTTGAAGACGACCGCGATCTCCGTGACCCGGCGGCCGAGCCGCTTGCCGGTGCGCAGGTAGAACGGCACGCCCGCCCAGCGGCGGTTGTTGATCGTCAGCTTGATCGCGGCGAAGGTGTCGGTCTTCGACTTGGGGTCGATACCGTCCTCCTCCAGATAGCCGACGGCCTCCTCGCCGCCCTGCCAGGCGTGCGTGTACTGGCCGCGCACCGTGTGCTTGCCCAGGTCCTCGGGCAGCTCCACCGCCGTGAGCACCTTGAGCTTCTCGGCGACCAGGGCCTTCGGGTGGAAGGAGCCGGGCTCCTCCATCGCGGTCAGCGCCAGCAGCTGGAGCAGGTGGTTCTGGATGACGTCACGGGCGGCGCCGATGCCGTCGTAGTAACCGGCCCGGCCGCCGATGCCGATGTCCTCGGCCATCGTGATCTGCACGTGGTCGACGTAGCTGCGGTTCCAGATCGGCTCGAACATCGTGTTGGCGAAGCGGAGCGCCAGGATGTTCTGGACGGTCTCCTTGCCGAGGTAGTGGTCGATCCGGAAGACCTCGTTCGGCGGGAAGACGTCGTGCACGATCTGGTTGAGATCCTGCGCGCTCTTCAGGTCGTGGCCGAACGGCTTCTCGATGACGGCGCGGCGCCAGCTGCCCTCCTTCTGGTCGGCGAGCCCGTGCTTCTTGAGCTGCTGGACGACCTTGGGGAAGAACTTCGGCGGGACGGACAGGTAGAAGGCGAAGTTGCCGCCCGTGCCCTGCGCCTTGTCCAGCTCCTCGATCGTGGCCCTCAGGGTCTCGAAGGCCACGTCGTCGTCGAAGTTGCCCTGCACGAAGCGCATGCCCTGGCTGAGCTGCTGCCAGACCTCTTCGCGGAAGGGGGTACGGGAATGCTCCTTGACGGCGTCGTGGACGACCTGGGCGAAGTCCTCGTCCTCCCAGTCGCGGCGCGCGAAACCGATGAGCGAGAAGCCCGGCGGCAGCAGGCCGCGGTTGGCCAGGTCGTACACGGCGGGCATCAGCTTTTTACGGGACAAATCGCCCGTGACGCCAAAGATGACCAGGCCCGACGGCCCCGCGATGCGCGGGAGCCGTCGGTCCTGGGCGTCACGGAGCGGGTTGGCTCCGGGAACACCAGACAAAATGGTCAGCCCTTCGAAGGAGCGAGGCGCTGCAGCTCCGCCTCGGTCGACTTGAGCAGGTCGTTCCAGGCCGTCTCGAACTTCTCGACGCCCTCGTCCTCCAGCACCTGCACGACGTCGTCGTAGTCGACGCCGAGCTTCTTGATGGTGTCGAGGTCGGCACGGGCCTGGTCGTACGCACCGGCGACGGTGTTGCCGATGATCTCTCCGTGGTCCGCCACCGCGTCCAGAGTCGCCTCCGGCATGGTGTTGACCGTGTTCGGCGCGACCAGGTCCACGACGTACAGGGTGTCCTTGAGGGCCGGGTCCTTCACGCCGGTCGAGGCCCACAGCGGACGCTGCTTGTTGGCGTGCGCCTTGTCCAGGGCGGCCCAGCGCTCACCGGCGAAGACCTCCTCGTACGCCTCGTAGGCGAGACGGGCGTTGGCCAGGGCTGACGTGCCCTTCGCGGCCTTGGCCTCGTCGCCGCCGATGGCGTCCAGGCGCTTGTCGATCTCGGTGTCCACGCGGGACACGAAGAAGGACGCCACCGAGTGGATCTTGGAGAGGTCCAGGCCCGCGGCCTTCGCCTTCTCCAGGCCCGCCAGGTAGGCGTCCATGACCGCGCGGTAGCGCTCCAGCGAGAAGATCAGCGTGACGTTGACGCTGATGCCCCGGCCGATCGTCTCGGTGATCGCGGGCAGGCCCGCCTTGGTCGCCGGGATCTTGATCAGCGTGTTCGGGCGGTCCACCAGCCAGGCCAGCTGCTTGGCCTCGGCGACCGTGGCCGTCGTGTCGTGCGCCAGGCGCGGGTCGACCTCGATGGAGACCCGGCCGTCCTGGCCCTCGGTCGCGTCGAAGACCGGGCGCAGGATGTCGGCCGCGTCCCGGACGTCCGCGGTGGTGATCATGCGGATCGCCTCCTCGACGGTCACCTTGCGGGCCGCGAGGTCGGTGAGCTGCTGGTCGTAGCCGTCGCCCTGCGAGATGGCCTTCTGGAAGATCGACGGGTTGGTCGTGACCCCCACGACGTGGCTCTGGTCGATCAGCTCGGCGAGGTTGCCCGAGGTGATCCGCTTGCGCGAGAGGTCGTCGAGCCAGATCGCCACGCCCTCGTCGGAGAGGCGCTTGAGTGCGTCTGTCATGAGAAATGCATCTCCTACTAGTCGTATACCGGTCAGCGCGTGGCGGCGGCGAGGGATTCCCGGGCGGCGGCGGCGACGTTCTCGCCGGTGAAGCCGAACTCCCGGAACAGGACCTTCGCGTCCGCCGAAGCGCCGAAGTGCTCCAGCGAGACGATCCGGCCGGCGTCTCCCACGTACCGGTACCAGGTCAGGGCGATGCCCGCCTCGACGGCCACGCGTGCCTTGACCGACGGCGGCAGCACGCCGTCCTTGTAACCCTGTTCCTGCTCCTCGAACCACTCGACACACGGCATCGACACCACACGGGTCGGAATTCCGGCCGCCTGGAGCTCCTCGCGCGCCTCGACGGCGAGCTGGACCTCGGAGCCCGTACCGATCAGCACGACCTGCGGCTCGCCGCCCTCGGCCTCGAAGAGCACGTAGCCGCCCTTGGCCGCGTCCTCGTTCGCCTCGTACGTCGGCACGCCCTGACGGGTCAGCGCCAGACCGTGCGGGGCGCCCTCGCCGAACACCTTGGTGTGGCGGCGCAGGATCTCGCGCCAGGCGATGGCGGTCTCGTTCGCGTCGGCCGGGCGCACGACGTTGAGGCCCGGGATGGCGCGCAGCGAGGCCAGGTGCTCGACCGGCTGGTGGGTCGGGCCGTCCTCGCCCAGGCCGATCGAGTCGTGCGTCCACACGTAGGTCACCGGCAGGTGCATCAGCGCGGACAGGCGCACGGCGTTGCGCATGTAGTCGGAGAACACCAGGAAGGTGCCGCCGTAGATGCGGGTGTTGCCGTGCAGCGCGATGCCGTTCATGGCGGCGGCCATGGCGTGCTCGCGGATGCCGAAGTGGATCGTGCGGCCGTACGGGTCGGCCTCCGGCAGGGGGTTGCCCGCGGGGAGGAACGACGACGTCTTGTCGATCGTGGTGTTGTTCGAACCGGCCAGGTCGGCGGAGCCGCCCCACAGCTCGGGGATGATCCCGCCGAGCGCCTGGAGCACCTTGCCGGACGCGGCGCGGGTGGCGACGCCCTTCCCGGTCTCGAAGACCGGGAGGCTGTCCTCCCAGCCCTTGGGCAGCTCGCCCGCGGCGATCCGGTCGAAGTCGGCGGCGCGCTCGGGGTTGGCGGCGCGCCAGGCGTCGAAGCCCTGCTGCCACTCGGCCTTCGCCTCGCGGCCCCGGTCCAGGGCGCGGCGGGTGTGCGCGATGACCTCGTCGGCGACCTCGAAGGACTTCTCCGGGTCGAAGCCGAGGACCTTCTTGGTCGCGGCGACCTCGTCGTCGCCGAGCGCGGAGCCGTGCGAGGCCTCGGTGTTCTGGGCGTGCGGGGCGGGCCAGGCGATGATCGAGCGGGCCGCGATGAACGACGGGCGCTCGGTCTCGGCCTTGGCGGCCAGCAGCGCGCGGTAGAGGCCCTCGGGGTCCAGGTCGCCGTTGGGCAGCTGGTCGACGCGCTGGACGTGCCAGCCGTACGCCTCGTAGCGCTTGACGGTGTCCTCGGAGACCGCGGTCTCCGTGTCGCCCTCGATGGAGATGTGGTTGTCGTCCCACAGCAGGACCAGGTTGCCCAGCTTCTGGTGGCCGGCCAGCGAGGACGCCTCGGCCGAGATGCCCTCCTGGAGGCAGCCGTCACCGGCGACGACCCACACCATGTGGTCGAACGGGGAGGTGCCGGGGGCCGCCTCCGGGTCGAACAGACCGCGCTCGTAGCGGGCGGCCATGGCCATGCCCACGGCGTTGGCGACGCCCTGGCCCAGCGGCCCGGTCGTCGTCTCGACGCCGGTGGTGTGGCCGTACTCCGGGTGCCCCGGGGTCTTGGAGCCCCAGGTGCGGAACGACTTCAGGTCGTCCAGCTCCAGGCCGTAGCCGGCCAGGTAGAGCTGGATGTACAGGGTCAGGCTGCTGTGGCCCGCCGAGAGCACGAACCGGTCGCGGCCGGTCCAGTCCGCGTCCGCCGGGTCGTGCCGCATCACCTTCTGGAAGATGGTGTACGCGGCGGGAGCCAGGCTCATCGCCGTGCCCGGGTGGCCGTTTCCGACTTTCTGTACGGCGTCCGCGGCGAGGACGCGGACGGTGTCCACGGCCCGCTGGTCCAATTCGGTCCACTGGAGGTCTGTGGTGGTCGGCTTGGTGCTCACCCTGAGTCAGGGCTCCTCTCCAACTGTTGTAGACCGGTGACTGTGACCGCACCGGATGCTGTCGAGCCTACCCCCGTCCGTGCCCGTGTTTTCCGGCTCCTACCAGGGTGCGGGCGGCCCGCGGAATCCGCCTCCCGTATGAGCGGAAGGGCTCACCGATGGGCTTCTCCGATGAGCGCGGAGAGCCACTCCTGGGCGCTCCGAAGAGCGGTCCCGAGCGCGGTTGCGGGGGTGCCGGATGTGCCCCGGCCCACCCCCGCGCCGACCGCTCCGACAGGTGTGCGTCACTCGTGCGTACGAGGCACCTCGCGCCCGTCCTCGCGGTGCCGCCGGGATCGCCCTCCGCGCCACATCAACACGACCCCACCCCCGCGAAGGGCGGCCTGTCCCCAACGTCTACAGTGGTCGGGTTCGCGCAAGTCTTCACTGGGCCCTCACGCCCGGAGCTTGCTGGGATTTCTCTGTCAGGGGTGTGCGTGACGGCCGTCGAGTCCCGACCCGCAGGGGTCGCCTTGACTCCGAGCCCAGGGGGCCAACGCCCGTTCGGGGCCCGTGTCAAGGCATTCGTGGCACTGACCAAGCCTCGGATCATCGAGCTGTTGCTGATCACCACTGTTCCGGTGATGTTCCTGGCCGCTCAGGGTGTACCCGACCTGTGGCTCGTGCTCACTACCACCATCGGCGGCTATCTGTCCGCCGGCGGTGCCAATGCACTGAACATGTACATCGACCGCGACATCGACGCGCTGATGGACCGCACGTCGCAGCGCCCGCTGGTCACCGGCATGGTGAGCCCGCGCGGGTGCCTGGCCTTCGGCATCACCCTCGCGGTGGTCTCGACGGTCTGGTTCGGGCTGCTGGTCAACTGGCTGTCGGCGGCGCTGTCGCTCGGCGCCCTGCTCTTCTACGTCGTGATCTACACGATGCTGCTCAAGCGCCGCACCTCGCAGAACATCGTCTGGGGCGGCATCGCGGGCTGCATGCCGGTCCTCATCGGCTGGTCCGCCGTGACGAACGAGATGTCCTGGGCCGCGGTCATCCTCTTCGCCGTCATCTTCTTCTGGACGCCGCCGCACTACTGGCCGCTGTCGATGAAGGTCAAGGATGACTACGCGCGCGTCGGCGTCCCGATGCTCCCGGTCATCGCGTCCAACCGGGTGGTCGCCCGCCAGATCGTCGCCTACAGCTGGGTGATGGTCGCCGTGTCGCTGCTCCTCACCCCGCTGGGCTACACCGGCTGGTTCTACACGGCCGTGGCGCTCCTCACCGGCGGCTTCTGGCTCTGGGAGGCGCACGCGCTGCTCAGCCGGGCCAAGGCCGGGGTGACGGGCGCGAAGCTCAAGGAGATGCGGCTCTTCCACTGGTCGATCACCTATGTGTCGCTGCTCTTCGTGGCCGTGGCGGTGGACCCCTTCCTGCGGTAGGACCCCTGCTCCGTCCGACGGGCGGGGAGCGTGGCACAAGCCACGCTCCCCGCCCGTCGCCGGTTGATCTACCCGCCGGTAGCATCCTGTCCATGGCAGAGACGGCAGAAGCTGGGACCCAGCAGGTGGACGGCAGGCGGGCGGCGCGCGCGGAGCGCAGGGCGGCCCGGCTGGCCAAGCAGATCGGCGCCTTCGCGAAGGCGCACGGCGGTGCCGAGGGACAGGTCGCCTACCTCGGGCAGATGGGCGCCCGCATCGTCCTGGTGGGCGAGGACGGCGACTGGGGCGATCTGGTCGCCCCCTCGTACGAGGTCGCCGAGAGCGCCGCGCGGAAGTCCGGGATCACGCTCCACGAGTCCTTCGACGGCGAGTTCGCGGCGAAGGTGCGCACGGGCCCGTACGAGTGGAGCCGGATGGCCGGCATCCAGGTCGGCGGCCCGTCCAACGCGGCCTGACACGGAAACGGACCGGGGCTCCCGCTCCAACGGCGTAGCGCCGCGGAGCGGGAGCCCCGGTCCGTTCGTGTGTGCGCCCGCCTCAGCCGGCCGCGGCGGGCTCCGCCTGCTCGACCGCCGACTCGGGCACCCCGGCGACGGCAACCGGCCGCTCCCGCAGCGACAGCAGTACGCGGACGACCCCGATCCACACCAGGCACGAGCCGAACATGTGCACGCCGACCAGGATCTCCGGCACGTCGGTGAAGTACTGCACATAGCCCACGATCCCCTGGGCCATCAGGATCAGGAACAGCTCCCGGGTCCGGCGCAGCGGCCCGATCGGCGCGTCCACGGCCTTCAGGACGAACCAGAGCGCCACCGTCAGCGCCACCACGACCCAGGCCAGGTCCGCGTGCAGCTGGGCGACCATCTTCCAGTCGACCGGAATGCGGTGCACGTCGCTGGAGTCGCCCGCGTGCCGCCCGGCGCCCGTGACCACCGTGCCCACGGCGACCAGCAGCCCCGCCGCCACGGCCAGCAGCCAGGCCAGCTGCGCGACCGCCTTGCCGACCAGCGGGCGCGGCGCCTCGTCGCCCTCACGGAGCCGCTGCCAGGTCAGCAGGGCGACCGTGAGCAGCGCGGTGGTGAGCAGGAAGTGCGCGGCGACGGTGTACGGATTGAGGCCGACGAGCACGACGATGCCGCCGAGCACCGCGTTGCCCATCACGATCCAGAACTGGACCCAGCCGAGCCGCGTGACGCCGCGCCGCCAGGGCTTCGCGGAGCGGGCGGCGATGATCGCCCAGCCGACGGCCGCGCACAGCACGTACGTGAGCATCCGGTTGCCGAACTCGATGGCGCCGTGGAAGCCCATCGCGCTCGTCGCCGTCAGGCTCTCGTCGGTGCACTTCGGCCAGGTCGGGCAGCCGAGGCCGGAGCCGGTCAGCCGGACGGCGCCGCCGGTCACGACGATGAGGACGGCCATCACGATGGCGGACATGGCCGCGCGGCGCACCGTACGCGGCTCGGGCGTCCAGCGTTCGGCGATGTACAGCAGCGGGTTGCGCAGGGCTTGAGCGACTTCGGCTCGGGTCAGCTTGGGCACGCGCACCATGGTAGGACGCCGCTTGTGCAAGCTTTCACGAGGGACCCCGCCCTGACCGGCGCGACGCCCCCTGGGGGGACGAGTTGGCGGAAAGCGCGACGGAACGCGTTCGCCGGCTCACTCCCAGCGGAAGAACCGGGCCGCCGCGCCGAGCCCCAGCACCGTCCAGGCCGCCAGGATGCCCAGGTCGCCCCACGGCGTCCCGGAGCCGTGCTGGAGGACGTCCCGCAGCCCGTCCGAGAGGGCCGCGATCGGCAGCAGCCCCAGCACCGACTGCACCGCGTCCGGGAACTTCTCCAGGGGCACGATCACCCCGCCGCCCACCAGGAGGAGCAGGAAGACCAGGTTGGCCGCGGCGAGCGTCGCCTCCGCCTTGAGGGTGCCGGCCATCAGCAGCCCGAGCCCCGAGAAGGCGGCGGTCCCCAGGACCAGGAGCAGCAGTACCGCGAGCGGGTTGCCGTGCGGCGACCAGCCCAGCGCGAAGGCGATCACCGTCAGCAGGACCACCTGGAGCACCTCGGTGACCAGCACGGACAGGGTCTTCGCGGTCATCAGCGCCCAGCGGGGCAGCGGGGAGGCGCCGAGCCGCTTCAGCACCCCGTAGCGCCGCTCGAAGCCGGTGGCGATGGCCTGGCCGGTGAACGCGGTCGACATCACGGCCAGCGCCAGCACGCCGGGGGTGAGGAAGTCGACCGGCTCGCCCGCGCCGGTGTCCACGATGTCCACGGAGCTGAAGAGCACCAGCAGCAGCGTCGGGATGACCACGGTCAGCAGCAGCTGCTCGCCGTTGCGCAGCAGCATCCGGGTCTCCAGCGCGGTCTGCGCGGCGATCATGCGCGGCAGCGGGGCGGCGCCCGGCCGGGGGGTGTACGTACCGGCGCTCATGCGCGCAGCTCCTTGCCGGTCAGTTCGAGGAAGACGTCCTCCAGGGTGTGGCGCTCGACGGAGATGCCGGAGGGCATCACGCCGTGCTGCGCGCACCAGGAGGTGACGGTGGCCAGCAGCTGCGGGTCGATGTCGCCGGTGATGCGGTACGTGCCGGAGCTCAGCTCGTCCGCCCGCGTGCCGTCGGGCAGCGCCTTGAGCAGCGAGCCGAGGTCGAGCCCGGGGCGGCCGGTGAAGCGCAGGGTGTTCTCGGCGCCGCCCCGGCACAGGGCCTCGGGCGAGCCCTGGGCGACGATCCGGCCGGCGTCGATGACGGCGACCTCGTCGGCCAGCTCCTCGGCCTCGTCCATGAAGTGGGTGGTGAGCACCACGCCGACGCCGTCGGCGCGCAGCTCCCGGACCAGGTCCCAGGTGGAGCGGCGGGCCTGCGGGTCGAGGCCGGCGGTGGGCTCGTCCAGAAAGACCAGCTCGGGCCGGCCGACCACCGCCATGGCCAGCGCGAGCCGCTGCTGCTGGCCGCCGGACAGCCTGCGGTAGGGGGTCCGGCCGCAGGAGCCGAGGCCGAGGCGTTCGATCAGGGCGTCGACGTCGAGCGGGTGGGCGTGCAGCTTGGCCGTGTGGCGGAGCATCTCGTCGGCGCGGGCGCCGGAGTAGATGCCGCCCGACTGGAGCATCACGCCGATCCGGGGGCGCAGCCGCGCGGCGTCGGCGACGGGGTCGAGGCCGAGGACCCGGACGGTCCCGCCGTCGGGGCGGCGGTAGCCCTCGCAGGTCTCGATGGTGGTGGTCTTGCCGGCGCCGTTGGGGCCGAGCACGGCGGTGACCGCGCCGGCCGGGATCTCCAGATCGAGGCCGTCCACCGCGGTCCTGTCGCCGTACCGCTTCACCAGGCCGCTGATCCGGACGGCCGGGCGGGGCTCGCTGTTCATGGCGAATGAGTCTAGGCAGCCGCCGGCCGCCTCCCGGCCCCGGGGCTCGATTAGGTGACCCTAAGTGATGGAGAGCACCGTTGATCGTTTCGGACCGTGGTTGTCACGGCCGGAGGAATTACGCAACAATGGCGTTGTGAAATACACGGGCGAGGCTCCCCAGGAGGAACTCGCGACCGGTGAGCGCTCGACGCGCAACCGCGTCGCGCGGTCCATCCTGGACCACGGCCCGTCCACCGTCGCCGAGCTGGCGAAGCGCCTGGGGCTCACCCAGGCCGCCGTCCGCCGCCATCTCGACGCGCTCGCCTGCGACGGTGTGGTCGAGGCCCGCGAGAAGCGGGTGTACGGGGCGCGGGCCCGTGGCCGCCCGGCCAAGGTCTTCGCCCTCACCGACTGCGGCCGGGACGCCTTCGACCAGTCCTACGACACGCTGGCCGCGGACGCTCTGCGCTGGATCGCCGAGACCGCGGGCGACGAAGCGGTCATGGCGTTCGCCCGGGCCAGGACCGCCGCGCAGTCGGCGGCGTACCGCGCGGCGATCGAGGCCGCGGACCCCGAGTCCCGTACGGAGGCGCTGGCCAAGGCGCTCTCCGCCGACGGGTACGCTGCTACGGCGCGCAGCGCGCCGGGCCCGCAGCAGGGTGAGCAGCTGTGCCAGCACCACTGCCCGGTCGCGCACGTCGCCGAGCAGTACCCGCAGCTGTGCGAGGCGGAGACGGAGATCTTCTCCAGCCTCCTGGGGACCCATGTGCAGCGTCTGGCCACCATCGCCCACGGCGACGGGGTGTGCACGACGTACATTCCGCGCAGCGGACACCCCACCCCACAGACCACCGATTCAGCATCTGCAAGCACGGCCGGGAGGAACCCCGCATGACGCTCCCCACGGAGACTGCCCACCCTGAGCTCGAAGGGCTGGGCACGTACGAATTCGGCTGGGCCGACTCCGACGCGGCAGGCGCGGCGGCCAAGCGCGGCCTCTCCGAGGCTGTCGTCCGCGACATCTCGGAGAAGAAGAACGAGCCGGACTGGATGCTGAAGCTGCGGCTCAAGGGCCTCCGGCTCTTCGACAAGAAGCCGATGCCGAACTGGGGCTCGGACCTGTCGGGCATCGACTTCGACAACATCAAGTACTTCGTCCGCTCGACGGAGAAGCAGGCGGCCTCCTGGGACGACCTGCCCGAGGACATCAAGAACACGTACGACAAGCTCGGCATCCCGGAGGCGGAGAAGCAGCGCCTCGTCGCCGGTGTCGCCGCGCAGTACGAGTCCGAGGTCGTCTACCACCAGATCCGTGAGGACCTGGAGGAGCAGGGCGTCATCTTCGTCGACACCGACACCGCGCTGAAGGAGCACGAGGAGCTCTTCAAGGAGTACTTCGGCACCGTCATCCCGGTCGGCGACAACAAGTTCGCGTCGCTGAACACGGCCGTGTGGTCCGGCGGCTCGTTCATCTACGTGCCCAAGGGCGTCCACGTGGACATCCCGCTCCAGGCGTACTTCCGTATCAACACGGAGAACATGGGCCAGTTCGAGCGGACGCTGATCATCGTCGACGAGGACGCCTACGTCCACTACGTCGAGGGCTGCACGGCCCCGATCTACTCCTCCGACTCGCTGCACTCCGCGGTGGTCGAGATCATCGTGAAGAAGGGCGGCCGCTGCCGCTACACGACGATCCAGAACTGGTCGAACAACGTCTACAACCTGGTCACCAAGCGCGCCGTGGCCTACGAGGGCGCGACCATGGAGTGGGTCGACGGCAACATCGGCTCCAAGGTCACCATGAAGTACCCGGCCGTCTACCTGATGGGCGAGCACGCCAAGGGCGAGACCCTGTCCATCGCCTTCGCGGGCGAGGGCCAGCACCAGGACGCCGGCGCCAAGATGGTCCACATGGCCCCGAACACCTCGTCCAACATCGTCTCCAAGTCGGTGGCGCGAGGCGGCGGCCGCACCTCCTACCGCGGTCTGATCGAGATCGGCGAGGGCGCGCCGGGCGCGAAGTCCAACGTCCTGTGCGACGCGCTGCTCGTGGACACGATCTCCCGGTCCGACACCTACCCGTACGTGGACGTCCGCGAGGACGACGTGTCGATGGGCCACGAGGCGACCGTCTCCAAGGTCTCCGAGGACCAGCTCTTCTACCTGATGAGCCGCGGCATGACCGAGTTCGAGGCCATGGCGATGATCGTGCGCGGCTTCGTCGAGCCGATCGCGAAGGAGCTCCCGATGGAGTACGCCCTGGAGCTCAACCGGCTGATCGAGCTGCAGATGGAGGGTTCGGTCGGCTAGTACGCCGCCGAGGCCGGCCCCCGAGTCCCCCGACACCTGTCCGACCGAGAAAGTGAGCACTACGACAGCCATGGCTGAGGCTCAGAACATCCCTGCGGGGTCCACCACCGCCGGTTCCATCGCGGTGGCCGCGGAGTCGACCGTCGCCACCCGCATGAGCGCGCCCCCGTCCTTCGACGTCGCGGACTTCCCCGTCCCGCACGGCCGCGAGGAGGAGTGGCGGTTCACCCCGCTGGAGCGGCTGCGCGGCCTGCACGACGGCACCGCCACCGCCACCGGCAGCGGTGTGAAGGTCGCCATCGAGGCCCCCGAGGGCGTCGTGGTCGAGACCGTCGGCCGCGACGACGCCCGGCTGGGCAAGGCCGGCAAGCCGGTCGACCGGGTGGCCGCGCAGGCGTACACGTCCTTCGAGCAGGCCCACGTCGTCACGGTGCCCAAGGAGGCCGTGCTGACCGAGCCGATCCGGATCGCCGTGCACGGCGAGGGCGGTGTCGCCTACGGCCACCAGGTCGTGGAGCTGGGCGCCTTCGCCGAGGCCGTCGTCGTCATCGACCACACCGGTGACGCGGTGCTCGCGGCCAACGTCGACTACGTCCTGGGCGACGGCGCCAAGCTGACCGTGGTCTCCGTGCAGGACTGGGACGAGCGCGCGGTCCACGTCGGCCAGCACAACGCGCTGGTCGGCCGGGACGCCTCGTTCAAGTCCGTCGTCGTCACCTTCGGCGGCGACGTGGTCCGGCTGCACCCCCGGGTCGCGTACGCGGGCACCGGCGGCGAGGCCGAGCTGTTCGGCCTGTACTTCACCGACAAGGGCCAGCACCAGGAGCACCGCCTCCTGGTCGACCACAACACCCCGCACTGCAAGTCCAACGTGGCCTACAAGGGCGCCCTCCAGGGCGACGAGGCGCACGCGGTGTGGATCGGCGACGTGCTCATCCAGGCCGCCGCCGAGGGCACCGACACCTACGAGATGAACCGCAACCTGGTCCTCACGGACGGCGCGCGGGTCGACTCCGTGCCGAACCTGGAGATCGAGACCGGCGAGATCGTCGGCGCCGGCCACGCCTCCGCGACCGGCCGCTTCGACGACGAGCAGCTGTTCTACCTCCAGTCCCGCGGCATCCCCGCCGAGGAGGCCCGCCGCCTCGTCGTGCGCGGCTTCTTCGCCGAGCTGGTCCAGCAGATCGGTCTGCCGGACGTCGAGGCCCGGCTGCTCGACAAGATCGAGGCCGAGCTGGAGGCGTCGGTCTGATGGCCTTCGTCAAAGCCTGTGCGCTGAGTGAGCTGGAGGACGACACCCCCAAGCGGGTGGAGCTCGACGGCACGCCGGTCTCCGTCGTCCGCACCGAGGGCGAGGTGTTCGCGATCAACGACATCTGCTCGCACGCGAACGTCTCGCTGTCCGAGGGCGAGGTCGAGGACTGCTCGATCGAGTGCTGGCTGCACGGATCGAGCTTCGACCTGCGCACCGGCAAGCCGTCCGGCCTTCCCGCGACGCGCCCCGTCCCCGTATACCCCGTCAAGATCGAAGGGGACGATGTGCTCGTCTCCGTCACCCAGGAGTCCTGAGTCACCCATGGCAACGCTTGAAATCCGCGACCTGCACGTCTCCGTCGAGGCCGACAACGCCACGAAGGAGATCCTCAAGGGCGTCGACCTGACCGTGAAGCAGGGCGAGACCCACGCCATCATGGGCCCCAACGGGTCCGGCAAGTCCACCCTCGCGTACTCCCTCGCAGGCCACCCCAAGTACACGATCACCAGCGGCACGGTGACCCTGGACGGCGAGGACGTCCTGGAGATGTCGGTGGACGAGCGGGCCCGCGCCGGCCTGTTCCTCGCCATGCAGTACCCGGTCGAGATCCCCGGGGTCTCGGTCTCCAACTTCCTGCGTACCTCCGCCACCGCCGTCCGCGGCGAGGCCCCCAAGCTGCGTACCTGGGTCAAGGAGGTCAAGGAGACGATGGCCCAGCTCCAGATGGACCCGGCCTTCGCCGAGCGCAACGTCAACGAGGGCTTCTCCGGCGGTGAGAAGAAGCGCCACGAGATCCTTCAGCTGGAGCTCCTCAAGCCGAAGGTCGCCATCCTGGACGAGACCGACTCCGGCCTGGACGTCGACGCCCTGCGCATCGTCTCCGAGGGCGTCAACCGGGTCCGCGAGACCGGCGAGGTCGGCACCCTGCTGATCACGCACTACACCCGGATTCTCCGTTACATCAAGCCCGACTTCGTGCACGTGTTCGCCAACGGCCGGATCGCCGAGTCCGGCGGCGCCGAGCTCGCCGACAAGCTGGAGAACGAGGGCTACGAGGCGTACGTGAAGGGTGGCGCTGCCGCGTGACATATCTGCCGGGCCTCCTCGACACCGAGGCGATCCGCAAGGACTTCCCCCTCCTGGACCGCACGGTCCACGACGGCAAGAAGGTCGTGTACCTGGACAGCGCGGCGACCTCGCAGAAGCCGCGCCAGGTCCTCGACGCCCTCAACGAGTACTACGAGCGGCACAACGCCAACGTGCACCGCGGGGTGTACACGATCGCGGAGGAGGCCACGGCGCTGTACGAGGGCGCCCGTGACAAGGTCGCCGCCTTCATCAACGCGCCCAGCCGCGACGAGGTCATCTTCACGAAGAACGCCTCGGAGTCGCTGAACCTCGTGGCCAACATGCTCGGCTGGGCCGACGAGCCCTACCGGGTCGACCACGAGACCGAGATCGTCACCACGGAGATGGAGCACCACTCCAACATCGTCCCCTGGCAGCTGCTCTCGCAGCGCACGGGCGCGAAGCTGAAGTGGTTCGGCATCACCGACGACGGCCGGCTCGACCTGTCCAACATCGACGAGATCATCACCGAGAAGACGAAGATCGTCTCCTTCACGCTGGTCTCGAACATCATGGGCACGCACAACCCGGTCGAGCAGATCGTCCGCCGCGCCCAGGAGGTCGGTGCGCTCGTCTGCGTCGACGCCTCCCAGGCGGCCCCGCACATGGTGCTCGACGTGCAGGCGCTCCAGGCCGACTTCGTGGCCTTCACCGGTCACAAGATGGTCGGCCCGACCGGCATCGGCGTGCTCTGGGGACGGCAGGAACTCCTGGAGGACCTGCCGCCGTTCCTGGGCGGCGGCGAGATGATCGAGACCGTGTCGATGCACTCCTCGACCTACGCCCCCGCGCCGCACAAGTTCGAGGCCGGTACGCCCCCGATCGCCCAGGCCGTCGGCCTCGGCGCGGCCGTGGACTACCTCTCGACGATCGGCATGGAGAACATCCACCGCCATGAGCAGGCCATCACCGGCTACGCGGTGAAGCGCCTCCTCGAAGTGCCGGACCTGCGGATCATCGGTCCGGCCAGCGCGGAGGACCGCGGCGCGACGATCTCCTTCACGCTCGGCGACATCCATCCCCACGACGTGGGGCAGGTCCTGGACGAACAGGGCATCGCGGTCCGGGTCGGCCACCACTGCGCCCGCCCGGTCTGCCTGCGGTACGGAATTCCTGCGACGACGCGAGCGTCGTTCTATCTGTACTCCACGCCCGCCGAGGTCGACGCCCTGGTGGACGGCCTGGAACACGTCCGGAATTTTTTCGCCTAGACGCGGCTGGGGATTGACTCGTGAAGCTGGATTCCATGTACCAGGAAGTGATCCTGGACCACTACAAGCACCCCCACGGGCGCGGTCTGCGGGACGGCGACGCCGAGGTGCACCACGTCAATCCGACGTGTGGTGACGAGATCACGCTGCGGGTGCGGTACGACGGCGAGACCATCGCCGACGTGAGTTACGAGGGCCAGGGCTGCTCCATCAGCCAGGCCAGCGCGTCCGTGCTGAACGAGCTGCTGGTCGGCAAGGAACTGGGCGAGGCGCAGAAGATCCAGGCCGCGTTCCTGGAACTGATGCAGTCGAAGGGGCAGCTGGAGCCCGACGACGCGATGGAGGAGGTGCTGGAGGACGCGGTCGCGTTCGCCGGTGTCTCCAAGTACCCGGCCCGGGTGAAATGTGCGCTGCTGAGCTGGATGGCGTGGAAGGACGCGACGGCGCAGGCGCTGTCCGAAGGGAAGACCGCATGAGCGACAACGAGACCGTGACGACCAAGCCGGCCTCCGAGGAGGAGGTCCGCGAAGCGCTGTACGACGTGGTCGACCCCGAGCTGGGCATCGACGTCGTCAACCTGGGGCTGATCTACGGCATCCACATCGACGACGCCAACATCGCCACCCTCGACATGACCCTGACGTCCGCGGCCTGTCCGCTGACCGATGTCATCGAGGACCAGGCGAAGTCCGCGACGGACGGCATCGTCAACGAGCTCCGGATCAACTGGGTCTGGATGCCGCCGTGGGGCCCGGACAAGATCACGGACGACGGGCGCGAGCAGCTGCGCGCGCTCGGCTTCAACGTCTGAGCCTTCGCGCACGGCCCGTACGGCCCCGTACGACGGAAACGGCCCCGGCATCCGCCGGGGCCGTTCCGGCGTTGTCGCCGTGGGGGGTGCCGGGCAGACTGTGCCCATGGCTCTTCGCTTCCACCAGCTCGCCGTCGATGCCCACGATCTGCCCGCCCAGGCGCGCTTCTGGTGTGCCGCCCTGGACTGGCGGGTGCTCTACGAGGACGCGGACGAGATCGTCATCGGGGCCGACGAGGCCGCGCTGCCCGGCATCTGCTTCCTGCCCGTGCCCGAGGACAAGGCGGTCAAGAACCGGCTGCACATCGACCTCTCACCGGACGACCAGGCCGCCGAGGTCGAGCGGCTGATCGGGCTCGGTGCCCGGCGCGTCGAGGTCGGCCAGCCGTCGGACGTGACATGGGTGGTGCTGGCCGACCCGGAGGGCAACGAGTTCTGCGTCCTGCGCCCGAAGAAGACGCTCACCGACTGAGGCCGGGGCGCCGGGGCCGCTACGCGGGGTGCCGCGGCGGTACGGCGGCGGCCTCGGCGAGGACGGGCGCCAGGTCCTCGGTGCGGATGCGCCGGTCCACGTAGAGCAGCCCGGTCACCAGCGGCGGGAACACCGCGACGATCAGCTGGCTCACCAGCTGCCCGAGCACCCCGACGACCAGGTAGCCGCCGAGTGCCGTGAGGATCGCGGCCGGGTGCGTGTTCTCGTCGAGGGCCGAGCCGCCCAGCGCGCCCGTGAACATGCCGAGGAAGGTGAACGGCAGCTGGATGATGTAGCTCGCCGCCGCGGCGATCATGCCCGCGAGCAGCGTCATTCCGCAGGTCCGCCACCAGTGGCCGCGCACCAGCAGGGCCGAGCGGCGCATCGAGGCCACGGGCCCCTGGTTCTCGAACACGGCGGCCGAGGGGGCGAGCGACAGCCGCACCCAGAGCCAGAGGGCCAGCGGGACGAAGGCCAGGAAGCAGACCGCGCCCACGACGATCAGGGCCACCGCGCCCCCGCCGCCGTCCGTGGCGACCGCGGCGATGATGCCCCCGGTGAGCGCGGCCATCGCCAGGACCATCGGCACCATGGTGATCAGCCCGGTCAGCAGGGCCGCGCCGACCACCGCGGGCGTCCGTGCCCAGGCCCGCCGCCAGATCGCGGAGAACGTCGTCGGCCGGCCCAGCACCGCTTCCTGGAGGACCGCCGGCACCGCCGCGTAGACCACGGCCGAGGCGATCACCAGCGCGAGGAAGCCGAGCAGTACGACCACGCCGAACGCGACGATCACCGGTACCACGTCCCCCGAGGCGGCGCTCTCGCCCTCGTCCAGCTCGAAGAGCCGGTCCAGGTGGTCCGAGACCGCCGAGTACGCGACGGCGACCGCCGCGGCCACCAGCACCAGCGCCCCGCCGTACAGTGCCGCGCCCACCGCGAAGAGCTGCTTGCCGTAGCGGCCCAGCGTCGAGAACGCGCCGTTGAATATGTCCCCCAGCCTCAACGGGCCCAGGGGTATGACCCCCGGCTTCGGCGGCGTCCAGCCACCACCCCAGCCGCCCCACCCTGCGTCCTGCGCCACTGCCACTCCGTCTGTCTGTTCGATCATGTACCGGACGGACCACGGTAGCGCCCCTGGTCCCCGGTGACTCCGCCCGTGCGCGGGCAGCCGTTGCGTACACTCGTACACATGGGATACGGACTGCTCGCCGCGGCCATCGCCGCGGAGGTGGCGGGGACGACCGCCATGAAGTACAGCGAGGGATTCACCCGGCTGTGGCCCTCACTGATCACCGTCGCCGGCTATCTGCTGGCCTTCTCCCTGCTCGCCCAGACCCTCAAGACCCTGTCCGTCGGCACCGCCTACGCGATCTGGGCGGGCGTCGGAACGGCGGCCGTGGCCCTCATCGGGATGTTCTTCCTGGGGGAGTCCGCCAGTCCGCTCAAGGCGCTCGGCGTCGTGCTGGTCATCGCCGGTGTGGTGGTGCTCAACCTGGGCGGGGCGCACTGATGGCGCGGCGGTACGACCCCGAGCGGCGGGACCGGATCATCGACGCGGCGATCCAGGTGGTCGGCGAGCGGGGCATCGCCGGGCTGAGCCACCGCTCCGTCGCCGCCGAGGCCGATGTGCCGCTGGGTTCGACCACCTACCACTTCGCCTCGCTGGAGGAACTGCTGATCGCCGCCCTGCGCCGGACCAACGAGAACTTCGCCGCCGTCCTGCGCGAGAGCCCTGCCCTCGCCGACCCGGACGCCGACCTCGCCGCCGAACTCGCCCGGCTGCTCGGCGAGTTCTTCGCGGGCGGCCGGGGCCGGGCCGAGCTGGAGTACGAGCTGTATCTCGCCGCCGTGCGCAGGCCCGCGCTGCGCCCGGTCGCCGCCGAGTGGACCGACGGCGTGACCGCCCTGCTCCGCCCCCGCACCGACCCGGCCACCGCGCGCGCCCTCGTCGCCCTGATGGACGGCATCTGCATCCAGGTGCTCCTCACGGGCGGTGCGTACGACGAGGCGTACGCACGGGAGATGCTGGGGCGGGTCGCGGGCTGAGGAGGCGGAAGCCCGTCAGCGCCGGGGCAGCCCGGCGAACCAGCGGACGATGCGCGGGGTGGCCGCGACGTTCGACCCCAGGTGGCGCGAGCCGTGGTAGTCGGCCGCGCCGAGGTCCGTGACCGGGGCGTGCACCCCGTTCCCGGCCAGCACCGCGCGGCAGATTTCCGTGTTCGCGGTCGCCGCCTGCTCGTCGCCGGACGCCATGTAGAGGCGCACCGGCGCGCGCGGCGCCCAGTCCGAGCAGACCGCGTCCGTGGTCCGCAGCGCCTCGGCCAGGGCGCCCGTCGGGTGCGCGAGCAGGGCGCGGCCGTGCCCGGTCAGCAGCTCGTCCAGCGCCCCCGGAGTGCCCGCCATCAGCTCCTGGCCGGTGTGCGCACCGTCGAAGAGGGCCTCCACCGTGCCGGCGTACGGCTCCCGGAACACCTCGGCCGGGTCCGCGTAGACGGCGTGCAGACGGTTGAAGGCGACCAGGGCGTACGCGGCGTAGAGCACGCTCGACTTGGCGTCCAGCTCGCCCGCGAGGAGCGCGCGCAACTCCGCGCCGCCGAAGTCGTACGCCCCGCTGACCGGTGCCAGCGCGCCGAGCCGGAACCAGTGGTCCTCGCCCGCCTGGAGCGCCCGGCCGAGCCCGAGGGCCGCTGACGCGCCCTGGGAGAAGCCGGTGACCATGACCTCGCGGTCCAGGACGTGCCCGGTGCGGGGCGCGAAGGCGCGGGCGGCCCGGAGCATGTCCAGGGACGCGGTGGTCTCGGAGCCGATGTCCATCCAGGGGTGGAGGCCGGGCCCGGCGCCCATGCCGAGGTAGTCGGGCGCCACCGCGAAGGACCCGGCCGAGGCGTGCGCGATCACCGGGGCGGAGACGAAGGCGGCGCGCTGGGCGGAGGGCGCGTCGTCCTTGTGGCTGCCGGTGCCGTGGGCGAAGGAGACGGCGCGCAGCCGGGGCGCGCCGCGCAGGGGTACGGCGACGAGTCCGCTCGCCGTGGTGGGCCGGCCGTGCGCGTCGACGGTCCGGTAGACCAGCCGGTGGGCGGCGACGCCGTACCGGACGGTGTCCGTGTCGAACCCGGCCGCGGTCAGGTCGGCGGAGACCGCCTGCGGGGTGGCCAGGGTGTACAGCCTCTCGGCGGAGATCAGCGTGCCCCGGCCGGCCGCCGCGGCGGGTGCGGTGGCGTGGGCGGGCGAGGCGGGTGCCGGCGCCGCCAGGGCGGCCGGGCCGCTCAGCAGCAGCCCGCAGCAGGCGGCGGCCGCGATGGTGCGCGGGAGCACGCGGGAGCGGCGGGCGGGGAAAGCGGGCGAGGGGGCGGGTGCGGTCATGGGCCTCTCCGACTCAGGTGTGTTCTCGGGCACTTGAGCCTTTCGCGGCCCGGTGCCCGCGCGCATTGACGGGAGCCCTCGGCCTTGTCGGGGGCTGTCCCCCACACGGGTCAGCGGCTGTCCGCACCCCCGGCCGCCGCCGGCGCCGCTTCCAGAGCCTGTACGCGGGCGCCCCGATCAGCGGCCGGGTCCCGGCCCGGCCGCTGGGCGGCGCCCTGTACACCGCCGCGCCGCCCGGACGCTGGGACGGGTTCGCCCGCGCGGCCCCGGTGCGGTTAGGTTTCTGGTCATGACCGACACGACTTCCCCCCGTACCACCGGCGCCGTCGCCGCCGGCCTCGCCACCGTCGCCGGCGACGGTGCCGTTCTCGACACCTGGTTCCCCGCCCCCGAGCTCACCGCCGAGCCCGGCCCCGCCGGAACCGAGCGGCTCGGCCCCGACCAGGCCGTCAACCTGCTCGGCGAGGGCGCCGCCAAGGCCATCGGCGTCGACGCCCGTCGCGGGGTCGAGGTCGTCGCCGTGCGCACGGTCATCGCCTCGCTGGACGACAAGCCGCTCGACGCCCACGACGTCTACCTGCGCCTGCACCTGCTCTCGCACCGCCTGGTGCAGCCGCACGGGCAGAACCTGGACGGCATCTTCGGCCACCTCGCCAACGTCGCCTGGACCTCCCTCGGCCCGGTCGCCGTGGACGACCTGGAGAAGGTGCGGCTCAACGCCCGCGCCGAGGGCCTGCACCTCCAGGTCACCTCCGTCGACAAGTTCCCGCGCATGACGGACTACGTGGCGCCGAAGGGCGTGCGGATCGCCGACGCCGACCGGGTGCGCCTCGGCGCGCACCTCGCCTCCGGCACGACCGTGATGCACGAGGGCTTCGTCAACTTCAACGCCGGCACGCTCGGCACGTCCATGGTCGAGGGCCGCATCTCCGCCGGTGTCGTCATCGGTGACGGCTCGGACATCGGCGGCGGCGCCTCCACCATGGGCACGCTCTCCGGCGGCGGCAAGGAGCGCATCGTGATCGGCGAGCGCTGCCTGGTCGGCGCGGAGGCCGGGGTCGGCATCGCGCTCGGCGACGAGTGCGTCGTCGAGGCCGGGCTGTACGTCACCGCCGGTACGCGCGTCACCATGCCGGACGGCCAGGTGGTCAAGGCCCGCGAGCTCTCCGGCGCCTCGAACATCCTCTTCCGCCGCAACTCGGTCACCGGCGCCGTCGAGGCCCGCCCGAACAACGCGGTCTGGGACGGCCTCAACGACGTCCTGCACAGCAACGACTAGGACGTGTCCGGGCTCGGACCGTGTGCGGTCCGCCCGCTGTCCCGGAGTGACGATCGGGGGCAGCGGGCGGCGGCGGCCGTCCGCGCGCGGGAGCAACTTCCCTCTCCAGCACTCCTGTTGAAGCCGTGAGCACGCGTTATCTCCATGGCCTTCGACGTAGGGGCGATGCATCATGGAGTCATGGTGACGGTCCCTCGGTGGCGCTTCCGTGAACACGGCCGGGACGTGCTGGCTGCCGCCCTCTACGGGGGCAGGCGCCGAGCCCGTGCACGCGTTGACCGGTGGTGGGCGGCCGGCGGAGCCCGCCGTGACGACGTCTGGCGGGACGCGTGGTCCCTGCTGTCGGAGGCGAACTGGTTCGGCGACGGCAAGCGGCTGGAGGGGGTCGCTCCGGTGCTGGACTTCCTGCTTGAGGCCGACCCCACTTCCCCTTACCGGCCGCGAGTCCGGCTGACCGCCTGTCTGCCGCAGACCGCCGCCGACCTGCCGGACGGCGAATACGCGGGAGGCATGGATCTTCAGCAGCTGGTCGAGGACGCCCTGAGGTCACCCGACCTCGCATTGCGCCAACGGTTGGCCGACCTGCTGTCCGTCACCGACCAGCCCTGTCTGCTGGGCGCTCTGGAAGCCGCTTTCCGGCTGCGGGTGCGCCCGGGGGCAGTTCGTTCCCGGGCGGCACCGCCCGGCCATGAGACCTGGTGCGGCCTGTGGCGTGGGGGCGAGCCGGATGCGCTCCTGCAGATCGTCTGTGCCAATCCGAACCTGCCTCGGCCTCCCGCCCGGCCCGGCGACATCGACCTGGTCCTGCTCGCGCTCTTGAAGAACCGGGCCGATCTGCTGCCGGCATTCCAACAGGACGCTCTCGCACTGCGGCTGCTGGAGTATCTCGGCACGTGGCTGCCGGAAGAGCTGCACGAGCGGTGTCGCCGTGCGTTGCGTGACCTGTCGGCCCAAGGAGGCACCACGGCGGTGTGCCGGCAGGCTCTGCTCGGAGACTCCGAGGCCATCGCCGCGACCCGCGACGCCGGGTTCCGGCCGGCCAGCGCCGCCTGGGCGCCCGTGTTCTTCCTGCTCACTCGGCAGTTCGCGGCCTATCGAGAAGCCGATCCGGACGGGCGGCTCCTCCAGCTGTTGTGCTCCACCCCGGACTCGATGCTCACGGACGACGTCGTCATCGGCCGGATTCTGGCGCTTCTGGACTCGGACCTGCCGGACGACGTGGCCGCGGCCGTACGGCGGTCCCTGCGCGATCTCGCTCCCTTGGACCCCCTTTCCGTCGAAGGCGCCAGACGCCAGGACATGCGAGGGGCCGTCCTGGCCCGCGCGATCGCCCTGGAGCCGGAGGCGGTCGCGGCCGTGGTCGACGCGGGCTACCTGCCCGAGGACGACGACCAGAAGCTGCTTCTTCCGCTGCTCTTCCTCACCGAGCAGTTCGAGCCGTACGACCGCGAAGACCCGGACGGCACACGGCTGCGCGCCGTCCTCGCCGAGGAGCGTCATCGGTACGAGCGCGCACACTTCCGGACTGTCGCACAGCGGGCCGGACGCCCGGATCCCTGGCCGCCCGAAAAGCCGTCGCCGCCGAGGGACCGGACGTCGACCCAGGGGCTCGGTAGCTGGCCGACCAGCTTCGGCATCGGCGGCCACTTCTGAACGGGGGGTCCGGCATCGGCACCTCCTCCCGGTCGTGGCCCCGGCATGACCGGGAGGACACGTCCTAAGCGGCGACGAGCAGTGCCTCGTAAGCCGCACGCAGTCCGTCGGACGCCTCGCGCCCCGCGGGCTGCAGCGGTTCCCGCACCGGGCCCGCGGCCAGCAGCGCCTTCGCGGTCACCGTGCCGGGCAGCCCGGACGCCATCATCAGCGCGGTCAGCGGGGCGAGCCGCGCGTTCAGCCGGGCCGCCCCGGCGGTGTCCCCGGCGTCGAACGCGTCCAGCACCGCCCGCATCCGCCCGGGCACCACGTTGGCGACCGTGCTGACGTATCCGGCGCCGCCCACCGCGTACAGCGGCAGGTTCAGTTCCTCGCAGCCCGAGTAGTAGGCGAGCCCGCCGGCGGCGATCACCCGGGTGGCCGTCAGCAGGTCCTGCGAGCAGTCCTTCACCGCCACGACGCGCGGGTGCTCCGCGAGCCTGAGCATGGTCTCCGGCTCGATGCGGGTGCCGGTGCGGCCGGGGATGTCGTACAGCATCACCGGCAGGCCGGCCGAGTCCGCGATCCGCCGGAAGTGCGCCTCCACGGCCGCCTGCGGGGGCCTGCTGTAGTACGGGGTCACCACCAGGAGCCCGTCCGCGCCCGCCCGTTCCGCCTGACGGGCCAGCTCGATCGTGTGCCGGGTGTCCGCGGTGCCGACCCCCGCCACCAGCGGCACCTGCGGCCCGACCGCGTCGCGTACCGCGCGCAGCAGTTCCGCCTTCTCGGCGTCGGAAGTGGTCGGGGACTCCCCGGTCGTGCCGCTGAGCACCAGCCCGTCGCAGCCGCCCGCGACCAGGGCGGCGGCGTGCGCGGCGGCGGCCTCCCGGTCGAGGGCGCCGTCGGCGGTGAACGGCGTGATCATGGCACAGAGGGCGCGGCCGAAGGGGCGCGGGCGGGCGGAGGCGGAAGGCGTCATATCCGCAGTCTCGGTGGCTCAACCGTGAAGGTCCACTTAGATCTGCTGTGCGTGAAGGTGAAGCAGCGCTCAAGAGTGCGCGGCACTCCGCGCGGCGGGGGTCCGAGGCCCGGGGCGCTTGCCCGCATTCCGGTCGGCAGGCGGCGAAATGCGTTTACGCTTAGGGCGTGTTCCGCCCGAGCCCCGCCGAAGGTTTTGGGCCGCGGTACACGTCCTGAGCCGGCCGGCCCGGCGACCGAGACCCCCGTACGTTCCGAGGAGACCCCCTGATGTCCGCAGAGCGCCCGACCCTGCCGCCGGTCCGGCTGCACACCGAGGCCGAGCTGGCACGGGACGCCCTTGCCGCACCGCTGCTCGCCCGTGCCGCCCGGCTCGCCCGCTGGGCCGGCCCGGACACCAGGGTCGGTGCCGGCGGCGAACTGTCCGACGCGCAGCTGCCCGCCGCCGCCGAACTCCTCGGCCTCACGCCGGACGAGGACGGCGCGGCGGAGGCCAGCGAGGCATGGCGGCTCGCCGTGGACACCGGGCTGGTCGAGATCGAGGACCCCGCCGGCGGGACCGGAGACCCGGACGACGGCTTCGGCGGGGACGAGGGCTTCGGCGAGGACGACGAGGCCGGGGACGACGAGCCGGCCGGTACCGTCACGGCGGGGGAGAACCTGGCGCTGCTGACCGGGGGGTCACCGGCAGACGTCCTCGCGATCTGGCTGGACGGCCTGGAGGCCGCGTACGCCGACGCCACCGCGCCCGCCTTCGACGACTTCGCGGACCTCATCGGCGAGGACGGCTCGGTCGACTTCGACGCGCTCGACTGGGACCCGGAGACCGAGACGGAGTTCCTGGACGGCGTCCTCGGCAACCTCTACCTGCTCACCGTCGGCGAAGGGGCGGACGGGGCGCCCGTGCCGCTGCCCGCGCTCGCCGCCTCGATGATCGTCCCCGACGACATGGGCGAGCCCACCGACGACGTCCTCGAGCAGGTCTCGGACGCGATGATGCGGCTGGACGACCAGTTCCGGGTCCTCGAACCCATCGGCATCGTCGAGTACCAGCCGGTGGACGAGGCGCTGCTGGTCGAGGAGGGCGAGGACGCCCTGTCCCCGGGCGACGAGGAGGACGTCACCCGGTACGGCATGGTCCGGCTGACGCCCCTCGGTCTCTACGGCATCCGCGCCCGCATGCTGGACGCCGGAGTGGACGCCCCGGCGATCGGAGACCTCGCGGACAAGGGCGCCGACGCGCTCCTCGGCGGTGTCGCCCACTACCCGGAGTCCGCCGCGCGCGCCGAGATCCAGCTGTGGCTCACCCGCCGGGGTCCGGACGGCGCCGCCGCCGAACTCCTGGACGCGGCACGGGGCGCGGACGAGCTGGGGCCGTTGCGCAGGCTGCACTGCCAGCAGGCGCTCGCCCTGGTCGGCGCCGAGGCGGAGCCCGCCGTGCGCGCGGTGCTCGACGACCCGGAACTCGGCGGCCTGGCCCGCGTCTGGCTCGCCGAACGCGGCGCGGAGGGCGTCCCGGCGCCGTCGGAGGAGATGATCTTCTGGCTCGCCATCGACACGATCGCGGCCCAGCTGGAGGCCGCCGGCGACCTCGAAGAGCTCCAGGGCCTGGTCGAGGGCCTGTCCGGCCAGCACAGCGGCTTCTTCGAGGAGGCGTGGCGCGTCGACCACCCGGCCACGGCGGACGTCCTGGAGGCGATGGGGCGGCTGCACAGCGACAAGAAGCAGGCCAAGGACGCCCGCAAGGCCGCCTTCAAGGCGCGCTCGCGCGGCGGTTCGGCCGACTGAGCGGGCGTACCGCGACGGTGCGAGGGGCGGCCGAAGTTCACCGAACGGGTCGCCCCGAAGTCGTCGCAGGTTCAACTGGTGTTGGGGAACGGACGGAACGGTGAGCCCGTCAACAGCACGCCCCCGCAGCACCAGGAGTACGTGATGGCCTTCACGCGCAGGGAATTCACCACACAGTCCGCCCTCACCGGCGCCGGCATCGCCCTCACCGGAACCGTCGCCGCGCTGGCCACCGCGCCCGGCGCCCTCGCCGCCGGGGGCCCGGCCCACGGCCACGGTCACGGCCACGACGGCCACGGCCACGGTCACGGCCACGACGGCCACGGTCACGGGCACGGCCACGACCACGGCCCCGGGTACGGCGCACTGCGCCCCGACCCGAAGGGCATACTCGCGCTGCCCGCCGGCTTCTCGTACCGGATCATCACGCACTGCGGGGTCACCAAGCTGGACAGCGGCGAGTACACGCCGTCCAACCACGACGGCACGGCCGCCTTCGAGGGCCCGCGCGGGGTGACCCTGCTGGTCAACAACCACGAGCTGAGCGGCACCCGGGCCGGCTGGGAGCACCCCGTGCCCCTCACCGAGGGCCTGGTCTACGACCCGGTCGCGGCGGGCGGCTGCACCGTCGTGGAGACCCGCCGCGACGGCCGCACCGCCGAGTGGGTCGGCATCGCCGGCACCTCCACCAACTGCGCCGGCGGTGCCACCCCCTGGGACACCTGGCTCACCTGCGAGGAGACCGAGGACAAGGCCGGCAAGAACGGCCTCCTCAAGGACCACGGTTACGTCTTCGAGGTCGACCCGTACGACAAGCGCGCCAACCGCTCGCCGCGCCCGATCAAGGCGTTCGGCCGGTACGCGCACGAGGCGGTCGTCATCGACCCCAAGCAGGGCCACGCCTACCTCACCGAGGACGCCTCGGGCCCCAACGGCCTGCTCTACCGCTGGGTGCCGCCGCACGGCTTCCGGCACGGCCGGGGCAAGCTGCGCACCCTCGCCGACGACGCCGGGGTCCTCCAGGCGTTCAAGTGCTTCGACAAGAACGGCACGTTCGTCGACGACCTCTCCCGGGCCACGAAGACCGGCACCGTGTACGGCGTGGACTGGGTGGACGTGCCGGACCGCGACGCGAAGTCCGTCTCGGTGCGCAAGCAGTTCAAGGACGGCCAGGTCACCCGTGCCCGCAAGCTGGAGGGCATGTGGTGGGCCGACGGTGGCGCGTACATCGTGTCCTCCTTCGCCCGTGGCGAGAGCCCGGTCCAGCACGACGGCCAGGTCTGGTTCTACGACCCGAAGCGCCGCACGCTCACCCTGAAGGTGCTCCTTGGAGTGAACCCCGACCCGTCGAAGGACGGCGCGTTCGACGGCCCGGACAACATCACCGTCTCGCCGTACGGCGGCCTGGTCATCGCCGAGGACGGCGACGGCGTCCAGCACCTCTTCGGGGCGACCGAGAGCGGCCGCACGTACCCCATCGCGCGCAACGAGCTGAACATCGGCAGCGAGGAGGAGCCGGAGTACAGCGAGTTCACCGGGGTCACGTTCTCGCCGGACGGGCGGACGCTGTTCGCCAACATCCAGACCCCGGGGATCATGGTCGCGATCACCGGCCCGTGGAAGCGGCAGCCCAACCGTTAGCAGCGGGGCATGGCGTCGGGCCGTCCGGGGGCGCATACTCGACATCAATGAAACAGTCAGCCGGCTCCCGGCGCCACCTGCCGTCCAGTCCCTTCAACCGCCCGGCCCAGGCGGCCCCACCGGTCGAATTGTTCGACGTGGGTGACCGGGTCTCGCACGACCAGTTCGGTCTCGGGCGCGTCCTCGCCGTCGAGGGCGACAACGACGCGGTGCTCATCGACTTCGCGGGCCGTCAGGGCCGCATCATGAGCCCGTACTCCAAGCTCACCAAGCTCTGAGGCCGTCACAGGGGCCGTCCGCCAGCCGCGCGGACGGCCCCTGAGCCATGGTTTACGGCCGAGCCGTGGCCTACAGCGCCTGGGCGGCCGGCTTGACCATGCCCCGGACGGTCCGCGACTTCACGAAGTCGCCCATCGCGGTCATCTCCCACTCGCCGGAGAACTGCTTGATCAGCTTGGCCATCATCACGCCCGTCTGCGGCTCCGCCCCGGTCAGGTCGAAGCGGACCAGCTCCTCGTCGGTGGCGGCGTCGACCAGCCGGCAGTACGCCTTGGCCACCTCGGTGAACTTCTGGCCGGTGAACGAGTTGACCGTGAACACCAGGCCCGTCGCCTCCGCCGGGATGCGGCCCAGGTCCACGACGATCACCTCGTCGTCCCCCGCGCCCTCACCGGTGAGATTGTCCCCGGAGTGCTTGATCGCGCCGTTCAGGACGGACAGCTTGCCGAAGTAGCAGCTGTCCAGGTGGTTGCGCCGGGGGCCGTACACGATGACCGAGGCGTCCAGGTCGATGTCCTTGCCCCGGAACGCGGGCTCCCAGCCGAGGCCCATCTTGACCTGGGAGAGCAGCGGGCGCCCCGCCTTGACCAGCGAGACCGTCTCGTTCTTCCGGAGGCTGACCCGGCCCTTGTCCAGGTTGATCCTGCCGGGCGCGGGCGGCGTCGCGGGGGCGGCGGGCGCGGGAGGGGCGGCCGGGGGCGCGGGGGCGGCGACCGGTGCCGGGGCGGCGGCCGGCGGCGGGGGCGCGGGGGTGGTGACCGCGGGAGCGGCGGGGGGCTCCTCGACCGTGACGCCGAAGTCCGTGGCGATGCCGGCCAGGCCGTTCGCATAGCCCTGGCCGACCGCGCGGACCTTCCAGGCGCCGCCGCGCCGGTAGACCTCCATGATCACGAGCGCGGTCTCGGTGCCCAGCCGGGGCGGGGTGAAGGAGGCGATCACGGCGCCGTCGTCCGCGTTGCGCACGGTGGCGGTCGGCTCGACGCCCTGGAAGGTCTGCCCGGCGGCGTCCGGGCTCGCGGTGACGACGATCTTCTCGATGCCGGCGGGCACCGACGCGGTGTCCACGACGACGGCGTCCGGCGCGCTGCCGCCGCCGGAGCGGTAGCTCACGCCGGGGCCGGTGGGCTGGTTGTAGAAGATGAAGTCGTCGTCGGAGCGCACCTTGCCGTCGGCGGTGAGCAGCAGGCCCGAGACGTCGAGCCGCACGGGCGCGGCGACGTCCACCGCCACGCGGACGGCGGTGAGCGGAAGGTTCGAGCCAGGTGTCATAGCGGTCATGTCGGATGAACGAACGACCCGGCTTTGCCGTTCCCTTACCTTTCGGCAGCTTCGCCCGGATGGCGGAATGCCCCGTTCCGGGGCCCTGGTCAGTGCGGCCAGACCGGCGGGTTGGTGCAGAAGTGGCCGCCGAGGTGGGCGTGGTCCGGGTTGGCCGGGTCCAGCTCGCCGTGTTCCGCGACGAGCTTCGCCGCGTACGGCTCCGAGTCGTCGCGCGGTTCGTAGCCCAGCGCGCGGGCCGAGGTGAGGTCCCACCACAGCCGGGTGTTGTCCGACGAGCCGTACACGACGGTGTGTCCGACGTTCCCGGCGGTGAGCGCGGCGTCGAAGAGCCGGGCCCCGTCGGCGGGGCTCATCCACACCGAGAGCATCCGCACGGACGTCGGCTCCGGGAAGCAGGAGCCGATGCGGACGGAGACCGTCTCCACGCCGTGCAGGTCCCAGTACAGCTGGGCCAGGTCCTCGCCGAACGACTTGGAGAGGCCGTAGAAGGTGTCGGGGCGGCGCCGGGTCTCCACCGGGATCAGCGGATCGCCCGGGAGCGGGCGCGGGGTGAAGCCCACCACGTGGTTGGACGAGGCGGACACCACGCGGCGGACGCCGGCCTCGCGCGCCGCCTCGTACAGGTTGTAGGTGCCCTCGATGTTCGCCTTGAGGATCTTGTCGAACGAGGCTTCCAGGGAGATGCCCGCGAGGTGGATGATCGCGTCGACCCCCGTCACGGCCGCGCGCAGCGCCTCCCGGTCCCCGAGGTCGGCCGTGATCGCGTCCGGCTCGCCCTCGATCGGCACCATGTCGAACAGGCGCAGTGTGTAGCCGTGGGCGGGCAGCAGTTCGCGCATCAGCGTGCCGAGGCCGCCGGCGGCGCCGGTGAGCAGGACGGTGCGGGGCTTTTCGGCGGGCATGCGGGGTCTCCTCTTGGATCAGGTTCACATGCGTGGACAAGGTATGCGGGGGGTCGGGGGGCGTCAAGGGAACCCGGTCGAGGGTTGGTCCGGACCGGGGCGTCGGCGCCTTGACCCCGGCGCCCCGCCGGGCCTAGCTTAGGCGTCGTTCATGAATATGGACATCAATCAGAGATGCGCACGCCTCAGGAGGCGCCCGTGAGCTCAGACCCGCTTGCCGCCCGGCTCACCGCCGTTGCCGGGCCGCTCTTCTTCCCCGTCACCGCGTACGACGCGACCGGCTCCGTCGACCTGGACGCCTTCCGGGCGCACGTCCGCCAGGGCATCGACGCGGGCGCGGCGGCCGTCTTCGCGTGCTGCGGCACCGGGGAGTTCCACGCCCTGACACCGGAGGAGTTCCGGAGCGTCGTCGCCGCCGCCGTGGCGGAGACCGCCGGGCAGGTGCCGGTCGTCGCGGGCGCCGGGTACGGCACCGCGCTGGCCGTCCACTTCGCGGAGCTCGCCGAGGAGGCCGGCGCGGACGGGCTGCTCGCCATGCCCCCGTACCTGGTCCACGCGGACCAGGAGGGGCTGCTGGCCCACTACCGGACGCTGGCCGGGGCGACCGGCCTGGAGACCATCGTCTACCAGCGCGACAACGCCGTCTTCACCCCCGAGACCGTGCTCGCCCTGGCCCGGACGCCGGGGATCGCCGGCCTGAAGGACGGCTACGGCGACCTGGACCTCATGCAGCGCATCGTGAGCGCCGTGCGCACCGGGCTGCCCGGGCGGGACTTCCTCTACTTCAACGGGCTGCCCACCGCCGAGCTCACCGGCCTCGCCTACCGGGGCATCGGCGTCACGCTGTACTCCTCGGCCGTCTTCGCCTTCGCCCCGGACATCGCGCTCGCCTTCTACCGCGCCCTGGACTCCGGCGACGACGCCCTGGCCAACGCGCTGCTCGACTCCTTCTACCGGCCGCTGGTCGAGCTCCGGGCCCAGGGGCGCGGCTATGCCGTGTCCCTGGTCAAGGCGGGGGTCCGGCTCAACGGCCTGGACGTCGGGCCGGTGCGCAGCCCGCTCACCGAGCCGCCGGCCGCCCATATCAAGGAGCTGACGGAGATCATCGCGAGCGGGCGCGCCCTGCTGGAGCGGCACGGGGCGGAGGGGCGCGGATGAGGGCGTCCGCCTTCCTCTACCCGTGGGACGTCGTCGGCGACCCCGACGCCCCCGCCCGCATCGCGGACCTCGGTGTCCAGCAGGTGACGCTCGCCGCCGCCTACCACTCCACCCGGGCGCTGACCCCCCGCCACCCCGGCCACCGCATCGTCACGGCCGAGTACGCGGCGGTCCTGTACCCGCCGGACGAGGACCGCTGGGCGGGCCGGGCGCTCCGCCCGTACCGGCAGGCGTGGACGGCCTCCGACGACCCCTTCGCCGAGGCCGCCGAGGCGCTGTCCGGGGCCGGTCTCGACGTGCACAGCTGGGTGGTCCTCGCGCACAGCTCCCGGCTGGGCGCGGACCATCCGGACACCTCCGTGGTCAACGCCTACGGGGACCGCTATCCGTGGGCGCCCTGCATCGCGCGCCCGGAGGTCCGGGCCTGGCTGGTGGACCTGGCGGCGGAGGCGGCGGTACGCGACGGGGCGCGGGGCACCGAGCTGGAGTCCTGCGGCTGGTACGGCTTCGCCCACCTGCACGCCCACGACAAGGTGGCGGGCGTCGGGCTCGGGGACGCGGCGCAGTACCTGATGTCGCTCTGCTTCTGCGCCGTCTGCCGGGCCGGTTACGCCGGACAGGGCCTCGACCCCGAGGAGCTGGGCGCGGCCGTGCGCCGGGCCCTGGCGCCGGTCTGGTCCGGGTCCGGAGCACCGGAAGCGGGCTGGGACGCCGTTGGGAAGCTGCTCGGCGCCGACCTCGCGGAGGCGACGCTGCGGTGGCGCACCGGGGTGGCCCGGGGCCTCCAGGAAGCGGTGACCGGCGCTGTGCGGGCGGCCGCCGCGCCCGGGTTCCAGGTGCTGCTGCACGCCGACCCCGCCCCGTACCGCTGCGGGGCCAACGTGGGCGTCGACCCCGGGCACGTCCTGTCCGTGGCGGACGGCGTGGTGCTGCCGTGCACCGGGGCGGACGCGGCGCGGGAGGCGGTGCTCGGGCCGTTCGCCGGCGCCTCCGACGCGGTCGTCGCCGCCAACTTCACCGTGGTGCGCGGCATGGGCGGCAGCCCGGACACGCTGGAGTGGGACGCCGCGCACGCCGCGTCGCTCGGCGCGAACCAGCTCCGGCTGTACCACGCGGGCCTGGCCTCCGACCCGGACCTCGCGACGGTCGCCGGGGCGCTCTCACGCCTCGGCTGAGACGGGCGGGCCGCCGGGAGCCACCGGCCTCCGGCGGCCCGCCGCCAGCAGCAGCGCCGCCGTCAGGACCGCCCCCGCGCCCACCAGCGGCAGCAGCACCGTGACGTCCACCCGCGCCACCAGACCCGCGCCGATCCCCAGCGCCACCGCGTTCGGCGCCATCATCAGCGTGTCGGCGGTCGCCGCCGTCCGGCCCAGGACCGCGTCCGGGGTCTCCCGCTGCACCGCCGTCAGCGCGGCGATCAGCACGCACGGCAGGCCCACCCCGATCAGGGCGCACGCGGTCAGCGCCACCGCGTCGGACGGCACGGCCCGCAGCCCCACCGCGACCCCGAACACCGCGATCCCGGCCGCCGCGAACACCCGCCCCGGCAGCCGGCGCATCAGCGCGCCCGCGATCAGCCCGACCGTGACGGACCCCAGGCCCTGGGCGACCGACAGCACACCGGCGTACGCGGGGGAGTGGCCGAGGGTGCCGTCCACGACGGCGTACAGCGCCGCCCCGTTGAGCCCCGCGCACAGCATGGTGGCCGAGGCGGCGAGGACCAGCGGGCGCAGCACCGGCGACCCCCACACCTGCCGTAGGCCGGCCGCCCGGCCGCCCGGCACCAGTGGTGCGGAGCGAGCCGTCCGGCGTACCCGCAGCAGGGCGTAGAGACCGGCCGCCAGGGCGAAGGAGACGGCGTCCAGGAGTGCCACGGCGCCGCCGCCGAAGCGGGCGTAGAGCCCGGCGCCGGTCAGCGGGGCGACCAGTTTCATGCTCTCGTTCGCCATCATCCGCAGACCGTTGAAGTCGCCCAGCAGGTCGGGTGCGACCGCCCCCGCCACCACGGCCGACTCCGCCGAGTCCATCAGCACCGAGGCGCACCCGTACAGCACGAGCACCGCGAACAGCAGCCATACGCGCCCCTCCGCGCCCACCGCCGCGAGCACGGCCGTCAGGGCCGCCATGGCGGCGTTCGCGCCCACCAGCAGCGGCTTGCGCGGCAGGCGGTCCGCCACCGCGCCGAGCGGCGGTCCGAACAGGACCGGCAGCCAGACCGCGAACAGCGCGAGCGCCGCCAACGCGTCCGAGCCGGTCAGCGACTTGACCCAGATCCCGGCCGCCAGCGTCATCGCCGAGCTGCCGAATCCGGAGACCACGACCGCCGCCAGGAACAGCCCCGCCGTCCGGTCCCGTAGCACCCGCCCCACCGCCATCACACCCACCGCACCTTCCTGACCTGCACGTTCGTCATGCGGTCAGGCTGACGGCTGAGGCCGCGGCGCGGCATCGGGCAGATGCCCTACGCCGGGGAACTCCCGGCCGGCACACCGGAATCCGTGTACGGCACATGTCCCGGTCGCGCGAAGTTCTTTCGTCAGAAGCGTTGACGAAACATTCGCGACGGCCCTAGCTTCATCGCGTCGTACTCCGTACGTCATATATGAGACGCGATACGCGAGATGTGAGAGCCCTGCACCCATGACCTTTGCGCCCACCCCGATTCCGTCCCGCACCCAGTACGTGCTGGAGGCGGTCAAGCACGCGATCCTCACGGCACAACTGAGGCCGGGGCAGGCGCTCGTGGAGACCGAGCTCGCCGCGCAGTTCGGGGTCTCCAAGACCCCCGTCCGCGAGGCGCTGAAGACCCTCGCCGGCACCGGACTCGTCGTCATGAGCCAGTACAAGGGCGCCACCGTCCGGCTGGTCGACGCGGCCATGGCCCGCGAGGTGTACGACGTCCGGCTGCTGCTCGAACCCGAGGCGCTGCGCCGCTCGATCACCCGCAAGGCGTCGCTCGACGAGGCGCAGGAGGCCCTGGAACGGGCGGACTCGGCGGGCGACAAGGCCGACAGGTCGCTCGCCAACCGGGACTTCCACCGGGCGCTCTACCTGCCCTGCGGCAACCCGCTGCTGGCCCGGATGCTGGACGAGGTCCGCGACCAGGCGGCGCTCGTCTCCACGGTCGCCTGGTCCGCCATCCCCTCCTGGGAGCGGGAGGCGGCCGAGCACCGGGAGATCCTGCGGCTCGCGCTCGCCGACGACGCGGACGCGGCGGCCGGGGCCCTGCACGACCACATCGCGTCGTTCGTCCGCCGCGCCTTCCCCGACGACGAGGACGGGGGCGGCACGGCGTGAACCGGCACACCGACGAAAGGCCAGTCCGCATGGACCTCACACCGCTGAAGGCGGCCCTCGCAGATGTCGTGGCGATCCCGGTCACCCCGTTCGCCGGGGACGGGACCATCGACACGACGGCGCACCGCGCCCTGCTGCGGAGACTGCTCGACGGCGGCGTGCGCATCGTCACCCCGAACGGCAACACCGGGGAGTTCTACGCGCTCACCCCCGAGGAGCGGCGCACCGTCACCGAGCTGACCATCGACGAGGCCGGCGGCCGCGCCACGGTCCTCGTCGGCGTCGGGCACGACGTGCCGACGGCCGTCGCCGCCGCCGAGCACGCCAGGGACGCCGGGGCCGAGATGGTGATGGTCCACCAGCCCGTCCACCCGTACGTCTCGCAGGGCGGCTGGATCGACTACCACCGCGCCATCGCGGAGGCGGTGCCCGGGCTCGGGGTCGTCCCGTACATCCGCAACCCGCACCTGGACGGCACCTGCCTGGCCGTGCTCGCCGACAGCTGCCCCAACGTCATCGGCGTCAAGTACGCGGTGCCGGACGCCGCCCGCTTCGCCGCCTTCGCCCGCGACGCGGGGCTGGACCGCTTCGTCTGGGTCGCCGGGCTCGCCGAGCTGTACGCCCCGGCCTACTTCTCGGCCGGCGCCACCGGTTTCACCTCCGGGCTGGTCAACGTGGCGCCCGGCGTCTCGCTGGCCATGCTGGAGGCGCTGCGGGCCGGCGACCACCCGGCGGCCATGAAGGTCTGGGAGCAGATCCGCCGCTTCGAGGAACTGCGCGCCGACCGGCAGTCCGCCAACAACGTCACCGTCGTCAAGGAGGCGCTGGCCGCTCTCGGGCTGTGCGACCGCTCGGTGCGCCCGCCCAGCCGGGTGCTGCCCGAGGCGCAGCGCGCCGAGGTCGCCGACCAGATCGCCGGGTGGTCCATATGACCGCCCGCATCGCCCCCGAGGAGCTGCGCAGCCACCAGTGGTACGGCACCGACGGGCTCCGCTCGTTCAGCCACCGCGCCCGCACCCGCCAGCTCGGTTACCTCCCCGAGGAGCACCTGGGCAAGCCGGTCGTCGCGATCCTCAACACCTGGTCGGACATCAACCCCTGCCACGTGCACCTGCGCGACCGGGCGCAGGCCGTGAAGCGCGGGGTCTGGCAGGCGGGCGGCTTCCCGCTGGAGTTCCCGGTCTCCACGCTCTCGGAGACCTTCCAGAAGCCGACCCCGATGCTCTACCGCAACATGCTGGCCATGGAGACCGAGGAGCTGCTGCGCTCCTACCCGGTGGACGGCGCGGTGCTGCTCGGCGGCTGCGACAAGTCGACGCCCGCGCTGCTGATGGGCGCCGCGTCCGTGGACCTGCCGGCCGTCTTCGTACCGGCCGGGCCGATGCTGCCGGGGCACTGGCGCAACGAGGTCCTGGGCTCCGGCACCGACATGTGGAAGTACTGGGACGACAAGCGCGCCGGGCTCATCGGCGACTGCGAGATGGACGAGCTGGAGAACGGCCTCGCCCGCTCGCCCGGCCACTGCATGACCATGGGCACCGCGTCCACCCTGACCGCCGCCGCCGAGGCGCTCGGCGTCACCGTCCCCGGCGCCTCCTCGATCCCCGCCGTCGACTCCGGCCACGACCGGATGGCCGCCGCCTCCGGCCTCCGCATCGTCGAACTGGTGTGGCAGCAAAGGAAGCTGTCGCAGATCCTCACGGCGGAGGCGTACGAGGACGCCGTCGCGACCGTCCTCGCGCTCGGCGGGTCCACCAACGCCGTCATCCACCTCATCGCGATGGCCGGCCGCTCCGGTATCGAGCTCACCCTGGACGACTTCGACCGCATCGCCCGCACCGTCCCGGTCCTCGCCAACCTGCGCCCCGGCGGGAAGTACCTGATGGAGGACTTCCACTTCGCCGGCGGGCTCCCCGGCTTCCTGGCCCGGATCGCCGACGTCCTCCACCTGGACCGCCCGACCGTCGCCCACGACACCCTGCGCGAACAGCTCGACGGCGCGCTCGTGCACAACGACGACGTCATACGGGAGCGCTCCAACCCGCTCGCCGACGAGGGCGGAGTGGCGGTGCTGCGCGGCAACCTCTGCCCGGACGGCGCCGTCATCAAGCACATCGCCGCCGAACCGCACCTGCTGCGCCACACCGGGCCCGCGGTCGTCTTCGACGACTACAAGGAGATGCAGCGCACCATCAACGACCCGGCGCTCGCGCTCACCCCCGACCACGTCCTGGTCCTACGCAACGCGGGCCCCAAGGGCGGCCCCGGGATGCCCGAGTACGGCATGCTGCCGATCCCCGACTACCTGCTCAAGCAGGGTGTACGGGACATGGTCAGGCTCTCCGACGCCCGGATGAGCGGCACCAGCTACGGGGCGTGCGTGCTGCACATCGCGCCCGAGTCCTACGTCGGCGGGCCGCTCGCCCTCGTCCGCACCGGTGATCTCGTCACCCTGGACGTGGAGGCGCGGCTGCTGAACCTCGACGTGCCCGACGAGGAACTGGCGCGCCGCCGCGCCGAGTGGACCCCGCCGCCCGTCCGGTACGAGCGCGGTTACCAGGCGCTCTACCAGGACCAGATCACCCAGGCCGACACCGGCTGCGACTTCGCCTTCCTGGCCCGGCCGGGAGAAGTGCCCGACCCGTACGCAGGCTGAAACGGCCCCACAGGAATTCCGGCGCTCCCTTGTTCGGCATACCGAACGCCATGCGGGAAGCGCTTGCGCACTACACGCACCACCGGCTCCGCCGCGCAACACCGCACGACCCGCACCCCCGTACAGAGAGAACGGAGACGTGTCATGGCCCAAGCCTCCGCCGCGGCCACACCGCCCAAGGTGCCCAGGCGCCGCTCCGCGAGCCCCCGCAGGCTGCCGTATCTGCTGATCGCCCCCGCGGGGCTGCTGATGCTCGGCTTCATCGCCTACCCGGTGGTCAGCGTCTTCTACTACAGCCTGCAGAACTACAACGTCACCAAGCCGTGGCGGAACGGCTTCGCCGGCTTCGACAACTTCACCCGGATCTTCACCGAGGACGACCAGTTCTGGACGACGCTCGGCTTCAGCGCCCAGTGGGTCTTCGTGCAGGTCGCGCTCCAGCTCACGCTGGGGCTCGCGCTGGCCCTGATCGTCAACCAGACCTTCGTCGGCCGGGGCATCTCCCGCGCCATGGTCTTCTCGCCCTGGGCCGTCTCCGGGGTGCTGACCAGCACCATCTGGATTCTGCTCTACAACTCCTCGACCGGCTTCAGCCGCTACCTCGCGGACGCCGGGATCGGCGAGTACGGCACCTCGGTGCTCTCCGACACCGGCACCGTCTTCTGGGCCGCGACCGTCTCCGAACTCTGGCGCGGCGTCCCCTTCTTCGCCATCCTCATCCTCGCCGACCTCCAGTCCGTCTCCAAGGAGCTGTACGAGGCGGCCGCCGTGGACGGCGCCGGACGGATGCGGCAGTTCTTCCACATCACCCTGCCCCATCTGCGGGACGCGATCATCCTGTCCACGCTGCTGCGCGGGGTCTGGGAGTTCAACAACGTCGACCTGCTCTACACGCTCACCGGCGGCGGACCGGCCGGCGAGACCACCACCCTGCCGCTCTATGTCGCCAACACCGGCATCGAGGGCCACGACTTCGGCTACGCCTCCGCACTCACCACCGTCGCCTTCGTGATCCTCCTCTTCTGCTCGATCGTCTATCTGCGCCTGAGCAAGTTCGGAGGCGACCACAAGTGACTGCCGCCCTCGCCGAGAAGAACGGCACCCACGCCGCACGGCCGGCCGCCCCCGAGGGCCCGCCGCCCGCCACGCCCCGCCGCGGGTCCGGCCGCGAACGCGCCTTCGACGACGTACCGCGCTGGCAGATCTACGTACCCCTGGGCATCTACCTGATCTTCACGCTCGTCCCGTTCTACTGGATGTTCCTCTTCGCCGTACGGCCCGCGGGCTCCACCTCGCTGGTGCCGTGGCCGATGACCGGGGAGCACTTCTCCAAGGTCTGGAACGAACGCAGCTTCGCCGTCTTCTTCCAGAACAGCATGATCGTCGGCGTCTGCACCCTGGTCGCCACGACCCTGGTCGCCCTGGCGGGCGGCTACGCCCTCGCGCGGTTCGACTTCAAGATCAAGAACGGCTTCATGCTGGCGCTGCTCTGCTCGCAGTTCATCCCCGGCGCGCTGATGCTCGTCCCGCTCTTCGAGATCTTCAAGAACCTTCAGATGATCAACTCCCTGGGCAGTGTGGTCATCGCCGAGACGGTCTTCCAACTGCCGCTCTCCATCATCCTGATCAGCGGATTCATCAAGAACGTGCCGCCTTCCCTGGAGGAGGCCGCCTGGGTGGACGGCTGCTCGCGCTTCCGGGCCTTCTGCGCGGTCGTGCTGCCGCTGCTGCGCCCCGGGCTGATCGCCGTCGGCTCGTTCGCCTTCGTGCACAGCTGGAACCACTTCCTGTTCGCCCTGATGTTCCTCAGCGAGCAGGACAAGCAGACGATCCCGGTCGGCCTGAACACCCTCATCGGCGCGGACAGCGTCGACCTGGGCGCACTCGCCGCGGGCGGGGTGATCGCCGCGGTGCCCGTGGTGATCGTCTTCGCCTTCATCCAGAAGTGGCTGATCACCGGCTTCAGCGCCGGCGCCGTGAAGGGGTGACGGACATGACCACGCTGCCCCCCACGCCCCCGGTACCGATCGTCCTCGCGGGCGCCCGGGGCCACGGCCGCTGGCACCTCGCCAACATCCGCCGCCTCCAGCACCGGGGCCTCGTCCGCCTCGCCGGCATCTGCGAGCTCACCCCGCTCGACGCCACCGAACTCGACGCCTTCGCGGACGACCCCCCCGAGCAGTCCGCCGACTTCGGCGCCCTCCTGGACTCCACCGGGGCCCGCGCCGCCGTCGTCTGCACCCCCATCCAGACCCACACCGCCCTCGCCCTGACCGCCGCCGGGCGCGGCGTGCACCTCCTCCTGGAGAAGCCGCCCGCCGCCACCCGCGCCGACTTCGACCGCATCCTCGCCGGGGTGCGGGACGCGGGCACCGCCTGCCAGGTGGGCTTCCAGTCCTTCGGCTCGCACGCCGTCCCCGCCATCCGGGAACTCGTCGCCACCGGCGCCATCGGCACCGTCCGGGGGTACGCGGCGGCAGGCGCCTGGGTCCGCGACGACGCCTACTACCGGCGCGCGCCCTGGGCCGGACGGCGCCGCATCGGCGACACCGACGTGGTCGACGGCGTCCTCACCAACCCGCTCGCCCACGCCGTCGCCACCGCCCTCGAACTCGCCGGGACCACCGCCGAGGACGTCACCGCCATCGACACCGAGCTCTTCCGCGCCCACGACATCGAGGCCGACGACACCTCCTGCGTACGCGTCACCACCACGTCCGGGCCGCCCGTCACCGCCGCCGTCACCCTCTGCGCGGAACAGGCGGGGGAGCCGTACGTCATCGTCCACGGCGACCGCGGCCGCATCACCTTCTGGTACAAGCAGGACCGCGTCCTCGTCCAGCGCGCCGGACACGGCCCGCTGGAAACCGTGCACGGGCGCACCGACCTCCTGGAGAACCTGGTCGCCCACCTGACGGAGGGCACCCCGCTCCTCGTACCACCGGAGCGCACCGGCGCGTTCATGGAGGTCGTGGAGGCCGTACGGACCGCGCCCGAACCGCGCCCCCTGCCGTCCGACGCCTGGCACACCGCCCCCGTGCCCGGCACCGGCGCCACCCGCCGGGTGGTGCGCGGCATCGACGCCCTGGTCGCGTCCGGCGCCGAGACCCTCGCACTCTTCTCCGAACTCGGCGCCCCCTGGGCGCTCAGCGAGGTGACCTCCTCATGACGACCACCGCCCTGCTCAGCTGCGCCGGCCGCCCCGTCGGCCGCTACACCTACATCCCCACCGACGCGGGACGCCCCTACCTCCACCCGGTCACCACCCTCGCCGGCACCCCCGTCACCGAGGAGCGCCCGGCCGACCACATCCACCACCTCGGCGCCTCCGTCGCCGTCCCGGACGTCTCCGGACACAACTTCTGGGGCGGGCGCACCTTCGTCCGGGGCCAGGGGCCCACCGTCCTCGACAACCACGGAACGCAGCGCCACCTCGGCTGGAAGCTGTGCGACCCGGACGGCTTCGTGGAGGAGCTCGGCTGGGAGGCCGGCGGCGGCGAACTGCTGCGCGAGCACCGCACGGTGGCCGCCACCGCCCTCTCGGACACCGCCTGGGCGCTGGACTTCTCCTTCTCGCTCACCAACCCCGGCCCCGGCGACCTGTCGATCGGCAGCCCCGCCACCAACGGCCGCCCCGGCGCCGGATACGGCGGCTTCTTCTGGCGCGCCCCCAAGGAGCCGGCCGCGCCCGCCGTGTTCGGCCCGACGGCGGACGGCGAGGAGGCGGTGCACGGGCGGGCCGCCGACTGGGTCGCGCTCTGCGGCGACGGCTGGTCCCTGGTCTTCGCCGGGGCCACCGAGGAGACCCGCCGCGACCCGTGGTTCGTGCGGACCACGGAGTACCCGGGCGTCGGCTCCTCCCTCGCCGCCGCCGAACGGCTGCCCGTCCCGGCCGGCGCCACCGTCGTGCGCCGGATCGTCACCGTCGTCGCGGACGGCCGGCTCGACCGGGCCGGCGCCGCCGCCCTCGTCCGCCGGGCGGTGACCGCGTGAGCGCCCGGCCCCCCTGGACCGCCGATCTCGGCGACGGCACCTACCGCAACCCGGTCCTCAACGCCGACTGGTCCGACCCCGACGTCATCCGGGTCGGCGACGACTTCTACCTCACCGCCTCCAGCTTCGGCCGCGCCCCCGGGCTGCCGCTGCTCCACTCCCGCGACCTCGTCAACTGGACGCTGACCGGGCACGCCCTGGACCGCCTGGAGCCCGCCGCCGAATTCTCGGTGCCCCGCCACGACTGCGGGGTGTGGGCGCCCTCGCTGCGGCACCACGCCGGACGGTTCTGGATCTTCTGGGGCGACCCCGACCACGGCATCCAGCAGATCAGCGCCGAGGACATCCGCGGCCCGTGGACCGCGCCGCACCTGGTGAAGGCCGGGCGGGGACTGATCGACCCGTGCCCGCTGTGGGACGAGGAGACCGGCGAGGCGTACCTCGTGCACGCCTGGGCCAAGTCCCGCTCCGGGATCAAGAACCGGCTCACCGGCCACCGGATGAGCCCCGACGGCCGGGAACTCCTCGACGGCGGCACGACCCTGATCGACGCCGACACGCTGCCCGGCTGGTTCACCCTGGAGGGCCCCAAGCTCTACCGGCGCGGCGGCGAGTTCTGGATACTCGCCCCGGCGGGCGGGGTCGCGACGGGCTGGCAGGGCGCCTTCCGCTCCCGCGACTTCTTCGGCCCGTACGAGGAACGCGTCGTCCTCGCCCAGGGCGGCACCGATGTCAACGGCCCGCACCAGGGCGGCTGGGTGACCACCCCGTCCGGCGAGGACTGGTTCCTGCACTTCCAGGAGCGCGGGGCGTACGGAAGGGTGGTGCACCTCCAGCCGATGCGCTGGGACGAGGACGGCTGGCCGGTCATCGGCGACGCCGGCCGACCCGTCGCCACGCACCGCAGGCCCGCCCTGCCCGCCCAGCCCGTCGAGGCCCCGGCCTGCGACGACGGCTTCCCGGGCGGCCGGTACGGCAGGCAGTGGCAGTGGACGGCGAACCCGCGCCCCGGCTGGACCGTCGAGCACGCCGGGGACGGGCTGCGGCTGAGCTGCGTACCGGCCCAGGACGCGCACGACCTGCGGCTCCTGCCCCACGTACTGGTCCAGCGGCTGCCCGCCGAGACGTTCACCGCCGAGGTCGGACTGGCCCTGGACAGCGAGGCGCCCGGGGCGAGGGCGGGGTTCGCCGTGCTCGGGGACGCGTACTCCTGGATCGGCCTCGAACGGCAGGCGGAGGGCGGGGTGCGGCTGGTGCACCGGTTCGCAGAGACGACCGCCGCCGCCGAGCGCGACGCCGGGCACGCCAGGCCGGCGCCTTCGGGCACGGCGCGGCTGCGGATCGAGGTGGCGCCCGGCGCCCGGTGCCGCTTCCTCGCCGACACCGGGGACGGGGCCGGGTTCCAGCCCTCCGGGCAGGTCTTCGCCGCCACCCCGTGGCGCTGGGTCGGCGCGCTGCTCGGACTGTTCGCCACCGCGCCGCCCGGGACCGGCCCGGCCGGGACCGCCCGCTTCACCGGCTTCCACGTAACGGCGTGACCGGACGACCGTCCGGCGCGCAACCCCCCATGCACGCGTACGACCCGAGAGACCCGAGAGAACCGAGAGAGAAGAGCCGATCATGAACATCTCGAAGACGCAGCGGGGGCGCGCCACGGCCGCCGTCTCCCTCGCGGCGGTGCTCGCCCTGACGGCGACCGCGTGCGGCGACGACGGCAGCGACAGCGGCAACGAGGGCAGCGGCAAGGGCGAGATCACCTTCTGGGACAACAACGGCGGTCCGCGCACCGCCGTCTGGAAGGAGATCATCAAGGACTTCGAGAACAAGTACCCGGACATCAAGGTCAAGTACGTGCCGATCCCGATCGCCGACGTGCAGTCCAAGTACGACACCGCCATCGCGGGCGGCGGAGTGCCGGACGTCGGCGGCGTCGGCACCGCCTACCTGGCCAACATGGTCTCGCAGGACGCCCTGGAACCGCTGGGCGACCGGATCAAGGACTCCTCGCTGAGCGGCAAGCTCGTCGAGGGCATGGTCGAGAGCGTCAAGGACGCGGCCGGCCGGGGCGACGAGATGTACACCGTGCCGACCTCCGCGAACAACGGCGCGCTGTGGTACCGCACCGACCTCTTCAAGGCGGCCGGGCTCGAAGCGCCCACCACCTGGGCGAAGTTCTACGAGGCGGCCGAGAAGCTGACCGACGCCAAGCACAACAAGTTCGGCTACACCATCCGCGGCGGCGCCGGCTCGATCGCCCAGGCCGTCGACGCCGCGTACGGGCAGTCGGGCATCACCGAGTTCTGGAACGGCGACAAGACCACCCTCAACGACCCCAAGAACGTGGCGGCGCTGGAGAAGTACGTCGCCCTCTACAAGAAGACGACGCCGTCCGCCGACGTCAACAACGACTTCACCAAGATGGTCGCCCAGTTCGACACCGGCACCATCGGCATGCTGAGCCACAACCTCGGCTCCTACCAGGACCACCTGAAGGCCCTCGGCAAGGACAAGTTCGCCGGCATACCCAACCCGATCGGCGACGGCGGCACCCGCGTCCAGGTCTCCAACCCGGTCGACGGCCTCGGCCTGTTCAAGGCGAGCAAGAACAAGACGGCCGCCTGGAAGTTCATCGAGTTCGCCGCCTCGCACGAGTCGAACAGCAAGTGGAACGAGTCCGCGGGCGCCATCCCGGCCAACACCGAGGCCGCCAAGGACCCGTGGATCAGCGAGGCCGCGCCGACCGAGCTGGCCGCGAAGGCCCTCACCGACGGCTCCACCAAGATCGTGCAGCTGCCGTACTACCTGCCCGACTGGAACAACATCAGCAAGGCCGACAACGAGCCGGAGTTCCAGAAGCTGCTGCTCGGCAAGGTCACGGCCAAGGCGTTCCTGGACAAGATGGCCGACGAGCTGAACGCGGCCCAGAAGGAGTGGAAGGAGCGGAGCGAGGGCTGACCCGCTCCCGCCGGCGCGGGGCCGGTGGCGGGACCGCCGTCGGGCGGCCCGCCCCGCCCCGCAGTCCCTGCCCTTCTGCGTACCCACCCACGAGAGAGGCAGTTCCACCGTGTCACTGACCCGCAGGCAGACCGCGGCGGCCCTCGCCGCGCTGCCCCTGGCGCTCGCCGCCACCCCGGCGACGGCGCACGGCGCCGCCCGCCGCACCCGCACCGTGCACATCGCGGGCGACTCGACCGCCGCGCAGAAATACGCCGACGCCGCCCCCGAGACCGGCTGGGGCATGGCCCTGCCGTTCTTCCTCGGGCACGGGCTCACCGTGGCCAACCACGCCATGAACGGCCGCAGTTCCAAGAGCTTCATCGACGAGGGCCTGCTCGCCGCCCTGCTGGAGCGGGTCCGCGCGGGCGACCTCCTGCTGATCCAGTTCGGCCACAACGACGAGAAGACGACGGACCCGGCGCGCGGCACCGACCCGTACACCACCTACCAGGACCACCTGCGCCAGTACATCGCCGAGGCCCGCGCCCGGCGCGCCCGGCCCGTGCTGATCACCCCGGTCGAGCGTCGCAGGTTCGCCGCCGACGGCACCGCCAGGCCCACCCACGGCGCGTACCCGGCCGCCATGCGCGCCCTGGCCGCCGAGGAGCGGGTGCCCCTGCTCGACCTGCAGGCGCGCACCCTCGCCCGCTGGCAGGAACTCGGACCCGACGGCACCGAGGCGTACTTCAACTGGCTGGAGCCCGGCGAGTCCCCCAACTACCCCGACGGGCGGCAGGACAACACCCACTTCCGGCCCGCCGGTGCCGTCGAGGTCGCCCGGATGACGGCCCGCGCGCTGCTCGACGCACGCGTGCTCGCCCCGCGTGAACTGCGCCGGCTCGGCGCACACGTACCCGAGACGTGGATCAGCTGGCCGCCGGCCCCCTGACGCCCGCGCCACCCCCTCGTTCCCCTTACACAGGTCCCGCACCAGAACCGAGGATTTGTCATGCCCACACGCACTTTTGCCCGCCGGAACCGCGCCCGCGCCATCGCCGTCACGATGGGCTGCGCCTCCCTGGCCCTCGCCCTGAGCATCCCCGCCCAGGCCGCCCCGCACCCGCACGGCAAGAAGAAGGGCATCGAGCGCGCCGTCCTCGCCGACGGTGACGGCTGGGCCGCCGCCGAGGGGTCCACCACCGGCGGTGCCGCCGCGACGCCCGACCACGTCTACACCGTCCACAACCGCGCCGAACTCATCGCCGCCTTCGAGGACGCCGGCGACGCGCCGAAGATCGTCCGGATCGCCGGGACCGTCCACGGCAACGCCGACGCCGAGGGCAACCCGATCGACTGCGAGGCGTACCAGACGGACGGCTACACCCTGGACAAGTACCTCGCCGCCTACGACCCCGAGACCTGGGGCCGGGAAGAGGTCCCCGCCGGGCCGATGGAGGACGCCCGGCTCGCCTCCGCCAAGCTCCAGAAGGCCGCCGTCAACGTCTACGTGCCGTCCAACACCACGCTGATCGGCGTCGGCAGGGACGCCGAGGTGATCGGCGCGTCCATCCAGATCCAGAACGTCTCCAACGTCATCGTCCGCAACATCAGCTTCAAGGACACCTACGACTGCTTCCCCCAGTGGGACCCGACCGACGGCGACACCGGCCACTGGAACTCCGAGTACGACAACCTCGTCGTCTACGGCTCCGACCACGTCTGGGTCGACCACAACACCTTCAGCGACGGGGACCGCCCCGACGCCGACCAGCCCCGCTACTTCGACGAGCTGTACCAGCAGCACGACGGGCTCTTCGACATCGTCAAGGGCGCCGACCTCGTCACGGCCTCGTGGAACGTCCTCAAGGACCACGACAAGACGATGCTCATCGGCAACAGCGACAAGGCCGGGGAGACCGACCGGGGCAAGCTCCGCGTCACCCTGCACCACAACCTGTTCAAGGACCTCAACGAGCGCGCGCCCCGCGTCCGCTTCGGCCAGGTCGACTCGTACAACAACCACTTCGTCGCCACGAAGGGCAGCGTCTACGGCTACTCGTACGGCATCGGCGCCGAGTCCCACCTGGTCGCGGAGCACAACGCGTTCTCGCTCAGCCGCGAGTTCGACAAGGCGAAGATCCTCAAGAAGTGGTCCGAGTCCTCGCTCACGGCCGCCGACAACTGGGTCAACGGCCGCCGCACCGACCTGATCGCCGTCCACAACGCGGGCGTCCCCGGGGAGCAGCTGACCACGGGCGCCGGCTGGACACCCACCCTGCGCAACCGGGTCGACCACCCGCTGCTGGTGCCGCTCGTCGTGGGCCTCGGCGCGGGCGCGGGCCGGCTGCCCGGCGCCTGACAGCCGCCCCCATCCTCCGCCGGCGCCCGCACGGCGCCGGCGGAGGCCGCCCCCGCAAAGGAGTACCGATGCCCACCCGCCGCACCGCGCTGGCCCTCCTCGCCGGCTCCACCACCGCACTCGCCCTTTTCACCGCCCCGCCCGCCCTCGCGCACGGGCGCCCCTTCGGCCGCTACGGCTCACCCGCCCGCCGCCTCGGCCGCGCCACCCTGTACGTCGACGCGCGGGGCCGGGGCGACCACACCACCGTCCAGGCCGCCGTGGACGCGGCCACCGGCACCGGACGCACTCTGGTCATCGCCCCCGGCACCTACCGGGAGACCGTCGACATCCCGGCCGACCGGACCGGCCTCACCCTCATCGGCGCGAGCGGCGACCCGCGCGACACGGTGATCGTGTACGACAACGCCAACGGCACCCCGCGCCCCGACGGCTCGGGCACCTACGGCACCAGCGGGTCCGCCACCGTCACCGCCCGGCCCGCCGGACTCACCGCCCGCCACCTCACCTTCGCCAACGACTGGCTGCGCGCCGACCACCCGGACTACACCGGCACCCAGGCCGTCGCCGTCAAGGTGACCGGCGACCGCTCGTCGTTCACCGGCTGCCGCTTCCTGGGCCACCAGGACACGCTGTACGCGGACTCCCCGTCGCTCGCCGTCTTCGCCCGGCAGTACTACCGCGACTGCTACGTGGAAGGGGACGTCGACTTCGTCTTCGGCCGCGCGTCGGCGGTCCTGGACCGCTGCCACTTCCGCACCCTGGCCCGCACCGACCTGGCCGGGCCGCCCCACGGCTTCGTCTTCGCGCCCAGCACCGCCGGGGCCGACCCGCACGGCTTCCTGGTCCTGCGCTCCCGCGTCACCAGCACGGCCCCCGACGGGTACTTCAAGCTGGCCCGCCCCTGGGTGCCGTCCTCGGACCCCACCGCGCACCCGATGCTGACCGTGCGCGACAGCCACCTCGGCGCCGGCATCGACACGGACGAGCCGTACGGCACCATGTCGGCCGGCTTCCCCTGGCAGGACCAGCGGTTCGCGGAGTACCGCAACACCGGCCCCGGCGCACGCGTCACCGTCCCGGCCAACCGGCCGCAGCTCACCCCGGCCGAGGCGCGGGAGCACACCCCGGCCGCGTGGTTCGGGGACTGGCGGCCGTAGCGCCTTCCCCGGATCGGGCCCCGGTCAGCGCGAACGCCCGAAGTAGTCGCCCACCGACGCCTTCCCGCCGGAGGCGCGGACCGCGCGCGCGGTCACGTAGTCGCCGGTGGCGTCCCGGTCGCCCTCCGCGTGGTTGTACTGCCCGGCGAACGTGTGCGTGCCGGCCGGGACGCTCCGCCCGGCACGCAGCGTCCACCGGTAGACCAGATAGCCGCCGCTCTCGTTCACCGACACGGTGAAGTCCGGCTCGGGCAGGGAACGCCAGGAGCCGGTGCTGTTCACCCCGCCCGTCAGGGCGACCCGCAGCTCCACGGTGAGCGCGGACAGCGGCTCGGTGGTCCGCAGCGTGACGTTGCTCTGCGCCCAGTACGCGTTGGAGTGCGGGTCGACCACGCCGCCGGTCCACAGCGGTCCGTCCTCGGGCCGCAGCCCGCCCCGGGCGGCCGGGGTGCTCGCGGCGGGGGAGGGCGCCGAGGCCACCGGGCCGCCGCGCGCCCGGTCGTCGTCGCCCGCCGAGGTGACCGCGAACGCGCCGGCCGCCAGCACCCCGCAGACCGCCGCCGTCGCCCCGGCCACCCGCAGCCACGGACGCACCGCGCGCGGCGGACGCACGGACCGGGGCGCCGGGCCGCCGTCCGCCATCCCGCGCTCGATCCGGGCCAGCATCCGGGCCCGGTCGGGGCGGTGGGCCTCGGCGGCCTCCCGCAGCCGCCGGGGCAGCTCCTCGTCCTTCACCGTTCTCCTCCGCTGCGCTGCGCCGCGACGGCCGCCCGGACCCGCACGGCGGGCGTCTCGGGTCCCAGCAGCCGCTGCAGTTCCGCGACGGCACGCGAGGTCTGGCTCTTCACCGTACCCACCGAGATCCCCAGCACCAGCGAGGTGTCCCGTTCCGAGAGGTCGAAGGCGTGCCGCAGCACCACACAGGCCCGCTTGCGGAACGGCAGCCGCCGCAGCGCCTCCTGCACGTCCACCACCGCCGGCACGTCGGGCCCGTCGGCCGCCCCCTCGTCCCCGCCGCCGCGCGGCGCCCAGAACAGGGCGATCCGGCGGCGCTCGCGGACCGCGCTGCGGATGCGCGTCCTGGCCAGGTTGGCGACCACGCCCCGTGCGTACGCCACCGGGTGCCCGGCCTCGCGGACCCGGTCCCAGCGGTGCCAGAGCGCGAGCAGGGCGTCGGCCGCGAGGTCGTCGGCGGCATCCGCCTCACCGGTCAGCAGATGGGCGAGGCGGGCCAGTTCCGCGTAATGCGCCTCGAAGAACGCGTGGAACTCGGCGGCGGCATCGTCGACTGCTGTGCCCACGGCTACCTCGTCCCCTGCGCTCGCACGCCCGGCCCGTCCGGATACGCCCCCGCCGGGGCGAGAGCGTATCGCAAGCGCTTCGACGGGGCAGGACCTACCGCCGCAGCGCCGCCTCCATCATCTTCCTGGCGACCGGCGCCGCGAGCCCGTTGCCGCTGACCTCCGAAGCGGTCGAACCGGAGTCCTCCACGACCACCGCGACCGCGACCTCCTGGCCGCCGGACTTCGCGTACGAGGTGAACCAGGCGTACGGCGTGTTGCTGTTGTCCACGCCGTTCTCGGCGGTGCCCGTCTTGCCGCCGACCTCGGCCCCGGCGATCCGGGCGTTGGTGCCGGTGCCCTTCTCCACCACGGTCACCATCGCGCTGCGCAGCTGCTTCGCGGTCTCCTCGGAGACGATCCGCTCGGTGTCGCCGTCCGCGAAGTCCTGCAGCGTGCCGCCGTCCCCGTCGGTCACCTTCGACACCATGTGCGGGGCGGCCAGCTCACCGCCGTTGGCGAGCGCGGCCGAGACCATCGCCATCTGGAGCGGGGTCGCGGTCACCTCGAACTGGCCGATGCCCGTCAGCGCCGTCTGCGGCTTGTCCATGTCCGTCGGGTACACGCTCCTGGACGCCCGCACCGGCACGTCCAGCTTCTCGTCGTTGAAGCCGAACTTCTCCGCCATCGCCCGCACCTTGTCCTGGCCCAGGTCGGCGGCGGCCTTGCCGAAGACGTTGTTGCAGGAGTACTGGAGGGCGACGCGCAGCGAGGCGTTCTCGCAGGGCGCGGACGCGCTCTCGTTCGGCAGCGGAGTGCTGGTGCCCGGCAGGGTGTACGGCACGGGGCTCTTTGTCGGCTCGTCCACGGAGCCGTACAGCCCGTTCTCCAGCGCCGCCGCCGCCACGACCAGCTTGAACGTCGAACCGGGCGCCAGCGGCTGCCGCAGGGCGCGGTTGACGAGCGGCTTGTCCGAGTCGTCGAGCAGCTTCTTCCAGGTGTCGCCGTCATTCGTGCCGCTGATGTCCGACGGGTCGTACGACGGGGAGGACACCATGCCCAGGATCTGCCCGCTCCTCGGGTCGATCGCCACGGCCGCGCCCTTGTCGTCGCCGAGCGCGTCGCTCGCCGCCTTCTGGACGTCCGGATCGATCGTCGTCACCACGTCCCCGGGCGCGGACCGCTTCCCGGTCAGCACGCCCAGCGGACTCTTCAGCCGGTCGTCGGTGCCGTCCAGCACATGGCTGTAGATCCCTTCGAGCTGTGTCGAACCGTACGCCTGCGAGCTGTAGCCGGTCACCGAGGAGTAGAGGCCGCCCTGCCGGTAGGTGCGCTTGTACGCGAGATCGCTGCCCTCCGTCCGCTTCGAGCCCGTGACCGGCGTACCGGCCACGATGATGTCGCCCAGCGGCTGCGCGTACTGCGCGATGATCTTCCGCCGGTTGTGGTCGTCGTCTGCGAGCGCCTTGGCCTGGTACGCCTGCACCCAGGTCGCCCGCCCGAGGAGGGCGAGGACCAGCAGCAGGCAGAAGACCGAGGCGCGCCTTATCGTCTTGTTCATCCCGCTTGGGTGACGAGCGGCGTCCGGCGTGGCGTTCCCGGTTGTGCCGCTTCTCACCGATTCCTCATACGGTGACCACGGCGTGCACGGCCGTACGGGCTCAGCCCGGCGTGATGAACCCCGACTCGTACGCCGTGATCACCGCCTGGGTACGGTCCCGGGCCCCGGTCTTCGCGAGGACCGCCGCCACATGCGTCTTGGCCGTCGCCGCGCCCACCGCCAGCCGGTCCGCGATCTCCGCGTTCGTCAGCCCCGCCGCGATCAGCCGCAGCACCTGCGCCTCCCGCTCGGTGAGCCGCGCGGCCCAGGGCGGGGCGGGGGCCGGCGCGGGCGACCCGTACGCGGCGGCGAGCTGCCGCACGGCGGCCGGGAAGAGCAGCGAGTCGCCGCACGCCACCAGCCGGACCGCCTGCACCAGCTCCTCGGCCGCCGCCCGCTTCAGCAGGAAACCCGCCGCCCCGGCGCGCAGCGCCTCGTACACATAGGCGTCGTGCTCGAAGGTGGTGACGACCACGACGCGCGGGGCCGGGTCGAGACCGGCCAGGATCTGCTCGGTGGCCCGGATGCCGTCCGTCTCGGGCATCCGCACATCCATCAGCACCACGTCGGGCCGCAGCGCCCGCACCACGGAGACCGCCTCGGCACCGGTCGCCGCCTCGCCGACGACCTCCAGGCCGTCCTCGGCGTCCAGGATGGCCCGCAGCGCGGTGCGCACCATGCGTTCGTCGTCGGCGAGGACGATCCGGACCGGCGTGCTCATCGTGGCTCCTTCGCGGGGGCGTGCAGGGGGAGGCGGGCGGCCAGCCGCCACACGCCGTCGTCGCGGGGGCCGGCCTCGGCGGCGCCGCCCAACAGCAGGGCGCGTTCCGCGACGCCGGTCAGGCCGCGTCCGCCGCCGGGGCGGACGGCCGGGGGCCCGGGCGGGCGCGCGCTGTCCAGGACGAGCGTCAGCTCGCGGCGGCCGACGCCGAGCCGCAGCCGCACCGGCGACCCGGGTACGCCGTGCCGCAGTGCGTTGCTCAGGCCCTCCTGCACGATCCGGTACGCCTCGGCCGAGACGGGCCCGGGGACCGTGCCCGGGTCGCCGTCCGCCTCGTAGCGCACGGGTACCCCGCACCGGGCGAGCAGCCCGCCGAGCGCGTCGAGCCCGGGGCCCGCGAGCGCGCCGGGTCCTTCGACGTCCTGCCGCAACAGGCCGAGCACCGCGTCGAGTTCGCCGACCGTGCGCCGCGTGGTCTCCTCGATCGCGGTGAGCGCCTGCCGGACGAACTCGGGGTCGCTGTCGAGGACCCGGCGGGCGGCTCCCGCCTGGAGGGTGACGGCGCTCAGCGCGTGGCCGACCGAGTCGTGCAGCTCCCGGGCGAGCCGGTTGCGCACGGCCAGCTCGGCGGCCCGGCGCTCGGCGACGGCGAGCCGGTCGTCCGGGGTCGGGCCGAGCAGCACCGGAGCCCGGTCCGCGAGCAGCGCCCCGGCCGCCGCCGCGCACCCCGCCAGCGCGACGAGCATGGCCGCCCCGGCCGGGGGCGCGACGGCCAGGAGCCAGGGGTGGTCCAGGGCCGGGCCGACGTCCCGGGCGGCGGATTCGCGCAGGGCCGGGACGAACGGCAGCGCCATCACGCAGACCGCGAACGGGACGAGCGCCAGGGTCATCCCGCTGATGATCCCGCCCAGCCCCACATGCAGCGTGAACCAGGCGGCCGAGCGCACCCGCGCCTGCCGGGAGGCGGCGGGCCCGTCCGCGAGCGGCCGGTCCGGGGCCGGGCCGCACAGGGCGCGGGCGGCGGCCACCGAGAGGGGCCGGGCGGTCGGCAGCAGCGCGGTGACGGCGGCCATCGGCAGGGCGTAACCGAAGGCGGAGAACTGGGCGGAGAGCGAGGTGAAGGCGTTGGTGCCGGGCGCGTACAGGCCGACGACCACCGTGCCGACGAGGAAGTACGGCATCAGCAGGGCACCGCCGATGATCAGGTGCAGCCAGCGCAGCCGGGCGCGCCGGCCCACGAGCCGGGTGGTCAGCGGGGTCATGCCGAGGCGCCCCGCGAACCGGCCGCGCGCTCCGCGAGGAAGTACGCGCCGAGGGTCACCACCAGCGTTCCGACCAGCATCTGCACAGCGTAGGTGAGCACCATCCCGGGGGTGGCCCGTTCCGCGGCCTCCGCGGCCGGGTTCAGCGAGCCCAGGCAGAGCCAGCCGCCCCAGCAGGCCGTCGCCCCGGACCCTCCCCAGGCCAGCGCGAGCGGCACCCGCAGCGGCAGCGCCGGCCGGCGGAAGGCCAGCAGCAGGACCCCGGCCACGGCGACCGCGACCCACAGCGCGAACACCGCCTCCAGCACGTAGAAACCGCTGTCCCGCCCGGCTGCCCGGTTCGGGCTGAGGCCGGCCGTCGAGCCCGCCGCCCAGAGCAGATGCGCGGTGCCTGGCGCCAGGGCCAGCAGCGAGGCGGCGACGGCGGCGACCCGCAGCGCGGGGGCGGTCGGGCTCGCGGGCAGCTCGCCCGGCGTGCCCCGCCAGAGGTGGCCCCAGCGGTCGCGGGCGTACAGTGCGAACAGGGCACCCAGGGACAGGCCCTGGAGGATGAAGCCGCCGTAGACGACACCGAACACCCACTCGCTCAGGTACGGCCGGCCGCCCGCGGCCTCCGCGCCGCCGGTGCTCCCGCCCAGCGTCCGGACCAGCAGCTGCGCCGGATAGCCGGTCATGATCGGCAGCAGCAGCCCGGTCGCCGTCCACACCGGCAGCACGAGCAGCCAGGCCGGCACCCGCCGTCCCCACGGCCGGGTGAGCAGCAGGGCCAGGACCACCACCGCGCCGTCCATCAGCACCGAGCCGCCGTTGGCGACGGCCATCAGGGCGCGGTGGTCCAGCAGCCCGCTGCCGTCCGGGATGCCGATCCGGCTGCCCGCCACCCAGGCGGTCTTGAGCGTGATGTACGGCAGACAGGACACGATGGCGACGGTGCGCAGCGCGGTGCGCGCGGAGACGGAGGTCATGGCCCCCACGCTGCCGGGCGGCGCGTCCGGGCACGTCCTGCCCGGCGACGATCCGCCTCCGCCGCGCGGGGGAGACGGGCCGGGGCGTCAGAGCCTGCGGGTGGCGAGCGTCAGCCGGTCGCGCGCGTCGAACAGCGCGTCCTTGACCAGCTGTTCGTGCGCGGGCGTGAGCCGGGCGACCGGCACCGAGCAGCTGATGGCGTCCCGGGCCGGGGTGCGGTACGGGACGGCGACCCCGAAGCAGCGCAGCCCCAGCGTGTTCTCCTCGCGGTCCACCGCGTACCCCTGCTCGCGGATCTGGTGCAGCTCCTCGATGAGCTTCTCGCGGTCGGTCAGGGTGTGTTCGGTGAGCGCGGGCAGCGTCTCGGGCAGCATCTTGCGGACCTGCTCGTCGCCGTAGGTGGCGAGCAGCGCCTTGCCGAGCGAGGTGGAGTGCGCGGGCAGCCGGCGGCCGACGCGGGTGAAGGGGCGCAGGTAGTGCTGGGACTGACGGGTGGCCAGGTAGACCACGTTGGTGCCGTCGAGCCGGGCCAGGTGGATGGTCTCCGTGGTGTCGTCGGAGAGCCGGTCGAGCGTGGGGCGGGCCGCGGCGACGACCTCGTCGCCGTCGATGTACGAGGTGCCGACCAGCAGCGCCCGTACGCCGATCCCGTAGCGCGTGCCCGTCGCGTCGGTCTCCACCCAGCCCAGCTCGACCAGGGTGCGCAGCAGCATATAGAGGCTGGACTTCGGGTAGCCGACCGCTTCCTGGACCGCGGCGAGCGAGTGCATGCCGGGCCGCCCGGCGAAGTACTCCAGCAGCTCGACCGTCCGTACCGCGGACTTGACCTGTGCCCCACCCGACTCGGGAACCGACATCGCCCTGTGCCCCTTTCACCCCGCCGACGAAACCCTGCGACTTCTTGCCAACACCGAACGCCCGGAAATAGAGTCGCTTCACATTCACGTTCAGGAACGCTGTTCAGAATACCGAACAGCTTATACCGGACGACTTCTGATGTGCGGCAGTGGAGCGGAAGGAAACACGGTGGCAGCAGCACCAGTCTGGAGCGTCGACCCCCGCACCGGGAACCCGCGCGAGCAGGTTGCGGTGGAGGCCACAGCGGAGGAGGTCGACCGCGCGGTCCGAGCCGCTCACGCGGTACGCGACTCCCTCGCCGACCGCGTCACACGCGCCGCGTTCCTGCGTACGGCCGCCGACCTGCTCACCGAGGCCGGGGAGCAGGTCGTCGAGGCCGCCGACGCCGAGACGGCCCTCGGCCCGGCCCGGCTGACCGGCGAGCTGGCGCGCACCGCGGCCCAGCTGCGGGCCTTCGCCGAGGTGGTGGACGAGGGCGCCTACCTCGACATCCACATCGACCACGCGGACCCCACCCGCACCCCGCCCTGGCCCGACCTGCGCCGCTACAAGATCCCGCTCGGTGTCGTCGCCGTCTACGCCGCCAGCAACTTCCCGCTCGCCTTCTCCGTCCCCGGCGGCGACACCGCCAGCGCCCTCGCGGCCGGCTGCCCCGTCGTCGTCAAGGCCCACCCGGACCACCCGGCGACCTCCGAGCTGTGCGCGTCGATCCTGCGCCGGGCCGCCGCGCGCACCGGGCTGCCCGAGGACGTCGTCACCCTCGTCCACGGCTTCGACGCCGGCGTCGCCCTCGTCCGCCACCCGCTCGTCGCCGCCGCCGGCTTCACCGGCTCGGTGCGCGGTGGGCGCGCCCTCTTCGACGCCGCCGCCGCCCGCCCCGCCCCCATCCCCTTCCACGGCGAGCTGGGCTCCCTCAACCCCGTCGTCGTCACCGAGGCCGCCGCCGCCGAGCGCGGCGAGGAGATCGGCGCGGGCCTGGCCGGTTCGATGACCATGGGCGCGGGCCAGTTCTGCACCAAGCCCGGATTCGTCCTGGCACCCGAGGGCGAGGGCGGCGACCGCCTGCTCAAGGCGCTCACCGAGGCCGTCAGCGACACCGAGGCCGGGGTCCTGCTCGACCACCGCATGCGCGACGCCTTCCTCGCCGGGGTCACCGAGCGCACCGCGCTCCCCGGGGTGGAGGCCCCCGTCACCCCCGGCGCGGGCGGCGAGCACACCGTCGCGGCCGGCTTCCTGACCGTCCCGGCCCGCACGCTGGCCGCCGAGGGCCCGCACGACGCGCTCCTGGAGGAGTGCTTCGGCCCCGTCACCGTCGTCGCCCGGTACGCCTCCGAGGACGAGGCCACCGCCGTCCTGACCCGCCTCCCCGGCAACCTCACCGCCACCCTCCACATCGCCACCGAGGAGGCCGGAGGCGGCGCGGCGGACCTCCTCGCCGCCCTCACCCCGCTCGCCGGGCGGGTCCTGGTCAACGGCTGGCCGACCGGCGTCGCCGTCGCCCCGGCCCAGCACCACGGCGGCCCCTACCCGGCCACCACCTCCACCTCCACCTCGGTCGGCGCCACCGCCATCGAACGCTGGCTGCGCCCGGTCAGCTACCAGACCACCCCCGACGCGCTCCTCCCGCCCGAGCTGCGCGACGCCAACCCGCTGAACCTGCCCCGCCGCGTGAACGGAGCCCCCGCGTGAACCTCCCCGAACTCCCCTTCGCGCTCCGGCCGTACGGCCCCGACGGCGGCTGGGCGTACGAGGACGGCGTGCTCACCGCGCGCGCCGGCGCCCGCCAGGACCGCTTCGTCCCGCCGGGCGGCGACAGCCTGGAACCGGCGAGCGACGCGCCCCGGCTGCTGGGCGCCGCCCCGGCGGGCGACTTCCGGCTGACCGCCCGGGTGAAGGTGGGCTTCGCCGCCGCCTTCGACGCGGGCGTGCTCTACCTCCACGCCGGCGACCGGGAATGGGCCAAGCTCTGCCTGGAGCTGTCCCCGGAACGCCCGACCGTCTGCACGGTGGTCACCCGGGGCCACTCCGACGACGTCAACTCCTCCGTCGTGGACGGCGACACGCACTGGCTGCGTCTGAGCCGTACGGGGAGCGCCTTCGCGTTCCACGCCTCGGCCGACGGCGAGAAGTGGACCTTCGTCCGCGTCTTCACGCTCGGCACCCCGGAGCAGGCGGCCACCGCCTCCGTCGGCTTCCTCGCCCAGTCGCCGACGGGCGAGGGCTGCGAGGTGGTTTTCGACCGGATCTCCTTCCGGCCGGAGGGCCTGACCAACCTGCGCGACGGCAGCTGACGGTCCGGGGCGGCGGAACCGACGCCCCGGACCGTACGTCCTCCCCACCATGATCCGTACAGCGAAGCGGGACGACCTCGACGCGATAGTCGCCCTGCACACCGAGGCCAGGGCCACCTACTACAGCGGGCATCTCGCCGAGGAGGAGTACGCGGGTCCGGCCGAGGTGGGCCGGGCCTGGGACGGCTGGGCCCGCGCGGTGGACCGGGAGGACGCCACCGTGCTCGTCGCCGAGGAGGACGGCGCCCTCGTCGGCATCGCCGCCCACTCGGTGCGCGACGGGTGGACGTACCTCACCCAGCTCCACGTCTCCCCGGCGCGCTGGCGCGAGGGGGTTGGCAGCGCCCTGCACCGCGCGTGCCTCGCCGACTGGCAGCGGCGCGGCGTGACGCGGGCCCGCCTGGAGGTCTTCGAGCCCAACGAGCGGGCCCAGGCGTTCTACGCGGCGTGCGGCTGGGTCGCCGATCCGGAGACGCCCCGGCACGGCGACCATCTGGTGCTGCGCCTCGCGGTGCCGGAAGCGCCCGGGCGCCCCTGAGGGCAGGGGGGGCGGCGCGGGAATGGCGCGGGCCCGGCATACGTTGGGGCGGGGAGCGGAGGGTGCCTCCGCGCCCTGCCGCAGCCGTCGAAGAGTCCGGAGAGAAGAAAAGTCATGCGCGTCGAGATCTGGAGCGACATCGCCTGCCCCTGGTGCTATGTCGGAAAGGCCCGTTTCGAGAAGGGTCTCGCGGGCTTCGCCCATCGCGACGACGTCGAGGTGGTGCACCGCTCCTTCGAGCTCGACCCCGGCCGCGCCAAGGACGACACCGAGCTGGTCACCGACATGCTGGCGCGGAAGTACGGGCGCACCCCCGACGAAGTCCGCTCGATGGAGGCCAACGTCGCGGCCAACGCCCGGGCCGAAGGGCTCGGCTACCTCACCGAGGGACGCGACCACGGCAACACGTTCGACATCCACCGCCTGCTGCACCTGGCCAGGGCCCGCGGCCGCCAGGACGAGCTCCTGACCCTCGCCTACCGGGCCAACTTCGCCGAGGAGCGGTCCGTCTTCGACGACGCCGTCCTGCTGGCCCTGGCCGTCGAGGCGGGACTCGACGCCGACGAGGCGCGCGCGGTGCTCGCCGACCCCGAGGCGTACGCCGAGGAGGTGCGGGCCGACGAGCAGGAGGCGGCCGAGCTGGGCGCCAACGCGGTGCCGTTCTTCGTGTTCGACCGCCGCTACGGCATCTCCGGCGGCCAGCCCGCCGAGGTCTTCACCCAGGCGCTGGAACAGGCGTGGAAGGACCGCCCGGTGACTGCGGCCGCCGACGCGGCGGCCTGCGACGCCGACGGGGCCTGCGAGGTCCCCGGAGCGGCGGCCCGGAACGCCTGACCCGGCCACGCGGGCCGCTCCCGGCGGCCCGCGTCCCGGCCCGCGCCCGCACCCCGGATGCCGGATACATAAGCATCGCTTGGGGTTTTCCGTGAAATTCTGTCAATTGACCCCAGGTCGGCGAAGGTTCACGCTGAAGGCATGACGATCTCTCCGCTCAGTCGTGCCGTCGCCGCCGAGTTCGCGCCCGAGACCACCTACCTCAACACCTCCACCTGCGGGCTGCTGCCCCGCCGCACCGTCGACGCGGTGAAGGCCCTGGCCGAGGAGAACGCCTCCGGCCGCCGGGACGGCTCCGGGGACTTCGAAGCGGTGAACCGGGCCCGTGCGGGATTCGCGCGGCTCGTCGGCGTCGGGGCGGACCGGGTGGCCGTCGGCGGCTCGGTCGCCGCCCATGTCGGCCTGATCGCGGCCTCCCTGCCGCCGGGCGCCGAAGTGCTCGCTCCCGAAGGAGAGTTCAGCTCAGTCGTCAGCCCGTTCTCGGTCCGGGGCGACTTCAGGACGCGCTACGTGCCGCTGGAGGACCTGGCCGGGGCGGTGCGTCCGGGGACCGCGCTGGTCGCCCTCTCCTCGGTGCAGTCCGCCGACGGCCGGCGCGCCGACCTGGACGCGGTCCGGGCCGCCGCGGCCGCCCACGGCGCCCGCACGCTGCTGGACGCCACCCAGTCCGCGGGCTGGCTGCCGCTGGACGCCGGGGCCTACGACTACACGGTCACCGGCGGCTTCAAGTACCTGCTCTGCCCGCGCGGCACCTCGTTCCTCACGGTCACCGAGGAGGCCCAGGAGCACCTGAAGCCGGTCTTCGCGGGCTGGGTGGCGGCCCAGGACACCTGGAACAGCACCTACGGACCCGTCACCGAGCTGGCCGCCGACGCCCGCCGCTACGACGAGCCCCCGGCCTTCCTCGCGTACCACGGCGCCGAACACTCCCTCGCCCTGCTCCACGAGATCGGCATCGACGCCCTGCACGACCACGCCCTGAAGCTCGCGGACCGCTTCCGCACCGGGGTCGCGGCCCTCGGGCACCCGACCGTCCCGGCGGACACCGTCGTCGTCGCGGTGCCCGGCCTCGGCGACCGGGCACCGGAGCTCCAGCGGGCCGGGGTGCTGGTCGCCGGCCGGGCCGGCAATCTGCGCGCGTCCTTCCACCTCTACAACACCGACGCGGACGTGGACCGCGCGCTCGACGTGCTCGCCCGCTGACTCAGTCCCGCGGGGCCGCCGGCGGGGCGCTGCGCCACTTCCACGACGTCACCCGCTCGCGGCCGGGCAGCTCGGCGCGACCGGTGCACCAGAGCAGCACGGCCCACCGGTCCTTGTCGTCCGGCGCCTCCGGGAAGAGCCGGGCCAGCGCCCGGTCGCACAGCCCGGCGGGCGGCTCCCAGGAGACGCCCAGGCCCGCGGCGATGTCATGGGCGTGCACCAGGGTCTCCACGACCCCCATGGCCGCGAAGCCCTCCGGGTCGGAGACCCCGTAGCTGTGGAACGAGCGGGTGGCCGGGGAGGCCGTACGGACCATCGCGGCCAGCAGCGCGCCGCTCGCCTCCACGGTCCGGAGCAGCCCCGCCACGCCCGCGTCCGGGTCCGCGAAGACCGTGTTCCACGGGCCGCCCTCACGCCGGGCGCTCCAGTGGTAGGGCACCCCGCTCTCCAGCGACGGCGTACGCGGGCCGAGCTGGACGGCGTACGCGAACAGGTCGTCGCTCAGGTGCTCCGCGGTCTCCCAGCAGTCCCACGTCAGCGGGCCGGCCGGGACGCGCCAGTCGTCCCCCGCCGCGCCGGCGAGCGTGTCGACCGCCAGCCGGACCGCCCGCTCCACGTCGTCCGCGGTGACCGGCAGCCGCGTACCGGTGAGCGCGGCCCGTTCAGCGGCGCCGCACTCCACGCAGAACTCGTTGCCCTCCGGGTCCGCCAGCGTCGCCCAGCCCCGTCCGTTCGGCTTGCGGTGGTCGGCGACCAGGGTGGCGCCGAGGGCCAGCAGCCGCTCGACCTCCTCGTCCCGGGTGCGGTCCTCGGGCTGGATGTCCAGGTGGACGCGGTTCTTGGTCCGCTTGCGGTCCGGCACGGTGACGAACAGGAGGGCGGCGCCCGGCGCTTCGACCAGGGCCTCGGGGTCGCCGGGGTGGTCCTCGTCGGAGAGCGGTGCGCCGAGCACGGCCGACCAGAAGGTGCCCAGGGCGTAGGCGTCGGCGCAGTCGACGGTGATGTGCTGTACGTGGGATGTCATGCGTTCACTGTCGCCGTCGGTCCCGCCCCGGTCCACCGAGATACGCCGGGGAGGGTGGCACGGTCTCCCGTACCACCCTCCCCAAGGCCCTGCCGGGACCTACTTCACCGGGGTGAAGTCGCGCGCCCCGATGAACTCCGGGCGGCGGACCGGCGCCGCGAACGGCTCCTGCGCGGTGTTCTCCACGCTGTTGAACACGATGAACACGTTGCTGCGCGGGTACGGCGTGATGTTGTCGCCCGAGCCGTGCATGGCGTTGCAGTCGAACCAGGTCGCCGAACCGGGCTTGCCGGTGAACAGCCTGATGCCGTGCCGGTCGGCCATCTTCGTCAGCGCCTCGTCGGACGGGGTGCCCGCGTCCTGCATCTGGAGCGACTTCTTGTAGTTGTCCTTCGGCGTCTCACCCGCGCAGCCGAGGAACGACTTGTGCGAACCGGGCATGATCATCAGCCCGCCGTTGGTGTCGTGGTTCTCGGTCAGCGCGATCGACACGGACACCGTCCGCATGTTCGGCAGACCGTCCTCCGCGTGCCACGTCTCGAAGTCCGAGTGCCAGTAGAACCCCGAAGCCCCGAACCCGGGCTTGACGTTGATCCGCGACTGGTGGACGTAGACGTCCGAGCCGAGGATCTGGCGGGCCCGGCCCACCACCCGCTCGTCGGCGACCAGCCGGGCGAAGACCTCGCTGATCCGGTGGACCTCGAAGACCGACCGTACGGACTGCGACTTGGGTTCGATGATGGAGCGCTCGTCGGCGCGGACGGCGGGGTCGGCGATCAGCCGCTCCAGCTCGGCGTGGTAGCCGGCCACCTCGTCCGGGGTGATCAGCTGGTCGACGGTCAGGAAGCCGTCGTGCTCGTAGCCCTGGAGTTCCTGGGCGGTGATGGGACCCGGCGCGCCCGGCGCGGACCAGATGACCGGGTCCTGTCGGGGAGTGGTCATCTCGGCGGCGCCGCGCGAGGGGTACAGGTCGGTGCGTACGTCGGTGGTCATGGGTTCAGCCCTCCTCGGTCAGCAGTGGGTAGACACCGTTCTCGTCGTGCTCCTCCCGTCCGGTGACCGGCGGGTTGAAGACGCAGACGCAGCGGAAATCGGACTTCGGCCGCATCGTGTGGCGCTCGTGGCCGTCGAGCAGGTACATGGTGCCCGGCGTGATCCAGTGCTTCTCACCGGTCTCGTCGTTGGTCAGCTCGGCCTCGCCCTCGACGCACAGGACGGCCTCGATGTGGTTCGCGTACCACATCGACGTCTCGGTCCCCGCGTACATCGTGGTCTCGTGGAGCGAGAAGCCGACCTTCTCCTGGGCGAGCACGATGCGCTTGCTCTCCCAGGTTCCGGAGGCGGCCTTGATATGCCGGTCGGTGTTCTCGACGTCGGCGAACGATCGGACGATCACGGTGGTTCGATGCCTTTCTCTCTACGAAGGTGAGGTGTGCGGTCCGGGCCGTCAGGCGGTCTCCCGGACGGCACGGGCCAGCGTGCGCAGGCCCTCGTCCAGCTCCTCGGGCGTGATGGTGAGCGGCGGCAGCAGCTTCACGACCTCGCTCTGCGGGCCGGAGGTCTCAAGGAGCAGCCCCAGTTCGAACGCGCGGGCGCAGACCGCGGTGGCGCGCGCCGGGTCCTCGAACTCCAGGCCCCAGACCAGCCCGCGGCCCCGGAACCGGGCGCTCTCGTGCTCGCCGCAGATGGCCAGCATCGTCTGCTCGACCTGCTCGCCGCGGGCCAGCGTCTGCTTCTCCATCTGGCCGTCGGCCCAGTAGGCGTCCAGCGCGGCGGCGGCGGTGACGAACGCGGGGTTGTTGCCGCGGAAGGTGCCGTTGTGCTCGCCCGGCTCCCAGACGTCCAGCTCCGGCTTGAACAGGCAGAGCGACATGGGCAGTCCGTAGCCGCTGATGGACTTCGACAGCGTCACGATGTCCGGCGTGATGCCGGCCTCCTCGAAGGAGAAGAAGCCGCCGGTACGGCCGCAGCCCATCTGGATGTCGTCGACGATCAGCAGCATGTCCTGGCGGTGGCACAGGTCCTGGAGCGCGCGCAGCCACTCGGCACGGGCCACGTTGATGCCGCCCTCGCCCTGGACGGTCTCCACGATCACGGCGGCCGGGTGGTTGAGGCCGGAGCCCTGGTCCTCCAGGAGCCGCTCGAACCAGAGGAAGTCGGGGACCTGGCCGTCGAAGTAGTTGTCGAACGGCATCGGCGTGCCGTGCACCAGCGGGATGCCGGCACCGGCCCGCTTGAACGCGTTGCCGGTCACGGCCAGCGAGCCGAGCGACATGCCGTGGAAGGCGTTGGTGAAGGAGACGACGGACTCGCGGCCCTTGACCTTACGGGCGAGCTTCAGCGCCGACTCGACCGCGTTGGTGCCGGTCGGGCCGGGGAACATCACCTTGTACGGCAGGTCGCGGGGGCGGAGCACGACGTTCTGGAAGGTGTCCAGGAAGGCGCGTTTGGCGGTGGTCGCCATGTCGAGGCCGTGCGTGATGCCGTCGCGTTCGATGTAGTCGATCAGCGCGCGCTTGAGCACCGGGTTGTTGTGGCCGTAGTTGAGCGAGCCCGCGCCGGCGAAGAAGTCCAGGTACGAGTGGCCGTCCTCGTCGGTCAGCCGGGCGCCCTGGGCGCGGTCGAACACGGCGGGCCAGCCGCGGCAGTAGCTCCGGACCTCGGATTCCAGGGTTTCGAAGACACTGAGAGCGGGCGGGGTGATGGTCACAGCGGGTCTCCTGCGTGAGGTGGTGTGACGGGCGGCGTTGAAGGAAGCTGCGGCGGGCCGGCGGCCCGGCGGGGGAAGCGCGCGCTCAGGCGTGGAACGGGCCGATGCGGTACAGCACTTCCGGCAGGTGGGTGCCTTCGGGGAACAGTCCGCCGTCGAAGAGCACCTCGCGCTCCAGGGCCACGTCGTGGCGCCGCGCGTAGGAGGTGAACAGGCGGTCCGACGCGGTGTTGTCGGGGGTGACGGTCGTCTCGACCGAGGCCAGGCCCTGTTCGGCGGCGACCCGCGCGGTCAGGGAGTCCAGCAGCTTCGCCGCCAGACCCGTACCGCGGTGGCCGTGGTCGACGGCCACCTGCCAGACGACGAGCGTCTCGGGACGGTCCGGCCTGATGTACCCCGTCACGAAGGCGACCGGGGAGCCGGTCTCGTCACGGGCGACCACGGAGGTCGCCGCGAAGTCACGACACCACAGCAGGTAGCTGTACGAGGAGTTGAGGTCCAGGACCTCGGAGTCGCGGGCGATACGCCAGATCGCGGCTCCGTCCTCCACTCGTGGCGTGTCGATCGTAAGGAATTCGCTTCGGGCACTTGCAAAATCTGCTGGTGCGGCGGTCATGGCATTTGAATTTACCCAGCAAATTTCTAAATTGCATCGACGCAAGGGGTTGGGTGAGGCACCCGCCTGTGTTATCAGGCGGGTGCGCGCACCGGCGCGAACCGCCTTCCTTTTCTGGTGTTCTGTCCGGTATTTTTCGGGCAAATCTCCGACTGTGTGGAGTCGGTCACAAGCCCATAACTCTCTCCACACACAAGCGGAATGGCCTCTGGGAACAGCTTGATAACTGGGGTGTTTAGCCCGGAGATAAGCGGGCATAAGAATGCGGGGAGCTGCTCTGATTCAGGCAGCTCCCCGCATTGTTCGCCGGACGTGTTTTTATGCGCTGGGCCAGGTTTCCGAAACGGCCTTACGGGCAGCCTCCAGATCGACCTGCCGGCCGGTTTCGGCCAGCGCCGACCCCAGAGCCGCGAGCGAGGAGAGCACCGCGCCCCGCGTCGCATCCACCCCGTAGTGATTGACCCGGATCATCTCCTCGGCCAGCGCGCCCCCGCCCGCGATGAGCGGCAGCGAGGGCTCGTCCGCGAGCGCCCGCGCGACCAGTCCGGAGGCGTCCACGCCCTCGGGCGCGCGCAGCGTGGTCGCCACCGGCGCCGCGTCCCGCGCCTCGTGCACGTAGGGCGTCAGTCCGCCGCCCAGCGCCACCGCACCGGCCCGGGTGGCCGCGGCGGCCGCCGCGTGACGGGCCATCAGCGCGTCCAGGCCCTCCGCCTCGATCCGCTCCACGCACGCTTCCAGGGCCAGCATCTCCAGCTGGGCAGGGGCGTGCAGCAGCGCCTTGCGGCCGCCGTCGATCCAGCGCTCCTTCCAGTCGAGGACCGACAGGTAGGACCGGCGCGGCGCCTGCGGGTTGGCGGCGATCCGCTCCCAGGCCCGCGCGCTCACCGACACCGCCGAGACCCCGGCCGGGCCGCCCATCGCCTTCTGCGCCCCGATCACGCACAGGTCCACGCCCCAGGCGTCCGGCAGCAGCGGCTCGGCGCCCACCGAGGCGACCGCGTCCAGCATGAACAGCGCGCCGTGCGCCCGCACCACCTCGCCGATCTCCGCGACCGGGTTGGTGTTCCCGGTCGCCGCCTCGGCGTGGACCAGGGAGACGAAGTCGATCTCCGGGTGCGCGGCGAGCGCCTCGGCGACCTGCTCCGCGGTGACGGCCGTGTGGAACGGCACCTCCAGGTCCACCACCTCGGCCCCGCAGTCGCGCAGCCAGTTCCCGAAGGTCTGCCCGTAGGGGCCGGTCACGACGTTCAGCGCCGTCGAACCGGGCCGGGCGCCGCCCCGGATGCAGCCCTCCAGGGGCAGCAGCGCCTCGCCCTGCATGATGACGACGTCCTGCTCAGTGGCCAGCAGACCGGCCACCCGCCGCTCGATCGCCGCGAAGTGCGCGGCGGTCAGCGGAGCGAGGTCGAGGAAGGGGTGCGTCACGGCGGTGCTCTCTTCGGTGTCTGTCGGCGGGCTCCGGCCGGCTGACCGGGCGTCTTCGAGAGTACCCAGCACCGCTCGGACGGGCCGGGACAGGGCATGTCGTACGCGGTGGGCCCCTCGTACAGTGCTGTGCATGAGTGATCACGGGGCAGCGCGGGTGCTGCATGTGAAGGGGCGGGTGCTCGTCGGACCCGACGAGGTCAGGGACGAGCTCTGGGCGGTCGGGGGCCGGATCACCTACGAGCGGCCGCCCGGCGCGGACGACGCCGTCACCGTCACCGGCTGGGCCCTGCCCGGACTGGTCGACGCCCACTGCCACGTCGGGCTCGACCACCACGGCGCCGTCGACGCCGCGACCAGCGAGAAGCAGGCCCTGGACGACCGGGAGGCCGGGGCGCTGCTCCTGCGGGACGCGGGCTCGCCCGCCGACACCCGGTGGATCGACGACCGCGAGGACCTGCCGAAGATCATCCGGGCCGGCCGGCACATCGCCCGGCCCCGCCGCTACACCCGCAACTACGCCTGGGAGGTCGAGCCCGACGAGCTCGTCCCCTACGTGGCCCGGGAGGCGCGCCGGGGCGACGGCTGGGTCAAGCTCGTCGGCGACTGGATCGACCGCGAGGTGGGCGACCTGACGGCGCTCTGGCCGCGCGAGGCGGTCGGGGCGGCCATCGCGGAGGCGCACCGGCTGGGCGCCCGCGTCACCGCGCACTGCTTCGCGGAGGACTCGCTGCGCGACCTGGTCGAGGCCGGGATCGACTGCGTCGAGCACGCCACGGGCCTCACCGAGGAGACCATTCCGCTCTTCGCCGAGCGCGGTGTGGCGATCGTCCCCACCCTGGTCAACATCGCCACCTTCCCCTCGCTCGCGCAGAGCGGCGAGGCGAAGTTCCCGCGCTGGTCCGCCCATATGCGCCGGCTCCACGAACGCCGTTACGACACCGTGCGCGCCGCCTACGACGCCGGGGTGCCGGTCTTCGTCGGCACCGACGCGGGCGGGGTCCTGGCGCACGGCCTGGTGGCCGACGAGGTCGCGGAGCTGGTCAAGGCGGGCATCCCGGCCCTGGAGGCGCTGTCCGCGACGACCTGGGGGGCGAGGGCCTGGCTCGGCAGGCCCGGCCTGGAGGAGGGGGCGCCGGCCGACCTCGTGGTGTACGACGAGGACCCGCGGGAGGACGTGCGGGTGCTGGCCGGGCCGCGCCGGGTGGTCCTGAACGGACGCGTGATCGGCTGACGCGCCACGTTGACCAGCAGTGACCGGAGGGCGGCCCGCTCGTTGAACCCTCTCCGCGCATACGGAAGGGCGACGGTACGGGCCGCCTCCTCGCGGTCCGAAACGCCCTGGGACTCAGTGAAACGGGTGAACCCGAGGAACGCACGTGCCGGAATATTCGAATACAGACGCGGAAACCCCCCTTTGGAGTGAACTGGCTTCAGGTGTCCGCAAGTTCACCCTCTGTGCGTAAAGATTCACGGAGTCGAGGCCACCGGTGCCCGCGATGTCCCCCATTGGACGGCGCCGGTGGCTCCATGTCTCCTGTGGGGGTTCCACCATCTTGAACAGCAACACCTTCCGCCTCGCCGCCCTGGCGGTCGCCGCCGCTCCCGTCGCCCTTCTGGTCACGGCCCCGGCCCATGCCGCCCCCGCGACGACCACCACGGCCGGCGGTGAAGGGCAGGCGAGCGCGGTCGTGCTCCGCACCGCACTCGACGTCTCCCTCCTCGACAAGACGGTCGACGTGCCGTTGAAGGTCACGCTCAACGAGGTGCGGGCACCGCGCACCGCCGAGGAGACCGCGCTCAGCGTGCGGCTCGACGGGGTGAACCGCGGAAAGCCGTTCAGCGTCCTCAAGGCGGACGTGGCCACCGCGAAGGCCACCGCCGACAAGCACCGGGCAGCCGGCCACAGCAATCTGGCCCAGGCGAAGGTCAGCCTGCCGGGCCTGTCGGTGTTCCCGCTGGTCGAGATCGAGAAGGTCACCTCGAAGGCGGTCTGCGAGGTGGGCAGCAGGCCGGTCGCCGAGTCCAACGTGCTCGGGCACGTGTCGGTGCTCGGCAAGCGCGTCACGCTCACGGCCGGGGGCACCACGCGGGTGGCGGTGCCGGGGATCGGCGAGGTGACGCTCGACCTGTCCAAGACGGAGACCACCTCGCGCACGGCCGCGGCGGTGGCGCTCCGGCTGAAGGTGTCGGTCAACCCGGGCGAGCTGAACGTCGCGGACGTCCAGGGCGAGGTCACGCTCGCGGAAGCGACCTGCGAAACCCCGAAGGGCCACGGAGGCCACCCGGGCGGCGGCGACAACGGCGGGAACGGGAACGGAGGCGGTGATAACGGGGGCAACGACAACGGCGGCGCGACCGGGGGCGGTTCGACGGACGGCGGCTCCGGCAACGGCGGCTCCACGGGGGGCGGTGGTGACGAGGCCGGCTCCACCGGGGGCGGCGGTGACGTGAAGACCCAGACGGGCACGGACCAGGCACCGGCCGCCGCCGGCGCGGACCTGGCCGAGACGGGCAGCAGCTCCAGCACCCCGTACCTCGCGGGCGGCGCCGCGCTGCTGCTGGCGGCCGGCGCGGGCGCCATGGTCCTGACCCGGCGCCGCGCCCGAGGCTGACGGCCCGAGGGGAGGAACCCCGGGGGAGGGGAGGGTGAGCGGTGCTCCGAGGGGGGAGCACCGCTCACCTGCCGGATCACCGTCCCCTCATCGGATCACCGCCCCCTCATCGGAGCGCTGCTCGCCCCCGGTTCTCCGCTCTACCGCCCCGCCACCGTCAACGCCTGGAGCGCCAGGTCCAGCGCCTGGAGGAAGCGGTTGGTCGTCGTCCGGTCGCGCACCGCCAGCCGCAGCCAGCCCTCCCCGAGCCCCGGAAACGTATCTCCTCGCCGCGCCGCGAACCCCAGCATCCGCAGCCGTTCCCTTATCTCGGCGGCCCCGTCGAGGCGGACGAGCACGAACGGCCCCTCGGCCGGCTCCACCACCCGGACCTCCGAGAACTCCCGCAGCCCGGCCACCAGATGGGCCCGGTCCACCGCGATCCGGTCCGCCGCACCGGCGGCCTCCGCCAGCGCCCGCGGCTCCACGCACGCCTCCGCCGCCGCCAGCGCGGGCGACGACACCGGCCACAGCGGCTGCGCCTCCGCCAGGGTGCGGATCGTCTCCGGGGCGGCCGCCACGTAACCGATGCGGAGCCCGGCGAGCCCCCAGGTCTTGGTGAGGCTGCGCAGGACGACGAGCCCGGGGACGTCCGTCCGCCCGCACAGGGCCTCGCGTTCGCCCGGCACCGCGTCCATGAACGCCTCGTCCACCACCAGGGTCCGCCCGGGGCGCGCCAGGCGTTCCAGGACGGCGGCGGGATGGAGCACGGACGTCGGGTTGGTCGGGTTGCCGACGACCACCAGGTCCGCGTCGTCCGGAACCTCCGCCGGGTCGAGCCGGAAGTCGTCCGAGGCCCGCAGCAGCACCCGCCCCACCTCGTGCCCGGCCGCGCGCAGCGCCGCCTCCGGCTCGGTGAACTGGGGGTGCACCACGTACGGCCGCCGGGCGGGCAGCGCACGGGCGATCAGGACGAACGCCTCCGCCGCGCCCGCCGTCAGCAGGACGCGGTCGGGCGGCAGTCCGTGCCGTGCGGCAACGGCCTCGCGGGCCTCGCGCCCGTCCGGGTAAGCGGCGAGCGTGCCCAGGGAGCCGGCTATGCGCTCCTTCAGCCAGGCCGGAGGGGTGCCGGCCCGTACGTTGACGGCGAGATCGGTCAGATCCCGGCCCCGTCCGCGTACTTCGGCGTCGCCGTGGTGACGCAGATCGTGGGTGCCCGAGCCTGTCGCGTCGGGACTCTCAGTGGGAGTGTGCATGACCGCCGTGGTGGGGGTGTGGTGTGGGGGTGTGCGCCGTGGCCTGGGTGGACTCCGGCAGGATGACTATGCGCCCCGCACCCTGTTTCACGCAACGGTCCCGACGCTGCACGCAACGTTCCCGGCGGGCCGGCGCGCGACCGCGCAGGTGGCCATCGACGGGCGTCCGTCGTGCGGCCGTGACTTCCTTTTGGGTACGAGGAGTTGACCGCCGCCGACGAGGGCGGCGGCCTCGGCCACCGAGGGGGTGCCGAGGGCGGTGAGCGCCGCGCCGGAGGGGTGCGGGACGGGGACCCGGGCGAGCACGTCCGCCGGGTACGCGCGCAGCGGGACCCCGAGCCGGGCGGCGGCGGCCACGACCCCCGGCTCCCGGGCCTTCGCCGTCACGGTGGCCAGCTCGGCGATCTCCGTGAGCCCCGCCTCCCGCAGCACCTCCAGAACCAGCCCGGTGACTTCGTCGGCGCGCACGCCCCGGGAGGCGCCGACCCCGACGACGAGCGCGCCGAGATGCGCGGGGCGGGGTGCATCGGCTAGCAAGAGGCCATGGCGGTGTTCGTCGCGCTCGGCGCGTTCCTGATGACCCTGGCGGGCGGCTGGGTCGCCCAGCGCGTCAGCGACCGCCGCCACCTGGTCCTCGGTCTGGCCGGCGGACTGATGCTCGGCGTGGTCGGCCTGGACCTGCTGCCCGAGGCGGTGGAGGCGGCGGGCGGCCTCGTCTTCGGCGTCCCGGCGGCACTGCTGCTGTTCGTCGGGGGCTTCCTCGTCGCCCACCTGGTGGAGCGGCTGCTCGCGGTGCGCCAGGCGGCACACGGGGCGGCCGAGGAGCGGGTCCCGCAGGTCGGGCTGACGGCTGCTGCCGCGATGGTCGGCCACAGCCTGATGGACGGGGTGGCGCTCGGCGCGGCGTTCCAGGTCGGCGGCGGGATGGGGGCGGCGGTCGCGCTCGCCGTGATCACGCACGACTTCGCGGACGGCTTCAACACGTACACGATCACCAGCCTGTACGGGAACGCCCGCCGCAAGGCCCTGACGATGCTCTTCGCGGACGCGGCGGCGCCCGTCGTCGGCGCGGCGACCACGCTGCTGTTCACCCTGCCGGAGGAACTGCTCGGCTGCTATCTCGGCTTCTTCGGCGGCGCGCTGCTGTACCTCGCCGCCGCCGAGATCCTGCCCGAGGCCCACCACGACCACCCGGCCCGCTCCACGCTGCTGTGCACGGTGGCCGGGGTGGGCTTCATCTGGCTGGTGGTGGGCCTCGCGCAGTGAGCCGGTCTCCGGGTTCACCCCCGGCACCGCTCGACGAACCGTGCGGCGGTGCCGGGCGAAGCGGCCCAGTGGGTGTGCAGATAGCTCGCGTGCACGTTGCCCCGGACGAACCCCTCGACGCGCCGCTCGGGCCGGTGCATGCCCCAGGCGGGCTCGTCGCCCGCACCGGGCTCGATGACGGTCCGGTGGAACTCGTGCCCCCGCATCCGCGCCCCGGCGGGCGCCAGCACGTTGTCGGTGAGCGCCACGGCGTCCCGGTACCCCAGCGTCAGCCGCTTGGTCATCCGCGCGTCGGCGTCGAGCACCCCGCACATCGGCAGCCCGTCCAGGGAGCGCGCCAGATACAGCAGCCCGGCACACTCGGCGGCCACCGGCGCCCCCGAGAGCGCCAACTCCGCCACGGCCTTGCGCAACGCCTCGTTGGCCGACAACTCGGGGGCGTACACCTCGGGGAACCCGCCCCCGATGACGACGCCCCGGGTCCCCAGCGGCAACGCCTCGTCCCGTAGCGGATCGAAGGTCACGACGTCAGCCCCCGCAGCGGCGAGAAGCTCGGTGTTCTCGGCGTACGAGAACGTGAAGGCGGCCCCGCCGGCAACGGCGACGACGGGCTTCACACCTGAGGCCGAACCCAGCCCCTCCGGCGCTTGAGGAGCGGGGTCCGGGGCAGAGCCCCGGTTACGGGAAGGGGCGGGGAGGGGAACAGCCCCGCCGAAGGCGCCCTCCACCGCCGCGTCCGCTCCCCAAGCCGCCTCCGACAACGGCGGAGCCGACCGCGCCAACGCCGACAACCCCTCCAGATCACACCCCGCGGCAACCTGCCCGGCCATCACCGCGACAGCGGCCACCGCGTCAGCGCGCCGCTCCGCCACCGGCACCAACCCCAGATGCCGCGACGGCACAGCAACCCCCTCCGCCCGCCGCAAGGCGCCCAGCACCGGCACCCCGGACTCCTCCAACGCCTCCCGCAGCAGCGCCTCGTGCCGGTCGGACCCCACCTTGTTGAGGATCACCCCGCCGATCCGCACCTCCGCGTCCCAGGACGCGAAGCCGTGCACCAGCGCCGCCACCGACCGCGACTGCGAGGACGCGTCCACGACGAGCACCACCGGCGCCCGCAGCAGCTTCGCCACATGCGCGGTGGACGCCAGTTCGCCGAGGCCCGAGGCCCCGTCGTACAGCCCCATCACGCCCTCGACGACGGCCAGCCCGCACCCCCGCGCGCCATGCGCGAACAGCGGGGCGATCAGTTCCGGCCCGCACATGTACGCGTCGAGATTGCGCCCGGGGCGCCCCGTCGCGAGCGTGTGGAAGCCGGGGTCGATGTAGTCGGGGCCCACCTTGTGCCCGGACACCGCGAGCCCGCGCGCGGCGAACGCGGCCATCAGCCCCGTGGCGACGGTGGTCTTGCCGCTCCCGGACGAGGGCGCGGCGACGACCAGGCGGGGGATGTTCACCACTCGATGCCCCTCTGGCCCTTCTGCCCGGCGTCCATCGGGTGCTTGACCTTCGACATGTCCGTCACCAGGTCCGCCGCGTCCAGCAGCGCGGCGGGCGCGTTGCGGCCGGTGATCACCACGTGCTGCGTACCGGGCCGGTCGCGCAGGACGGAGACGACCTCGTCGGTGTCGATCCACCCCCAGTGCAGCGGGTAGGCGAACTCGTCCAGCACGTACAGCCGGTACGTCTCGGCGGCCAGGTCGCGCTTGACCTGCTCCCAGCCCTCGCGGGCCTTCGCCTCGTTGTCCGTCTGGTCGTCGCGCTGGACCCAGGACCAGCCCTCGCCCATCTTGTGCCAGGCGACGGGACCGCCCTCGCCGCTCGCGCCGAGGACCTTCAGCGCGTTCTCCTCGCCGACCTTCCACTTCGCCGACTTGACGAACTGGAAGACCCCGATGGGCCACCCCTGGTTCCAGGCGCGCAGCGCGAGCCCGAAGGCCGCGGTCGACTTCCCCTTGCCGATGCCGGTGTGCACCATCAGCAGCGGCCGGTTGCGCCGCTGCCGGGTGGTGAGTCCGTCGTCCGGCACGCTCTCCGGCTGTCCCTGCGGCATTACGCGACCCTCCTGTCGGTGTGCCCGGGGCCCGTGCCCCGGACGTCCTTGACCAGCCCGGCGATCGACTCGGCGCGCAGCTCGTCCAGCGTGACGGCGGTGCCGCCCAGAGCGGTGGCGAGACCCGCAGCGAGTCCCAGCCGTACCGGGCCCGTCTCGCAGTCCACGACGACCGACGCGATGCCCTCGGCGGCGTGCAGCCGGGCGGCCCGCGCGGCCAGCTCCACGGGCTGCGGTCCGCCGGTCGCGCGGCCGTCCGTCACCACGACCAGCAGGGCCCGCCGGGACGGGTCGCGCAGCCGCTCCACCCGCAGCACGTCATGGGCCTTCAGCAGCCCGGCGGCCACCGGGGTGCGCCCGCCCGTCGGCAGCGACTCAAGCCGGGCCGCCGCCGCGTCCACCGACGAGGTCGGCGGCAGCGCCACCTCCGCATCCCGGCCGCGGAAGGTGACCAGGCCGACCTTGTCGCGCCGCTGGTAGGCGTCCATCAGCAGGGAGAGCACCGCGCCCTTCACGGCGCCCATGCGCTGCCGGGCGGCCATCGACCCGGAGGCGTCCACGACGAACAGCACGAGATTGCCCTCGCGCCCCTCCCGCGTCGCCTGCCGGAGATCGTCCCGACGCACCACGAGCCCCCGCCCGGACCGGCCCCGCGCCCGCTGGTGCGGGGCGGCGGCCACGACCGTCGCGGCCAGATGCAGCTTCGTCAGCGCACCCTCGGGCCGCCGCGCCCCCGTCGTCCGCCCCTGCTCGGTGCGCGCCCGGGACCGTCGCCCCGCCGCGCCCTCACCGAGACCGGGCACGCTGAGCATCTTCGTGCGGAACGGCTCACCGGCCGTCACGGGCTGCTGCTCACCGCCCTGGCCCGGCACGGGGGCCCCGGGCGCGTCGTCCGCCCCGCCGGCGGGCTCGGGCGGCGTGTCGGGCCCGTCCCCCTGCGGCGGCAGCCCGCCGCCGCCCCCGCCGTCACCGCCGCCACCGGGCCCGTCCGGCTCCGGCTCGTCGTCCCCGCCGCCGTTCCGCTCCAGCGTGTCGTCCAGCTTGTCCTCGTCGAGCCCCGGCGCGTCGAAGGGGTTGCGCCGGCGCCGGTGGGGGAGCGCGAGCAGCGCCGCCTGCCGGACGTCGTCGGCGCCCACGTCGGTGCGCCCCGCCCACGCGGCCAGCGCGGTCGCGGTCCTGGCCATGACGATGTCCGCGCGCATCCCGTCGACCTCGAAGGCCGCGCAGGTCGCCGCGATCTGCCGCAACGCCTTGTCGCCGAGCACCACGTCGGGCAACAGCGCCCGCGCGGCCGCGATCCGTTCCCGCAACTCCGCTTCCTCGGCGGCCCAGCGCGCCGCGAAGGCCGCCGGATCGTCCTCGTACGCGAGCCGCCGCCGCACCACCTCCACCCGCTGGTCCGTCTCGCGGGACGCCGCGACCTCGACGGTCAGCCCGAACCGGTCGAGCAACTGGGGCCGCAACTCGCCCTCTTCGGGGTTCATCGTGCCCACGAGCAGGAACCGCGCCGCATGCCGTACGGAGACGCCCTCGCGCTCCACGTACGAGGCACCCATGGCCGCCGCGTCCAGCAGCAGGTCGACCAAGTGGTCGTGGAGGAGGTTGACCTCGTCCACGTACAGGATTCCGCGGTGCGCGTCCGCGAGCAGCCCCGGTTCGAACGCCTTCACGCCCTCCGCGAGGGCCCGTTCGATGTCGAGCGCCCCCACGAGCCGGTCCTCGGAGGCGCCGACCGGCAGCTCCACGGTCCGCGCCGCCCGCGACACGCCGGACGCGTCCTCGTGCGGGCCGTCCGGACACGCCGGATCGGGCGCGGCGGGGTCGCACGAGAACCGGCACCCCGGCACGACGGCGACCTCCGGCATCAGCGCGGCCAGCGCGCGCACGGCGGTCGACTTGGCGGTGCCCTTCTCACCACGGACCAGCACCCCGCCCACGGCCGGGCTGACCGCGTTGAGCAGCAGCCCGAGCCGCAGGTCGTCCTGGCCGACGATGGCGGTGAAGGGGTAGGGCGTACTCACAGGGCCTCCTTGACGGGGATGGCGGGCGCTCCCGGCGGGATGAACGGCAGTCCGGACGGCGCGCCCGACTCGATGAGCCGCCACAGCGCGTCGGTGTCCGCGTGTTCCTCGATCAGGTCGCCGAGGCGGTCGAGCTGTTCCTCGCGCAGCGCGGCGAAGCAGGTGTCCGGGGCGGGCACGAAGCGGCGGCCCGCGATCCGGGCGACCTCGGTCAGGAACCGGCGGCGGAACGCGTCGCTCTCCAGCGAACCGTGCCAGTGCGTCCCCCACACCGCCCCGGACCGGCAGCCGTCCAGCGGAGTGCCCCGGCCGTCCGTCAGGAACGGTTCGCCGCCGCGCACATCGGCGACCCCGTGGTGGATCTCGTACCCCTCGACGGGCTCACCGAGCGCCTCGCCGGACGGCCGGGCGAGGGTCTTCTCGCGGTCGAAGCGGACCCGCACCGGCAGCAGCCCGAGCGCGTCGACCCGTCCGGCGCGCGACTCGACCTCGTCCTCGATGTGCTCGCCCAGGATCTGGTAGCCGCCGCAGATCCCGAGCACCGGCCGGCCCTCGGCGGCGCGCCGCCGCAGCGCGTCGGCGAGCCCGCGTTCGCGCAGCCAGGCGAGCGCCTTCACGGTGCCCCGGGTGCCCGGCACGATGACGAGGTCGGCGTCGGCCAGCTCCTCCGCCCGGTCCACGAACCGCACGACGACACCGGGTTCGGCGGCCAGCGCGTCCACATCGGTGAAGTTCGACATCAGCGGGACCGCGCACACGGCGACGCGCAGGACGTCCTCGCCGTGCGGCGGGGCGACCGCCGACTCGCGTACGGTCCCGCGCAGCGACACCCTGAGGCCGTCCTCCTCGTCGATGCCGAGCCCGTGCGCGAAGGGCAGCACCCCGTACGTGGGACGGCCCGTCAGACCGCGCAGCATGTCGAGCCCCGGCTCAAGCAGCGAGACGTCGCCCCGGAACTTGTTGACCAGGTACCCCGCGATCAGCTCCTGGTCCTCGGGCGCGAGCAGCGCGGTCGTCCCGAAGAACGAGGCGAAGACCCCGCCCCGGTCGATGTCCCCGACCACCACGACCGGGAAGCGCGCGGCGCGGGCGATGCCCATGTTCACGATGTCCGTGCGCCGCAGGTTGATCTCGGCGGGCGACCCCGCGCCCTCGCAGATCACCGCGTCGTACGTGCTCCGCAGCTGCTCCAGGCAGTCCGTGACGGTGGACAGCAGCCGTTCCTGCCGTCCGCCGTGGTAGCCGCGGGCGCTCATCTCGCCGACCGGCCGCCCCATCAGCACGACCTGGCTGGAGCGGTCGCCGCCGGGCTTGAGCAGCACCGGGTTCATCAGGGCGGTCGGCTCGACGCGGGCCGCCTGGGCCTGCATCGCCTGCGCCCGGCCGATCTCGGCGCCCTCCCGGGTGACGAAGGAGTTCAGCGACATGTTCTGCGCCTTGAACGGGGCGACCTTCACGCCCCGGCGCACCAGCCAGCGGCAGATGCCCGCCGTGACGACGCTCTTGCCCGCGTCCGACGTGGTTCCGGCGACCAGCAGTCCGCCGCTCATATCGCTCTCCGTCCAGAGGTACGAGGTCCTTGAGGTCCCCCGGTCCGTCCCGCGAACCGGCGTGCGACCGCTCCCGCGCCCAGCCGGGCGGCCACGCCGACGCCGAGGGCGAGCACGCCCACCCGGCGCGAGAGCCGCACGGCACGCTCGATGTCCCCGGTCTCCACGGCACGGCCCGCCGCCCCGTTGAGCACCGGCCGGTGTTCGACGCGCCCCCCGTACGCCAGGGTCCCGCCCAGCCGTACGCCGAGCGCCCCGGCGAACGCGGCCTCCACGGGCCCCGCGTTGGGGCTCGGGTGCTTCGCGGCGTCGGCCCGCCAGGCCCGTACCGCCTCCCGGGGACGGCCGCCGGAGGCCACCGCGAGCAGGGCGGTCAGCCGGGCGCCGGGCCAGCCCGCGAGGTCGTCGAGGCGGGCGGAGGCCCAGCCGTACCGCAGGTAGCGGGGCGACTTGTGGCCGACCATCGCGTCGAGCGTGTTGGCGGCGCGGAAGCCGACGAGCCCGGGGACGCCGGCGAGGGCGCCCCAGACGAGGGCGCCGACCACGGCGTCCGAGGTGTTCTCGGCGACGGACTCCACGACGGCGCGCGCGATCCGGGGGCCGTCCAGCGCCTGCGGGTCGCGCCCGCACAGGTGCGGCAGCCGCTCCCGGGCCAGCTCGACGTCGCCGGCGGCGAGTGCCGAGCCGATGGCCCGGGCCTCGCGTCCCAGCGACGTACCGCCGACGACGGACCAGGTGGCGGCGGCGGTCAGGGCCACCGAGGCGGCGGGACGGCGGCGCAGGGCACGGGCGGCGAGCGCGGCGCTCCCGGCGGCGCCCCCGGCGCAGATCAGGGTGTGCAGGGCGCCCCGGCCGCGGTGGTCGCGCCAGAGCCGGTCCTCGACGGCCGCGGCGGCCCGCCCGAAGGCGGCGACCGGGTGTCCCCTGCGGGGGTCACCGAGCAGCAGGTCGGCGATCAGGCCGGCGGTGGCGCCGTACGCGTAGATGCGATCGGCACGCACGGTTCAGCCGGCCGTACCCGAGGCCGCGGACAGATGAGGTGGGGAGAAGGTCGCACGGCAGCCGGGCATGGCGATATGTCCTCACTCAGGGTCCGCGCCCTGGTTCGACGTGACGGCGACGAGAGTCTCCTGGCTTCCGGATCGGCGGGTTCCCCGGTCTTCCAGCCCGCTCGCGCGGGCCGTGACGTGCGGTGGGGGACCGCTCCCCGGTGACAGTGGCGGGACCGCGCCGGATTCGCACCGGCTTCCTCTGCTGTCGCCGTAATGGCTCCGGCAGTCCACCACGCCCCGCGAACGCCCGTCAACTCGCCGTTGACCTGCGGCGGTGCGGTGTGGGCGGACGCACACCGGGCCGGACGCACCCGAGGTGCGTCCGGCCCGGGGGAGAGGTGGTGCGTCAGGCGACGATCAGATAGATGCCGTACGCGACCGCCGCCGCGCACAGCCCGAAGCAGACGTACGCGCCGGCGCGCGCCAGCAGGACCGACGAGCCCGCCGGACCGCCCTCGGCGGCCGGTTCCGGCTGCTTGGAGAGGCCGACGATGCCGAGCGTGAAGAGGCCCACCAGGGCGACGGTGGTGACGAGGGAGACGCCGAAGACGGTGCCCAGAGCTGCCCAGTCGATGTTCATACGGGGTGTCCTTACCGGAGTACCGGGGTCTGTCAGACCGTGGCGGGTCGGGCCGGATCGGCGGCGACGGGACCGGCGGGCGCCGGAATGGTGGCGGCGAGGTCGGCGGCCTGGGCCGCGGTGGGCGGCGGGCTCACGGCCGCGATGGCCTGGGTGACGACACCCGCGGGCTCGGCCGGGGCCGCGTCCTCGGTGCCGGGCGCGACATCGCCGTGGCCGACGGGCTTGCGGCGCGAGAGCAGCCAGATCGCCCCGGAGCCGGCGACCAGGAGGACCGCGACGACCACGACGCCCCAGGTGCCCTGCTTGGTCAGGAACTCGGCTCCCGCACCGACCAGACCGGCGGCCGGCAGGGTCAGGCCCCAGGCGACGAACATCCGGGTGGCGGTGGACCAGCGGACCACACCCCCGGCACGGCCGAGGCCCGCCCCCATCACGGCCCCGGAGCAGGACTGCGTGGTGGAGAGGGAGAAGCCGAGGTGCGAGGAGGCCAGGATGACGGTGGCCGCGCTGGTCTGGGCGGCGAAGCCCTGCGGGGGCTTCAGCTCGGTCAGGCCGCTGCCCATGGTGCGGATGATGCGCCAGCCGCCGAGGTACGTGCCGAGCGCGATGGCCAGGCCGGCGCTGACGATGACCCAGACCGGCGGGTTGGAGCCGGGGGAGAGGACGCCGCCGGTGACCAGGGCGAGGGTGATGATGCCCATGGTCTTCTGCGCGTCGTTGGTGCCGTGGGCGAGCGAGACGAGCCCGGCCGAGGCGATCTGCCCCGCCCGGTAGCCCTTGGCGGTCGCCTTCTCCTGGGCGTCGTTACGGATCTTCCCGCCGATGCGGTACGTGAGCCGGGTGGCCAGGAGCGCGGCCACACCGGCCACGAGCGGGGCGGCGACGGCGGGCAGCAGCACCTTGGTGACGACGGTGCCGCCGTTGACCGACGACCAGCCGGCGGACATCACCGCGGCGCCGATGAGGCCGCCGAACAGTGCGTGGGAGGAGCTGGACGGGAGCCCGACCAGCCAGGTCAGAAGATTCCACAGGATGGCGCCGACGAGCGCCGCGAAGATGACCTCGGTTCTGAGGCCGTCCTCGTTGACGATCCCGCCGGAGATCGTCTTGGCGACCTCCACGGACAGGAACGCGCCGACCAGATTGAGAACGGCGGACATCGCGACCGCCGTCTTGGGTTTGAGTGCGCCGGTCGAGATGGTCGTGGCCATCGCGTTGGCGGTGTCGTGGAAACCGTTCGTGAAATCGAACACTAGAGCTGTCACGATCACTATCGCGAGCAGCAGCGTGATGTGTTCCATTTACCCAGGCAATCGTTCGACGTCATTGGCACGTGGAACGTAGGCAACTTGAGTGAACAGAAGATGAACTGAGCAGGGCGCTGCGGTGACCCCCGGAGCGGTGGCCGGGCGGCGCGGGGCGGGGCCGGAAAGGATCTTCGTATGAGTGACCGAGAGCACGTGGCGATCGCCCGGGGATGGGAGGCGGTCGTCGCCGCGGCGCGCCGCACGGCGGCCGAGGGACTGGTCGTCGGAACCTCCGGGAACGTGTCGCTCCGGGTCGGCGACACGGTGCTGGTCACCCCCAGCGGAGTGCCGTACGACCGACTGGGCCCCGAAGACCTGACCGGCGTCGATCCGGAAGGCAACCAGACCTTCGGGACACTCGCCCCCACCAGCGAACTCCCCCTTCACCTCGCCGTCTACCGGAACACCGACGCGCGGGCCGTCGTGCACACCCACGCGGTCCACGCCACGGCCGTCTCCACCCTCGTCGCGGAGGTCCCCCCGGTCCATTACGCCGCCGCGACGCTCGGCGGCACGGTCCGCGTCGCCCCCTACGCCCGGTACGGCACCCCCGAACTGGCCGCGAACATGCTCACCGCCCTCCGCGACCGCACCGGCTGCCTCCTCGCCAACCACGGGACCGTCACCTACGGCGCCACCCTCGACGAGGCGTACGACCGCACCGCCCAGCTCGAATGGCTCTGCCACGTCTGGCTCACCGCGAGCGCCGTACCCGGCCGCACCCCGGCCCTGCTGTCCGAGGGCCAGCTCGGCGAGGTCCTGGAGGCGCTGAAGGGGTACGGGCAGCGCCCGGAAGGCACCGGAGGCCGCTGAAGGGGGACGGGCGGCGGCGCCGGGACACGCCGAAGGGGCGCGGGCGGCCGGCGCCGAGGCGGCACCGGACGGCCCTGCCCACTGGCATTGCGCCGCCCGGGACCCGACACTGTGGGGGTGCGCCCGGTTACCGCGACGGCAGCGGCCGTCACCACACTCATCGGCGCCGGTGCGGCAGCGGTCGCGGCCGGCCGGTTCGCGGGCGACGTCGCCCTCAGGACGCCGCCCGGACGACCGCTCCCCGCCGACCGCGAACTCACCGTCCACGCGACGGCCGCCGGGCAGATCACCCTGACCCGGTCCCTCACCTCGCTGCGCCCCGGCACGTACGGGCTGACCGGCAAGGACGTCCACGCCGTCGTCGGCCCCGTGCTCGACCGCGCCCACCAGGCCGCCGACACCGTCGTGCGCCGGCTGGAACGCGTCGACCACGGCGTCCTGGCCCCCGGCGACAAGGTCCGGCTCACGCCCCAGGTGTACAGCGGCGACCCCGGCAGCGCGCTCGGCCTGGCCTTCCGGGAGGTGCGCATCCCCGGCGAGCTGGGCGAGCTGCCCGCCTGGTACGTCCCGGCCCCCCGCCGGATCTGGGTCATCACCGTGCACGGCATCGGCGCCACCCGCGAGCACCCGCTCAACGTCCTGGACTTCCTGCACGGCCGGCAGCTGCCCGTGCTCGACCTCGCCTACCGGGGCGACCCGGACGCCCCCCGCTCCCCGGACGGGCTCGGCCACCTCGGCGAGTCCGAGTGGCGCGACCTGGACGCGGCGATCCGCTTCGCCGTCCGCAACGGCGCCGAGCAGGTCATCCTGTACGGCTGGTCCACCGGCGCGTCCATGGCGCTGCACGCCTGCGCGGGCTCCGCGCTCCGCGACCGGATCTCCGGCCTCGTCCTCGACTCGCCGGTGCTGGACTGGACCGACACCCTGCGCGGCCTCGCCGCCGCACGCGGGGTCCCCGGCGCGCTGCTGCCGCTGGCCGTGCGCGCCGCCCAGGGGCAGACCGGACTCCACGGCACCGGGCTCCTGGACACCTCGGTCCCGGTGACCCTGCACGTGCCCACGCTCGTCTTCCACGGCCCCGACGACACCCTGGCCCCCTGGACCCACTCCCGCCGGCTCGCCGCCGCCCGCCCCGACCTCGTCTCCCTGCACACCGTGGACCGCGCTCCGCATGCGGCGATGTGGAACGCCGACCCGGCCCACTACGAGGAGACCCTGCGCCGCTTCCTCACGCCCCTGATGTGAGGTGATGCACCGGTTCGGCCGATTGGTCCCGGCCGGTGCGCGGGCCCGTCAACGCCGGTGACCCGGGTTCCGTTTGGGCTTTCGGGCCGTCAGGGGCAAGACTGCTCCCGTGACGTCCCGTACCCCGCGCGACTCCAGGCTGCGTCTTGTCCGCCCGCGACCCCTCGCCACCGCCCGAAGGGCTGTGACCACCCGGCGCACCAGGCCCGCGCCGCGCCCGCCCGAGGGCACCCCACCCCGGGCGGAGCTGGCCCGCCAGGCCAGGACGGTCCTCGCCGACGCCGTACGGATCGCCCGCTGGGCGGCCGACGGGGCGGCCCCCGGCACCACGCCCCCGGCCGCCCTCGAACACGCCGCCGCCGCGCTGGACATCTCCCCGGCACAGGTGCGCTCCGGCTGGGACCGGGCCCGGCTCGCCGGACTGGTCGAACTCCACGGCGACACCGCACGGCCCGGCTGGCGGCTGCGCGCCTGGGACCGGGACGACTCCGCGGTGCTGCGCGGCTGGGTGGCGCTCTTCGACGCCTGGTCGCTCGTCCACCCCGCGCCCCGGGGCGTCGAGTCCACCGCCGTCGCCGAGGCCGTCGAGGCCGTGCCCCAGGTCCTCTCGCTGCTCCAGCTCTCGGCCGGCCCGGTCACCGTGCCCGCCCTCCTCGACCTCCTCGGGCAGCGCGTCGCGGAGCTGCACGAGGAGCGCTGCGAGGTGCCGTACGGCCCCGAGCCGCTGCCGGCACCCGCCGAACCGGCGCCCACGGCCCACCCGCCGGCCCTCGTCGCCCGTCTGCTCGACTGGGCCCTGGAGGGCCTGGCCGACGTCGGGGCGCTCACCCTCGGCGCGGGCCAGGCCACGCTGACGCCGCTCGGCAACTGGGCGGTATGGGTCAAGCTGGAACAGATCTGCGTCGCCGCCCAGAGCCCCGCCGGCAACATCGAGCAGGCCGCCGCCGACATGCTCCTCGGCTGCGCCCGCCTCACCCCCGGCCCCGCCCGCGCCGAATACCGCGCCTGGCTGGCCGCCCGTCCCGTCGGCAGCGCCGTCGCCGAACTCCTCGACGTCGCCCGAGGCGAGGACGCCCTCCTGCGCGGCCTGGCCTTCGAGGCCCTGCGCGTCGTCGGCGCCCCCGCGGAGCCGGAGGTCCGGGCCGTCCTGACCGACCCGTCGCTGCGCCCGTACGCGCTGCTCTGGCTCGCCGAGTACGACGGCACGGACCCCGAGGACGCCCAGGAGGTCCTCAGCCGCGCGGAGGCCACGTGGCTCTGGGTCGACACGGCGGCGGCGGTCGCGGACCACGGTGAGACGGGCCTCCTGGTCCGCCACCTCGACTCGGCGGTCCAGGGCACGGTCCCGGCCCTCCTGGACGAGATCCGGGCCGTCGGCCACCCCCGTACGGTCCAGGTCCTGGTGGCCCTGGCCGCGGCCCACCCGGACCCGGCCCTGGCGAAGGCGGTCCGCAAGGCGGCGTTCCAGGTCCACACGGGCGGCTCGTGACCCGGGGGCGCTGCCCAGGATCCCGGGCCGGAGCCCCGAAGAAGTCGTTGGACACCGCCAGTAGACTGGTTTCCATGGCAGTTCTCCTTGTGCGTGTGCGTGAGTAGCGGCGTCGATCCGTCACCACCCGTCGTTCCTCCGCCCTTCCTTCCGCTCAGGAGTACCTCCCCGTGATCACCGCCTCCGGTATCGAGCTGCGCGCCGGCGCCCGTCTGCTCATCGAATCCGCCAGCTTCCGCATCGCCAAGGGCGACCGCATCGGCCTCGTCGGCCGCAACGGCGCGGGCAAGACCACCCTCACCAAGTGCCTCGCGGGCGAGGGCACCCCCGCCGCCGGCACCATCACCCGCTCCGGTGAGGTGGGCTACCTCCCGCAGGACCCGCGCACCGGCGACCTCGACGTCCTCGCCAGGGACCGGGTCCTGTCCGCGCGCGGCCTGGACGAGATCCTGCGCAAGATGCGGGAGAACGAGGACCGGATGGCGAACGGCAAGGGCGCCACCCGCGAGAAGGCGATGAAGAAGTACGAGCGCCTGGAGACGGAGTTCCTCACCAAGGGCGGTTACGCCGCCGAGGCCGAGGCCGCCACCATCGCCGCCGCGCTCAGCCTGCCCGACCGCGTGCTCGGCCAGCCGCTGCACACCCTCTCCGGCGGTCAGCGCCGCCGCGTCGAGCTGGCCCGCATCCTCTTCTCGGACGCCGACACGCTGCTCCTGGACGAGCCGACCAACCACCTCGACGCGGACTCGATCGTCTGGCTGCGCGACTACCTGAAGACCTACCGCGGCGGCTTCGTCGTGATCTCCCACGACGTCGAGCTGGTCGAGACGGTCGTCAACAAGGTCTTCTACCTCGACGCGAACCGCTCGCAGATCGACGTCTACAACATGGGCTGGAAGCTCTACCAGCAGCAGCGCGAGGCCGACGAGAAGCGCCGCAAGCGCGAGCGCCAGAACGCCGAGAAGAAGGCCGCCGCCCTCAACGCGCAGGCGGACAAGATGCGCGCCAAGGCGACCAAGACGGTCGCCGCGCAGAACATGGCCAAGCGGGCCGACCGGCTGCTGTCCGGCCTCGAAGAGGTCCGGGTCGCCGACAAGGTCGCCAAGCTGCGCTTCCCCGACCCGTCGCCGTGCGGCAAGACGCCCCTGATGGCGGAAGGGCTCTCCAAGTCCTACGGCTCGCTGGAGATCTTCACCGACGTCGACCTGGCCATCGACAAGGGCTCCCGCGTCGTCATCCTCGGCCTCAACGGCGCCGGCAAGACCACGCTGCTGCGGCTGCTCGGCGGCGCCGAGGCGCCCGACACCGGCCGCGTCGTGGAGGGCCACGGCCTCAAGCTGGGCTACTACGCCCAGGAGCACGAGACACTGGACCCGGACCGCACGGTCCTGGAGAACATGCGCTCCGCGGCGCCCGACCTGGACCTCGTCGCCGTCCGCAAGACGCTCGGCTCGTTCCTGTTCTCCGGGGACGACGTGGACAAGCCGGCCGGGGTGCTCTCCGGTGGGGAGAAGACCCGTCTGGCCCTGGCGACGCTGGTCGTCTCCTCCGCCAACGTGCTCCTGCTCGACGAGCCCACCAACAACCTGGACCCGGCCAGCCGCGAGGAGATCCTCGGCGCGCTGCGCACGTACAAGGGCGCGGTCGTCCTGGTCACGCACGACGAGGGCGCGGTCGAGGCCCTCCAGCCCGAGCGGATCATCCTGCTCCCGGACGGGATCGAGGACCTGTGGGGCGCGGACTACCGGGACCTGGTCGCGCTGGCCTGATCGCCCGACCGGATCATTCGGCCTACTCGTGATCCGTCATCTGTGTGAGTACGTCTCGTACCCCGGCGCGGCGCCCGGCGGATAGCTGCCGGGCGCACCCATGTCCGCCCCCCGGCCCGTGCGGGCCCTGACCTGGACGTTCCTTCCAGGACGCCCGTACGACACCTCGCGCGGCCTGTTGGAATGAGGCATTCCGGTCGCACCGGCGCACTCCCGGGGCGCGAATCCGCTCGCAGAGACCTTGCCGAATGGGTGGCCAGGAAGCGCCCGAGGGGTGATCATGAGAGTCCAGAGCGCACTTCCCATGAGGAGGCACGGGTGGCCGAGACTCTGAAGAAGGGCAGCCGGGTGACCGGCGCCGCGCGCGACAAGCTCGCGGCAGACCTGAAGAAGAAGTACGACTCCGGTGCGAGCATCCGGGCGCTGGCCGAGGAAACGGGCCGCTCCTACGGATTCGTCCACCGGATGCTCAGCGAATCCGGAGTGACGCTCCGCGGACGCGGCGGCGCCACACGAGGCAAGAAGGCCGCGACGGCCTGACGGCCGGCAGCGGATCGGGGCACGTCACGGGACGGCCCCGGGAGGTCCCTGGTTCCGGGTGCGCCCACCCGGTCGGCCGCAGGGTCGATCCGGTGGTTACTGTTCAGTCACTTAGCTTGATGTGCTGACTGCACCCGAACCGGAGGCCCCGTATGACCTCGCTCGACTCCGTGCTCGACCAGGACGGCGTACGACTCGTCGTCGACGACGCGGTTGCCACGGTGACCCTCACCAATCCGGCGAAGCGCAACGCCCAGTCTCCCGCTCTGTGGCGGGCGTTGACCGAGGCCGGACGGGCTCTGCCCGGCAGCGTGCGGGTCGTCGTGCTGCGCGCCGAAGGCGTGTCGTTCTCCGCCGGACTCGACCGTCAGGCGTTCACTCCCGAGGGATTCGACGGCGAGCCGTCGTTCCTCGACATGGGGCGCGGCCCGGAGGCCGAGCTCGACGCGCTGATCGCCGAGTACCAGGAGGCGTTCACCTGGTGGCGCCGCAACGACATCGTGTCGATCGCGGCCGTCCAGGGGCACGCCATCGGTGCGGGCTTCCAGCTCGCCCTCGCCTGCGACCTGCGCATCGTCGCCGACGACGTCCAGTTCGCCATGCGCGAGACCAGCCTCGGCCTGGTGCCCGACCTCACCGGCACGCATCCCCTGGTGCACCTCGTCGGGTACGCCCGCGCGCTGGAGATCTGCGCCACCGGCCGCTACGTCCACGCCGAGGAGGCGGAACGCACCGGCCTGGCCAACCTCGTCGTGCCCGCCGCCGAGCTCGAAGGCGCCGCGCGCGACCTGGCGGGCGCCCTGCTGGCCGCCCCGCGCGACGCCGTCATCGAGACCAAGGCCCTGCTGGGCGGCGCCGTCTCGCGCACCTACGAGGAGCAGCGCGCCGCCGAACGGGCCGCGCAGGGCCGACGCCTCCGCGACCTGGCGAGCGCCCTCGGCTGACGTACGGGCGGGCCGGCCGGGGCCGTGACCGGCCCCCGCCGGCCCGCATCCGTACCGAGGCTCAGTCCGCCGCGCCGTCCTCCGAGACCGCAGTGACCAGCACCGCGACCGGCGGCCGTCCCCCGGCCGCGTCCGACACCGCCGCCCGCACCGCGCGGGCCACGTCCAGCGCGCGGTGACCGCTCTCCGTCGCCAGCTCGACGCGCACATGGTCCTCGCCCGTCCGCACCGCCGGACCCAGCACCCCGGTCAGCGCCGCAACGCCGGCCACCGACGCGGCGGCCCGCCCCGCGGCGTCCTCCGGGTCCACCGGGCGCACCTCCACCGGCTCCGGCGCCACCCGTTCGGGTGCGTGGTCGAGCAGTTCCGTCACCCGCAGGTCCACCTCGGACACCACCAGGCCGAGCCGGCGTGCGGCGGCCGACAGAAGGGCCGCGCGCAACGCGTCCGCGGCTGCGGTCAGGGGCCGGTCGGCCGTCGCGGTCATCGTCGCCTCGATTCGTAGGGGGCCCGGCGGCAGCGCGCTCGGGGGCGGGGGCACCTGTGCGGCGGGCGCCGCATCCGGGTTGGCCAGGGCGATCCGCAGCCCGCCGAGGACCGGACCGGGGCCCGGGCCCGCCACCGCCCGGCGCAGCACCGCGACCGCCGCCCGCTCCGCGATCCAGGCGCCGTCCGCCGGGCCGCCCAAAGGGAGCAGCCGGCCCAGCGAGAGCCGTTGCCGCACCGCGGCCGTCCACGCGTGGGCCCTGTGCGGGCCGTCAGCCGTCGTCATGGCCACCAGACTGCCGTATCCACGGCGCGAGTCGGGGCAAGCGCCCTTAATGTGGGCAAAGTAGTCAAATCTGCCCCGAAGGGAAGAGTGGCGATGACCGAGACCCCACAGCGGAACCGGCCCGAGAACTCCGACGGCAACGCCTCGGGCGGCAGCAGCCTGACCAAGCGCGGCGGAGGCGACCCCGGCACCCGCGGCCGTACGACGATCGCCGACGGAGTGGTCGAGAAGATCGCCGGAATGGCGGCACGCGACGTCGTCGGGGTGCACGCCATGGGCAGCGGCCTGTCCCGCACGTTCGGCGCGGTCCGCGACCGGGTCCCCGGCGGCTCCAAGTCCGTCACCCGCGGCGTCAAGGCCGAGGTCGGCGAGACCCAGACCGCGCTCGACCTGGAGATCGTCGTGGACTACGGCGTGTCGATCGCCGACGTCGCCCGCGACGTACGGGAGAACGTCGTCGCGGCCGTCGAGCGCATGACGGGCCTGGAAGTCGTCGAGGTCAACATCGCCGTCAGCGACGTGAAGCTGCCCGACGAGGACGACGATGACGACGACTCAGAATCCCGCGTCCAGTAGTCCCGGCGTCCCCGAGCGGTTGAGGAGCACACGATGAGCATGGCTGTGGCCGGCCTGTTGGCCGGCATGACGCTCGCTTTCGCCGGGTACTTCGGCGGGTTCGGCGCGTTCGTGCTGGTGGCCGTCCTCGGAGCGGTCGGCTTCGTCGCCGGCCGCTTCTTCGACGGCGACCTGGAACCCGGCGACTTCTTCCGCAGTCGCGAGCGCGGCGACCGACGGCGGTGACGGCGGTGTCGGGGGCGAGCGGCCCGGTCCCGGCCGGGCAACGGGGAGAGACGCGGATCGCCGACCGGGTGGTCGCGAAGATCGCCGCGCAGGCGGCCAAGGAGGCGGTCGACGCGACCCCGAAGGAGGCGGCGTCGCCGCGCGCCACGGTCACCGTGCACCGCGACACCGCCCGCGTACGGGTGAGCCTGGAGCTCGGATATCCCGCTGACATCGGCCACCAGTGCGGTGCCGTGCGTCGGCGGGTCGCCGAGCGGGTAAAGGCGTTGGCGGGGATGGAGGTGCCCGAAGTGGCCGTCCAGGTCGAACGCCTGCATCCCACCGGAGCGAGCCTGGCGGCACAGGGGAGGATTCGATGACCGAGCCCCACGATCCGGACGACGGCACGCGGCGACCGGCCGAGGCCGAGGCGGGGGAACACGGCAGTGTCCTCGCGCTCGACCAGTCGGCCTCCGCCGCGGCCTACGACCCCGCGCCCGACAAGGAACGGCCCGAAGGCGGCGCGGGGCGCTTCTGGTCCGCCCGCCGGATTCCCGCGGGCATCGTCGCCGCGGTGGTCCTCGGCGCGAGCGGCCTGCTCCTCTACGACGTGGCGGCGGTCCGCGCCGGACACTCCGCGATGCAGTGGCGCCGCACCCTGGCGGACGAGCTCGCGACGCGGAAACTCGACGACGTCTGGGTACTGACCGGCGCGTCCGTCGCGGCGGCCCTCGGCCTGTGGCTGCTGCTCCTCGCGCTCACGCCCGGGCTGCGCGACCTGCTGCCGATGCGCCGTGAACACACCGACGTGCGCGCCGGGCTCGACCGGACGGCGGCGGCCATGGTGCTGCGCGACCGGGCCGTCGAGGTGGCCGGCGTCCAGTCGGTCCGGGTCCGCATGGGCCGGAGCAAGGTGGAGGTGCGTGCCGTCGCGCACTTCCGGGAACTCGATGACGTACGGGCCGACCTGGACACCGTGCTCTCCACAGGCATCCGGGAACTGGGACTCGCCAGGCAGCCGAGCCTGTCGGTCCACGTCCGCCGGCCGGCGAAGAAGGGGTGAGCGGCGTGCTCAGGACCGTCAACCGGGTACTGCTGGCCCTGGCCGGACTGGTGCTGCTCTGCGTGGGCGGCGGGGTGCTCGCCGCGGCGGCGGGCCTCTCCGTGCCGTCCTGGTGGCCCTGGTACGGCAAGAACGACGTCCTGCTCAGCGAGGCGGACCGGGACCGCTGGCGCGCCGAGGGCTGGTGGTGGCCGACGGTGATCGCGGTCCTCGCCGTCCTCGTGGTCCTCGCCCTGTGGTGGCTGCTGGCGCAGTTCCGCCGCTCCCGCCTGAACGAGGTGCTGGTCGACAGCGGCGACGGCGAGGGCGCCCTGCTGCGCGGCCGGGCCCTGGAGAGCGTGCTCGCCGGGGAGGCGGACGCCCTGGACGGGGTCTCCCGCGCCCAGGTCACCCTGACCGGCAAGCGCTCCACCCCGGCCGCCCGGGTCCGGCTGCTGATGGAGCCGCACGCCGCGCCCGGCGAGGCGCTGGGGAGGCTGAGCGACGAGGCGCTGGCCCACGCCCGGGACTCCGCCGGGCTGGCCCGGCTGCCCGCCGAGGTCCGGCTCAAGGCCGTCAAGCACCGGGCGGCGCGGGTGAGCTGAAGCGATACGGGGGCGGCGCCGCCGCCCCCGTATCACCGCGTACGGCTCAGAAGCCGTGCCGGTGGCCGCCGTCGACCGGCACCATGATGCCCGTCAGGTACGAGGCGGCGGGGGACAGCAGGAACGCGGCCGTGCGGCCGAACTCCTCCGGGGTGCCGTAGCGGCGCAGCGGGATGTTCGCCTCGTTGGCGGTACGCGCGGCCTCCGCGTCGCCCGACAGCGCGTCCAGCTCCCGCACCCGGTCCGTGTCGATCCGGGCCGGGAGCAGGCCCACCACCCGGATGCCGCGCGGGCCCAGCTCGTCGGCCATCGACTTGGCGACGCCGGCCAGGCCGGGGCGCAGCCCGTTGGAGACGGTCAGCCCGGGAATCGGCTCGTGGACGGAGCCGGAGAGCACGAAGCCGATGACCCCGCCCTCGCCGAGCGCCGCGGCGGCCGCCCTGGCCAGCCGTACCGCACCCAGGAACACCGAATCGAAGGCCGCCTGCCACTGCTCGTCGGTGTTGTCCGCGATCCCGCCCGGCGGCGGGCCGCCGACGCTGATGAGGATGCCGTCGAGCCGGCCCAGGCCCTCCTGGGCCGCCTCCACCAGCCGTTCGGCCGCCACCGGGTCGGCGTTGTCGGCGGCGAGACCGACCGCGTCCGGGCCCAGATCGGCGGCGGCCCGCTGGGCGCGCTTCTCGTCCCGGCCGGTGACGATCACCTTCGCACCGTCCGCCACCAGGGCCCGCGCGGTGGCGTAGCCGAGCCCGCGCGTCGCTCCGGTGACGATGTACACACGGTCCTTCAGTCCAAGATCCATGGCCCTATCCTGCCGTGCCGCCCGGGCCCGTGTCCTCGGCGGCCCGCTCCTCCGCGGGCCGCGCCCCGGCCAGCGCCACCGCCGTACCGACCAGGCCGATGTGGCTGAACGCCTGCGGGAAGTTGCCGAGCTGGCGCCCCGCCGCCGTGTCGTACTCCTCGGCCAGCAGGCCCACGTCGTTGCGCAGGGCGAGCAGCCGCTCGAAGAGCTCGGTGGCCTCCTCGGCGCGCCCGGTCAGCCGCAGGGCGTCCGCCAGCCAGAACGAGCAGGCCAGGAACGCGCCCTCGCCGCCCGGCAGCCCGTCGATCGAGCCGCCGTCCGTGCTGTAGCGGCGCACCAGGCCGCCGCTGCCCAGCTCCTCGCGGACCGCGTCCACCGTGCCGATCACCCGGGGGTCGTCCGGCGGCAGGAAGCCGCTCCGGGCGATCAGGAGCGTCGCGGCGTCCAGCTCGCGGGAGCCGTACGACTGGGTGAAGGTGTTGCGCACCGGGTCGTAGCCCTTCTCGCACACCTCCCGGTGCACGGCGTCCCGCATCGCCCGCCAGCGGTCCGCGTCCCCGGCCAGCGAGGGGTCGTCCTCCAGGCTGCGCACCGCCCGGTCGGCCGCCACCCAGGCCATCACCTTGGAGTGCACGAAGTGGCGCCGCTGCCCGCGGATCTCCCACAGGCCCTCGTCCGGTTCGCGCCAGGTGGACTCCAGGAACCCGAGCAGGCTGAGCTGGAGGCTCCAGGCGTGCGGTTTGTCGTCCAGGCCCGCGTCACGGGCCAGCCGGAGCGAGTCGATGACCTCCCCGTACACGTCCAGCTGGCGCTGGCGCACCGCCGCGTTGCCGATCCGGACCGGGGCGGAGTTCTCGTAGCCGCGCAGCCACGGCAGCTCGGACTCGGGCAGTCTGCGCTCGCCGGCCAGCCCGTACATGATCTGGAGGTCGGCCGGGTCCCCGGCGACCGCGCGCAGCAGCCAGTCCCGCCAGGCGGCGGCCTCCTCCAGATAGCCGGCCGAGATCAGCGCGCCGAGGGTGAGCGTGGAGTCCCGCAGCCAGCAGAATCGGTAGTCCCAGTTCCGTACGCCGCCGATCTCCTCCGGGAGCGAGGTGGTCGGGGCCGCCACGATGCCGCCGGTCGGGCCGAAGGTCAGCGCCTTGAGGGTGATCAGCGAGCGGATCACGGCGTCCCGGTACGGCCCCTCGTACGCGCAGCGGGCGGACCACTCGGTCCAGTCGGCAAGGGAGTTCTCCAGCGCCTGGTACGGGTCGACGAGCTTGGGCCGGGGCGAGTGCGAGGGGTGCCAGGTCAGCACGAAGGCCACCTTCTCGCCCTCGGAGACGGTGAAGGACGAACAGGTGGAGAACTGCTGGCCCCACGTCTTGACCTGCGGTTCGCTGCGCAGCCAGGCGGAGTCCGGGCCGGCGACGGCGACCCGGTGGCCGTCCGAGCGGCGCATCCACGGCACGATGGACCCGAAGTCGAAGCGCAGCCGGATCACCGACGACATCTCGACGGTGCCGCTGACCCCCTCGACGATCCGCATCACGTCCGGCTCCTTGTCGCGCTGCGGCATGAAGTCGATCACCTTGACGGTGCCGGTGCGCGTCTCCCAGTACGTCTCCAGGACGAGGGACTCGCCCGCGTAGCCGCGCCGGGTGCAGGTGTCCGCGCCCTTCGGCGCGATCCGCCAGTGGCCGTTGTCCTCGTCGCCGAGCAGGGCGGCGAAGCAGGCGCCCGAGTCGAAGCGGGGCAGGCACAACCAGTCGACAGAACCGTTTCTGCCGACCAGGGCCGCGGTCTGGAGATCGCCGATGAGGGCGTAGTCCTCGATGCGTGGGGTCACGTTCAGGCGTCTTCCCGAACCCGGCCCCCGTTAAGCAGACTGCGTGCCGGAAGAGGCGGGTCTCACCCCTGGGCGGGCTCGGGCTCCGGCTCGGACGCCGCTTCCTCGGCCGCCGCCGCCGCGGCGGCGACCCGGTCGCGCTTCTCGCGCCGGGCCAGGACCACGAATCCCACCGGGACCCCGGCGGCGAACAGCCACCACTGCACGGCGTACGCCATGTGCGGGCCGATGGAGCTGTCGTCGGGGGCCTCGATCGGCTCGGGGGAGCCGTTCTCCGGCGCCGGGCCGGTCAGCTCGATGTAGCCGCCGAGCACCGGCCGGTCGAGCAGCCGGGCCTGCTGGGCGCTGTTGATCAGCATCACCTGACGGTCCGGAAGGTCCGAGATGTCCTTGATGCCGCTCGCGCCGGTCGTCTCGTCCGCCTTGAGCCGCCCGGTGACGGTCACCTCGCCCTTCGGGGCGGCCGGCACGTCGGGGAAGGCGTGCTGGTCGTCGGCGGAGGGGACCCAGCCCCGGTTGACCATCACGGTGCCGCCGCCCTTGAGGTCGAACGGGACCAGCACATGGACGCCGATGGAGCCGTCGGTGGCGGTCCTGCGGCGGACGACGACCTCGTGCTTCTCGTCGAACGTCCCGGTGGCCGTCACGGTGCGCCAGTAGTCCGCGCGCGGAACGGTGTGCCCGGGGGAGGTGAGCGCGGACACGGCGACCGGGTCCGCCTTGAGATTGCGCGAGATCAGGGCGTTCTGCGCGACCTTGTGCTCGTGCCGGTGCAGCTGCCAGAAACCCAGCTCGATCATCGTGGGGATGAGGACGAGCGAGAGGAGGGCGAGGATCAGCCACTGCCGGGTCATCAGGAAGCGGTACACCCCACGACGGTACAACCGGCCGCGGGGTGCCCCGCGCACGGGGTGGCCGAAGGGGTGGCCGCCCCGCGCCCTCACACCCGGTCGACGATGCCCACCTTCCCCTCCGCGCGGGCGCAGTGCCCGCCGCAGAACCAGTGCCCGTCGACCTCGACGCCCTGGCCGATGACCTGGACCCGGCAGTGCTCGCAGATGGGCGCCATGCGGTGGATGGCGCAGGCGAAGCAGTCGAAGACGTGCACCGCGCCCTGCGCGTGCACCTCGAAGGACATCCCGTAGTCGTTTCCGCAGACCTCACAACGTGCCATGCGCCACAGGGTGGGACGCGGAAGCGGCGACGGGCGGCCGGCGGGCGGCGAGTCGCCCCCGGTTCACTCCGATGACGGCGTGGGCCCCGGCACCTTCGCGACGGCCGGGGCGACGTCGCGCAGCAGATGCGTGAACGCGCTCTCGTCCAGGATCGGGGTGCCGTACGCCTTCGCCTTCACCGTCTTCGACGTCGCCGAGTCCGGGTCGTTGGTGACGAGCAGGCTGGTCAGCCGGGACACGCTGGTCGCCACGTGCAGTCCCGCCTCCACCGCGCGGTCCTCCAGCAGTTCGCGGTCGACCGAGGTGTCCCCGGAGAACGCCACCCGCATGCCCTGCATGAGCGGTTTGTCCTTCTCGTACCGTCCCGGATTCGGATACGGGCAGGCCGGTCGCTTGCGCGAGGCGCGCCAGGTGGTGTGCCCCCCGTACGAGGGAGAGGAGCCGGACCGCGGGGCCACCGGCGAGTGCGACCACTCGGTCAGCGGCCGGCACTCCAGCAGCGGCAGCCGCACCCCGCCCCGCGCCGCCGCGTGCAGGCTCGGCCGGAACGCCTCCGCCAGCACCCGCGCGTCGTCCAGCGCGTGGTGCGCGTGCTGCTGGACCACGCCGAAGTGCTCCGCGAGGGACGCCAGCTTGTGGTTGGGCAGCGGCAGCCGGAGCTCTTTGGCGAGCGCGATGGTGCACAGCCGCTGCCGGACCGGCGCGGTGACCGAGGCGCGCGCGTACTCCCGCGCCAGCATCGACCAGTCGAACGCGGCGTTGTGCGCGACGAGCACCCGGTCCGCGAGCCGTTCGGACAGCTCGGCGGCGATCTCCGGGAAGAGCGGCGCCCCCTCCAGCACATCGCTCGTCAGCCCGTGAATCCAGACGGGGCCCGGGTCGCGCTCCGGATTGACCAGCGTGTACCAGTGGTCCTCGACCTCGCCCCGCGCGTCCAGACGGTAGACGGCAGCGGACACTATCCGGTCGTCCCGGGCGAGCCCGGTGGTCTCCACGTCGACGACCGCGTACCCCTGCGGGTAGGCGGCCGGCCATGGTGCTGCGGTCTGCGGGTCGTCGAGCATGGTCACAGAGAATACGGGCCGTGTCGGACAGTCCCCTATTCGACCGTCCACCCGGCTCGCGACCGGACGCCGCCGAACCCGTCCGTCCCGCGGCCCGTCTGTGGCAGGCTGATCCGCTACCGGACGGGCCCGAGGGGGAGGCGACGAAGGCCGTGGGGGACAGCAGGCAGGCACTGATCATCGCGGTGCCGCAGTACGAACTGAGTGACCATTTCCCGGACCTGACCCAAGCGGTGGTCAAGGACACGGAGTTGCTGGACTCGGCGCTGCGGTCCTCCGGGTACACCGTCGAGACGCTGGGGCTCACCGCCGACCGCCCGGCGCTCCGGTCCCGGATCATCAGCGCCATCAGCCGCGTCTGCTGCACGGCTCCCGAAGGCGGCACCGTTCTGATCCACTTCACCGGACACGGGCTCTCCGTGGACGGCTCCGACTACCTCGTCCCCTCCGAGGCCCAGCTCAACTGGTCGACCGATCCACCGCACGTCGACGTCGCCGGCTTGATCGGCCTCGACCTGACGACCCTGCTCAGAGGCTGCCGGGCCGGCACCGTGCTGCTCACCGTCGACGCCTGCCGCGACGTCCAGCCCGACGCGGAGGCCTCCTTCGGCGGTCCTGCCACCAACTTCCCCTCCTGGCGCGACCGGGTCGCCGTCCTCTTCGGCTGCGCGGCCGGCCAGACCTGCGGCTCCGACGACCACGAGGGCAGCCACTTCACCCGGGCGCTCGCGGAGGCACTCGCCTCCGACAGCTCCCCGCGCACCGTGGGCGAGGTGATCACCCACACCGTCCGGAGGACCACGGAGTTCGCCCGCGCCGCCCAGCACGAACAGCGGCCCGCCCCGCAGTACGCGCCGAGCGGCCCCGGCGCCATCGACGACGTCGAACTCTGCGCCGGGCGGACCCTCCAGGAGGAGTGGTCCGTGGCCGTCGGCGATCCCGAGCTGTGGGCCGCCGTCCAGTGCGACGACGACCGCCGGCGCGAGCTCCAGCACGCCCTGCGGCAACTGGTCCTGGAGTGCGCCAAGTGGCGGGCCGCCGCCCTGGCCGCGGTCACCGACCCCTGGGCCGACGACAACTACCCCGTACGCGTGCTCACGGCCGGGCTGCGGGCGCTCCTCGCCCCGTCCGTCACCCAGGGCGGCCCCCTCCTGGACCCCTGTGAGTTCGCCGTCCTCATGGCCGCCCCCTTCGTCCGCGAGGCCGTCTACGCGATGGGCGTGAAGGAGGCCGCCGCAGCCGAACCCCTCCGGCTCGACCCGGCCACCGGGGAGCTCGGCGCCGACGCGGCGCGCATCGACCTGGAGCACACGTACGCCGCCCATCCGCTGATCTGGCGCAAGGGCCGCGAACTCGCCGGACGGGGGACCGCCGAGGAGGCGGGCGCCGTCGCCGCCTGGCTGCTGCACCGTCACGTCATGGGCCGCGAGGATCTGTGGGACGTCTACGCGCCGGGCCTGCTGCGCCCGCTGGCCGCCGCGATGCTCGGCAGCGAGGAGTCCGCCCGGTTCGCGGAGACCCTGGACGGCCTGATCCGGGTCTGCCGGCAGACCGCCGTCCCGCCCACCCAGCCGGACGCGGGCGAGCGCGAGGCCGCCGACGAAGCGCAGCGCCCCTCGGACATCACCCCGCGCACCGGACCCGTCGAGCGGTGGCGGGCCAGGGAGCTGTCCTGGCTCATCGGGCTCGCCGGGCTGCTCGGCGGTGACCTGCGGGACATGCCGGGCGTCCTGGTCGACAACATCGGCGTCACGGACGGCCTCGTGCCCGCCCAGGCCGTCACCGGCGTCCAGGAACTGCGCTGGTCCCGCGGCCCGCTCGGCACCGGCATCGACCTCGACCTGCCCTGCCCGCACCCGGCGGTCCACGCCGCGCTGGAGACGCTGACCGGGTGGGCGGACGACGCCGTCCAGCACATCAAGCAGCACCTCGGCTCCGCGGGCTCCGCCGGGCCCCTCGCCCACCTCCCCGAACGCGTCACGTGCCGCAGGCTACGCCCCCGGTACAACGCGGACGGGCACGGCGAGGCGTACGGGCTCCCGCTCATGCGGTTCAGTCTCGCCGAGGACGAGATGCGCGAACTCCTCATGGGCTCCCAGCTCTACGGGGACCGCACGCTGGCCCTGCGCGAGCTGTACCAGAACGCCCTGGACGCCTGCCGCTACCGAGGCGCCCGGGTGCGCTACGGCGAGCTGAAGGAAGGCATGCGCCAGCAGTGGGAGGGCGAGATCGTCTTCCGCCAGGGCGTGGACGAGGAGGGCCGCGCCTATGTGGAGTGCGAGGACAACGGCGTCGGCATGAGCCAGAACGCCCTGCGCGGCACGTTCGCGCGGGCCGGGCGCCGCTTCGAGCAGTCCCGCGAGTACCGCAGGGAGCAGGCGCGCTGGCGGGCCGTCGACAAGGACCTCCGGATCTTCGCGAACAGCCGTTTCGGCATCGGTGTGTTCAGCTACTTCATGCTGGCCGACGAGATCAGCATCTGGACCCGGGTCACGGACGAGTTCGGCCGCCCCGAGTCCGGGCGCGGGCTGCGGGTGGACATCGCGTCGAGCGGGAGCCTGTTCCGTATCAGGGAGAGCGACGTCTCCCAGCCGGGCGGCGGTACACGGGTGCGGCTCTACATCAACGACGACGCCCTTGAGGCCGCCGACGAGCTGGCGAAGTATGTGTGGCGGTGCGACTACGCGATGCGCGTCGAGAAGGACGGCGCGGTGATGAAGGAGTGGGAGGCGGATGTCCTCTACTACGACGGCGACCGCGTCAGCCCGGTGCGGGCGGACCGGGATGTGTGGTGGGTGCCGGGGCCGGGCTGCCGGCTCGTGGACGGGATCTGGACGCCGGAAGACGGTCAGGAGCTGAGGTCCGGGGAGTCGTTCCGTTCCCTCTCACGGAGGCTGGACAACGTGTCCTTCGGCTGCGTCGTAGACCTCCGGGAAACCCACTCGCCGGACCTGAACACCAGCAGGACGACCATCCTCGAATACGACAAGGGCTGGGTGGCGGAGCGCATTCGCACCCTCGCCGAGCGGATGGACCTGCCGCCTTGGTTCACGGTGGAATGGCTGTGGGACTTCGCGCACGACCACGGCTCGGGCGCGCGGCCGCTGGTCGCCAGGCTTCTCGATGCGGACGCCGTGCTGCCCAGCACGACGGGCTGGGCAGGAGGAGAGGGCGTTCGCCTGCGCCTGCTCGGCTGTTTCCCCGCCGATGTCGTACTGCACGAGGGAGCCACCTCGCCCATTTCCCGGTACGGCCGGCTCACGGCGACCGCCTCCGGGGTGCTGGCCTGGCGGGTGGCCGCCCTGCGCGACGTGCGGATCCCCGTGGCCGAACCCTGGGCGGACGCGCCGGCACCGGAGTCCCTGGAGGGATATCCGCAGCCGATGCCCTGGGAGGTACGCGCGATCGCGGCTGAGTACGGGAGCCGCATGCAACTTGAAGAAGCCGTGGTGCCTCAGGAATGGGAGCCGTCCGTCACCCTGGGGGAACTACTCCGGAGGCTGCGTCGCTACGCCATTGCCGGAATCGACGTCCCGGCCGTCGCTGACCTGGACGCCGCGCACGCGATGCAGTTGGACCCGGTGGATCGGGAACTACTTGGGGGCCTGGGGGCCCTCGGCACGTCGCTGCTCAGGATGTGGGGGGCGAACTGGGAGGAAGCCGAGTCCTGGCGGCATTCGCTGCTTTTCGTGCTCCGCCGCTTCTCCGCCGGGATCGGGCTGCCCTGGCGGGCGGCGCTGGGGCGGGCCCAACGCTTCACCCGACTCGGCTTCCCGCTGGTGCCGTTCGAGTACGACCTCGACGCGGTCCCGGCCGGCGACGACACGGTGGCCACCGAGCGCGATGTGCAACTGTTGTCCCTGCATCCCGTGTTCAGCACAGGCCGAGGCAGGCCTGTGCTGAACAAACCACCCTCCCGGCAGGAGTACGAACGGGTGGTCCGCCGTTACGCCTGGCTCGGCCTCTCGGTGGAGGACGACATGGTCGAGCACAGGCGAAGGGGCGACGTGACTCAGGAACTCGAGGAGGTGGAGAAGGCGTTCGGGCGGCGTTTCTGGTCGAGGCGCAGCCCTTCCCGGCGGCACTGGGCCGTGGCCGCGGCTCGGATGGACACGACGGTGGAGGAGGTGCGCGCCCGATTCGTCGACTTCTTCGAAGAGTGGGACATCTCCGTAGCCCAGACCGACGGGCTGAAGAATGCCCGCTTCACGAAGTTGCAGGGCCTCCTGCTGGCCGATCCGTCCATGTCGCGGGACAGACTCGAGGTATACGTCGACCGCGACGACGAGCGTGACGTCGCCGGTGACTATCTGGCGCCCCTCGCCGAGATCGCCGTAACCGCACGCTCCTCCCAGGCCGCCCCGGCCGACATCGTCGAGGCCCTGAGCGGCCTGGCGGACGCCGGGCTGGTGGACGGCCGGGCCCCCGGGCTCGCGGAGCGCTGGCTCGCCGCCCCTCAGGAGGACATGCCCCTGCTCATGCCCTGGTCCTGGGGGCTGGAGTGGCTCAGCAGGCCCAACGGGCCCACCCGTCTGGACTCTGTCTATGCCCTGCTGGCAGCCGCCGGAAGCCGGCGTACCCTCGGCGCGGTCCACACGGCGCTCGCTCAACTCGCCCCGCTCCTGGGCATGGGCCCCGACTTCGCGCCGCTCCCCGGCGAGCTCGCCGGGCTCTCGGTGACGTCGGCCGAGGCCGAGGCGTCGTGCGAGTGGGCGGTGGACGGCGCGCGATGGCTGCCCCGCCCCGGTGCCGCCCAACTCGTGCGGCACGCCCGCAGTAAGGGCACCACCCTCGGCGACAGCGTCAAGGCGCTCAGCCGCTTCGCCCCCCTCGGCAGCCCCTGGCAGCCCCGCGACGACATGGCCGACGCCGAATGGGCCCGGTGGCGCCCCACCCCGCACGACACCGCGATGTTCGAGGACGACCTCGCCGGAGACCGGCCCGTGGGGCCGCTCGACCTGCTGCGGGTCGCCGCTCGCTTCGGCTGGCCGATGGACCGGGCCTGGGACCGGCTCGCCCTCTACCGGCCCTTCGGCGTCGAACTCCTCACCGAGCGGCCCGACTTCTCCGGCATCCCGTTGTGGCAGGACCTGATCCTGCTCACCGAGGAGTACACCGGCCGGGCCCCCGCGTTGGCCGGCCCGGTGTCCGGCGAGCGGATCGCCGTCAGCGCGCGGGAGCTGGAGTGGACCACGGACCGGGTCGTGGAACGGCTGCGGCTGTACGCGGACGTGTTCGGCCTCGACGTACCGGAGACGTACCCCGACGCCCCCGCCCCCACGCCGCCCGCGCGGTCGTACCACGACGACGCGCCGTACGAGAGGAAGGCAGATGCCGCCCGCGCATGATTTGACCCCGTTCCGCGAACAGCAGCTCGCCCCCGTCGGAACCCCGGCCGCCACGCGCTCCGCCGACGGTCGCTGGTACGTCGTGACGAGCGACTGCCCGAACTGCCACGCGAGCAGCGTCTTCCGGGTGTCGTACGGGGTGCTCGGCCCGTACAAGGGCAAGGGCAGGCTGCTCGGCCGCCGCAGGACCCCGGAGAAGCTGTCGGGGAGCATTCCGGTCTACTGCCAGTGCGGCTACCCGCACCCCGACCGGCCCGCCGAGTCCCCGGACTCCGGCTGCGGCGCCTTCTGGGACGTGCCGGTGCCGTGACGGACCTGACCAGGAAGCGGTTCGCCCAGCTCGGCCAGCAGCTGCAACTCGAACAGCTCACCGCCGTACGCCGGCAGGCCGAGGGCTGGCGCAACGGGCTCACGGCGCTGACCGGGCTCGTCGGAGTCGTCTTCGTCCTCAAGGGACCGGAGAGCGTCGCGGGCCTCACCCCGGCCTGGCGCCTGCTCACCGCCGGCCTGCTCGTCCTGGCCTTCCTGCTGCTCCTGCGGGGCGCCCTGCTCGCGGTGCGCGCCGCGCACGGACGCCTCGGGGCGGGCACCTGGCTGACCGGGGACGCGCTGCTGTCCGCCGTCCTCGACGAGGTCGAGGGCATCCAGGACGTGCTGGCCTCCGCGCGCCGCTGCTCGGTCGCCGGACTGACCGCGGTCGTCGCGGCCATCGCGGTCACCTGGGTCGTCCCGGCCGAGAAGGCGGCGGCGCCGAAGCCGGCGGGCCCGCTCGTCGTCGTCTCCACGGCCACCGGCACCACCTGCGGCGAGCTCGTCCTCAGCGACCGCGAGGCGGTGACCCTCAAGGTGCCCGGCCGCAAGGCTCTGCGCCGCGTTCCGGCCCGCAACGTCCGCGCGCTGGCCCCGGCCGCGCGGTGCTGAGCGCGGCGCCCCCGGCGGTGTCGGGCCGGGGCCGGGGCGCCGGAGGTGAGACCATCCCGGGATGACGCGATCGCCGGAGCACGACGAACCGCACGGGGCCGGGCTCGGCGCCCGGCTCAACTGGCTGCGGGCCGCCGTGCTCGGGGCGAACGACGGTGTGGTGTCCACCGCCGGGCTCGTCGTCGGTGTCGCCGGCGCCACCGACGACCGGGGCGCCCTGCTGACGGCCGGGCTGGCCGGGCTGCTCGCCGGGTCGCTGTCGATGGCGGCCGGCGAATACGTCTCGGTGTCCACCCAGCGCGACTCGGAGAAGGCCGCGCTGGCCACCGAGAGGCGGGAGCTCCAGGAGACCCCGGAGGCGGAACTCGACGAGCTGACCGGCCTGCTGGAGGGCAAGGGGCTGAGCCATGAGGTCGCCCGCGAGGCCGCCGTCCAGCTCACCGAGCGGGACGCGCTGCGCGCCCACGCGGAGGTCGAGCTCGGCATCGACCCGGACGACCTGACCAACCCCTGGCACGCGGCGGGCGCCAGCTTCCTGGCGTTCACGGTGGGCGCGCTGCTGCCGTTGCTGGCCATCGTGCTGCCCCCGGCCACCGCCCGGGTCCCGGTGACCGTGCTCTCCGTCCTCGCGGTGCTGGCCGTGACGGGCTGGTGGAGCGCCCGCCTGGGCGAGGCGGCCCCGGGCCGGGCGGTGCTGCGGAACATGGGCGGGGGAGCGGTGGCCATGGCGGTGACGTACGCGGCGGGGCATTTGCTGGGGGCGGCGGGCGTTTAGGAGCTCCACGCAGACGCCAGACGACGCCCGCCCTGTCGGAAGGTGCCAAAGAGTGCTGACAGCCGGTCTCACATACTTGTTGGTAACAACATCTGGCCCCCGGCCGACCCCGGCCCTACCGTGCAGGCATGCCGACGAACCTGCCCGATGTAGTGCTCTGGTCCATACCGGCCTTCGTCCTGCTCACCGTCCTGGAGATGGCGCTGCACCACTTCCATCCCGACGAGGACGCCGCCGGCTACGAGGCGAAGGACGCCGCCACCAGCATCACCATGGGGCTGGGCAGCCTGGTCTTCGACCTGCTGTGGAAAGTGCCCATCGTCGCCGTCTACACCGCGGTGTACGAGCTCACCCCGCTGCGCGTCCCGGTCCTGTGGTGGACGGTCCTGCTGATGCTGCTCGCCCAGGACTTCTTCTACTACTGGTCCCACCGGGGCCACCACGTCATCCGCATCCTGTGGGCCTGCCACGTGGTCCACCACTCCAGCGAGAAGTTCAACCTCTCCACCGCGCTGCGCCAGCCCTGGACCTCGCTGACCTCCTGGCCGTTCTATCTGCCGGTCATCGCGTGCGGGGTGCATCCGGCGGCGCTCGCGTTCTGCTCCTCGGCCAATCTCGTCTACCAGTTCTGGGTGCACACCGAGCGGATCGACAAGCTCCCCCGGCCCTTCGAGTACGTCCTCAACACCCCCTCCCACCACCGGGTGCACCACGCCTCGCAGGGCGGCTACCTCGACCGCAACTTCGGCGGCATCCTCATCGTGTGGGACCGCTGGTTCGGCTCGTTCGCCCAGGAGACGGTGCGGCCGGTGTACGGGCTCACCAAGAACATCCACACGTACAACCCGCTGCGCGTCGCCACCCACGAGTACGCCGCCATCGCCCGGGACGTGCGCGCGGCGAGCGGCTGGGGCGAGCGGGCCGGGCGGGTCTTCCGCGGCCCGGGCTGGCAGCCGGCCGCGGCCCGCACCGCCGCGGCCCCCGCCCCCGCCACCGCGCCCGCGCCGGAGCGCACCGCGTGAGCGGGCGGTACGCGCGCCCCCTGCTCGTCGCCTTCCTCGTCGCGTGCGCCGTCGACCTCGTCGGCGTACTCACCGGCCCCGACTGGCTCCACCTCGGCGCCAAGCCGCTCCTGATGCCGCTGCTCGCCGGGTACGCGTTCGCCCGGCGCGGGCCGAGGCTCCTGATCGCGGCGCTGCTGTGCGGCTGGGCGGGCGACGTGTTCCTGCTGGCCGACTCCGATCCGGCGTTCCTCGTCGGGATGGCCGGGTTCGCCGCCGGGCACGTCTGCTACCTGGTGCTGTTCGGCCGGGCGCGCGGGGCGCTGCTCCCGGCGCTCGCGTACGCCGTCGTGCTCACCGTGTTCGTCGCCCTGCTCTGGGACGGGCTGCCGGCCGGGCTGCGCGTCCCGATGGCCGGCTACAGCCTGCTGCTGACCGCCATGGCGTACCGCGCCGGCGTCCTCGGCCGGTACGCGGCGACCGGCGGGGCCCTCTTCCTGCTCTCCGACGCGCTCATCGCCACCGGCATCGCGGACTGGCCGCAGCTCCCCGCCCCCGGCTTCTGGGTGATGCTCACCTATGTCGCCGCGCAGCTGCTGCTCACCCTGGGGGCGCTCGCCCCGGCCGGGGAGAACGCCGGCCCGGGGGCGTACCGTGAAAGGAGTATCAGCATCTGAGATCAGCAAGGACCCCCACGCATGCGCGCCACCGTCATCCACGCCCCCCACGACATCCGCGTGGAGGAGGTACCCGACCCGGTGATCCAGCAGCCCACCGACGTGGTGCTGCGGGTCCTCCGGGCCTGCATCTGCGGCAGCGACCTGTGGGCCTACCGCGGTGAGTCCGCGCGGCAGCCCGGCCAGCGCATCGGCCACGAGTTCCTGGGGATCGTCGAGGAGGCCGGGTCCGAGGTGCGCGGCTTCTCCGCCGGGGACCTGGTCGTCGCCCCGTTCGTCTGGTCCGACGGCACCTGCACGTACTGCGCCGAGGGCCTGACCACCTCCTGCCCGCAGGGCGGCTTCTGGGGTTCGGTGGGCTCCGACGGCGGGCAGGGCGAGGCGGTCCGCGTCCCGCACGCCGACGGCACCCTGGTCGCCCTGCCCGCCGCCGCGGCCTCCGACGACCGGCTGCTCACCGGCCTGCTGGCCCTCTCCGACGTGCTCGGGACCGGTCACCACGCGGCAGTCGGAGCGGGCGTACGGGCCGGCTCGACCGTCGCCGTCGTCGGGGACGGGGCCGTCGGGCTGTGCGGCGTGATGGCCGCCAAGCGGCTCGGCGCGGAGCGGATCATCGCGCTCGGCCGGCACCCGGCGCGCACGGACATCGCCCGGGACTTCGGCGCCACCGACGTCGTCTCCGAGCGCGGCGACGCGGCGGTCGCGGCCGTCCGGGAGCTGCTCGGCGGCGAGGGCGCGCACTGCGTGATCGAGGCCGTGGGCACCGAGCAGTCGATGCGCACCGCCGTCGGCATCGCCCGGGACGGCGGGGCCATCGGCTACGTCGGCGTCCCGCACGGCAGCGGCACCGGGCTCGACCTCGGCGACATGTTCGACCGGAACATCGCCCTGCGCGGCGGTGTCGCCCCGGTGCGCACGTACATCCCGGAGCTGCTGCCGGACGTGCTGGACGGCACCATCGACCCCTCGCCCGTCTTCGACCTGTCCGTCGGGCTCGACGGCGTACCGGCGGGATACAAGGCGATGGACGGGCGCACGGCGCTCAAGGTCCTCATCAAGCCGTGAGCCACGCCGTGGTCCGGCGGTCCGGGGGCCGTGACGCACCGGCCCCCGGACCCCGGCGTCACCAGCGCACGGCGTCCAGCGCGTCCACCACTCCGGCCCCGTAGAAGCCGTTGCGGTTCTTGCCGCCCTCGCAGACCGCGTCGGCCGTGCCGTCACCGTCGATGTCGTACGGCGCGTCGCACGCCTTCGCGTCCGCCTCCACCGTCAGCAGCGCCTTGACCGCGGCGGGCGGGGCGTACGGGTGCTTCGACTTGATCAGCGCCACGACGCCGGCGACGTGCGGGGACGCCATCGACGTACCGGCCTTGTAGCCGTACTTGCCGCCCGGCAGCGTCGAGAGGATCAGCCCGCTCGTCGCCGGGGGCTCGGGTGTCTGGTAGACCGTCGAGTCCCCGCCGGGCGCGGCCACGTCGATGACCCCGTTCCCGTAGTTCGAGTACGACGCCTTCAGGCCCTTCGCGCCCGTCGCCGACACCGTGACGACGCCCGGGAGCATCGTCGGGATGTCCAGGCATTGGCGCGGGTCGACGGTCCGGCTGCCCGGGGTGGTGTCGTTCGGGCTGGTGGTGTCGTCGAGCGAGTCCGCCGCCAGGTCCTCGGCCGAGTTGCCGGCGGCCGCGACGTTGACCGCGCCCTTGCGCTCGGCGTACCGGGTGGCCCGGTGGACGGCCTCGACCAGGGCGCCCTGGTCCGGGTCGTTCTTGCAGTTGTACAGCCACGGGTCGGTGTAATAGCTGTTGTTGGTGACGTCCACGCCGTGCTCGGCGGCCCAGACGAAGCCGCACACCACGGCTTCCGTGTAGAAGAAGCCGTCCGGGTTGGCGACCTTGATGCCGGACACCTTCACGCCCGGCGCCACACCCGTCACGCCCACGCCGTTCTTGGCCGCCGCGATGGTGCCGGCGACGTGGGTGCCGTGGTCGCTCTCGCCGGGCTTCGGACGCCAGGCGCCCTCCGAGGTGTCCGGGGCGCCCGACACGCAGTTCGCGGAGGCCGCGCGGTCGAAGTTGGCCGCGAGGTCCGGGTGGGTGTCGTCCACCCCGGTGTCGATGACCGCGACCGTCACCTTCGAGCTGCCCAGCGACTTCTTGTGCGCCTGGTCCGCCTTGATCGCCGGCAGGTCCCACTGCAACGGCTCCATGGGGTCCTGGTCCGCCGTCGCCTCCGCCGCCGCGGCCTTCTCCTGCGCGGCCGTCAGGGGCTGCTCGACCCCGATGTCCTTGGTGGCCTGGGGCACGATCGGGTTGGTGCGCGTGGCGCCCGCCGAGCTGACGCCCCTGACCTTGCGGACCGTCTTCGCGAAATCCGGGTTCTTCGAGTGGACGACGACGACGCCGATCCGGTCATAGGCGATCACCACCGTGCCGCCGGCCCGTTCTATCGCCTTGCGCACCTGCTTGACGGTCCCGGGACCGCCCTGGGTGTTGACCACGTACGACAGTTCCGGACCGTCCGCCGGCACCGCCGCCGCGGGGGCACCGTGCCCCGCCGGAGCGGCGGAGGCGGCGCCCGCCGGCAGGAAGCCGAGCGAGGCGGTGAGGGCCAATCCGACGGGCAGCGTCAGTGCGCGCGCCCGTCCGGATACCAGATGAGCCATGGGGTCTCCACTTCATCCGTGTCAGCCGACCGGGCACCAGGTGCGCCCAGTCGCGTACATGACCAGTGAAGCTAGCGCCGATCATCCCGGCACATCAATCGATTCGCACGAACACGTGCACACCGGACCGCCCGAAGGGGTGACGGAGAGAACGGGAGAACCCGAGTGAACCGCTTCGCCGCGCGTTGCGTGCCGTTGTCAGGGGAAGCGCATCACCACCCCCGAACACGAGGTCCCCAGTGCAACCGACCGTTCCCACCACCGCACCCGCGTCGCGAGGAGAATCCGTGGCTACCGATGCACCGCCGCCCGAGGGCAATACGGAGAAGAGCCCTGCCCAGCCCACGACCGAGGCGTTCCTCGCGGAGCAGGGCAGCGCGGAGTTCGGCGAACTGCGCCGCTCCCACCGCTCGTTCGCCTTTCCGCTGACCGTCGCCTTCGTCCTCTGGTACCTGCTGTACGTGCTTCTCTCCAACTACGCGCACGGCTTCATGGGCACCAAGGTCTTCAGCAACATCAACGTGGCCTTCGTCTTCGGCCTCGCCCAGTTCGTCACCACCTTCCTCATCGCCTGGTTCTACTCGCGCCACGCCAACGCGAAGCTGGACCCGAAGGCCGAGGCCATCAAGGACCGCATGGAGGCCGACGCATGAGCGCCGCGTACCACTCCCACACCGCCGTGACCCTCGCCGCCTCGTCCACCAGCGAGCACCGGCCGCTCATCATCACGCTGTTCGCCGTCTTCGTCGCCGCCACCCTCGGCATCACCGTCTGGGCCGGCCGCCAGACCCGCAGCGCCTCCGACTTCTACGCGGGCGGGCGCCAGTTCACCGCCTTCCAGAACGGACTCGCGGTCTCCGGCGACTACATGTCCGCCGCGTCCTTCCTCGGCATCGCGGGTGCCATCGCCCTCTTCGGCTACGACGGGTTCCTCTACTCCATCGGCTTCCTCGTCGCCTGGCTGGTGGCCCTGCTGCTCGTCGCCGAACCGCTGCGCAACTCGGGCCGTTACACCATGGGCGACGTCCTCGCCTACCGGATGCGCCAGCGCCCGGTGCGCACCGCGGCGGGCGTCTCCACCATCATCGTGTCGATCTTCTACCTGCTGGCACAGATGGCGGGCGCCGGAGCACTGGTCACCCTGCTCCTCGGCATCAGCAGCGACGGCGGAAAGATCCTCATCGTTGCGCTGGTCGGCGTACTGATGATCGTCTACGTCACCATCGGCGGCATGAAGGGCACCACCTGGGTCCAGATGGTCAAGGCCGTCCTGCTCATCGCCGGCGCCCTCCTGATGACCCTCATGGTGCTGTGGAAGTTCGACTTCAACGTCTCCGACCTGCTGGGCACCGCCGCCGAGAAGAGCGGCCACGGCTCCGCGTTCCTGGAGCCCGGACTGAAGTACGGCGCCACCGGCACCTCGAAGCTGGACTTCCTCTCCCTCGGCCTGGCCCTGGTCCTCGGCACCGCCGGACTGCCGCACATCCTGATCCGCTTCTACACGGTGCCCACCGCCAAGGCCGCCCGTAAGTCCGTCAACTGGGCCATCGGCATCATCGGCGCCTTCTACCTGATGACCATCGCCCTGGGCTTCGGCGCCGCCGCGCTGATCGGTCCGAAGAACATCGCGGCACCGGGCAACACCGCCGCACCGCAGCTCGCCGAATACCTCGGCGGGACCGGCACCACCGGCGGCGCGGTCATGCTCGCCGTCATCTCCGCCGTCGCCTTCGCCACCATCCTCGCCGTCGTCGCCGGACTGACCCTCGCCTCCTCGTCCTCCTTCGCGCACGACATCTACGCCAACGTCATCCGCAAGGGGAAGGCCACCGAGCAGGAGGAGATGAAGGCGGCCCGCTGGTCCACCGTCTTCATCGGCGCCGCCGCGATCGTCCTCGGCGTCTTCGCCCGCGACATGAACGTCGCCGGCCTCGTCGCCCTCGCCTTCGCCGTCGCCGCCTCCGCCAACCTGCCGACGATCCTCTACAGCCTCTTCTGGAAGCGCTTCACCACCCGGGGCGCGCTCTGGTCGATCTACGGCGGTCTGGCCTCCTCCGTCATCCTGGTGCTGTTCTCGCCGGTCGTCTCCGGCAACGAGAAGAGCTCGATGTTCAAGGGCGTCGACTTCGCCTGGTTCCCGCTGGAGAACCCCGGCCTGATCTCCATCCCGCTCGGCTTCCTGCTCGGCTGGATCGGCTCGCTCCTGTCCAAGGAGGAGCCGGACAAGGGCAAGTACGCCGAACTCGAGGTCAAGTCCCTCACCGGCATCGGGGCCCACTGACCCGGCCCGCACGAGGCTGCGTCGTAGGGTCCTACGACGCAGCCTCGCCGTACCTCGTGCAAACGGAACCCCCTCCGCGCCCACCGGTCTCGCGTAGGCTCGAAAGAGTCAGATACCGCGACCGGGAAGTCACCGGGGGAGGGGGCCACCATGCTCATCGACACCTACGGCCGGGTCGCCACCGACCTGCGCGTCTCGCTCACCGACCGGTGCAACCTGCGCTGCACCTACTGCATGCCCGAGGAGGGCCTGCAGTGGCTGGCCAAGCCCGATCTCCTCAGCGACGACGAGATCGTCCGGCTCGTCCGCATCGCCGTCACCATGCTCGGCGTCACCGAGGTCCGCTTCACCGGCGGCGAACCGCTGCTGCGCCCCGGCCTCGTCTCCATCGTCCAGCGGTGCGCCGGGCTGGAGCCCCGCCCGAGGATGTCCCTCACCACCAACGGCATCGGGCTGAAGCGGACCGCCGCCGCCCTGAAGGACGCCGGCCTCGACCGGGTCAACGTCTCGCTCGACACCCTGCGGCCCGAGGTGTTCAAGACCCTCACCCGCCGCGACCGCCACCACGACGTGCTGGCCGGCCTGGCGGCCGCCCGCGACGCCGGGCTCACCCCCGTCAAGGTCAACACCGTCCTGATGCCCGGGCTCAACGACGACGAGGCCCCCGAGCTGCTCGCCTGGGCCGTCGAGCACGGTTACGAGCTCCGCTTCATCGAGCAGATGCCGCTGGACGCCCAGCACGGCTGGAAGCGCGACGGCATGATCACCGCGGGTGACATCCTCGCCTCCCTGCGCACCCGCTTCGACCTCACCCCCGAGGACGACGGCGAGCGCGGCTCCGCCCCCGCCGAGCGCTGGACCGTCGACGGGGGGCCGCACCGGGTCGGCGTCATCGCCTCCGTCACCCGCCCCTTCTGCCGGGCCTGCGACCGCACCCGCCTCACCGCCGACGGACAGGTCCGCACCTGCCTGTTCGCCCGCGAGGAGACCGACCTGCGCGCGGCGCTGCGCTCGGAGGCGCCCGACGAGGAGATCGCCCGGATCTGGAAGCAGGCGATGTGGGGCAAGAAGGCCGGATCCGGCCTTGACGACCCGAGCTTCCTCCAGCCCGACCGTCCGATGTCCGCGATCGGCGGCTGACCCCGCCCGGTCACGGGGACGCGGGGCGCGACTCCCACTCCGCCAGCGTCACCACGTCCTTGAGGAAGCCCCGCACCCCGAGGAACGAGGACAGGTGCTCCCGGTGCTCCTCGCAGGCCAGCCACGTCTTGCGGCGCTCCGGCGTGTGCAGCTTCGGGTTGTTCCAGGCCAGCACCCAGACGGCGTCGGCCCGGCAGCCCTTGGCCGAACACACGGGGGCGGGATTCTCGGCGGATTCCGGGGAGTTCACGGACTCAACCCTAGAGGGTGCCGGACGCGCGTTCCGACGCGGGAATGGCGACGCCGGGCAGCCACGGGGGGAGCTGCCCGGCGTCGGTCCGTCGCTCCGACGGGGGATGCGGAGCGCGTACAAAGTATGTCACGCAGACCCTGCCGCAGTGCACCGGAACTTCATGATTGATCTGAGCTTTTCTTGAGCTTGGGCCCGTTCCGGGCTCAGTCGTGCTCCGCCGCATCCGAAGACCGGAAACCGCGTCCGGACTGCGGTGAGGGCGTCGCCGCACCGGCTTCCAGAGCCGGGTACGACTGGGGCGGGAGCACGAATGTGGACGGCAGCGCGGGGCTGGTCTCGCGGCCCGCGTTGGCGATGACGACGGCCACGTACGGCAGCAGCACCCCCAGGCCGAGCGCGACGAACGCGATGTGCCGTTCCACGTTCCACAGGACCGCGGCGGCCACCACCGACACCGTGCGCACGCTCATCGAGATCACATACCGGCGCTGTCTGCCGCGCACGTCGTCCGCGAGCCCCTGCCGGGCCCCCGTGATCCGGAAGACCTCCGCACCACCCTGTTTGCGCACCACGTCCCCACCAACCTTCCCCGGACCCGGACCGGCCGCTCCTACGCTACGCCCGGCCCTCGCCCCGTACGAGACCGGGGCACGCCGTATGCGTACATTCCGCCTCGCCCCCACGGACCCGCACAACGTGCGGCGGGCCGCCGCAGCGTCGAGACTGGGCGGGACATGCGCGACACCGCGTCGCTCAAGGAGGCAGCATGGGCTGGTTGTGGGCAATCATCGTGGGCCTGGTGCTCGGACTGATCGCCAAGGCGATCCTGCCGGGCAAGCAGCAGATCCCTCTCTGGCTGACGGTCATCTGCGGCATGATCGGCAGCATCCTCGGAAATGCTGTCGCCACGTGGATCGGGGTCAACGACACCAAGGGCATCGACTGGACGCGCCATGTGCTCCAGCTCATCGGCGCGGTGGTGGTGGTCGGTGTCGGCGACATGCTGTACGCCTCGCTGAGGGGCAACAGACAGCGCACCTGAACCCCCTCCGGCACCCCCGGAACGGGCGGAGCGGCCGGACACGCGTGACGTGTCCGGCCGGGGCGCCCGCGGGCCGGGGCACGCGCCGCCGGCCGGCTCCACGATGGCCGCCAGGGTCTTCTTGCCCCGGCGCAGCACCAGCCAGCGCCCGTGCAGCAGCTCCTCGCGGGCCGGAGCGGCCTCGCCGTCGACGGCCTTGACGTTGTTCACGTACGCGCCGCCCTCCTTGACCGTGCGCCGCGCCCCCGACTTGCTCGGCGCCAGGCCGGCCTCCACCAGCAGGTCCACCAGCGGGCCCAGCTCGGTGACCCGGGCGAGCGGCACCTCGGACAGGGCGGCGCCCAGCGTCGCCTCGTCCAGCTCACCCAGCTCGCCCTGGCCGAACAGGGCCTTCGAGGCGGCGACGACGGCGGCGCACTGGTCCGCCCCGTGCACCAGCGTCGTCAGCTCCTCGGCCAGCGCGCGCTGCGCCGTCCGCGCCTGCGGGCGCTCCTCGGTGACCTTCTCCAGCTCCGCCAGCTCGGCCGGGGTCCGGAAGCTGAGGATGCGCATGTAGCGCGAGATGTCCCGGTCGTCCACGTTCAGCCAGAACTGGTAGAACGCGTACGGCGTCGTCATCCCGGCGTCGAGCCAGACGGCCCCGCCCTCCGACTTGCCGAACTTGGTGCCGTCCGCCTTCGTCATCAGCGGCGTCGCCAGCGCGTGCACCTCGGCGCCCGGCTCCAGGCGGTGGATCAGGTCCAGGCCGGCCGTGAGGTTGCCCCACTGGTCGCTGCCGCCCTGCTGGAGGGTGCAGCCGTAGCGGCGGTACAGCTCCAGGAAGTCCATGCTCTGGAGCAGCTGGTAACTGAACTCGGTGTAGCTGATGCCCTCGTCGGACTCCAGCCGGCGGGCGATGGACTCCTTGGTCAGCATCTTGTTGACCCGGAAGTGCTTGCCGACGTCCCGCAGGAACTCGATCGCGGACATCCCCGCGGTCCAGTCCAGGTTGTTCACCATGACCGCGGCGTTCTCGCCCTCGAAGGACAGGAACGGCTCGATCTGCGAACGCAGCCGGGCCACCCACCGGGCGACGGTCTCCGGGTCGTTCAGCGTGCGCTCGGCGGTCGGCCGGGGGTCACCGATCTGCCCGGTGGCCCCGCCCACCAGGGCGAGCGGCCGCAGGCCGGCCTGCTGGAGCCGGCGCATGGTGAGCACCTGCACCAGGTGGCCGACGTGCAGGCTGGCCGCGGTGGGGTCGTAGCCGCAATAGAACGTGACGGGACCGTCCGCGAGAGCCTTGCGCAATGCGTCCTCGTCGGTGGACTGGGCGAACAGCCCGCGCCACTTCAGCTCGTCGACGATGTCCGTCACGGTTCCTGTGCTCCTTACGGCAGTGAGTTGTACGGCTCAGTCTAGGCGGGTCACACGCCCCGGCTGACCGAGCTCATGTTGAAGTCCGGGATGCGCAGCGCGGGCATCGCGGCCCGGGTGAACCAGTCGCCCCACTCGCGCGGCAGCGTCTTCTCGGTGCGGCCCGCCTCGGTGGCCCGGGACAGCAGGTCGACGGGGGACTCGTTGAACCGGAAGTTGTTCACCTCGCCCACCACCTCGCCGTCCTCCACCAGGTACACCCCGTCCCGGGTCAGCCCGGTCAGCAGCAGCGTGGCCGGGTCCACCTCGCGGATGTACCAGAGGCAGGTCAGCAGCAGCGCGCGGCCGGTCGTCGCGGCGACCATCTCCTCCAGCGACCGGTCGCCCCCGCCCTCCAGGAGGAGGTTGTCGACCGCCGGGGCGAGCGGGAGCCCGGTCAGGGCCGCGGTGTGCCGGGTCGTCGTCAGCTGCTCCAGACGGCCGCCGGCGATCCAGTCGGTCCGGGCCAGCGGCAGCCCGTTGTCGAAGACCGAGGCGCCGTCCCCGGACGAGTGCGCGACGACGAAGGGCGCCGACTCCAGGCCCGGCGCGTGCGGGTCGCTGCGCAGGGTCAGCGGCAGCGGGGACAGCGTCTCGCCGAGCCGGGTGCCGCCCCCCGGCTTGGAGAACACCGTGCGGCCCTCCGCCGCGTCCCGTGCCGTGGAGGACCAGAGCTGGTAGATCAGCAGGTCGGCGACCGCGGTCGGGGGCAGCAGCGTCTCGTACCGCCCGGCGGGCAGCTCGATCCGGCGCTCCGCCCAGCCGAGCCGGCGCGCCAGCTCCGCGTCCATCTCCGCCGGGTCGACGTCCTTGAAGTCCCGCGTGGAGCGGCCCGCCCAGGCGGAACGGGTGCGGTCGGGCGACTTGGCGTTCAGCTCCAGCGTGCCGTTCGGCTGGTCGTGGCGCAGCCGCAGCCCCGTGGAGGTGCCGAGGTAGGTGGAGGTCATCTGGTGGTGGGCGAAGCCGTACAGCTCGCGCCCCCCGGCCCGGGCCCGGGCGAAGGCGTCCCCGAGGGCCGGGGCGAACGCGGCGAACACGTCGGAGTCCGTCTCGGCCGGCGCGTCCGTGAAGTCGGGCGACGCGGGCACCCCGGTGACCAGCGGCTGGGCGTCCTCGGCCGGCCCCGCGGCGCGCGCGGCGGCCTCGGCGGCCCGGACCAGCGGCTCCAGGTCGTCCGCGGTGACGGCGGCCCGGGAGACCACACCGGAGGCGGCGCCCTCGGCGCCGTCGACCGTGGCGACGACGGTCAGGGTCCGGCCCCGGGTGACCCCGTTGGTGGTCAGGGCGTTGCCGGCCCAGCGCAGATTGGCCGACGACTCCTCGTCCGCGATGACCACACAGCCGTCGGCGGTGGACAGTTCGAGCGCCCGTTCGACGATCTCGTACGGCTTGCTGACGCGGCTCATCGCCCGGCCTCCTGCGTCGTATTGAGGATGTTCACGCCCCGGAACAGGGCGGAGGGGCAGCCGTGCGAGACGGCCGCGACCTGGCCCGGCTGGGCCTTGCCGCAGTTGAAGGCGCCGCCCAGCACGTACGTCTGCGGGCCGCCGACCTTCTCCATCGAGCCCCAGAAGTCCGTCGTCGTCGCCTGGTACGCCACATCGCGCAGCTGCCCGGCCAGCCGGCCGTTCTCGATGCGGAAGAACCGCTGCCCGGTGAACTGGAAGTTGTACCGCTGCATGTCGATGGACCACGAGCGGTCCCCGACCACGTAGATCCCGCGCTCCACCCCGCCGATCAGATCCTCCGTGGAGAGCCCGCCCGGGTCCGGCCGCAACGACACGTTCGCCATGCGCTGCACGGGGACATGGCCGGGCGAGTCCGCGTAGGCGCAGCCGTTGGACCGGCCCAGGCCCGTGAGCTTCGCGATCCGGCGGTCCGTCTGGTAGCCCACCAGCGTCCCGTCCTTCACCAGGTCCCAGGACTGCGCCTCGACGCCCTCGTCGTCGTAGCCGATCGTCGCGAGCCCGTGCTCGGCGGTGCGGTCGCCCGTCACGTTCATCACGGGCGAGCCGTACGCCAGCTTCCCCAGCTGGTCGAACGTGGCGAACGACGTTCCCGCGTAAGCCGCCTCGTAACCCAGCGCCCGGTCCAGCTCGGTGGCGTGCCCGATCGACTCGTGGATCGTCAGCCACAGGTTGGACGGGTCCACGACCAGGTCGTACGTCCCCGCCTCCACACTCGGCGCCCGCATCTTCTCGGCCAGCAGCCCGGGAATGCGCTCCAGCTCGTCGGACCAGTCCCAGCCGGTCCCGGTCAGGTACTCCCAGCCGCGCCCCACCGGCGGCGCGATGGTGCGCATCGAGTCGAACTCGCCGGTCGCGGAGTCCACCGCCACGGCCGTGAACTCCGGGTGCAGCCGGACCCGCTGCTGCGTGGTGACCGTGCCCGCCGTGTCCGCGTAGAACTTGTTCTCGTGCACCGCCATCAGCGAGGCGTCCACATGTGCCACGCCCTCGGCCGCCAGCAGCCGCGCGCTCCACTCGGCGAGCAGCCCGGCCTTCTCCCCGGCGGGCACGTCGAAGGGGTCGACCTCGTACGCCGAGACCCAGGTGCGCTCCCCGTGCGAGGGCTCGTCCGCCAGCTCCACCCTCTCGTCGGAACCCGCCGCCGCGATCACCTTCGCCGACAGCTTCGCCATCGCGACGGCCTGCGAGGCGACCCGCGCCGCCGCGTCCATCGTCAGGTCGACGCCCGAGGCGAACCCCCAGGCCCCGCCGTGCACGACCCGGACCGCGTAACCGAGGTCGGTGGTGTCGGAGCCGCCGGCGGGCCGGGCGTCCCGCAGCCGCCAGGTGGCACTGCGCACCCGCTCGAACCGGAAGTCGGCGTGCGCCGCCCCGAGCGCCCGCGCCCGGGCGAGCGCCGCGTCGGCGAGGGCCCGTAGCGGAAGCGCCAGGAACGACTGATCTACCTCATGGGGCACGGGCGGCCTCTCCTTCGCGGTCACATACCCTCGGATGGTTCAGGACGCAGTGAAGCACGGCGCACGCTCCGTCGCGGAGGAATTGCCCCGGACGACCGGGTTCTCCGACTGTAGGAACCCGACAGTGCCCGGCCGAAGGCGCTGTCAGGGGCCGATTCCCCGCCGCGCGGACGGTACCGATAGGTTTCCGAGGTACCAGACCGCTAACGAAAGGGTGATCCGTTGAGCCGCTCGGTTCTCGTCACCGGAGGAAACCGGGGCATCGGCCTCGCCATCGCCCGCGCTTTCGCCGACAACGGCGACAAGGTCGCGATCACCTATCGTTCCGGCGAGCCGCCCGCCGAGCTCACCGAGGCCGGTGTTCTCGCGGTCCGTTGCGACATCACGGACCCCGAGCAGGTGGAGCAGGGCTACAAGGAGATCGAGGAGAAGCACGGCAACGTGGAGGTGCTGGTCGCCAACGCGGGCATCACCAGGGACCAGTTGCTGATGCGGATGTCCGAGGAGGACTTCACGTCCGTACTCGACACCAACCTCACCGGCACCTTCCGGGTCGTCAAGCGCGCCAACCGCGGCATGCTGCGCGCCAAGAAGGGCCGCGTCGTCCTGATCTCCTCCGTCGTCGGCCTCCTCGGATCGGCGGGCCAGGCCAACTACGCGGCCTCCAAGGCCGGTCTGGTCGGATTCGCCCGGTCCCTGGCGCGTGAGCTGGGCTCGCGGAACATCACTTTCAACGTCGTCGCGCCCGGCTTCGTCGACACCGACATGACGCAGGTGCTCACCGAGGAGCAGCGCAAGGGCATCGTGGCCCAGGTGCCGCTCGCGCGTTACGCGCAGCCCGAGGAGATCGCCGCCGCGGTGCGCTTCCTCGCCTCCGACGACGCGTCGTACATCACTGGAGCCGTCATCCCCGTTGACGGCGGATTGGGCATGGGTCACTGATCACCATGAGCGGAATTCTCGACGGCAAGCGCATCCTCATCACGGGTGTGCTGATGGAGTCGTCCATCGCGTTCCACACCGCCAAGGTGGCGCAGGAGCAGGGCGCGGAGGTCATCCTCACCGCGTTCCCGCGGCCCACCCTGACCGAGCGCATCGCCAAGAAGCTCCCGAAGCCCGCCAAGGTCATCGAGCTGGACGTGACCGACCAGGAGCACCTGGACCGCCTCGCCGGTCTGGTCCGCGACGAGCTGGGTTCGCTGGACGGCGTGGTGCACTCCATCGGCTTCGCGCCGCAGGACGCGCTCGGCGGCAACTTCCTCAACACCCCGTTCGAGTCGGTCTCCACGGCGATGCACGTCTCGGCGTTCTCGCTGAAGTCGCTCGCCATGGCGTGCAAGCCGCTGATGGGCGAGGGTGGCTCGATCGTCGGCCTCACCTTCGACGCGCAGTTCGCCTGGCCGCAGTACGACTGGATGGGCCCGGCCAAGGCCGCCCTGGAGGCCACCTCCCGCTACCTGGCCCGCGACCTGGGCCCGGACGGCATCCGCTGCAACCTCATCTCGGCCGGGCCGCTCGGCTCCATGGCCGCCAAGTCCATCCCGGGCTTCGACGGGCTCGCGGACGTGTGGAACACCCGCGCGCCGCTGGCCTGGGACATGAAGGACCCGGAGCCGGCCGGCCGCGGCGTCGTCGCGCTGCTCTCGGACTTCTTCCCGCGTACCACCGGCGAGATCATCCACGTCGACAGCGGCGTGCACATGATGGGCGCCTGACCCTCAGGTCCGTACGGTCCGGCCGCGCACCGCCCCCCGAAGCTCCGGGAGGCGGTGCGCGGCCGTTTCCGTCGCCCCCGGCGTACGCCCTCGCGGCGCTCAGGTCGAAAAGCCCGACGATCCACCGCAGAATGTGGAGGAACCGGACTTCCGGTCAGCCGTGGGGAGGAGATCGCCGTGCGTCGCACACCTCACCGGACCCGGTCCCTGCTGGCCTCCGGCACGGTCGTCGCCGCGCTGCTCGTCCCGGCCGGCCTGTACGCCGCCGGGCACGTCGGAGCAGCCGGTACGGCCGCACCGCCCGCGCCCAGCCCCGAACCGGCCGGCGCCGAGTGCCGCACGTCCGTCGAGGGCTCCCGGGTCGTCGCCTACTGCCACAACCCGTACCCCTCGGCCGACCGCGTCCAGCTGCACACCGAGTGCGCCCGCTGGTGGGACGTGGACGCGGACTCCAGGCCGGTCCCGGTCCCGCCGGGGCGCACGGTGCGCCTGACCGACCGCTGCTGGAAGGAAGTCGCCTCCGCGTGGGTCACCCACAGCGCGGCACCCGGGGCGTAGGGCCTGTCGTCAAACTGCCCCAGGCCCCTCAGACCCGGTCCGCCAGGCAGTTCAGCGCGTGGCTCGCGGCCTCCGTCGCCGCCGTCTCCGCGTCGCCCGCCCGGATCGCCTCGACCAGGCGGCCGTGGTCCATGTGGTTCTCCGGCCGCAGCTCCTGGCCGACGTCGCCGCGCAGATAGTCCCGCAGCAGGTCGCCCAGGTCCGCGTAGAGCCCCGTCAGCACGTCGTTGTGGGAAGCGGCCACCACGGCCAGGTGCAGCGTCGCGTCGGCGGCCACGAACGCCTCGGCGTCACCGGCCGCCCACGTCTCCTCGCGCCGCCGCATCAGCGCGTCCAGCTGCTTCAGGTCCCGGTCGGTGCGCCGGACCGCGGCGAGGCGCGCCGCCGAGGACTCCAGGGTCGACCGGAGCTCCGCGATGTGGCGCGGGTCCGCCGAGGCGAACCGGCGGTGCATCACCCCGGCCAGCTCACTGGTGGCGGCCACATAGGTGCCCGAGCCCTGCCGGATGTCCAGCAGCCCGTTGTGCGCGAGCGCCCGGACCGCCTCGCGGACCGTGTTGCGGGCCACCCCCAGCTGCTCGACCAGCTCGGGTTCGGTCGGGATGCGGGAACCCACCGGCCACTCGCCCGTGGTGATCTGGTTCCTCAGCTGGGCAATCACCTGGTCGGCGAGTGCCGAACGCCTCGGGGACGTCAGCGCCATGGTGCTCCTCGGTCGCAACGGCTCATGGACCCGATCCTCCCAGGCTTCCGGTGGGCGGACGGAATGGACAACCAATCATCCCATGATTCTATGATGGCTCCATGCGTGACGAAGAGACCACTCCCCAGACCGCGACCGGGACCCTGAGCCCGGGCGCCCCGGCAGCCACCCGCGCCGACGCCGCCGCACCGCGGACCGGGCCCGCGCCGTGGGCGCTGCGCCTGGTCGCCATCGGGCTCGTCCTCACCGCGCTCAACCTCCGCCCCGCCATCACCAGCCTCGGCGCCCTCCTCGAAGAGGTCCGGGACGGGCTGCACATGAGCGGCAGCGTCGCCGGGGTCCTCACCTCCGTGCCCCCGCTCTGCTTCGCCGTCTTCGGAGTCATGGCACCGCGCCTCGCCCGCCGCTTCGGCCCCGGTGCGGTGGTCTGCGCGGGCATGGTCGCCATCACGGCGGGCCTGGTGATCCGGCCCCTGGTCGGCGGCACCGCGGGCTTCCTCGCCGCCAGCGCCCTGGCCCTCATGGGCATCGCCGTCAGCAACGTCCTGATGCCGGTGATCGTCAAGCGCTGGTTCCCCGACCGCGTCGGCTCCATGACCGGGCTCTATTCCATGGCCCTGGCCCTCGGCACCTCGCTCGCCGCCGCCGTGACCGTGCCCCTCACCGACGCCATGGGCGGCAGCTGGAAGGCCGGCCTCGGCATCTGGGCCGTCCTGGCCGCCGCCGCGATCCTGCCCTGGATACCGCTCGTCCGGGACCGGGCCACCGCCCACGAGCCGGTCTCCGCCACCGCCCGGCCGCAGGCCCAGGAGCTCCGGATCACCCGCAGCCGGACCGCCTGGGCCCTCGCCTGCTTCTTCGGCCTCCAGGCCACCGCCGCGTACATCACCATGGGCTGGATGCCGCAGATCTTCCGGGACGCCGGGGTCTCCGCAGGCACCGCGGGCGTCCTGCTCGCGGTCACCATGGCCATGGGCGTCCCGCTCGCCTTCGTGATCCCGCGCGTCGCCGCCCGGATGCGCACCCAGGGGCCGATCGTCGTCTTCCTCGGCGCCTGCGGCCTCACCGGCTACGCGGGCCTGTACCTGGCCCCCTCCGGCGGCGCCTGGGCCTGGGCGCTGCTGCTGGGCATCTCGAACTGCGCGTTCCCGCTCGCCCTCACGATGATCGGCATGCGGGCCCGCAGCGGCGCCGGAGTGGTCCGGCTGTCCGCGTTCGCCCAGTCCACCGGCTACCTGATCTCCATCCCCGGGCCGCTCCTGGTCGGCGTGCTCTACCAGCACAGCGGCGGCTGGGGAGTGCCGATCGCGCTGATGGCCGCCCTGATGGTGCCGCAGATGGTCATGGGCGTCCTGGCCGGCCGGGACCGGACGATCGAGGACGAATCCTGAGATGCGAGACTGGGCCCATGTCACCTGTGCTCGATCCGAATCCCCAGAACGGTCAGAAGAAGCTGCTCCTCGTCTTCGGGGCCATGCTGCTGATCACGGTCGTCGTCGGCGTCATCGCCGCCATCGCGTCCCCGTGACGCCCCGGCCCGGCGATGGTGGGGCCAGCACCACCATCCCCTAGGGGGCCAGGGTCAGGGTGAAGTGGGTGGCCCACCGGATGGGAGCCGCGTCCCCGCCTCCGTAGGTTCTGAGTACCAGAACCGACCACCCACGGAGGCGGACATGCCGGCCCGTACGCACACCACCCGTCCGGAGCCGAGCGGCGTCGACGTGCGGCTGCCGTGGTGGGCCGTCGCGCTGCCCGCCGTCGCCTTCGCCGCGCTCCTGCTGCTGGTCGCCGGACCGGGCCAGGCGCAGGCCGCCACCGGGGAATCGGCGACCGGGCAGCTGCTGCGGCACCTCGTGGAGCTGCTGACCCGCTGACCTCCGCGGGCGGGGGCACGAAGCCTCCAACACCCTGCGCCAGCTGGCGCGTTTCATGCGAAGCTGAGGTGTATGAGCGCCGATACATCTCGCAGGATTGTCCTTCTCAGGCATGCCAAGGCGGAATGGTCGCAGGAGTCCGACCACGAGCGGCCGCTGGCCGAGCGCGGCCGCATGGAGGCCCCCATGGCGGGCCGCAAGCTGGCCGATTCCGGGATCGTCTTCGACCTGGCCCTCTGCTCGACCGCCGTCAGAACGCGTGAGACGTGGAAGCTGGCCGTGCACGAGATGCCCGAGCGCCCGAGGACCGTGTACGAGGAGCGGCTCTACGAGGCGTCGCTCGGCGAGCTGATCGCCCTGGTGAACGAGACCCCGGACGACGTCGCCGATCTGCTGGTCATCGGCCACAACCCCGGCATGCACGCGCTCGCCGATGCCCTCTCCGGCAGCGGCGAGGGCGACGCGCTCTCCCGGATGGCGCGCGGCGGCTTCCCGACCGCCGCCTTCGCCGTGGTCGGGTTCACCGGCTCCTGGAAGACCGTCGAGCACGGCGTCGGCCGGCTCGCCGAGTACTGGACCCCCAACGACTGACCCGCCGCCGTACGGGGAGGGCGGCGGAACCTACTCCACGAGGCCGTCGGCCGCCTCGACCTCCTCGCGGGTGACGCCGAGCAGATAGAGCACCGTGTCCAGGAACGGCACGTTCACGGCCGTGTGCGCCGCCTCGCGGACCACCGGCTTCGCGTTGAACGCGACCCCCAGCCCCGCCGTGTTCAGCATGTCCAGGTCATTGGCGCCGTCACCGATCGCCACCGTCTGCGCCAGCGGCACCCCCGCCTCGGCGGCGAAGCTCCGCAGCAGCCGGGCCTTGCCCGCCCGGTCCACGATGGCCCCGGTCACCCGGCCGGTGAGCTTCCCGTCCACGACCTCCAGCGTGTTGGCGGAGGCGAAGTCGAGCCCCAGGCGCTCCTTCAGGTCGTCCGTCACCTGCGTGAAACCGCCCGAGACGACGCCCACTTGGTAGCCGAGCCGCTTCAGCGTGCGGATCAGCGTCCGGGCCCCCGGCGTCAGCCGTACCTCGGAGCGGACCTTGTCCACCACGGACACGTCAAGACCCGCGAGCAGCGCCACCCGGGCGTGCAGTGACTGCTCGAAGTCCAGCTCGCCGCGCATCGCCCGCTCGGTCACCTCGGTGACCTCGGCCTCGCAGCCCGCGTGCGCCGCGAACAGCTCGATGACCTCGTCCTGGATCAGCGTCGAGTCGACGTCCATCACGACGAGCCGCTGCGCCCGGCGGCTCAGACCCGCCGAGACGACCGCCACGTCCACGCCGATGCCCGCGGCCTCCGGCGCCAGCGCGGTGCGCAGCTCCTCGGTCCCCGTACCGGACACCGCGAACTCGACGGCCGTGACGGGATACTTCGCCAGCCGGAAGATGCGGTCGATGTTCCCGCCGGTCGAGGTGATCCGGGCCGCTATGGCCGCCGTGGACTCCGCGGTCAGCGGGTGCCCCAGCACCGTGACATGGGAACGGCCGACGCCGCGCGGCCGGTTGTCGCCGGTGCCGGAGATGATCTCGGCCTGGAGCTTCAGCGACTCCGCCCAGCTGTGCACGGTGGCCCGCAGCTCGCCCTCGGTGGTCCCGCCCGCGGTGGGGGCGGTGACCAGCGCGCACAGGACGATGCGGCCCCGGGTCACGACCTGCTCGATGTCGACCACGTCGACCGAGTAGGCGGCGAGGGTGTCGAAGAGACCCGCGGTGATCCCGGGGCGGTCCTTCCCGAAGATCTTCACGAGAAGGGTCGGTACGTCCGGACCCTGCCGGGACGCGGCGGGCTCGGGAGACAGGGCGGGCTCAGGAGGCCGGGATACGCTCATGGTGCCTCCACCGTATCGGTCCCCGAGCGCTCCCAGGCAGCCCGTCCCGAGTGCCGGACACCCCGGGCACCCGCACCCGGTCCGTCCCCTTTCGCCTGGCCGCGCAGGTCTCGGTGAGGTCACCCTGGGCCGCCCGGCTTTCGTATCCGGGACTGCTCCTGGAATAGTTCCCCACGATGTTCAGCATCCCTAGACTCCCTGCGACGGGGGTAACACGGGGGACAACTAGTGGGGCGCGGAGTGCCGGAACTCGTACTGGAATTGAATGGCAGGACCTGGACGCTCGATCCGTCCAGGGCATACACCCTGGGGCGGGACCCTCAGGGGGACATGACGATCGACGACGCCAGAGTGTCGTGGCGGCACGCCACGATCAGCTGGAACGGCCGTAGTTGGTTCATCGAGGACCACGGCAGCACCAACGGCACGTACGTGCACGGCCAGCGGATCCACCAGCTGGAGATCGCGGCCGGCTCCACCGTGAACCTGGGCAACGCCACCGACGGACCCCGCCTGAGCCTGAGCGCCGCGGACGTCTACAGCGGCCGGGCCGCCGGCCCCGCGCAGCCGCAGCAGACCCCGCCGCACCAGCCCCAGCAGGGCGGACCGGGCTGGCAGCAGCCGGCCCCCCAGCAGCCGGCACCCCAGCAGCCCGTCCCGCAGCAGCAGGGCTGGCAGCAGCCCGCGCCGCAGCAGCCGCACGTGCCGCAGCAGGGCGGGGCCCCGGCACCGCCCGGGCCCGGCGTCGGCCCGGCGGGAGCCGCGCCGGTCTACGGGGACCGCAGCCCGACCACGTTCCACCAGCTGGCGCTCGGCCGGGTGATGCGGATCGGCCGTGCCCTGGAGAACGATCTCGTCGTCTCCGACCTCCAGGTCTCCCGGCACCACGCCGAGTTCCACGCGACGCCCGACGGCCGCTTCGAGATCCGCGACCTCGGCTCGCACAACGGCACGTACGTCAACGGCCAGCCGCTCTCCAAGTCCGGCTCGGCGCTCATCGGCCCGAACGACACCGTCGGTGTCGGCCACTCGACGTTCCGGCTCGTCGGCGACCGGCTGGAAGAGTTCGTCGACACCGGTGACGTCTCCTTCGCCGCCCGCCACCTCACGGTCACGGTCGACGGCGGCAAGCAGATCCTCAAGGACGTCTCGTTCGGTGTCCCCGAGAAGTCGCTCATCGGCGTCATCGGCCCGTCCGGTTCGGGGAAGTCCACCCTGCTCAAGGCGCTCACCGGCTACCGGCCCGCCAACCAGGGCGACGTCCTCTACGACAACCGGAACCTCTACAAGCAGTTCGCCGAACTGCGCCAGCGCATCGGCCTGGTCCCGCAGGACGACATCCTGCACAAGGAACTGACCGTCACCCGCGCGCTGAAGTACGCGGCCAAGCTCCGCTTCCCCGCGGACACCACCGAGGCCGAACGCCAGGCCCGGATACACGAGGTCCTGACCGAGCTCAAGCTCGACGTCCACAAGGACAAGAAGGTCACCTCGCTCTCCGGCGGCCAGCGCAAGCGCGTCTCCGTGGCGCTCGAACTGCTCACCAAGCCGTCGCTGATCTTCCTGGACGAGCCGACCTCCGGCCTCGACCCGGGCATGGACCGCGACGTGATGCAGCTGCTGCGCGGACTGGCCGACGACGGCCGCACCGTTCTGGTCGTCACGCACTCGGTGGCCGAGCTGGCCATCTGCGACAAGCTCCTGGTGATGGCGCCGGGCGGCGCCGTGGCCTACTTCGGCCCGCCGGACGAGGCGCTCAACTTCTTCGGCTACACCACCTGGGCCGACGTGTTCTCCGCGTTCGAGAACTACCGGGACTACGACTGGTCGGGCCGCTGGCGGGGTTCGCAGCACTACCAGATGTACGCCGCCGACATCGACGCCGCCGCCGTGCAGTCCGTACACATGCCGCCGCCGCAGCAGATGCGCCCGCCGAAGCCGCAGGGCTGGGGCACGCAGCTGTGGACGCTGATGCGCCGCTACCTGTCGGTGATCGGCTCCGACAAGGGCTTCATGGGTCTGATGGTGATCCTGCCCGCGGTGCTCGGCATCGTCAGCGTGGTGATCCCGTCGGACTACGGCCTGGCCCCGCCGAAGCCGCCGCACAAGTTCAACGGCGACGCCGGAACGATCATGCTGATCCTGACGATCGGCATGTGCTTCTCCGGCGCGGCCAACTCCGTACGCGAACTGATCAAGGAACGCGTCATCTACGAACGGGAACGGGCCACCGGCCTCTCCCGGTCCGCGTACCTGATGTCCAAGGTGATCGTCCTCGGCCTGATCACGGCCCTCCAGGGCGTCATCATCTGCGGCATCGGCTTCGCCACCCGCGATCTGCCCGAAGAGGGCCTGATCATGCCGCCGGCCGTCGAGCTGTGCCTGACGGTCATCGCGCTCGGCTTCACCTCGATGATGTTCGGCCTGGTCATCTCCTCGCTGGTGAAGACCGCCGAGAAGACCATGCCGCTGCTGGTCATGTTCGCGATCGTCCAGGTCGTCTTCACCGGCATCCTCTTCCAGGTGTACGGATCGCCCGGCCTGGAGCAGTTCGCCTGGCTGATGCCGTCCCGCTGGGCCATCGCCGGCGCCGGCTCGACGCTGGACCTGGCCCACCTCATGCCGCCGTGGGACCAGAACAACCCCACCGACCTGGACCCGCTCTGGGAGCACTCGGTGAGCCAGTGGGGGATCAACATCTCGGTCCTGCTGCTCATCGGCGTCGTCTGCGGCTTCGCGGTCGCGCGGCTGCTGCGCCGCCACGAGCCCGAGGTCATGCGCAAGTAACCGGCCCGGACACGCGCCGAAGGGCGGCACCCGCGCGGGGTGCCGCCCTTCGGCGTCTGCCGTCGGCGCTACGGATCGCGGCGGATCAGTACGCGCTGTTGACGTTGTCGATCGAGCCGTACTTGTCGGCGGCGTAGTTGGCCGACGCGGTGATGTTGGCGACCGGGTCGTACTGCGTGTGCGGGGTGCCCGGCACGTGGTAGTAGTCGAAGGTCGGCTTGATGATCTGGAGCAGACCGATCGACGGCACGCCGTTCTGGGCGTTGATGTCCCAGTCGTTGATGGCGTTCGGGTTGCCGCTGGACTCACGGATGATGTTGCGGTGCAGGCCCTCGTACGTGCCCGGGATGCCCTTCTTGTGCATGATGTCGAGGGACTCCCGAATCCAGCCGTCCAGGTTGTTGGCGTACATGTGCGTACGCGCGGAAGAGCGGTTGGCGCGCGACTCGGACGTGTGGGACTTGGCCTTGGTGTGCGACTTGGCCTTGGCCTTCTTCTTCGGCTCGGCCTTCTTCTCGGCCTTCTCCGCCTTGGCCTCGGCCTTCTTCTTCACCGCGGCGGCCTTCTCGGCCTTGGCGGCGTCGGCGGCCTTGACCAGCTTCTCGGCGGTCGAGTGCTGCTGGATGACGCTGTCCTGGATCGCCCGGGCCTGCTTGGAGTGCGCGGAGTCGAAGAGGACCGGGGAGGCGGAGAGAGCCTGCGGTTCGGTCTCGGCCTCGGCGTGACCGGGCACCAGGGACAAGGAGAGTGCAGCGGCGGCGACGGCGGAGACGCCGGCGGCGGAGAGCTTCTGGGTCTTGTTCAGGTTACGGAGACGGCCGGTGAAGCGGGACGCGGACATACAGGCTTACCTCTTCGAATTCGGGGGGTCCTCACGGAGGACGAAGACGGGAGCGACTGCGCATCTCCGTCGGGGACGAGCTCAATTCTTAGCGGCGGCAAAATGCCGTGGCAAAGGTGTGACGTACGAAGCCGGGTAGTGGAATGGCGGGCGGTTTGCCGGGTTCGCTCCCAGGTCATCACCACCCAAATCGCCCTTTTCGCTCCACTAGGCGGCTTCGTAAGTGACCTGGGCCCTATGCCCGGCCTCACACCGGGCAGGCGCCTGCCTCGCTCTGCGTTGCCGAAGCAATGCGGAATGCGACGTTCCGGACCGGGGTTCGCGGGTCCGTGCCGGCCCCGGGCGCAGACCACCGCCGCAGGTCCTAGTCCCTCCGCCCCGGTCCCCGGCCGCCTCCGGTCCGATACGGGGCGCGGAACCCGCCGGTACGGTGAGGCGCATGAGCCACCGACCGCCCTCCGGCCTCGCCGCCGTCAGCGCCGCGCTGCTCGCCATGAGCCGCCACCTGGAGGTACGGGACGTCCTGAAGACGATCGTCGCCTCGGCCCGCGAACTCCTGGACGCCGAGTACGCCGCCCTCGGCGTCCCCGACGACCACGGCGGCTTCGCCCAGTTCGTCGTGGACGGCGTCAGCGACGAACAGTGGAAGGCCATCGGCCCGCTGCCCCGGCAGCACGGCATCCTCGCCGCGATGCTCCACGGCGCGAAGACCGAGCGCCTCGCCGACGTCCGCAAGGACCCCCGCTTCGAGGGCTGGCCCAGCACCCACCCCGACATGTCCGACTTCCTCGGCCTCCCCATCCGGGACGGCGACGAGACCATCGGCGCGCTCTTCCTCGCCAACAAGAGGTGCCCCAAGCCCGAGGGCGTCTGCGGATTCACCGCCGAGGACGAGGAACTGCTCTCGATCCTCGCCCAGCACGCGGCCATCGCCCTCACCAACGCCCGCCTCTACGAACGCAGCCGCGAGCTCACCATCGCCGAGGAGCGCTCCCGCCTCGCCCACGAGCTGCACGACGCGGTCAGCCAGAAGCTCTTCTCGCTCCGGCTCACCGCCCAGGCCGCCACCGCCCTGGTCGACCGCGACCCGGCCCGCGCCAAGGGGGAGCTCCAGCAGGTCGCCGCCCTCGCCGCCGAGGCCGTGGACGAGCTGCGCGCCGCCGTCGTGGAGCTGCGCCCGGCCGCCCTGGACGAGGACGGCCTCGTCGCCACCCTCCGCACCCAGGTCCAGGTCCTCGACCGGGCCCACACCGCCCGGGTCACCTTCGCCGGTGCCGGCGTCCGGGCCCTGCCCGCCGCCCAGGAGGAAGCGCTGCTCCGGGTCACCCAGGAGGCCCTGCACAACGCCCTGCGCCACGCGGACGCGGACCACGTCGACGTCACCCTCGCCCGCCGCGACGGCGCCACGGTGCTGCGCGTCACCGACGACGGCCGGGGCTTCGAACCGGCCGCCACCCGCCGGGCCGGGCGCCACCTGGGCCTGGTGTCGATGCGGGACCGGGCGAGCGGCGTCGGCGGCAGCCTGACCGTCGAGTCCGAGCCCGGCAAGGGCACCACGATCGAGATGGAGATCCCCGGTGGCTGACAGGATCATCAGGGTGCTGCTCGTCGACGACCACCAGGTCGTCCGCCGCGGCCTGCGCACGTTCCTGGAGATCCAGGACGACATCGAGGTGGTCGGCGAGGCGGCCGACGGCGCCGAGGGCGTGGCCAGGACGGAGGAGCTGCGGCCCGACGTCGTACTGATGGACATCAAGATGCCCGGCACCGACGGCATCGAGGCGCTGCGCCGCCTCCGCGAGCTGGAGAACCCGGCCAAGGTGCTGATCGTCACCAGCTTCACCGAGCAGCGGACCGTCGTCCCCGCCCTGCGCGCCGGCGCCTCCGGCTACGTGTACAAGGACGTCGACCCGGACGCCCTGGCCGGAGCCATCCGCTCGGTGCACGCCGGACACGTCCTGCTCCAGCCCGAGGTGGCCGGGGCGCTGCTGGCCCAGGACGAGCCGGGCACCGGCACCGGCCGGGGGAGCACCCTCACCGAACGCGAACGGGAAGTGCTCGGCCTGATCGCCGACGGCCGGTCCAACCGGGAGATCGCACGGGCCCTGGTCCTGTCCGAGAAGACGGTCAAGACCCACGTCTCGAACATCCTCATGAAGCTCGACCTGGCCGACCGCACCCAGGCAGCGCTCTGGGCGGTCCGCCACGGAGCGGCGGGCTGAGACGGGCGAGCGGGAGACCGCGCCCGGACCGGGCGCCCGGTCCGGGCGCCCCGGGGCGCCCGCGCCCCCCGACAGCGCCTACCGCGCCCGCTCCTCCACGTACGCGTTGTACGCCGCCACCTGCGCCCGCCGCGCGACCCGCTCCACGGGCCGCAGGGCCTCGCCCCGCGCCGCCATCTCCGACGCGCTCACCGCACCGCCGTGCCCGTTCTCGTACGCCACCGAGATCAGCAGCCCCACCCGCTGGGCCAGCTCAAGGACCCTCACCGCCCTCGGCGGGTACCCGGGGGCCAGCACCTCGCGCCCCCGCTCCGCCCGCGCCCGGTACGCGTCCACCGCCGCCTCGGCCACCGGCCCCGAGCCGGCCACGTCGAGCCGGGTCAGCAGCGCCGTCGCGTCCCGCAGCGCCTCGGCCAGCTCCCGTTCCGCCTCGCCCAGCGAGGGCACGTCGGCCGGCGGAGCCTCCCGGACGGCCAGGCAGTGCCACACCACGTCCACGTGCACATCACCGGCCGGGCCCGCCTCGCGCACCTCGGGCACCAGCCCGTACGGCGCGCCGAAGGTGACGACCGCCTCCTCCGCCTCCAGCGCCCGGGCGTTGAAATCGGCCGGACCGCTCAGCCCCAGCGGGTGCCCCGGCACCGGCAGCGCGACCCGGAAGCCGCTCACCCCCAGCGCCCGCAGCCGCCCCAGCGCGAACGTCAGCCCGACCGGACCGGCCTCACCCGGCAGCCCCTCGACGCGGTGCACCGCGTCCTCCCCGACGATGGCGAGCGCCGCGTCGTCCGGCGACACGAGCCCCGCCAGCAACGCGTTCCCCCAGGCGGCCAGCAGCCCTGAACGTGGTTCCGAAAGCATGCGGACAGCTTAGGGGGCCCCTTGTGGGGGCAGGGCCGGTCACGGCCGGGTCCGTGACGGCGGGCCCAGCGCCGCCGGTACTCGCGCGGTGGCGTAGGTTTTCCCTGGGAGCTGTGCCCACAGGCACGCGACGATCTCGACACTGCATGGGGAGACAACGCGCTCATGAGCGATGTACTGGAGCTGGTGGACGTATCCGTGGTCCGCGACGGACGCGCTCTGGTGGACGACGTCTCCTGGTCGGTCAAGGAGGGGGAGCGCTGGGTCATCCTCGGCCCCAACGGCGCCGGCAAGACCACCCTGCTCAACATCGCGTCCAGCTACCTCTTCCCCACCAAGGGCAGCGTCAGCGTCCTCGGCGAGCGCCTCGGCGGCGTCGGCACCGACGTCTTCGACCTGCGCCCCCGCATCGGCATCGCGGGCGTCGCCCTGGCCGAGAAGCTGCCCCGCCGCCAGACGGTCCTCCAGACGGTGCTCACCGCCGCCTACGGCATGACCGCCACCTGGAACGAGAACTACGACAAGGTGGACGAGGACCGCGCCCGCGCCTTCCTCGACCGGCTCGGGATGACCGAGTACCTCGACCGGAAGTTCGGCACCCTCTCCGAAGGCGAGCGCAAGCGCACGCTGATCGCCCGCGCCATGATGACCGACCCCGAGCTCCTCCTCCTGGACGAGCCCGCCGCCGGTCTCGACCTCGGCGGCCGCGAGGACCTGGTCCGCCGCCTCGGCCGGCTGGCCCGCGACCCGTACGCGCCCTCCATGATCATGGTGACCCACCACGTCGAGGAGATCGCCCCCGGCTTCACCCACGTCCTGATGATCCGGCAGGGCAAGGTGCTCGCCGCCGGCCCCATGGAGACCGAGCTCACCTCCCGCAACCTCTCCCTCTGCTTCGGCCTGCCCCTCGTCGTCGAGCACCAGGGCGACCGCTACACCGCCCGCGGACTGCCGCTCGGCTAGGCGTTGTTGCCCGGTTGCGCCCTGTCCGTAGGGGTGCATGCGGTCCTACCATGACCACGTGGACATCGACGCGTGGGTGTGGTGGCTGATCGGCGCGGTGGGACTGGGCATTCCGCTCGTCCTGACCGCGATGCCCGAGTTCGGCATGTTCGCCGTGGGGGCCGTCGCCGCCGCGGTCGTCGCGGCCCTCGGCGGCGGAATCGTCGCCCAGGTCCTGGTCTTCGTCATCGTCTCCGTGGCGCTGACGGCCGTGGTGCGCGTGATCGCGGGGCGGCAGCGCGCGGACCGGGCCCCCGTGCACGCGACCGGCATCGACGCACTGAAGGGCCGTCAGGCCGTCGTCCTGGAACGGGTGACCGGCGGCGGTGGCCGCATCAAACTGGCCGGTGAGGTCTGGTCAGCGCGCGCATTCGACACCGGATTCAGCTACGAGCCCGGCCAGCAGGTCGACGTCGTGGACATCGACGGGGCGACGGCCATCGTCATGTGACCGAACTGCCCCCACACCAAGGCGCGTTCTGTCAGACTCGATGACGATCATCAACCGAAGGGCACGAGGAAACGATGCAACCGATCATCATCGTCCTGATCATTCTGGTGGTGCTCGTCTTCATCGCCCTGATCAAGACGATCCAGGTCATCCCGCAGGCCAGCGCCGCCATCGTGGAACGCTTCGGCCGGTACACCCGCACCCTCAACGCGGGCCTGAACATCGTCGTCCCGTTCATCGACTCGATCCGCAACCGGATCGACCTGCGCGAGCAGGTCGTGCCCTTCCCGCCGCAGCCCGTCATCACCCAGGACAACCTGGTCGTCAACATCGACACCGTCATCTACTACCAGGTGACCGACGCCCGGGCCGCGACGTACGAGGTCGCCAGCTACATCCAGGCCATCGAGCAGCTCACCGTCACCACCCTCCGCAACATCATCGGCGGCATGGACCTGGAACGGACCCTCACCTCCCGCGAGGAGATCAACGCGGCCCTGCGCGGCGTCCTCGACGAGGCCACCGGCAAGTGGGGCATCCGCGTCAACCGCGTCGAGCTCAAGGCGATCGAGCCGCCCACCTCCATCCAGGACTCGATGGAGAAGCAGATGCGCGCCGATCGCGACAAGCGCGCCGCCATCCTCCAGGCCGAGGGCACCCGCCAGTCCGCGATCCTCACCGCCGAGGGCGAGAAGCAGTCCGCGATCCTGCGCGCCGAGGGTGAGGCCAAGGCCGCCGCCCTGCGCGCGGAGGGCGAGGCCCAGGCCATCCGCACGGTCTTCGAGTCCATCCACGCCGGCGACCCGGACCAGAAGCTGCTCTCGTACCAGTACCTCCAGATGCTGCCGAAGATCGCCGAGGGCGACGCGAACAAGCTCTGGATCGTCCCCAGCGAGATCGGCGACGCCCTCAAGGGCCTCAGCGGCGCCTTCGGCAACCTCCCCACCGGCGCCCCCGGCTTCAACACCGGCAAGGAACGGCGAGAGGAACCCCCGGTCGACTGACGTGTACACCCCCCGTGCATGATTCGGTGCAGCAAGCACCGATCACGCACGGGGGATACGCCATGTCCATCTGGGAGATGCTCGCCGTCTTCACCGCGGGGATCAGCGCCGGAGCGATCAACACGATCGTCGGCTCCGGCACACTCATCACCTTCCCCGTCCTGCTGGCCACCGGCCTGCCCCCGGTCACCGCCACCGTCTCCAACGCGCTCGGCCTGATCCCCGGCTCCATCAGCGGCGCGATCGGCTACCGCAAGGAACTCGAAGGCCAGCGCTCCCGCGTCCTCAAACTCTCCGTGGGCGCCCTCATCGGCGGCCTCACCGGCGCCACCCTGCTCCTGGCCCTGCCCTCCACCGCCTTCGAGACCATCGTCCCGGTCCTGGTCGCCCTGGCCCTGGTCCTGGTCATCCTGCAACCGCGCATCAGCAAGGCCGTCCAGGACCGGCGCGCCCGCACCGGGGCGTCCGCCCACCCCGACGGCGGCCCGCTGCTCTCCATCGGCCTGACCCTCGCCAGCGTCTACGGCGGATACTTCACGGCCGCCCAGGGGATCATTTACCTCTCCCTCATGGGCATGCTGGTGGACGACACCATGCAGCGTCTCAACGCCGTCAAGAACGTCCTCGCCGCCGTCGTCAACAGCATCGCCGCGCTGTTCTTCCTCTTCGTCGCCGACTTCGACTGGACCGCCGTCCTCCTGATCGCGGTGGGGTCCGCCATCGGCGGCCAGATCGGCGCCAAGGTCGGCCGCCGCCTCAGCCCCGCCCTGCTGCGCGCCCTCATCGTCACCGTCGGCACGGTCGCCATCGTCCAGCTGCTGCTCCGCTGAACGGCCGAGGCCCGCCTCCCCGGGGGAGACGGGCCTCGCTCACCTCGACGTCGCGCGTACGGCGGCTACGCCGCGCTACGCGCCAGCCACTCCGGCAGCGCCGACCGGTCACCGGCCCCCAGCGCCAGCAGCATCGCCTCCGCGGGGGAGGGCACGAAGGGCTTCCGCAGCAGCGGCATCCCCGCCTGCTCCGGCGTACGGTCCGCCTTGCGGTGGTTGTCCTCCGCGCACGAGGCCACCGTGTTGAGCCAGGTGTCCTGCCCGCCCTGCGCCCTCGGCACCACGTGGTCGACGGTGCTGGCCCGCTTCCCGCAGTACGCGCACCGGTGCTGGTCCCTGACCAGGACGCCCCTTCTGGACCACGGCGCCTGTCTTCGGAACGGCACCCGTACGTACCGGCAGAGCCTGATCACCCGGGGCACCGGGATGTCCACATCGGCACCGCGCATCCGGAGGCCGGGGTGGGACTGCTCGACGACGGCCTTGTCCTGAAGGATCAGCACCACCGCGCGGTTCAACGTCACCGTCGACAGCGGCTCGAAGCTCGCGTTGAGTACCAGCGTGTCCCGCATCCCGCCCACCTCCCGTGTGCCGGCCGCCCCCTGGCAGGCCCGGATCAACTCTGGCCCCGGCACGCCGTGATGGACAACGCATTAAAAAGTGCCCTGCCCTGATCTCTCCAAGACCGGGGCAGGGCAAACGGATGCGGGCGTTTTGGTACTCAGGCGTTTTCGGCGGGCTCCGCGTACTCGGTGACCAGCTGGGCCCGGCCCAGGGTGTGGAACCGCAGATTGAATCCGACCACCGCGGGCGAGGCGTCGCTGTCGGGGCCCAGCTTCTCGCTGTCCACCGCGTACACCGTGAACACGTAGCGGTGGTTCTCCCCGGCCGGCGGGGCGGCTCCGCCGAAGTCCTTGGTCCCGTAGTCGTTGCGCGCGTGCACGGCGCCGGCGGGCAGCCCTTCGAACGTCCCGCCGCCCGCGCCGGCCGGCAGCTCCGTGACCGACGCGGGAATGTCGAAGAGCACCCAGTGCCAGAACCCGCTGCCGGTGGGGGCGTCGGGGTCGAAGCACGTCACCGCGAAGCTCTTCGTCTCCGCCGGGAAGCCCTCCCACCGCAGCTGCGGCGAGGTGTTCCCCGCCGCGTAGACCTGCGCGTCCGGGAGCACGGCACCCGGGGCGACGTCCTCGCTCACCACGGTGAACGAGGGAACCTCCGGATGGAAGTCGTGCGGCAGCGGCGCCCTCTTCGGCTCGGTCACGTCAGCACCTCTCTGTCGGCTCTGTCGGATGACGCTTCCGACCCTAGAGCCAGTTGCGCTGACCGCCGACCTGCGCCAGCCACTGGTTCAGGTATGCCGCCCAGTCGGTCTCCTGGAAGTTGTGCAGACCGACCTTGAAGGCGCGGTACGAGTCGCTGCCCTCGCTGAACAGACCCGCCTTCTTGTCCATCTCCAGGATGACGTCCATCTCGCGGTCGTCCGCGACGAACGACAGCTCCACCTGGTTGAGACCCCGGTACTGCTGGGGCGGGTGGAACTCGATCTCCTGGTAGAACGGCAGCCGCTGCCGCGTACCGCGGATGTGGCCGCGCTCCATGTCGGCGCTGCGGAAGCTGAAGCCGAGCCGGCCGAAGGCGTCGAGGATGGCCTCCTGGGCCGGCAGCGGGTGCACGTTGATCGGGTCGAGGTCGCCGGAGTCCAGCGCCCGCGCGATCTCCAGCTCGGTCGTCACCCCGATGTTCATGCCGTGCAGGTGCTGGCCCGCGAACATGGTGATCGGCGTCTCCCAGGGGATCTCCAGGCCGAACGGCACCACGTGCACCGCCCCCGCCTGCACCTGGAACGCCCCGCCGACGCGCATCTTGGTGAACTCGATGTCCTGCTTGGTCTCCTGGTCCTGGCCCTCGACCTCGACCCGGGCCTGGAGGCCCACGGAGAGCCCCTCGATCTGCTGGTCGACGGAGCCGCCCTGGATTCGCACCTCGCCCTGGACGACCCCGCCGGGGACGACGTTGACCTCGGTCAGCTCCGTCTCCACCGAGGCGCCGCCGGCACCCATGCTCGCGAGCAGCCGCTTGAAGCCCATGTTTTCTCCTCCTAGGTCCTGACCCCTACATACGCGCGACGACCGTAGTCGGTTCCCAGTAACCTCGAACCTCATGATCGATGGTCCGGACCGTACGCCGCTGACGCGGGACTTCTTCGACCGCCCCGTACTGGAGGTGGCGCCCGACCTTCTCGGCCGCACCCTGGTCCGCAGCACCCCGGAGGGCCCGATCGCCCTGCGCCTCACGGAGGTGGAGGCGTACGCGGGCGAGATCGACCCGGGCTCCCACGCCTTCCGGGGCCGGACGCGGAGGAACGACGCGATGTACGGCCCGCCGGGCCACGCGTACGTCTACTTCACGTACGGCATGTGGCACTGCATGAACCTGGTGTGCGGCCCCGAGGGCAGGGCGAGTGGGGTGCTGCTCCGGGCCGGCGAGATCTTCGAGGGCGCCGAGCTGACGCGTAAACGTCGACTTTCGGCCCGCAATGACCGAGAACTGGCCAAAGGCCCGGCCCGCCTCGCGACCGCCCTGGACATCGGCCGTGCGCTGGACGGCACCGACGCCATCGCCCACGAGGGCGCCGAGCTGTCCGTCCTCCACGGCACCCCGCCCCCGGGTGACCAGGTGCGCAACGGTCCGCGGACCGGAGTGGGCGGGGACGGGGCGGTGCATCCGTGGCGGTTCTGGATCGACGGGGACCCCACGGTGAGCCCGTACCGCGCCCATGTGCCGCGCCGCAGGTCAACTTGACTCGCTCGGGTGGGGCCCCTAATGTTGTCCGAGTCGCTTGACACGGGTATAGCTGTTGGTTCGGTCCATCGGATCGAGAGCCGCACACACCTGAAGCGGCCAACCACTACCTACGATTCACCCTCAGAGGGTGCGCTTTTCGGCATGCCGGAATTCGTTCCCACTGACTCGATTATGAGTAACCGAGGGAATCCGCTAAAGTAGTGGACACGCCGAAAGGCGAAAAAGAAAGACCCGCTTCGACCGGGAATCGGACACGAAAGAGTCTGATAGAGTCGGAAACGCAAGACCGAAGGGAAGCGCCCGGAGGAAAGCCCCAGAA